>CAKQPR010000042.1 GCA_934270565.1 uncultured Clostridia bacterium | reverse complement strand
GATAAGACCTGAATTTTTGCAAAAGAAAAACCTAAACCAAACACTTTCGTATTCGATTTAGGTTTTGATTGGCGGAGAGGGTGGGATTCGAACCCACGATACATTGCTGTATACCTGATTTCGAGTCAGGGCCGTTATGACCACTTCGATACCTCTCCAAATGCAGACGGGGCGCGTGTAATTACTACCCGCACTACCGTAGCGAGGTATATTATACACTATCCGCAGAAAAAAATCAAGGCTTTTTAGCGTAGTTTTGCAAAAAGAGTAAAATTTTTGCCGATTAAGGCTTTGGTTATAGGGCAGAGGTGCGGGAATGGGCGGCGCTTGTGCGAAAACTGGCGGGACTCGGCGGTTTTATAAACGATTTGCTTGCAAAATCGCACGAAAAGAGTTATAATCGGTTGTGAAAACGTCAAACGACTGCGAAAGGAGAAATTATGGCTACCGATCCGAATTACGTCGAGTTTGTGCTCGAACGGTTACAGACTTCTTTGCCCGTTACATGCAAGAAAATGTTCGGCGAATATCTGATTTACGTTGACGGTAAACCCGCGCTTTTAGTGTGCGACAACACGGTTTTCGTCAAAAAACTGCCCGAGTTTGCCGAAATTATGGCGGGCGCGGACAGCGGTTATCCGTATGACGGCGCGAAAGAACATTACGTTCTCGACGTCGAAAACGAGGAACTGACGGCGCGCGTTATCGATATTTTGGTTGCGGTTACGCCCGCTCCGAAAAAGAAAAAACGCTGAGTTTTACTCATTTGCTTTCGCGGCTCGCGCGTCCTTAAAAGCTTTTATCGAAACGACGAGCAGTCTTACCGACAGTCCGACTACGCCTACCCAAAGCGTGAAGCTCGAAAACGCGCACAGCGTGAACATACCGGCGTCCATGCTTCCGAACGTTACGATTAGCGTGTATTTAAGGCTTAGCACCGACGTGAGAGCGTCGATGAAACCTATGCTTTTCAGCGTCGAAGCCTCGATCGAAAAGCCGTGTCTCGTCCGTAAAAACGCCCTTACCGCAATTACGATTTTATATGTCGTGTACGTCGCGACGGTTATTGCGGTGATCGTTCCGTAGCGGACTTCGCGGCGGCTTACCGTCATCAGCGCGATCGGCAGAACGAGCGCGACCGATATAAGGCAGGTGAAAATACCGGCGGCAACGGCGGTTTTTTCCGCGATAAGCCCGTTTTTCGGTGTATCGCCGCGGGCGGTTTCTCGAGCTTCGGAGATGACCACGATCGCCCGTACCGCGCACAGAAGCGCGTAATAAACGGCGATTCCGATATTCCATTCGTATCCGTTCCCGAGCCACAGCGCGAAGTTGTACGCGGCGAAAAACAACGAAACGAATATCGAGACGGCAGCCGAAACCGTCGTCCGATATTCGTAATCGTCACGGATACGCGAAACCGTTTCCGTAATTATTCCGTTTTTGCGGTCTTTTTTCATCAGATTTCGTTCGCAGTCAGGAGCTCGTTGCCTTTTTCGAGCGTGACGGCGAATTTTTCGTCGTTATCGTCGATAAGCGGCAGAACTTCGCGCGTTTTTTTGTCCGCGATCTTGGCGTAAATCGGATAGTTTATCGCGTACATCACGATTCCCGCGACCCCGAGCGCGATCCCTCCGATCGTCGCCGTAAGCCCTCCGACCGTCATAACGAGGCTCATTCCGCCGCCGAGTACGAGCGCCGCGACGCACCCGAAAATATACGCGAACACGCTCGCCCCGAACGTCTTGCTCTTTTCGAGATTCGCCACGACTTCCGAAAGCTCTTCCGCTTCGCGCTGAAGCCTGTTCAGTTCCTGACGATGCGCGATCTTGCGGTCGCGGCGAAGCGATAACGTGACGCTTCCGAGCGTGCGTGCGGGCGAAACTCCGGTTACTTCCCAGCCGAACGATTCGTAAAGATCCACCGCCTTTACCTTGTCCTTGGCGTTTACTTTCTTGGTCGCGTATTCGTAAGCGACAAAATCCTTTTCTTTCATTTTTTTATACCTCTGAAAAATTTTTGTCCGCGAATTTTGTCCCAACCGCTGCGCATATCGGTTGACTTTTCCGTGAGACAAGTGTATTATATACTTGTCAGCTAGGGAAAATCAACCGTTTTCGGGGGCGCTTAGACGATCCCGCGCGGTTTGTTCTGCCCGATGAGACGAAAAAGGAGAAATCGTATCGTGTACGAACAGGAAGAATACTCGAAATTCTATATCGTGCAGGCGCTGTTCAAGCTTATGAAGGATTATCCGTTCGACGAAATCGGCATAACCGACGTCGCGCGCAAGGCGGGAGTAGGGCGGGCGACGTTCTATCGCCATTTCAGAAGCAAAAACGACGTTATTCTGTATTATTTCGAACACAACCGCAAGGAATTCGTTTACGATCAGCGGTTTATTCCGCGTTGCAAAGCCGATTACGTCGATCTTGTGACTACCGTTTTCGAGAAATTCCGCTCGCAGAAAAACGAGCTGAAACTCATCCGCAAAGCTCGTCTCGAATATTTCTACCTCGATTACCTCAACAGGAATTTTACCGCGCTTTTCAACCGCGAACACCCCGACAAAACGTCCTACGCGCCGTATCTTTACGCGGGTATGCTGTTCAACGTGTCGATGAATTGGCTCGACAACGATTGCGCCGAAGATCCGAAAACCCTTGCAAAGCTCGTCGTCGATTCGATTTATTTCGCCGATTGAACCCCGCGTTGCCGCCGCGCAAAATAATATTTTAAAAATCGCTTCGTTTTCCTTGACTTTTACGCGCGGATTTCCTATAATATATAGGCTTGATTGTGGCGATTTACCGCCGCGAATAGCGTAAGCACCATTAGCTCAACTGGATAGAGCGTCGGTCTACGGAACCGAAGGTTAGGGATTCGAACTCCTTATGGTGCACC
>CAKQPR010000041.1 GCA_934270565.1 uncultured Clostridia bacterium | reverse complement strand
TAAAACGTGGTATGGGTGTGCCTCGTTCGCAGGCAATACCGCGATAGCGGACTTTACTTTGCCTTCCCCCTTGGGGGGAGGTGGCACGAGTGTGAGCGTTAGCGATCCGAGTGACGAATGAGGGGTCGGGTTAAGGCAAACGACACGTAAAATACAACCCCTCATCAGTCGCTATGCGACAGCTTCCCCCCCCAAGGGGAAGCCTTGATTTACTCGCTTGCCCGCGGTGGCGCACCGCTTTCCGAGGGGGATTTCTCCGCTG
Source organism: uncultured Clostridia bacterium (assembly GCA_934270565.1). Taxonomy (GTDB): domain Bacteria; phylum Bacillota; class Clostridia; order Christensenellales; family Pumilibacteraceae; genus UBA10677. Next base: position 3,250 of record CAKQPR010000041.1, on the reverse strand, counting down.
CGTTCGGACTGTTGTCCTCACTTCGGTCGAAATGACATTAAAAACGAGCGTACACATTGTCATTGCGAGCGAAGGCGTAGCCGAAGCGTGGCAATCTCCCGGAAGGGAATTCGAACGTTTCGGAACGGTATATCCCAAAATACTTGCCTGCGCGGGCTCCGCGCCCTACGGCGGTTCATCGTTGTTCCGTTGTTTTATCGGTCGGTGAATTTTTTTCTTAATTCGTCGGCGTAGGTATTATCGTATTTTTTATCAACCGGGCGGTAACGGCGATTATCGGCTTTTTCCGTAATCGGATCGTCTCCGCTACGAACAAACGAATTACCGTTATTGTCTCCGCTACGAACAAACGAATTACCGTTCCCGTAGATCGTGTTTCCGTCGGCGGGCAAAGCGGTCGCAAGTCCGTCCTTTTTTGGCAGGGCAGTCGCAACGCTTTCGTTTTCGTCGGCGGCAGTTCCATTGCTTGTCGGCGTTTCCGTCGCGTTGCCGCGCAAGCCTTCGGACATACGCTTGCGTAGCTTATCGGGGGTGTGGCGATGTTCGATAACCGCCGCCCGACGCGCGTAATCGATCCGATTTTCCGCGGCGGCGCGTTCGGCTTCGGCTTTCCCGATAATGATCGTTGAATTCACGCTTACGGTGGCGGTAAGCCCGTCGCTTCCGTCGCGCTCGCGGGCGAGGCGGCGTTGTTGTTCGGCTTTGATGACGTCTTTTTCGATGACTTCGGCGGCGATTTCGTCGTTCTTTCTGCCCGAGTAGAACGCGGCGATCAGTTCGTCCATATTTTTGAAGCGATCGGCGGCGAAAACAGCCATTGCGCGCATCAGCGCGGCTTCGGTCGCGGGGCTCACCTTGGCGCCGAGTTTCGAGGGCGGAACGATCGTATCGTCGTACATACGCTGAATACTTTCGGGCGGGAGCTGCGCGGTGAGACAGTAGTAAATCGTCACGCCGAGCGCATAAATATCCGTCCACGGCCCCTGTTCGCCGCGAAGCCGGTACTGCTCCTCGGGCGCGTAGCCCTGTTTGAGCACGATCGAAACCGACCGCCCGTCGGGGTTCGTCTGTTCGGCGGCGCCGAAATCGATCAGCTTGACTTCGCCGTTTTTGGTTATAAGGATATTGTCGGGCGAAATGTCGCGGTGGATAAGCCCCGCCGCGTGCACTTCCCTCAGCGAGTAAACGACGGGTTTGAGGATCGTAAGCACCGTTTCTTCGTCGAGCTTACCCTTGCGGCGCACGTACTTTTTCAGCGAAATTCCGTCCAGAAATTCCATTACGATATAAGCGGTGTTGTTTGCCGAGAAGAAGTCGAGTACGGCAACGACCCCGCTGTGATCGGAAACGCGCGCAAGATTCTGCGCTTCGTCGATAAAGCGTTTGAGCCCGCGGTTGGTCGCGGCGTGATTTTTCTTGTTGCCGATTACGACGGCGCCGTTTCTCGTGTCGCGCGAAACGTATCCGCTCGGGTAGTATTCCTTGATCGCGACGTGCCTGCCATCGGTGAGATCCCAAGCGCTGTAGGTTATGCCGAAGCCGCCTTCGCCGATCGCTTTGTCGATCAGATAGCGTTTCGCGAGAATCGTGCGGCGCGCGAGCTGGTTCGGAAGCGCGGGCTTGTCGTCGGCGCGCCTGCCGCAAGTCATACAAACGCGGTCCTCGTTCAGCGTTCCGAAACAGTAGAGGCATACGTCGTGTTCGGATCGGTGTTTAGCCATTGCGAGCCTCCTTTACCGCGTCGCGGGGTTTATTCTTTGCCCGATCGGGCGCGTTTTCGTCGGACGGAGCGCGGCATGGATCGGCAAACCGCAGAAGAGTAGCCGTGTAATTGTCGTTTCCTTCGGGCGCGCGGGCAAGCAGAAGTTCTTCCATTTTTTTAAGAGCGGGGTTCGCGCCGTCCGTCGAGCGAAGAACGCGTTCCATTTCGTATTCGTAAACGTATTCCCAGAAGCCGTCCGTGCAAATCAGTATCGCGTCGCCCTCCGTGTAGTCGGTGCAGATTTTGTAGTCGGGAGCGGAAAACGCGTCCGAGCCCAGCACCCGGGTGAGTTTGTTCTGATCCTCGTGTCCGCGGATTTCGGCTGCGGTGATTTCGCCGCGCTCAACCGCCGCACGCGCAAGAGAGTGGTCCTTTGAATAAAAATTCAGCGTGCCGTTGCGGAAAAAGTATATCCGCGAGTCGCCGACGTGCGCCGCGATAAACCGCGTTTTGTCCGCCACGACTACCGAAAGAGTTGTGCATACGGAGTGAAGCTCGGGGCTCGACGCTTTCTGCCTCACGATCGCGTTGTGCGCCGATTTGAAAAATTTACATACGGAATTCGGATTGATCGGGTCGTCGCCGCGCCCGACGTATGATTCGAACCGCGACAAAACGGTTTTTACTGCGGTTTCGCTCGCGATCTCGCTGCCCGAGTACGCGCCGAGCCCGTCCGCAACCGCTATGATCACGAACCCGCTTTTCGTTTCGTATGCGGCGTAGTCCTGATTGTAAGATCTGCCGCCTTTGTTTGTTATCGTCGATATTATCATCTTTCGGTTTTTGCTCCCGCCTGCCGTTTATCGTTCGTCGCGTACCGTCGTTCTGCCGTTCGTCGGCGTGTTCCGACCGACGCGCGGCTATCCGATTTTCGCTTGTCGCGCCCTTTCATTATATTATACAGTAATTTTCGGAAAATATCAAGCGTTCGTGTGCGCTGCCGCATTCGTTGCCACTATGGCTTACTTTATAAATAGTAACAAAACGGCGAGCCGCCGTGGGCAAGTCAGCGATGGCAGGGAGCCCCTGCGGGCAAGTCGGCGATGCCTGTACTTACATTTGGTAGAGCGTGGTAGGGGCGGACGCCCTCGTCCGCCCGCAGACCTTGCGGAACGCAACCCCCGCTATGGCTTACTTTTAGAATAGTAACAAATTTTTCTTTAAGAAAGAAAGGGAACAGAATTCATACTTTTCCCAGGCAGAGAAAACGCGCTGCCGCTATGGCTCTCTTTTGGAAATGAGACAAACAGGTTTTAATAAGTAACAAATATCTTTTTAGAAAGGAATGAAATGTATTCTACTTTTTTCAAGCGAAGAAAAAAGTAGCAAAAAAGCCGCCGGCAGGGACCCCCTGCGGGCAAGTATTTAGGCAGTGCATATAACGAGCTAACGTAAAATACGAGACCCATATACTCGCCCGCGGTGGCTCACCGCCTTGCGGCTGTGTCCCAGACCCCGCAACGCTTTAAAGGTCGAAAAAGTCTGTGG
>CAKQPR010000040.1 GCA_934270565.1 uncultured Clostridia bacterium | reverse complement strand
TCGACGGCTTGGGCTATGTGGAAAAAGAGCACCGTCAAGAACGCGGCGTATCTGTTCATCAAGTTCGCGGCGGGCGAAGAGGGGCAGAGAATCCTCGCGCAGTCGGGCAGCATTCTTCCCAATCAGAAAACGCTGGCGAGCGAGATACTCGCAGCCGACCTTGCCGACGGCAAAAAGCCGATGAACGCCGAGATTTTCGCGCGCGGAGCCGAGTATCAGACCCCGGGCGACTGGTGGTTCCTCAGCGACGGCGAGTGGATTGACGGTAACGGTTGCTGGTCCATTCCGCTCAACAAGCAGGTTCGCGAATACAAGATGACTATGAACGCGTTCATGGCCTCGAAAGAATATAAAAACACGTTCGAACTGTTACAGAAATACACGAAGGTAAGCAACAGATAACAGACCCCGAAGGAGAGGGAGTAAATGATCGCAAACAAGAATAAAATCAGAAGATCCGACGAATTGTGGGGCACCGTCTTTGCGGGTATTCCGGTACTCGCAATGACAGTGTTCACCTACGTTCCCATCGGCTTCGCGCTCGTTATGTCGTTTATGGACGTGCCGTACGGCATTATCGAGAACGCAAAGATGCTGCCGATAAAGAACTTTTTCGGCAATTACGCCGACGTTCTCAAAGACGAGTATTTCTGGAAAGCGCTGTTAAACAACGTGATACTTATGCTGGAACTGCCGGTGTCCATTGCGATTTCGGTAGTCATAGCGGAACTTCTCACGAAGAAACTGCCCGGCACTAAGTTTTTCAAAGTACTGCTGTTCGTGCCGTACGTATGCTCGGTCACCGCGACCACGTTTATGTGGAACTGGCTGCTTAACAGTCAGTACGGTATTGTAAACAGAATTTTCGGTTTAGGAGATTTCAACTGGTTCAGCCCCGATAACTTTATCTGGTCGATAATGATTATGGGCGTGTGGTCGACTTGCGGGTACAGAATTCTGCTGTTTACCGCCGCGCTTACCAACGTAAATTCGTCGCTGAAAGAAGCGGCGGAACTTGACGGGGCGAACAAACTGCAGATATTTTTCCACGTCACGCTTCCCGCGATCACGCCGACGATTTTCTACGTCGTGGTCATGGGGTCGATCGGCGTACTGCAGGCGTTCACGCGTATTCAGGTGCTGGATCCGAACGGGCAGAAGTGCCTTACCGCCGTGTTCTACGTTTACAAGGAAGGTATCGCGGGATCGGCGTACGGCGTGGCTTGCGCCGCCAGCGTGGTGCTTGCGCTGATTATCGCCGCGCTTACCAAACTTAACTTCGTTATGTCGAAAAAGTGGGTGAATTATGACGTTGCATAAATCTCACAGCGGAAGCCGAATCCGCAGTAATATCGTAGTTTATACCGGGCTTATCGTCGCTTCGCTTCTGGTCGTTCTGCCGTTCGCGATTATTCTCGTTACGTCGTTCAAGTCGATTACCGACGCGCAGTCGTGGGAATTCAGTCTTATCGGCAAGGAGGACGGACTGACCGTACAGGGTTACAAACTGTTCTTTAAGTACAGCGACTACGATACCGGTATCCCGTGGCTTCTGACCGGCTTTCTCAATACGATGATTACTTCGCTCGTGCCTACTATCGGCTCGCTGTTCTTCGGCGCGCTCGCGGCGTTCGCGTTTGCGAAAATCAAGTTCAGAATGAGCAAGCCGTTCTTCGCCGTGATACTGTTCACGATGATGATCCCCGGCACTATCCTCATGATTCCGCATTACCTTATGTACGAAAGTTTCGGCTGGATCGATACGTTCCTGCCGCTTATCGTGCCCGGGTTCTTCGGCGGCGCAAGTCTGATATTCTTCCTGCGCCAGTTCATGTACGGCGTACCCGATTCCGTTATCGAAGCGGGCAAAATCGACGGACTCAGTTGGCCCGGCATCTTTATCCGCATCATGCTTCCGCTCGTCGTTCCCGCGCTGCTCGCGCAAGGCTTGCTCGGCTTTATCGGACACTACAACGCGTACCTCGGTCCGCTCCTGTATCTTCGCGATCCCGGCAGAGCCACACTCCAACTCGTCGTGGCAAACTTCAAGTCCGCGGCGATGGGTACTTCGCAGGGCAGAAATTATCCCGCGCTTATGGCGTGCTGTATCGTCACGATCATGCCGATCCTTATTCTTTACACGATCTTCCAGAAGTATTTCGTCGAAGGTATCGCGACTTCCGGCATGAAGTTGTAAAATAAAAATTTTATTCGACTACGAGTGCATGAAAAAACGAACCCGAAACTGCGGGTTCGTTTTTCTCGTTATTTAATTGGCAGTTACGCTACTTTATCACGCGGACGACGGTTTCGGTTTTGCCGTACTCGACGAGTTCGGTATCGGAAACGTACTTATCCCATTCGGCGAAGAACGCTTCTTTCGTGGGAAAGGGAGCGACGTAGTTTTCTTTTACGCGGATCGCCTCCCTTGCGTTGTTTTCGAGCAGCGCCGTAAGCACCGCGATTTGCGCTTTTGCAGACAGTACGCACGCTTTTTCTGGGTCGGAAATACGGTAATCGTCGCCGTGACTTTTACCCGAAGCGCCCGCAACGTAGGGGTGAATGACGGGCATAACCTGACTGAGATCGCCCATATCGGTGGAAGCGCCGCCCCAGTTTTCGGTGACGTGGATTTCGCTTCTGTCGGTGAGTTCGCCGAGCGCGTTCGCCATGACTTCGCGGAGTTCGCGGCTGTTAGAGAGCGGCGCCGCGCCCGTACGGTCGGTGACGGTAACGGTAGCGCCCATCGCCAGCGCGCCCGAAGCAATCGCACGATTGACCTTATTGTTCGTTTTACCGATGACGGAGAGCGATTTGCCGCGGATAAGCGTTTCGAGCGTGGCGGACGAGGGGATAACGCTGACCGAATCGCCGCCGGCGGTGACGATGGGGTGAACGCGTACGTGGTCGTAGTCGGCGAAAGTTTCGCGCAGAGCGTTGATCGCGTTCAGCGACAGAGTGGCGGCGTACAGCGCGTTTACGCCGTTCTGCGGACTTCCGCCCGCGTGAGAAGCCACGCCGTGATAGGCGAAGCGTTTCTGAATATTGCCGTTACAGCCGGCGTGTACGTCGAAAAGATTCTTCATGCCGGGACCCGTATGGAACATGAACGCCATGTCCGCGCCGTCGAAATAGCCGCGGTAGAGGAATTCGTCCTTGCCGCCGTAGTAGCGGATAGTGCCCGCTTTCCGCAGTTCCTCGCGGAAGTCCGCCTGAATTTCTTCTTCGGCGGGTACGGCGCACAGCCTTATCGAGCCGCTCATGGTATCGGTTACGCCCTTTTCTTTGAGCGCGAGCGCAATGCCGACCATAGCCGCGCACTGAGCGTGATGCCCGCACGCGTGCGCGTTGCCGTCGACCGCCGCGAAGTGGTTGGGAACGTATAGTCCGTCCAGTTCGCACAGTACGAGTACTTTCGGACCGGGTTTGCCCGTGTCGATGTCGGTGTAAAAACCGGGAATATTGCCTGCTTTAGTAAGCGTATAGCCCGCTTTCTCGAAAATGTTTTCAAGATAAGCCGTGGTCTGCCACTCCCGATAGCCCGTTTCCGGGTGCGCCCAGATGTAGCGCTCGGCGGCGAGTATTTCGTCA
>CAKQPR010000039.1 GCA_934270565.1 uncultured Clostridia bacterium | reverse complement strand
CTTGCGGAACGATCCTCGGTATCGTCATCCTGAGCGGAGCGCGAAGCGCGCAGTCGTAAGGATCTCGCGGGAGCGAATACGAACGCATCGGAACGGTACAACTCACATTTACTTGCTCGCGGCGGCTCGCCGTCATCGCCAACTTGCCCGCGGCGGCTTGCCGTTCGTTCCCGCCTTGGTCTCGGCTACGCTCGAGATGACGGGGCTAAGTACCATTTCGCAAGGTTGGCGGCGGGACGAGGGCGTCCCGCCCTACCGAGGCGGGAAGGACATTCCAAGCAAACACTTGCCCGCGGTGGCTCACCGCCGGACGAGGAACGCCCCTACCACGTTCTACCGAAAGTAAGTACGGGCATCGCTGGCTTGACAGTGGCGGCTCGCTGTCATCGCCGACTTGCCCGCGGCGGCTCGCCGTCATCGCCGACTTGCCCCCGGCGGGTTTCTGTCGGAGGCGAATATTTTTTTGGTTTTTGTGCATTATTTTCCATTGACTTATGGCGGTGTGCGTGTTATAATTATCAAATCGAAAAAACGAACGGAGTTTTAATCGAGATGGAAGAGTTGCTGTACGGCTTCGACGAGAGGACGGGCGGACTTAAATATATAAAGGACGCGCGCGACGAAGCCGGAATGAACTGGGTAGAGGGCAAGCGGGTTTTCGGCGAAATCAAGGACGGCGAGCTCGTTTCGTGCGAAACGGACGGGAAAAAGCTCGTCGCGCAGTATAAGACGAAGCATCTTACGGTGAACGTCACCCGCGAGTTTTCGGACGGAGCGTACCGCGAGCGGTACGTTTTCCACAACGAGGGCATTTTCGACGTGTTTTTCAATCGTGGTGCGGTGGGGATTTACGCGACGTTCAACGACAGTTACGAAGCGGCGAGCATTTCCATGAAAATGCATTGCAACGCGCATATCTGGTGCGGCGGCGAAGTAAGCTGGGTGAACGCCGTCAAAATGGGACCTTACGATCGCGGGCTTATGCTCGTGCTCACCGAAGGAGCGCTCGACACTTACAGCGTGGAGCGCGACCTTGCGGAGTGGAGCAACGACCGCGGCGATTTTATTCTTCACCCCGAGCCGTTCCGCCTTGCGCCGAACGAGGAAACCGCTATCGCGTGGGAAATGAAATTCTACCGCACCGGCGAATTCCTTGCCGAGCTCAAAAAATACGATATTCCCGTGATCGAGGGTGAAAATTACACAGTTTACCTCGGCGAAAAGTTCCGGTTTACCGTCGATAAATCTGCCGAAGTAAGCCTTAACGGCGAAAAAATTCCCGCCACGGTCGAGGGCGGAATTACGAAAGTCGAATACGAGCCGAAAGAACGCGGAGAGTACGTTTTCGAGGTAAAAGCTTGCGGAAAGAGGACGTTTGCGAAGTTTTTCGCGCAGATTCCTTTTGCCGAGCTCGTTAAACGCCGCGTGCATTTCATCGTCGATCGCCAGCAGTACAACCGCGAAGGCGACGCTCTGGACGGCGCGTATCTCATATACGACAATCAGGACAAATGCCTTATTTACGACGAAGTTTTTTCGGACTATAACGCGACCCGCGAACGGCTCGTTATGGGGCTTTTAGTTGCGAAATATTTGCAGTATTCTCCCGACGACAAGAAAGTTTACGACAGCTTTATGAAGTACTACCGTTTCGTCGCGCGCGAATTCTTCGACGAGGAAACGGGAACGGTTTATAACGCGGTCGGCAAAAATCCCACGGCAAAGCGGCTTTACAACGCGCCGTGGATGTCGGTTTTCGTTATGGAAACGTACAAAGTCACGGGCGAAAAGAAATACCTCGATATGATGGTAAAGCTGCTTCGCGTGTACTATTCGATAGGCGGCGAGAAGTTCTATCCGAACGGTCTCTCGCTTTACGAAACCGTGGACGTTCTGCGCAAGGCGGGTATGACTGCCGAAGCGGACGAAATTCTCGGCTACTACAAAAATCACGTCGCAAATATCGTTAAAAACGGAATTTGCTACCCCGAGCACGAGGTTCGGTACGAACAGACTATCGTTACGCCCGCCGTGAATATGATCGCTCAGCTGTGTATGCTTACCGGCGACAAGTCGCTTGTTCCCGAGTGCGCGAAACATATCGACGTGCTCGAACGGTTCAACGGTTGTCAGCCGTCGCATTACCTCAACGACCTCGCGATACGCCACTGGGACGGATACTGGTTCGGCAAGCGTATGATTTACGGCGACACGTTCCCGCATTCGGCTTCGGTGCACACGTCCGACGCGTTCCTTCATTACTTCCGGATATCGGGAGACGCCGAATACCGCGACCGCGCGATACGCGGGGCGAGAAACTGCCTCAGCCTGTTCGGTGCGGACGGCTCGGCGAATACTTCGTTCGTTTATCCGCTGTTCTCAAACGGAATAAGGTGCGAGTATTACGACGAATTCGCAAACGAGCAGGACGGATACCTCTACTTTATGATTAAATTTTTCGGAGAACTCGGAGACGGCTGTGAAAACTATCGCTAAAAAAACGGATATGACGGAGGGTAAAATTTTCGGCAAGTTCGTTTCTTACGCTCTGCCGTTTATGTTTACCAACCTCTTGCAGGTCCTGTACAACGCCGCCGACGTTATCGTCGTGGGGCTCTCGAGCGAACCGGACGCCGTGGGCGCGGTCGGTACGACTTCCGCCTTTATCAATCTGATAGTCGGGCTTTATACCGGCACGTCGGTGGGCGCGGAAGTGGTGATTTCACGCGCGATAGGGCGGCGCGACGACGATGAAACGAGCAGGGCCACTCATACGGCGATCGTTTTCGGACTTTTGTTCGGCGTCGTTTGCGGAATCGTCGGGTTTTTCATTGCCCGCCCCATACTCGCCGCAATGGGCAACAGCGGCAAGCTTCTGTCGCTCGCTTCGACGTATACCCGTATTTATTTCCTCGGCACGCCCGTGGTCGCGCTTACGAATCTCGCCGTAGCGGTGCTTCACGCCGAGGGCGATTCGCGAACTCCGTTTATCGTGCTCACGATCGCGGGAATAGCGAACGTCGTGCTTAACCTGTTCTTCGTCCTCGTTTGCGGAATGTCCGTCGAGGGCGTGGCGATCGCGACGGTTGCGTCCAACGCGATTTCGGCGGTGGTGCTTTTAGTCAAACTCTTCCGCGAAAAGAGCGTTTGCCGCCTTCATATCAAAAAGATGAGAATCCACGGCAAAACGCTCGGAAAAATCGTTAAAGTCGGACTTCCCGCGGCAGTGCAAAGCTCGCTTTTCTCGATTTCGAATATGCTTATTCAGTCCTCGATCGTGAGCGTGAACAATTCGCTTGTGGGCGAGAATGCGGAATACCAGCCCGTCGTCAAGGCAAATTCGGCGGGTACGGGCATCGAAAGTTTTCTTTATACCGCGATCGATTCGGTCGGAAAAGCCGCCGTTTCGTTCGTCGGGCAGAACTCGGGCGCGGGCAAAACCGATCGGCTGTGGAAATTCCTTAAAATAAGTTACGCGATTTCGTTTGTGCTCGGCGTGGCGCTTCCCGCGCTTGCGTTGCTTCTTCGCAATCCGCTTCTGGCGCTTTACGGAATTCGTCCCGCAACCGAGGGGCTCGCGGGGATCGCTTACGAAGCCGCTATCACGCGTATGCTCGTTATGTTCGTGCCGTATTTTACGATCGCGTTTATGCAGCTCGGGTCGGGAATTCTGCAAGGACTCGGGAAAGCGGTCGTGGCGTCCGTCACGTCGCTGATAGGCGCTTGCGTGTTCAGAGTAGTGTGGATTTTCACAGCGTTCGCCGCAGAGCCCACGCTGTTTATGATTTATATTTCGTATCCGATTTCGTGGGCGCTCGTCGCGGGAACGCATTTTATAGTGATCCTGCGCACGCTTAAACGTATGCGTCCCGCCGCCGCGGCAGTCGCGACGGAAGCGGTAACGGTTTCGGGCGAAACGGAAGAGGGTTTGCCCGAAGCGAATTATGCGGACGTTTACTCCGAAATCGGAGCAAATACGGAGGACTTCGGCGAAGAAGTCGCCGCCACAAGAGCGGAAAACGACGTAAAACCCGAAGAAATTACCGACGAAAGCTAATTTTTCGCATAATCATCGTAAAAACGATTGACAAACGCGCGCATATAAGTTATAATATCAAATGCAAGTCATTTTGAGGAGAGATACGAATATGAAAGAGAATATACATCCCGATTATCACGAGGCAACCGCGGTTTGCGCTTGCGGCGCAACCTTCGTAACCGGCACTACCAAAAAGGGCGACGTTATCAAGCTTGACGTTTGCTCGAAGTGCCACCCCTTCTATACCGGCAAGCAGAAGCAGGTTGAGACGGGCGGACGTATTGATAAATTCAACCGTCGTTACGGCAAGTAAAATTCAGCAATCGCACGATAAAACCATGCCCGCATCAGCACGGTTTTATTTTTTTTAGTCGATACGGCAAGGCGAATTATAACGCCCATTTAAAGCCTTCCCCCTTGGGGGAAGGTGGCACGCAGTGCCGGATGAGGGGTCGGGCTAAGACGAACGTAACGTAAAAGGCAACCATTTAAAGCCTTCCCCCTTGGGGGAAGGTGGCACGCAGTGCCGGATGAGGGGTCGGGCTAAGACGGGCGTAA
>CAKQPR010000038.1 GCA_934270565.1 uncultured Clostridia bacterium | reverse complement strand
GCTCACGTTGGACCAGCTGATTCGTAATCGTAAAGGTCATTCGTGCGTTGCAAAAGCAAGTAAGCTGATGTGGCTCAGTTGGTAGAGCAGCTGATTCGTAATCAGCAGGTCGCGAGTTCAAGTCTCGCCATCAGCTCCAAAACAAAACCCCTCACAATAGTGAGGGGTTTTGTTTTGCGACTAACGTCGTTCTTTAAACCTCGACTTGCCGTTCCTCATCACGTAATACTCGCCTGCGGCTCGTGGCGTTCGCGAACTTCGTTCGCTCGGCTAAGCAGCAGGTCGCGAAAGGTGTCGTTTCGCCGCTACTCGTCACTCTTTAAACCTCGACTTGTTGTTCCTCATCACGTAATACTCGCCTGCGGCTCGTGGCGTTCGGCGCGGAGCCCGCGCAGGCGAGTATTTGACTATTCGTGTTCGCTTGGTTTTCTTCCTACTGCGGGGGATTTCTCGACTAACGCTCGAAATGACGTTGTGTTCGAAAGGTTAGCGGGCGAACGAGGTTGTCCGCCTCTACCTATAAGGTTATATTCCCTCATCCGTCTTGCCTACACTATCGATTTGACAATCCACCTCCCCCCAAGGGGGAGGCTTGAATTCATTTGGGTTTTATTGTCATTTCGACCGAAGCGAGGGCGAAGCCCGCGCGAAGCGGAGAAATCCCCTGCGGAAGTCAGCCGATAACTTCACTATCACACCCTTTTTCGACCTTTAAAGTGTTGCGGGGGTCTGGGACACAGTCGCAAGACGCGGAGCCCGCGCGGGCGAGTGTTTGACTATTCGTGTTCGCTTGGTTTTCTTTCTATTGCGGGGGATTTCTCGACTAACGCTCGAAATGACGTTGTGTTCGAAAGGTTGGTGGACGGACGAGAAACGCCCCTACCACGTTCTACCAAAGTAACGTCGGGCACCACCGACTTACCATCGTGGCTTCCTGTTCGCTCTCCGCCTTAGTCGCGACTACGCTCGAGGTGACGAGCGGTTGATCGTTTCGCTTGATTTTATATTATACGCGACAGCGGACTTATTAAGGCCCCTTTGTGCAAAGGGGGCTCCCACCGCAGGTGGGTGGGGGATTGTAAAGTTGCTGTACGGATAGTAGTTGCGTTATAACAATCCTACCGTCACTCAACTCGCTTACGCTCGTATTCGTGACACCTCCCTTTACACAAAGGAGGCAAAACAAAGACCGCCTCACGGCGGAATTATAGAGTAATTGCACTCTATTCTCCCTTTACACAAAGGAGGCAAGATGTTGTCCGCTATCGCGATTTCCACTCATCCGTCTTGCCTTCGCTATCGCTTCGGCAATCCACATCCCCCCAAGGGGAAGGCTTAAATAATGTCACTTTTTAACGTCATTTCGACCGAAGCGAGGGCGAAACCCTAACGAAGCAGAGAAATCCCTTGCGGAAAGAATTAAAAATACCGTTCTGCCTGCACCGCCCTACAATCGCTCGATATGACGCGCGAAAATGCCGATTGTGTATTTTTTTGCTTGATCCGAACCGTTATTTATGTTACAATAGAAGTGATATAATTATAATCGATCAACGACAAACCTATAACGCCCGAACGGCGATAAAATTAAAAGGAGTATGATTATATGATTAAAAGTACCGATAAGCTGTGTTTTCTCGGCGACAGCATCACCGAAGGTGTAGCAACCGACAAAAGATATATAGACTATATCGCGGAAGAAACGGGAGCCAAGGTTTACGGCTTCGGCGTGAACGGCGCTCAAACCATAGATCTTTCCGCTCAGATCGAAAGAATGGAATCGACAATAGGCAACGATTTCGACGTACTGTTTATTCTGATAGGGACAAACGACTATATGGCGGGCGTTCCGTTGGGCGAATTCTTTATCGAACACACGGAAAAAGTTGTGACTGAATACGACGCAAAAAACAATCCTATCAATTATGCCGAACGTAAAAAACGTGAATTTTCGTATGACGAACGCACTTTCAAAGGCCGACTGAACAAATTGTTCGGATATATAAAAGACGCGTATTTCGACAAACGCGTCATACTTCTCACTCCTTTACATCGCTCCTACGCGTATTTCGGCGGCGCGAACGTTCAGCCGAACGAGTTGTATGCAAACAGTGCGGAAATATTCTTCGACGAGTATGTGGACGCACTACGCAAAGCGACAGACGTCTGGGCGCTTGAGTCGATCGATTTATACAGAGAAAGCGGACTTTTTCCGTTGAATGAAAAGCACGCGGAAAAATACTTCAACCTTGCGGCAAACGACAGTTTACATCCGAATGCGGCGGGTCATTACAGAATTGCGCAAGCCATTCTGAGAAACGTATAAATAAGCTCATAAAGTCTTCCCGAATAAGGGAGGACTTTTTATGTATTGTTCGGCCACAAAAACGACCGGATTACCGCCGAAGAATTTTTTTACGAAAATCCCGAAACGTATTCGGAAGACAAGGTTTTTCTTAACAAAATAAAAGACCTCCCTTCGGAAAAAAGGGAAGCCTTGCTGAAACTGATAGATTAAATCACTGTCTTTTGCGGGCGATATCGACGTTGTCGCATTTTCTGTTGCGGAGTTCGGGAACGGGGTTCTCTTTTGTTTCGTATCTGTAGTCCGCGCCGAATTTTTTGATATGCTGTTCGATAACCTTATGGCTCGGCAGTTTTTCGGCTTTACCGACGTTGGCTTTCTGATACCTGAAATAATTCGCGTTGTCGTTCAGCGTTTTGAGCGGAGCGTAATCTTCCTTGCTTCGCGTATAGTTTATCGTTTTTGCGAGCACTTCGCGAACGTAATCTATATTCCCCTCGAAACGCAACGGCTCGGGAAAATCGCCGCCCTGCGGGAACACGGCTTGCCACGGTTTTCCTTCGTATTTCATCAGAAGTTCGGCGACGCGCCGAAGGTGTCCGCACTCTTCGAGATACAACTTGCCGAAAATCTGCCTTATATACTCGTCCGTTTCGTCCACCGAACACGAATAATAAAGATAACATTCGGTGTATTCGTGCATCAGCCAGCATTCGAGCCGACTGCACGTCGTATCTATGAGGCTTCCGTACTCGGTGACGTGCTGTTCCTCGATCATTGCGATTTCGGAATACAATCTGCGCCCGATTTCGCTCGGGTGGAAGCCCGCGATATTCATATAATAATTCATCGTCTGCTGTTCGCCCGCCGTGATTATCGAAACTACGAGCTTGGTGAACGGATCGGCGAGCTCGGCGGCGATATGCCTGTTTATTTCGTCGAACGGGTGGCGCGGCTCGGCAACGGTCGGTCTCCCCGGGGTGATCTCCGTATAACCGCCCGTAAGTTTGTTAGCGTCTATCCCTTGCTCGGTTTCGAGAAGGTTCGCGAATCTGTAAAGATGGTCGAAATCCTCTAAAAGCGCGAAATCGAGCGCGTTTTTAACGTACTCGTCTTTGACGTGCTTGGCGAGTATCGCGGTAAGGTCGATTGCGAGCTGCTCGTATCCGATTGTCGTTTCGAGGTCGGTTTCGTCGATCGGTTTAAGCCCCGAAATAATCTTCTGCTGTTGCTGTTCGTGACGCCTTATGAGCGAAATTTCGCGCCGTAAATCGTTGTCGTTGCAACTTCTCGAAAACTGATGCAGAAACCAGTTTTGCTCGAATTCAGCGCCGTTAAGCAGTATAATTCTTGTTTTCGTGTACGGCGAAACGGTCGTTTTGTCGTAAGGCGTCGGACTGTAATCCTGCACCGACGCGAACTTTTCGACCGGAATAGCGCCTTTTTCGTTGAACGGATTGACTTTATTCATAGTAAGCTCCTTTGACTTTGAATACCCGAATTTTATCCGCTTTTCGGCGGGTTTATACCTCGCGAGCGTTATTTATGTACGAAAAAGACTTCTTCGTTTTCGGAAGAAGCCTTCTTGTTCTTATTCGGTTTTTGTCCTTGTCCGTTAAAGTCTTTCTGCGATCTTTTCGAGGAAGGAACGCGAGGTCTGGCGGGAAACGGTTACGCCTTCTTTATTGAAAAGTCCCGCGAGATCGCCCGTCATATAGCCGGCGGAAATGGTGTCGAGGGTGGCTTTTTCGAGCTTGTCCGCAAAGGCGATAAGTTCGGCGTTGTTCTCGCTCTTACCGCGCTGACGGAGCGCGCCGCTCCATGCGAAGATAGTCGCTACCGAGTTGGTGGAAGTCTGTTCGCCTTTGAGGTGCTTGTAGTAGTGACGGGTTACGGTGCCGTGAGCCGCTTCGAACTCGTAGTTGCCGTCGGGCGAAACGAGCACGCTCGTCATCATCGCGAGCGAACCGTAAGCGGTTGCGACCATATCGCTCATGACGTCGCCGTCGTAGTTTTTAAGCGCCCAGATAAAGCCGCCGTTGCTGCGGACGAGGCGCGCGACCGAATCGTCGATGAGTGTATACTCGTAATTTATACCAGCGGCGGCGAACTTGTCCGCGTATTCGTTTGCGTAAATTTCGGCGAAAATGTCCTTGAAACGGTGGTCGTAAATCTTGGAAATGGTATCCTTTGTCGCGAACCATACGTCCTGATTAGTCGCGAGCGCATAATTGAAGCACGCGCGGGCGAACGAGGAAATCGACGCGTCGAGGTTGTGAATTCCCTGCACGACTCCGGCGGCGGGGAAGTCCGCGATCTTCTTTTTCTCCACCCTGCCGTCCTCGTAAGTCACGACGAGCTCGGCGGTAGCTTTGCCGTCCACGCGAAGCTCGCTGTTGCGGTATACGTCGCCGTAAGCGTGGCGGGCGATTGTGATAGGCTTGGTCCACGAGGGAACGTAAGGTCTGATGCCGTCAACCAAAATCGGCGCGCGGAAAACGGTGCCGTCGAGGATCGCGCGGATCGTTCCGTTCGGGGAGAGCCACATTTTCGAGAGCTTATATTCCTCTACGCGCTGAGCGTTGGGGGTGATGGTGGCGCACTTTACGCCGACGTGATATTTCTTTATGGCGTTTGCGGCGTCGATCGTAACCTGATCGGCGGTCTTTTCGCGGTTTTCAAGCCCGAGGTCGTAAAAATCGGTGTTGAGTTCAACGTGCGGCTCGATGAGAATTTCTTTGATCCAGTCCCAGAGAATGCGGGTCATTTCGTCGCCCTGCATTTCGACGATGGGGGTTTTGTAAGTGATTTTAGCCATTTTTGTTCCTCCGCGTTATATTATACGATATTTCTGCTTTTAAGTCAATCAAAAGCCGCGGAAAGAACGCGTTTAAGCCGCCGTTTTATTAAATTTTGCAGCCGTAGACGGGGTCGGAATAGCGATAAGAAAGTCCGTCGCGGGCGCGTTTGTTCTCTTTTGCGATCGCGACGAGTCTCGCGATAACCGCCGCGCCGCCGACGAATCCGCCGTAGCGATACTCGGGAAACAGATAAAGCGAGAGCGATCCCGGAACGGTATTGATTTCGTTGGCGTAAAGTTCGCCGCCGGAATACAGAAAGTCAACGCGCGCGATCCCGCTTGCGTCTATCGCGCGGAACGCGGTTTTCGCCGCCTCGCGCACTTCTTCGGCGAGTTCGTCCGGAATATCCGCGGGGAATTTCCGCCCGCTTCCCTTGCCTTTCGCTCCGCCGCAAGCGTATTTGTCCGCGTAACTCAATATCTCGCCGGCGTTTAAGGGGTGTTCGGGTAACGACGCTTCCGCACTTTTTTCGTCGCCGATAACCGCGCAGTTAAGTTCGGTCGGGTTAGGCAAAGCGCGTTCGACGACTGCCGCGTTGTCCCAGCGGAACGCCGCCGACAACAGGTCGAGAAATTCGGCGAGGTCGTGTGCGATTCCCACTCCCACGCTGCTGCCGAGCCGAGCGGGTTTGACTATAAC
>CAKQPR010000037.1 GCA_934270565.1 uncultured Clostridia bacterium | reverse complement strand
TTATGGCTGAATTTAAGCGAATGAAAAGCGAAATGCAACGGCTCGGTTTTGAAACAATGCAGGAATACGAAGAATATTTCGAATTCGTGGATATGAAGAAAACAAAAAAGAAAGATTTTGAAATGTAAAACAAAATATGATTGGACAAAGGCAATTTAATTTGACTTTTATAATTTTAATTGATATAATAAGTTTACATAAGAGTTAAATAGATTGGAGTTCTATTTTTCTACCTATGAATCCCTGCGGATTGGAGTGGTGGTTAGCACTTGTGTATAATGCTAAATAATCAATTTGGCTAAGGCATCCTCACGATTTAGTAGGATGCCTTAATTATTGATTTGGAGGTATTGATAATGAAGAAAAACAGCAAAGCACGACTTAATAATATTGCACTTTATAAGGCAATGGATAATTACTTTGATAATCCAAATGCACAAGAAATATGCCGTAAGGCGGGAATTCAAACAATTCCGTCGGAAGACACTCGATATTACGGTGTGTTCTTAACCGAGCGTAAAGGCGATAAACTTAAAATAGACATTAAACGATTTGAGAAAAAATTTGGATTACCGCAAAGTGCGAAAAAAGTATTGAAAGAACGCACAGGTCATTATTTCATTCCTGCAAAAATAAATTTCTTTGATTATAATTGTAACGTATTTTTTAATGCGATAGAAAAAATAAAGAAAGATTGGCAAAATGAATATCAGCCGTTAATAGATGAGACTATAAATGATATTCCTAATGCCGAATATCAGTATGAAGATATGTGCGGAATTTTAGAGCCTGATGAAGCGATGACAAATTCAATGTTTTTACAATATAAAGCACAAGCGCAAGTTGAAGCAAAGCGTAATAGATTATATTTAAGTCTATATGCACAATTTTTTCATCAAATGGTATCTCAAATTGAAGCGTTAACTTTATCTGTTTTAACTAAAAACGGTTATGAGGGCGACCGTTTCGATAGAAATGTTTTATATGCGTTCAAAGGCGCAAACCAATCTAAAATAAAAGAATTGCAAGGTTTTGTAGAGTATGACACCCTTTATGCTATTTGGCATTTTATTAAACATAACAGTAAATCAACTTATGACGCAGTATTAAATATTTGTCCCGAAATTTTAATTAAAGATTCTTCAAAGGACAAAAACTTATTAAAATATAAACAAGGGGATTTAGCAATTTATTATATAAAGTTTACTAATGAATTGATAAAAAAATTATTAAACGGCGTTCAAAAGTTTTTTGTTGAATATTGTAAACTCGTATTCAATGAGGATTATGAAGAAGCGCAATGGAATTATAGCCGATACTTTCTTTCGCAAGTCTATGATGAAATTGAAATGTTGCAAAATCCGTTAGGACTGCCCGATTGGATATAAAAGTAATCTAAATGTAGCTCTTATTAAACACAAAAAATCCGAACTTATATAAGATAAGTTTCGGATTTTTTTGGTGTTCCCGCCGGGAGTCGAACCCGAAATTGAGTCTTAGGAGGACCCTGTTATCTCCATTTAACTACGGAAACATATTCGATTTTTTAGATACTTCTCAATCACGGAAAATCGAGAAATATCCGTTCGGGTGTAAAAAAGATGTAAATTCGTTTGGAGTAAGCCGTTTTGTCGGTGAAACAACCCCGAAAATGCGCCTTTATATGCCGTTTTGCCCGCAATCTCTCGGATAGAGCAACTCCTTAGGAGGGCATAGTTATATCCGTTTAACTACGGGCACGAATTTTGTTTACGGTGGCTTCGGGCGAAAACCGCACGCGAAGTCGCTTATAAACAAAACACATCGATAATTATATCATTGTCGGCGCAAAAAGTCAAACGAAAGGGGCGGGGCGAGCGGAGTTTCGGCGAAAAAATATAAAACGCCGCTCAAACGGTTGCTTAGCGGCGGCAAAAGTTGTATAATTTCGTATATGCAGATCGATTTTTTAACGTCACTTATAAACGTAGGGCTTATGGCCGCGCTATGCGTCCCGGGCTTTATACTCAGAAAACGCAAAATGTTGCCCGAAACGGCGGTAGCGGCGCTTGTAGCGGTGCTTATTTACGTTTCGCAACCGGTGCTTACCGTATCGGGATTTATGGAAAAGGACTATGATCCGTCGCTGCTTCCGAATATGGCGATAGTGCTTCTCGGGTCGTTCGTAGTACATTTCGCGGCGTATCTGGTTGCGCGGCTCGTGTTCAAAGCCATGCCCGCGGGCGACGAGGAAAGGGACAGGGCGAATCGGGTCGGAACTATCTGCTCGTTTATGGGCAATGTAGGATTTATGGGTATCCCTGTCGTAAAAGCGCTTTTCCCGAACAACCCCGAAATGCTGATTTACGTCGCGATAATCAACGTAAGCTTCAACGTAGTCAGCTGGACGCTCGGCGTGTATACGATCACCGGCGACAAGAGCAACGTAAGCATTCGCCGCGCATTCCTCAATCCGCCCACCGTAGCGCTCGTAGCCGCGCTCCCGCTGTTCTTCTTCAAAGCGTACATACCGACCGCCGTTTTCGCGCCCGTTCAGTCGTGCGCGAATTACCTCGCGGGAATGACATTGCCGCTCAGTATGATAATACTCGGAATCCGCCTCGCCGAAATCCCGTTCAAATCGCTTTTCACTTCGCCCGTCGCATACGTTTCGACGGCGCTAAAACTCGTCGTTGTTCCGCTCGTATCGTTCGCGCTCCTGTACCCGATCCACGCGTTCTTCCCGCAAACGGACAACGGTGTAATAATTTCGATTTTCATAGCGATGGCTATGCCGTCGGCGGCGCTTACGCTGTCGTTTGCCGAAATGTTCGACGGCGACCGCGAAACGGCGGTGAAAACTTCGGTGATAACCACCGCGCTCAGCGTGCTTACGATACCGCTTCTTATGCTCCTTTGCGGACTGTTGTGAAGTCGGTTGAGCCGTTTTTCCTTATCTATATAATATATAATAAAAACAAAACCTTCGGCGCAAACTATCGTCGGAGGTTTTTATGTTCAGATTCGTCAAACCTAAAAAATATGTCGTAACCAAGCGCCGTTTCGTTACGGGCGTGAATAAAACAATGAAAAGCGGAACCGATCCGCTCGGCAGTTATACCGGCGTGCCCGAGGAGGGCAGACCGGTGCAGGACGCGGACGATTTATAAGTTTTTTACGCGCGGCGGGTCGCAAAACGCTTGATAACGCGTCCGAAAAGTGTTATAATGCAATTATGAACCCGAAACTTAAAAGAATAATAGCCGTGACAGCCCTCGTATTCGTAGGGCTTTTCACCGTGTCGCTCGTGGCGTATTTCGCAAACAGAAGCCTGTTCAACGGCGCGCTCGGATATTTCGCGCTCGGCTCGGGAGCGGTCGGGCTCGCGCTGTTTTTCGTGATCAAACTCTCCAAGGAATACCCCGAAGAGGAGTCCGAACTCAAAAAACTTCTCGATAAGGACGAGAACGATTCGGAAGAGAGTAATGCGAAAGTCGGCAACGCCGAAAATTCGACCGTTCCGGACGAGGCCGCGAAGAACCCCGATCCGCAAAAGGACGACGATTCCGACGGAAAGTCCTAATTTTTTCGCGGAATGAGGCTTATCGCGCACAGCCCCATAAGAATGCCGGCGGAAACCACATACCACACCGAAAACCTTACTCGGCTTGCCGAAACGAGCATAACGACGGCGCAGAACAGATAGCCTTTGGCGCGCGTTTTGTTGATAAAAGTACGTCTAAGTCCGTGGCGGTTTTTGTTTTTGAGCGCGGGCGGGCGATAACCGAGCTTTAACAAGGCGTCGAGCGAGCCCGCGAGATCGAGGACGGTAATGCCGTTCTCGCAGGCGTATTTCGCCGCGGTTTCTTCGATACGATTAGCTAAAATCGTAACGCGTCCGACGTTTTCTCTGCCGCAGATCGAAGCAATTTTCACTACGTCGTCGGGCGTAAGCGGCGAAAAATTCACGCGCCAGACCGCCGCCGAATTCCCCTTGATCACCACGCCGTCCTTCATGCGGGCGCCTTCGCCCGCAAGCGACTCGAGTAGCGCCGTGCCGCCGTCCGATCCCATCGAACAGAGAGCGTATTCGATTTCGGCGGGAACGGAACGTGCCGACGGTTTTTTGCCGAGAAAGCTCAGATAGACTTCGGACGCGCAGAACCCGAACACGAGCGAAAACAGTATGAGGTTTGCGCCGCGAACGTAGTACGAAAACGTAACGGCGGCGAGGATAACGCCGAGAATTTTGCTCAGCACGCCGTCCGCGTAATAAGAAAAAGAACGATTCATAATTTGATTATTGCCCGAAATTCAGAGGATAAAACGATATGAAAACCGAAATTTATCAACCCACCGACGAAAACCTCGCGTATTGCGCCTCGCTCATAGCGAAGGGTGAAATCGTGGCGTTTCCGACCGAAACGGTGTATGGGCTCGGAGCGAACGCGCTTTGCCCCGAGAGCGTGAAAAAGATTTACGCGGCGAAGGGCAGACCGTCCGACAACCCGCTTATAGTTCATATCGCAAAACCCGAACAGATAGATTTTCTCGCGGCGGCTGTTCCCGAAAAGGCGAAACGCGTCGTCGAAAAGTTTATGCCAGGTCCGGTTACGATCGTTCTTCCGAAAAAGGGAATCGTTCCCGACGAAGTTACGGGCGGCTTGAAAACGGTCGCTATCCGTATGCCGTCGTCGGAAATCGCCCGCGCGCTTATTGAGCGGAGCGGTTGCCCGATCTGCGCCCCGAGCGCCAACACGTCCACGCGCCCGTCGCCCACCACGGCAAAGCACGTTTACGACGATCTTAACGGCAAAATCGCCGCGATTATCGACGGCGGCGAGTGCGAAGTAGGAGTCGAATCTACGGTTATAGACTTTTGCACCGAAGGCAAAGTCAGACTTCTTCGTGCGGGCGGTATGCCGATCGAGGAGCTTGAAGCGGAAGTCGGCGAAATCGAGGTCGTGAAAAACAGCAAAGTCGCGCTTTGCCCGGGGATGAAATACAAGCATTATGCGCCGACCGCCGAAGTGTACCTCGCACCCGTCGGCGGTTCGGATAAAATAATCGCCGCTTACGATCGTTTTACCGAAGAGGGCAAAAAAACGGTTATTGTCGCGCTCGACGGCAACCGCGAGCGTTACGGAGACAGGCTCGTGTGGAGCGCGGGCAAGGACAGCCGCGATTACGCTCACAACCTGTTCGCGCTTCTGAGGCGGTCGGACGACGAGAGTGCGGACGTCGTGCTTTGCGAAGGCGTTCCCGACGACGGTTACGGACTCGGGGTCGAAAACCGTCTCGGCAAAGCGAGCGGAGGGAAAACGCTTTAAGGAGGCGAAAATGGCGGAAAGGAAAAAACGGTCCGCGCCGAAAAAACGCGTTGCGTTCGTCTGCACCGGCAATACCTGCCGTAGCGTCATGGCGGAATATATCCTGCGTCGCACGCTCAGAAATCTCGGCAGAGAAGACGTCGTAGCCGAGAGTTACGGTCTGAAAGTCCGTAAGGGCGACGGTATTCATCCGCTTGCCGTTTCCGCGCTCGCGTCGCTCGGAATCGTCGCGAGAAGCCATCCCGCACGCGTTCTCACCCGTAAGTTCGCCGATCGCGCCGCACTTATAGTGTGTATGACGGAAGAGCACAAACGAATCGTCGGCATGCCGAACGCCGTTTCGTATCGAGACCTTACGGGGTCGGACGTTCCCGATCCGTTCGGAGGGAACGCGGAGGACTACGAAGCCGTCGCCCGCATGATCGAAAACGGAATGAGCGCCGTGCTCGCCGCGCTCGATAACGGTATAAAAAACTGAAACCGTCCGTGTGCGCTTGACTTATCGGGCGCATGCGGTGTATAATTTATTCGGAAAACAAAAAGGAGACTTACATTTATGAAAATTGCAATCGGTTGCGACCACGCCGCGCTTAAACTTAAAAACGACGTCATTGAAAAACTCAGAAAGGAAGGCTACGAAGTCGAAGATTTCGGTATTCACGAGCAAAAGTCCGTCGATTATCCCGATTACGCTTTGCCCGTTGCCGAAGCCGTTGCAAGCGGCAGAGCGGACAAGGGAATTCTTATCTGCGGCACGGGAATCGGAATGAGCATCGCCGCGAATAAGGTTAAAGGTATCCGTTGCGCGCTTTGTTCGGATACGTTTTCCGCTCACGCCACCCGCGAACACAACGACGCGAATATTCTTGCGTTCGGCGAACGCGTAGTGGGCGAGGGACTCGCTATGGATATCGTGGACACGTTCCTTAAAACGCCGTTCTCGGGCGACGATCGTCACGTTAAACGCATCGCGAAAATTTCCGCGATCGAGGATAAATATTTCAAGTAAACAACGGTTTTATCCGATCCGAAGGCTTCGCGCTCCGTGTTTTGCGCGCAAGTCGCCGTTCGTCGCGATCCGGCTATAAAAATTTTTAAAAACAATACCGAAAACGCTTGCGAAATATCCGAAATTATGGTATCATAGTCAAGTCGATTCGGTGAGCCACTATAGTCTAGCGGTTAGGACGTTGGCCTCTCACGCCGAAAACAGGGGTTCGATTCCCCTTAGTGGTACCAGACGAAACGCAGGAGCTTATGCCCCTGCGTTTTTGCTATAACGACGTTGTGTGCGCAGTTGCTCTATAATGATAACGCAACTTCAACCTTATATGTATGGCGTACCTCGTCCGCCCGACAGGGAGCCCCTGTGGGCAAATCGGCTACGCCCGCATTTACCATCGGTAGAATAGGTAGGGGCGTTCCTCGTCCGCCCGCCGGCGAGCCGCCGTGGGCAAGTCGGCGATGCCCGCATTTACCATCGGTAGAATAGGTAGGGGCGGACGCCCTCGTCCGCCCGCCGGCGAGCCGCCGTGGGCAAGTCGGTGATACCCGTACTTATCTTTGGTAGAGCGCGGTAGGGGCGGACGCCCTCGTCCGCCCACAAACAATTGTTGGCAAGTATTTGTTTGTAATAACGTACCCCGTTTCGGTAGGGCGGGGCGTACCTCGTCCGCCCGCCAACCTTACACAACGGTAGTTAGTCTCGTAACGGGAACGAAAACAAACGAGCACGAACACCCCCAAAAACTTACCAACGCAGACCGATGACAAAAAAATAAAAAAAGATTTAAAAAAGATATAAAAAACTGTTGACAAAAGGAAAAGGATATGGTATTATATGTAGGCTGTCTCGCGAGGGGCGGCAAACAGCTGAG
>CAKQPR010000036.1 GCA_934270565.1 uncultured Clostridia bacterium | reverse complement strand
GCGGATTTTCGATGAATAACGAAGAAAACAAAAAATCCCGAACGAGACAGTACTATAGGTACGGCGATGTTCGGGATAAAATTAACGTTTCTAAACAGGTGTTTTTAGCGCGGCGATTTTTGATGCTCCGCAAGGCAAACGAGGTAATCGGAGTGAGACAGTACTACGAGTACGGCGAACTCGGGATAAAACTATCGTTTATAGAACGGTATTATTTTGACGAGCGGATTTTCGATGAATAACGAAGAAAACAAAAAATCCCGAACGAGACAGTACTATAGGTACGGCGATGTTCGGGATTTTGTAGTTTTATGAAGTTATTCGCGAAAAGCCGCCGTCAAAATTAAAAGAGGCCGGATATAAGACCGGTGTCCGTATCCACGTCTACGTTCTCCGCGGCGGGGTGCAGGGGGAGCCCGGGCATGGTGAGGATATCGCCGGTGAGGACGACGACGAAACCGGCGCCGGCGGAAACGCGGGCGGAACGGACGGTGACGGTGAAGTTTTCGGGCGCGCCGAGCAAAGACGGATCGTCGGAGAACGAGTATTGCGTTTTCGCGATACACACGGGAAGATCGCCGAAGCCGAGCGAAGCGATTTCGTCGAGCTGACGGCGGGCGGCGGGCAGAATATTTACGTCCGAGCCGCGATAGATTTTCCTTACGACGGCTTCGATTTTCTTGTCGAGCGGCAGATCGAGGTCGTAAGAGAACGTGAAGTTCCCCTTCTCCTCCTCGCAAAGTCTGACGACCTCGCGGGCGAGCGCTTCGCCGCCTTTGCCGCCTTCCGCCCAAACGGTGGAAAGCACGACGTTTACGCCCTTTTCGGCGCATTTTTCGGCAAGAAGCGCGATTTCCGCGTCGGTATCGGTCGGGAAACGATTGATCGCGACCACACACGGGAGCTTGTACACGTCAACGATATTCGAAACGTGGCGAAGAAGGTTGGGAAGTCCCTTGCCGAGCGCGTCGAGGTTTTCCGCGCCGAGGTCGGATTTCGCGACGCCGCCGTGCATTTTGAGCGCGCGGACGGTGGCGACCATTACTACCGCGTCGGGAGTAAGCCCCGCTTTGCGGCACTTTATATCGAGAAATTTTTCTGCGCCGAGGTCGGCTCCGAAACCCGCTTCGGTAACGACGTAATCGGCGGTTTTAAGCGCGACTCGGGTTGCCATAACCGAATTGCAACCGTGCGCTATGTTCGCGAACGGTCCGCCGTGCACGAAAGCGGGCGTACCTTCGAGGGTCTGAACGATGTTGGGTTTTATCGCTTCGACTAAAAGCGCGGTCATCGCGCCCGCGGCTTTGAGATCGGAAGCGGTGACGGGTTTTCCGTCGTAAGTGTAGCCGACGATTATCCTGCCGAGGCGGGCTTTGAGGTCGGCAAGCGACGAGGACAGGCAAAGCACAGCCATGATTTCGCTCGCGACGGTAATGTCGAAACCGTCCTCGCGCGGAACGCCGTTCGTTCTGCCGCCGAGCCCGTCAACGATATTGCGAAGCTGGCGGTCGTTCATATCGACGCAACGGCGCCACGTTATGCGGCGGGGATCGATGCCGAGCGCGTTACCCTGATGAATATGATTGTCGAGCATCGCCGCGAGAAGGTTATTCGCCGCGCCGATCGCGTGAAAATCGCCCGTAAAATGAAGGTTTATATCCTCCATCGGAACGACTTGCGCGTAGCCGCCGCCCGCCGCGCCGCCCTTTACGCCGAAAACGGGCCCGAGCGAAGGTTCGCGGAGCGCGACCGAAACGCGTTTCCCGATCCTTTTAAGCCCGTCCGCAAGTCCGATCGTAGTAGTCGTTTTGCCCTCGCCCGCGGGGGTGGGCGTTATCGCGGTGACAAGCACAAGCTTGCCGTCGGGACGTTTTTCGCCGAGGATCGCGGGGTCGATTTTGGCTTTGTACCGACCGTAAGTTTCGACGTATTTTTCGTCGATGCCCGCCGCTTCGGCGATCTCGCCGATAGGTCTGAGTTTGCACGCCTGAGCGATTTCTATATCCGACTTGTATTGCATAGCCGTAACTCCTTTTTATTCTTATTTGTTCCGTTCGTCGCGGTTTATCGCCGACAGTTCCTTCTTTATTCTCTCGCGGTAAGCGGGATCGTTGTAGTCGAATTCCGTAAACCGCATACTCGTGTAATACTCGCGGTTTTTCTCGATTTCCGCGCGGCGCACGGCTCTTGCGTGCTCGATCTCTTTTTTGCGGCAGATTTCGGCGTAAGCGTCCATGCCGACTTCGCGGGAAAAATCGCCGTCCAGCCCCGAAAGCTCGGCTACGTCCATGGCTCCGTGATAAGCCGAATTGAACGTGGGCGTCGCGACGGTAACGGTCGCTATTCTGTCCGCGAGCGGCTCGATTTCCGCGCCGAGAAAGCGGACGCGTCCTAAATTTACATAATCGTATGCGTTTTCCTGCACCGCGCGGCACGGTCTTTCGGGCGAATTTTCGTCCACCGCAACGGTAAGCGCGTAGTCGGAAGAGAATTCCGCTCGGCAGGTTTCGAGCGTTCCGCAAGCCGCGTTCGCCGCGAGAAACGCGAAATCGGATTTCATGAGCGCGAGAACGGTTTCGGCTTCCGTTTCGGGCGGGAAAAAGTCGAGACCGAGGAAAAGCGGACCGTAGCCGGTAAGCATTATGTCGAAATTGTACCAGCCGCGGGAAGCGATCCCCGCGCGTTTCATCGCCGTAAGGAATGGATAAATTATCCGCATGCGCGTTTCGGTTTTAACGCGCTCGTTACAGTAAGGGTTGGGGGCGACGGCGCCGTAACGCCCGCCTTTTCCGTCCTTCGTCGGCAGCGTCGCGGGCGCTATGAACGCCGTTTCGCCGTCGGTGATCACGCTCGCGCCGATAAAATGCCCGAACACGCGGGTTTCGACGATGACCGATTTTTTAGTAGCGAGCACCTTGGCGACTGCGGCAAGCGCGCGTTTTTTCGTGGTTGCGATCACCGCACGTTTGGTTTTATCGGGCGATTTTACGACGTATTCGCGGTTTGGGTTGCTTTCGAGGAATTTTGCCGCTTCCGCTTCGGACGAGAGAATCTTTTGAAACGGAGTCGGAACGTCGGCGGCTCGGGCAAGTTCGGCAACCGCCGTTCTGTCCGAGAGTATTTCCGCCGTGCGCGGGGCGGGAGCGAAAACGCGGATCCCCTTGCCTTCGAGGCGGTCGGGAAGCGCGGACCGCATGATTTTTTCGTCGGTAATCACGGCGAGCGAAATTTGTTCCCGCTCGGCGGCTTCGGCGACGGACAAGGGGTCGGAAGGGTTGCATTCGAGGGTGAGGTAAAAGCCTTCGGCGGCGATTTCGGGCAATAGAAACGCCACGCCGCCCGATTTTCCGACGGCTTTCGCGACGGCAAACGCCCGCGCTCCTTCGCCTGCAACCAGAATATTCAACGTTTAGTCCTCGTAAATGGGGAAGCGACCGCACATTTCGGCAACGGCGGCGTTCACCTCGTCCTTCTTTGCGTCGAAGTCGAAGCATACGTCCGCGATAAAGCCGGCTATGTCGCGCATTTCCTTCTTGCCGAAGCCGCGCGAGGTGACGGCGGGAGTGCCGAGGCGAAGTCCGCTGGTGATGAACGGGCTTTGCGGGTCGAACGGAACGGCGTTCTTGTTGGCGGTGATATGAACTTCGTCGAGACGGCGTTCGAGCTCCTTGCCGGTAACGTCGGTGCCGCGAAGGTCGAGAAGCATAAGGTGGTTGTCCGTGCCGCCCGAAACGAGACTGAAACCCTTGTCGAGAAGCGCAAGGCTGAGTTCGCGGGCGTTATCCACGATATTCTGCTGATAGGTTCTGAATTCGGGCTTGAGCGCCTCGCCGAGCGCGACGGCTTTTGCGGCGATTATGTGCATAAGCGGTCCGCCCTGAGTGCCCGGGAAAATCGCTTTATCTATCTGCTTTGCGTAGCACTCGCGGCAAAGGATAAGACCTCCGCGCGGTCCGCGAAGCGTTTTGTGCGTGGTGGTGGTAACTACGTCCGCGTAAGGCACGGGGCTCGGGTGAAGTCCCGCCGCGACGAGACCCGCGATATGCGCCATATCGACCATAAGTATCGCGCCCACTTCGTCCGCTATTTCGCGGAAACGCTTGAAGTCGATGATTCTCGGGTAAGCGCTTGCGCCCGCGAGAATGAGTTTAGGCTTGTTTTCGAGCGCGAGACGGCGAACTTCGTCGTAATCGATTCTACCCGTTTGTCCGTCCACGCAGTACGGAACGATATTGAACCAGTTGCCCGAAATATTGACGGGCGAGCCGTGCGAAAGATGTCCGCCGTGCGCGAGCGACATCGAAAGTACGGTATCCCCGGGCTTTAAGAACGCGTAGAACACCGCAAGGTTGGCGTTCGCTCCGCTGTGAGGCTGAACGTTTGCGTGCTCGGCGCCGAACAGTTTTTTGGCGCGCTCGCGGGCGATCTCCTCCACTTCGTCAACGTAAACGCAACCGCCGTAATAGCGCTTTGCGGGATAACCCTCGGCGTATTTGTTGGTGAGCACGCTGCCCGCCGCGAGAAGCACCGCTTCGCTGACGATATTCTCGGACGCGATGAGCTCGATGTTGCCCTGCTGCCGAAGAAGTTCGCTTTTTATGGGAGCGTAAACTTCGGGATCGAGGTTGGCAAGTTTGTCGAAAAACATTTTATTTTCTCCTTTTTTGTAAAATTCAAGGCGCACTTCTCCCGCAGGAAACGTGCGCCCAGACGGTCGGCTTTTACCGAAGCTTTACTTCTTTGCGGTGCTCCGCTCTCTCCGTCGGTCGTAAAGCTCCTTATTCATATTGTTATTATACCCGATAGCGGCGGCGTTTGTCAAGCCGAATAGCGGCGTTTGAGGCATAAAAAACGACCCGCGGCGGATCGTTTTTCGTTTTGAGAAAGGTATAAGGGTTCGCGGCGAAATTACTTCGTGCCGAACAGGCGGTCGCCCGCGTCGCCGAGCCCGGGGAGAATATAGCCGTTCTCGTTAAGGCAACGGTCGAGCGTCGAAACGTAAATCTTGACGTCGGGATGAGCTTCGGCGACTTTCGCCACACCCTCGGGAGCGCCGATGATCGCCATAAACTTGATGTTCTTGCATCCGCGCTTTTTGAGAAGCGAAATCGCGTCGCAAGCCGAACCGCCGGTAGCAAGCATGGGATCGACAAGGAGCACGAGTTTGTCCTCGATACCCTGAGGAAGCTTGCAGTAATACTCGCACGGCTCGAGAGTTTCTTCGTTGCGGTACATTCCGATATGTCCGACGCGTGCCGACGGGAACAGAACGTGAACGCCGTTTACCATTCCGAGCCCCGCGCGAAGTATGGGAACGATCGCGATCGAGTTGTCCGCGACGACCTGCTGTTCGCACGTTTCAAGCGGCGTTTTTACCGTTTTCGTGACGGTGGGAACGTCTTTGAGGCTCTCGTAAGTCATAAGGGTGGTGATTTCTTCGATGAGCTCGCGGAATTCCTTCATACTCGTCTTTTCGTCGCGTAGAATCGCCACTTTGTGACGGATAAGCGGGTGATCGAAAATAACTACGTTGTCATAATTTTTCATATATTACTCCTTTGTTGCGGGCGGAGCTCCGTCCGTGTTTCCTTTTTTCCGTTTAAACGCGGATACGCTCTTCCGTTCCGAAGAGCGTTTCGCGCGCGATTTGAGGTTTTAACCGAGCTTATTTGCCGATCTCGTCTTTCTCCGCTTTTTCTTCGGGTACTTGTACGGTACCGAACATCGTTTCTTCCGTTTCGGTGTCCGCGGCATACTCTACTTTCTTTTCCACTTCTGCCTTGCTCGGTTTGAGGATGAGGTTTACTATTATGCCGAGGATAAGCGCGCACGCTATCGAGCTGATCTGGACGATAGGCGAAGCGTACGTACCGCCGAAATTAAGTACAAGCCCGCCGAGTCCGGTGACGAGGATAGCCGCCACGATGAAGAGGTTCTTGCTGTTGTCGAGGTCTACGTGCTTGAACATTCTCAGTCCCGATACCGCGATAAATCCGTACAGCGCTATGCAGATGCCTCCCACTACGCAGGAGGGGATAGACTCGATGAATACCATTACGGGATAAATGAAGCTGAGCACTATGCACATTATGGCAGTCGTAAGAATAGTCCATATCGAAGCGTTGCCGGTGATCGCCACGCACCCGATGCTTTCGCCGTAAGTCGTGTTGGGGCAACCTCCGACGAGAGCTCCCGCTATCGAGCCCACGCCGTCGCCGAGAAGAGTTTTATCGAGACCGGGGTCGGCGAGAAGGTCTCTGTCGATAATCGAGCTTATGTTTTTGTGGTCGGCTACATGCTCCGCGAATACGACGAGCGCTACGGGAGCGAACGCGACGAAGAGGTTAAGTACGGCGCTTGTATCGAACGCTCTTGCCGTGCTTGCATTGCCGGAAAGTTCTTTGATTGCTTCTACGAACGATATCGTCGGAAGCCAGTTATTAAAGTCCGCTATCTTTTTGAACGCGTCGAAGTTTACGATGTTGAAGTATTGATTTCCGCCGAGCGTATACCCGAACAGGGTTACGATTACAGCGAGAACGTATCCCGCGCCTACTCCGATTACGAACGGAATCAGTTTCATACTCTTTGTGCCTTTAACCGACACGATAACGGTTACGAGGAAGGTTACGATACCGATCGCAACGGCTATGAGATTGTAGTTTGCGGTTCCGCCGGCGATATTCATAAGGTTGTTCATCGCCGATCCCGAGAGCGAAAGTCCGATGAGCGCGACCGTGGGGCCGATGATTACCGGAGGCATAAGTTTGTTTATCCAGCCCGCGCCCGCGAATTTGATCGCGATTGCGATTCCGACGTACACAAGCCCAGCAAAGACGGAACCTAAGATTATGCCGCAGTAGCCGTACAGAATTCCCGCGCTGAGCGGCGCGATGAACGCGAACGAGCTACCGAGGAATACCGGACTCTTGAAACGCGTAAACAACAGATACACGAGAGTTCCCACGCCGGCCCCCATCAACGCTGCCGCCTGACTCATGTTTGCGGACACGAACGTAAGACCCATATCGGCACAGGCTTTGGCTGCGTTGCCGTTTACGAGCGCGGGTACGAGCACCGTCGCCGCCAGAATAGCGAGAACTTGCTGAAACGCATACACGAGGTTCTTGCCGAACGGCGGTTTTTGATTTACTTGGTAAACCAGATTGTTGTTCATTTCTTATACCTCCGAAATTTGTTTTTTACCATAAAAAAAGGAAGTCCTTTTGAACTTCCTCAAAATTGATAACGAAAATAAATCTGAAAAGCAGTCGCCGAAGAGAACACGTTGCCCATACGCTTTTTTACCGTTGTGCTATACAAACAAGCTGCGAATGTGCGCATTTCTTATCCTCCGTGTGACTATCGTGTGGCTATCGTGTAACATTATATCATAGTATTTCGTTGAGGTCAAGCGTTTTTACATACTGTTTTAAGGAAATTTTTTGCCCCGCAGCGCATGGCAGAAAGCCGCCGCGAACGGGTGTTTTTGTGGTGGGCGAGCATTTGGGTATTTGTGTTCGTTTGTTATCATTTCCGATGCAGGGGATTTCTCGACTTCGCTCGAAATGACATCGTG
>CAKQPR010000035.1 GCA_934270565.1 uncultured Clostridia bacterium | reverse complement strand
CCATTAGCTCAACTGGATAGAGCGTCGGTCTACGGAACCGAAGGTTAGGGATTCGAACTCCTTATGGTGCACCAAAATAGCCTACCGCACTTGTGCGGTAGGCTATTTTTGCGCACCGAGGAGTTCCGGCTGTCGCCGAACTCCTTATACTTCGTTCGCGCTTCGCTCTCACTCCGTGGCGTTCGCTTCGGCTTCGCCTCGCTCGGCTGAAGGTGCACCAAAGCGCACCGAGGAGTAGCGGTTACACCGAACTCCTTATACTACGCTCGTGGCAAGCACTCACTTCGTGGCGTTCGCTTCGGCTTCGCCTCGCTCGGCTGAAGGTGCACCAAAGCGCACCGAGGAGTTCCGGCTGTCGCCGAACTCCTTATACTTCGTTCGCGCTATGCACTCGCTTCGTGGCGTTCGGCGCGGAGCCCGCGCGGGCAAGTACGTTTATTTTTTGTTCTTACGATCTAAAATTGCGTTCACGAGGCTGTAGGCGAACCAAATACCGCTTGTGCGGTAGGGTGCTTTTGTGAACCGAGGAGTTTAGTGTGACGTGTAAACTGTCAACTAATTGTTTTCGGTGGTGAGAATTGCGGTGGAGGTGCCGGTTATCGTGAATTCTTCGCCGCGCGGAACGAAAAAACCGTCGCCGGCAACGAATTTTTCGCCGTTTATTTCGCCGCTTCCGCAGATGAAGTTTATCGCGGTGAACGAGCTCGGATTTGATTCGGTGAACGAGCCGCCGAGTTTAAGCTCGCGGCAACGGAAGTACCTGCATTTCGTGAGTTCGCGGATTTCGCCGCCCGCAAAACGGCTCGGCTCGCCGCTCGCCGTATGGTCGCGGTAAGCGCCGAAATTTATGACGTTCACGGCTTTTTCGACGTGAAGAGGGCGGGGCTTGCCGTCCGCGCCGAGGCGGTTGTAATCGTAAACGCGGTAAGTCACGTTGCTGTTCTGCTGAACCTCGCAGATCACGCAACCCGCGCCGATCGCGTGCACCGTGCCCGCTTCGATAAGGAAACAATCGCCCGCCTTTACGGGGATAAAATTCAGCAGATCCTCAACCGTGCCGTCGCCGACTTTGCGCAAAAATTCGGCTTTGTCGGTGTCGCGGATAAACCCGCAGTAAATTCCGGCGCCCTCGTCGGCGGAAACGACGTACCACATTTCGGTCTTGCCGTTGTCGTTCTCGTGAACGCGCGCGTATTCGTCGTTCGGGTGAACCTGAACGGACAGATTTTTCGCCGCGTCGATGAACTTGATAAGGACGGGAAATTCGCCGCCGCGTTCGTCCACGGCACGCGGGTTTTTCGCGAGGTAATCGGAGAAGCTTTCGTTCGATCCGACAATTCCGCTTACGCCGTCACGGTGAACGGAAACCTCCCAGCTTTCGGCGACGATTCCGTCGGATTTGCGCCCGAACAGCGATTTCAGCTTTTCGCCGCCCCAAAGATAATCTTTCAGAACGGGTTGTAATTTAATCATTATGTCACCTCCGAAACCGCGAAAACCGTCGTTTTCCGAATTCTGCCGCCCGCCAAACCGAGCCGCGCAGGTTTTCCGCTTGTATTGTACAACATTTTCCCGTGAAGGTCAAGGATAAAATCGCGTTTTGACGGGTGTTTGTTTTGAGGCGTGAACATAGCCTCTAAACGGCTTGACTGAAAGCGGGCATATGAGTATAATATAGTAAATCAGCGGGTAAGCCGAAATCAAAGGAGATCAGATAATGAAAAAGTTTTTTGCCAGAATAGCGGTTACTGCGCTTACGGTTGCGCTTTGCGCGGTCGCGCTCGTCGGTTGCGGCGGATACGACGTCGAATTGCCGATCGGTGACAGTAAAATAGAGAACGATTCGATTGTCGCGGCGTTCCATATAGACGATCAACTGAGCGAGGGTTACGTGCTCAAAGGGACGTTTTCCGCCGAAAGCGAAGCCGACCTCGATCGTGAATTCGTGCTTTCTTTGTGCACCGACGATCCGGTTTTCGGCAGATCCTACAACGAACATGTCCTTATCAGTTTCAACGGATCGGAAATCGACGGCAAAAAACTCGGGTTCGAAGCAGAATTCCCCAAACTTTCCGACTTTTTCGAGAAAACCGATACGGAAAAGAAATTCTATATCGTGCTCCGCGCAAAGGCCGACAAACTCGATCTGACAAACTGCAATTCGAGCAGTTACGGATATACTTTCGACGGAAACAAAGTAAAAATCACGAAATAATGAGGCGGGATAGTGGCGAGCCACTCCTAACAAGGCACGGAGCCCGTGCGGGCGAGTATTCAGGTCAGATGTGTAAGATGTTTTAGTTTCTAATGCGGGGGATTTCTCGACTACGGCTACGCCTTCGCTCGAAATGACATCGTGTTCGCTTGGTTTTATAAGGTTAAGCGAATTCGACCTTGTAATAAGTAGGGGCGGACGCCCTCGTCCGCCCGCTTGTTTTACGTCATTTCGACCGAAGTAAAACGGCGTTAGCAGTGAACGAAGTGGAGAAATCCCCCACGGAAGTCCGCCGATTTTCCCACTGTTACAACTATTTTCGACCTTTAAAACGTTGCGGGGTCCGGGACACAGTCGCAAGGCGGTGAGCCACCGCGGGCGAGTGGATAGGTTTAGTCGTTCACATTAGCTCGTTATATGCACTGCCCTAATACTTGCCCACAGGGGTTCCCTGCCGGCGGCTTTTTTGCTACTTTTTTCTCCGCCTGAAAAAAGTAGAATACAATTTCTTTTTTCTAAAGAAAATATTTGCTACTATTCTAAAAGTAAACCATAGCGATAGCGCGTTTTCTCCGCACGAAAAAAGTATAAGCACGGAGCTCGTGCGGGCGAGTGTTTGGGGGTGTACCGTTTAGCTACGTTCGTATTCGCTCCCGCCTTGGTCTCGACTTCGCTCGAGATGACGGAGCTAAGGAGCATTCCGCAAGGGCTGCGGGCGGACGAGGGCGTCCGCCCCTACCTATAAAGTTATATTCCCCTCATTCGTCACTCGGATCGGCGGTGAGCCACCGCGGGCGAGTGTTTGGGTTGGTCGTGTACGATTGTTTTCGTTTCTAATGAGGGGGATTTCTCGACTACGGCTACGCCTACGCTCGAAATGACATCGTGTTCGCTTGGTTTTATAAGGTTAAGCGAATTCGACCTTGTAATAAGTAGGGGCGGACGCCCTCGTCCGCCCGCTTGTTTTACGTCATTTCGACCGAAGTAAAACGGCGTTAGCAGTGAACGAAGTGGAGAAATCCCCCACGGAAGTCCGCCGATTTTCCCACTGTTACAACTATTTTCGACCTTTAAAGCGTTGCGGGGTCCGGGACACAGTCGCAAGTGTCCCGGCGGCTTTTTTGCTACTTTTTTCTCCGCCCGAAAAAAGTAAATTACCTTTTCCTTTCTTTTCTAAAGAAAATATTTGTTACTATTCTAAAAGTAAGCCATAGCGGCAGCGACTTCACACGGTTTTTTCTTAAATTTAATACGGTTTTAATGGTACTTTCTTGACTTTTCGGGCGTTTACGCATATAATAAAAACGACGGAAAAACGAACGGCGATCAAATTTCGGCGTTTGCCGCCGAGTCGTTCAACGGCGAAAAGCGAACAGGGGGCGAATCGCAACGGTTTTACCGTAACGGTTTGCCTCTTTTATTTTAAGTTGCTTAAAGTTTAGCGGCGCGAAACCGCGACGGAACGTTTCCATTCGATTCCGACCGTTCCGAACACTCCGAAAATCGGCAGAAAGGAGAAGAAAAATGCTCAGATTAACCGACGTCAGAAAAGATTACAAAGTAGCGGATATGACGGTGCACGCATTAAAAGGCGTGTCTTTGTCGTTTCGTCAGTCCGAATTCGTCTCGATTCTGGGTCCGAGCGGCTGCGGCAAAACCACGCTCCTCAACATAATCGGCGGGCTTGACCGATACACTTCGGGCGACGTGGCGATTTCGGGCGTAAGCACGAAACAGTTCCGCGACCGCGACTGGGACGTCTACCGTAACCACCGCATAGGCTTTATTTTCCAAAGCTACAACCTGATCCCTCATCAAACCGTTCTCGGCAACGTCGAGCTTGCGCTCACGATCGGAGGCGTGAGTAAAGCCGAACGGACCGAACGCGCAAAAGCCGCGCTCGACCGCGTGGGACTTAGCGGACAGTACAACAAAAAGCCGAATCAGCTTTCGGGCGGGCAGTGCCAGCGCGTGGCGATAGCGCGTGCGCTTGTAAATGAACCCGAAATTCTGCTTGCCGACGAGCCGACGGGCGCGCTCGACACGACCACGAGCGTCCAGATTATGGACCTTATAAAGGAAATCAGCCGCGAAAAGCTCGTAATCATGGTAACGCACAACCCCGAGCTTGCCGAGAAATACTCGACGCGTATCATAAGGCTTTTGGACGGCGAAGTAGTGGGAGACAGTATGCCTTACGCTCCCGAAGACGAGATCGCCGAGTGCGAAAATCTGAAAAAACTCGCGGAGAAAAAGGCGGAAGAGGAAGCGGAAAAGCTCGCCGCCGAAACCGCGCAAAAACAGCAAAAATGTCGCAAAAAAGCCGATACGTCCAAGGAAAAAGCGAAAATGAGCGCGTTTACGTCCTTCCGGCTTTCCGCACAGAACCTTATGACGAAAAAGGGCAGATCGATCCTCACGTCGATTGCGGGAGCTATCGGAATAATCGGCGTTTCGCTCGTTCTCGCGCTCTCGTACGGAATCCGCACCTACATAAACACGATGCAGAACGATATGCTTTCGGGTAATCCGATCACGATTTCGCAAAATACGTTCGATATGTCCGCGATTATGGGCTCGATGACGCCCGAGCAGAAAAAGAAAATGATCCGCGAGAACGGTTATGTCAACGTCAATTCGATGGTGGACACGCTCGTGGGCTATTCCAAAACAGCGGATTCGCTTATGGTAAAAAACGACATCACGCAAGAGTACGTCGATTACGTTTCCGCGCTCCCCGAAGAGGACGTAGCGGCGGTTTACCTCGATTACGGTCTGGATATCGGCAACAATATTTATACCGACTTCAGGGAGACGCAAGACGGAGAGGCGAAAACAATGTCCGTTTCTTCAATTCGTAATATCTATATTTCCGTGCTCGAACAAACTATTTTCGATAAATATTCGTCTTATGTGTCATCGCTCGTGGACGATTTCAGACAAATGCCGGCAGGCAAAGATTACATACTTGAACAGTACGAGATTCTTGACGGGCATATTCCCGAGAAAGAAAACGAAATTATGATCGTTCTTAACGACAGCACCGCGCTTTCGGATGTGCTTCTTGCTCAGCTCGGGTACTACTCGCAGGACGAATTTCTGCACCTTGTCTATAAGTCCGCCAAAAACTCGGATGCACATTATAATGTGGACGATATGCAAGAGTATTATGGCAACGATAATCTTAACAGGGAAAAATTCTCATACGAGGATCTTAAAAAAACTTTTACTTATTATCCTAACGATGCGGTTTATAAACGGTTGCCGAATCGGAAAGGTCCGTCGTTGACGTCCGACGGAACCGAGGTCGATTACGCGATGTTTTCATACGCGAACGACGCAAAAGACGTCGACAAATCGAAAGGCTCGATCGAACTTGAAGTCGTGGGAATTATCGCCCCGAAAGAGGGAATTTCTTACGGCTGTATGAAAGACGGATTCTATTACACCGAGGCTTTGTCAAGGCGGATAATCAACGATAACAGAAATTCCGAAATCGCAGAATTCATCGCGGAAGAGAGCGCAAAAGACAAAGCCGAACGCTTGGCGAACGTTTCGGATAACAACCTCGTTTCGTTCGGTATGTACGGAGTCGTTTATAGTTACGATTATTTATACAGAGGAGAGCGCAGTACCCCGAAGATCGGCTTCGTGGGCGAGAGCAGCCTGCTTACCGCAAAATCGAAAATGTTTACGCTTTCTCTCAATAACGTGGGCGGAACAGACCTCGCCGCTGGAATTTCGATTTATCCCAAAAACCTCGACCGCAAAGCCAACGTTCTTAAGTACCTCGACGCGTGGAACGGCGACGATCCCGTTACCGTAAACGGCAACGTTATCGAAAAAGCCGACCGCAACAAGATTATTTACACCGACAACTTGTCGCTTATAATGGATATGATCGGTGAGTTCGTGAATATCGTTACGATCGCGCTCGTAAGTTTTACCGCGCTGTCGCTCGTCGTAAGCTCGGTTATGATCGGAATTATCACTTATGTGTCCGTCGTCGAACGCACCAAAGAAATCGGCGTTATCCGCTCGCTCGGCGGTCGGAAGCGCGACGTCAGCCGCCTGTTCATCGCCGAAACCTCTATGATCGGGCTTGCCTCGGGACTTATCGGCGTCGGCTTTACTTACTTTGCTTCCGTGATCATAAACGCAATCGTCGGACCGCTCACCGGCATTTCGCAAATCGCGCTCCTGCCATGGCACGAAGCGGTTATCATGATCGGAGTCAGCGTGATCCTCACTCTGATTTCGGGAGTGTTCCCCGCGCGTGCCGCCGCCCGTAAGGATCCGGTTGTCGCTCTCAGGACGGAATAAAAAACGGACAAAATCAGGGGAAATTCGTTTATACAAAAGGACACAAAAGGACGGTAAACCGTGCGGTTTACCGTCCTTTTGTGTAAACGCTTTTACGAGAGGTAGTATGGGAGGGGGTGGAAACGATATGTTATGGCGGTGGGGCGAGGAATGCAACTACCGAAACGATTGCTGACCTTTTTTGTCGGCGCAGCCGACGGTAGGGCGGTTCGCCCTCGGACCGCCGCACAACGTACAGTAGCGGGTAGATATTTGAAACATACCGTTTCGATACGTCCGTGTTCGCTCCCGCGAGATCTCTCGACTGCGCTCGAGATGACGAGGCGGGGGGGAGCGTTACGCTTGGTTTACGGGCGGACGAGGGCGTCCTTGCCTTTTAAAGCCTTCCCCCTTGGGGGAAGGTGGATCGCCGAAGCGAAAGCGAAGGCAAGACGGATGAGGGGTCGGGTTATGACGGACGTAACGTAAAAGACAACCCCTCATCAGTCGCTACGCGACAGGTCCCCAAGGGGAAGCCTTGAAATGGGTCGTCTTTGTTGTCGGTGTACGCCTGTTCTTGTTCCTAATGCAGGGGATTTCTCGACTAACGCTCGAAATGACAACGTGTACGCTTGATTTTTAATGTTATTTCGACCGATTTGTAGGGGCGGACGAGGGCAACCCCTACCGAATAAGGTTATATTCCCCTCATTCGTCACTCGGATCGCAAATGCTCACACTCATGCCACCTTTTCCCGAGGGGGAAGGCTTGAATTCAGTCACTTCTTAACGTCATTTCGACCGAAGCGAGGGGGAAACCCGAGCGGAGTGGAGAAATCCCCCGCGGAAGTCACCCGACAACGCAACTACTACAATCGTTCCGACCTTATATGTCGGCGTAGCCGACGGCGGTTCGCCGTTTGTGCGGAATGCGGGTAGGGGCGGAGGCGGTTACGGCAAATGTGAAAAACAGGTGAAAGGTAAATGTGCGGGGGGGAGCTAATGACGAAGAAAAAATAAAAGAAACTGAAATTCTCCTAAATTCGAACAAATCGGCGGAAAAAACTTTGCATTCGGCGGTTAAAAAACCATATAATGGTAAATAATCAGGAGAAAAAGCAATGAATACAGACGCCGTAATTATCATACCCGCATATAATCCGACCGAAAAATTCGTAGCGCTTATGCGTGGAGTTTCTGCGGCTTTTAAGCATATAATCGTAGTAAACGACGGTTCGAAATCCGAATGTGACGAAATTTTCGCGACAATAAAAACCGAAAATCCGTGCGTGACTTTTATCGACCATGAGGTGAATATGGGCAAGGGCGCGGCGCTCAAAACGGCTTTTTCGTACTATAAAAATTCGCCCGTTTACGAAGAAACCTACGGTTTCGTTACCGCCGATTGCGACGGTCAGCACACGGTAGAGGACATGCTTATGCTTGCGGGCGAGCTCGCGGCGGAACACGACCGCACGCTTCATATGGGTTCGCGCGACCTCAACAGTCCGGACATGCCGCCGAGAAGCAAGGCGGGCAATAAAATCACGGCGTTTATGTTCAGATACCTTTACGGCGTAAAGCTTCGCGACACGCAGAGCGGACTTCGCGCGTTCTCGAAGGATATTACCGACTGGCTACTCGGCGTAAAAGGCGATCGCTTCGAGTACGAAATGAACGTCCTTATCAAGAGCAAGGACGGCGGCGTGCATATCGCCGAACACACGATCGCTACTCTTTACGAGAAAGATCACACTTCTCATTTCCGCTCGTTCAAAGATTCGTGGCGTGTTATGAGCACGCTAATGGCGGGGCTTACGCACTTTCTGATTGCGGCGATCGCCGCGGCGGCGTTCGACCTCGGGCTGTTCTCGCTGTTCGATTACGTTATTCTGGACGGAAAACTTTCGCCGTCGCTCGTAATTCTGATTTCGACCGTCGTTTCGCGCGCGGTCAGCAGTATAGTCAATTTTATGGTAAATCGCTTCCTCACGTTCGGCGGCAAGCGGATTTCAAAAGCAAGCCTTTTCAGGTATTATACACTCTGGCTCGTACAGATGCTCGCTTCTTACGGCGCGGTTTACGGGCTGAGCACGTTGTTCGGCGGCGGCGACGTCGTTGTCAAACTGTTCGTCGATCTTATCCTTAGCCTTATGAGCTATAAGATTCAGCAGGTTTGGGTTTTCCGGAAAAAACATGAGAAAAAGAAGAAAACAGACTAAGTATCCGTTTTTGATCCGTACGCTCGTACAGATAAAACGCCGTAAAACGCCGCGCGTGCTCGTGGGATCCGCGCCGGGCGGTCCGACCGTTTACCTTTGCCGTCACCTCGACCGCGAAGGGCTCGCTACCGCTATAGCTTACATTCCCGAAGTCGTGCGCCCGTGGGTTCTCGACAAGTTTTCGTCGTATAAGTCCATTCGCGATCTGTATGTGAATTACACTTTTCCGGTGCGTATGGGTAAGGGAAGAACTTACAGTGCGGTCGTCGGCAGACTTGCCGCACGCGGTACGCATATAGCCGTAAAGAAACTGAAAGGAATACCGGTATATCGCGGCGAACATTCCGCGAAAACGATAACGACGATAAAGCAAAGCGCCGCCGCTCTCGAAAACGGTGACAAGCTTTTGGTTTTCCCCGACGTCGATTATGCCGACAAGTCCGCAGGAGACGAGAAGATTTATAAGGGTTTCGGCGTGGTGGATAAGATGTTCCGCCGAAAAACCGGTAAAAAAGTCGCGTTCGTGCCCGTTTATATCGGCGACGATGTGGTCGTTTTGCATAAACCCGTGTATTTCGACGGCACGCCCGACGAGTTTTACGCCGCCGTCGCGCACGGTATGTACCACCCCGAGGAGGAGTAGAGAGGGTGCAGTGAGTTTTTGACCTTTTAAAGCCTTCCCCCCGAGGGGTGCAAAGCAAGACGGATGAGGGGTCGGGCTATGACGAACGTAACGTAAAAGACAACCCCTCATCACCGCCTACGGCGGAGCTTCCCCCCAAGGGGAAGCCTTTTTAGGTGTACCGTTCCGCTAAGATCGTGTTCGCTCCCGCGAGATCTCTCGACTACGCTCGAGATGACGGGGCGATATACCGTTTCACAATTCCGCGAATCGGACTTTTTAAGGCCCACATTGCGCGGAAGGGGGCTCCCACCGCAGGTGGGTGGGGGATTGTAAAGTAGCTGTACGAATAACAGCTGCGTTATAACAATCCTACCGTTTTTCGTCTCGCTAACGCTCGAACTCAAAACTACCCCCGGCTCGTAGCATAGCTACTTCGCCGCTTTGGCTAAAAACAGTCGCCTGAGGACTGTTTTTACGGTGCTTCGCACCGCCGCGTCGCGCCCTTTACACAAGGGAGGCAAGATAACGTCCGCTTACGCGAAATTGTTCATTCATAAGGAGAGAGCGTTCTGTTTGGTTTGGCGGCGGGACGAGGGCGTCCCGCCCTACCGAGGCAAGGTA
The DNA here is from genome assembly GCA_934270565.1 of uncultured Clostridia bacterium. Lineage (GTDB taxonomy): Bacteria > Bacillota > Clostridia > Christensenellales > Pumilibacteraceae > UBA10677. The sequence continues at coordinate 204 of CAKQPR010000035.1, read as the reverse complement.
CGCTGTTAAAACGATATACCGTAACCTCACGGAAGTCTGCCGACTACTTCACTGACACAACGATTTTCGACCTTTTGCGGGTTGCGGGCGGACGAGGAACGCCCCTACCTAATAAGGCTTCCCCTTGGGGGGGAAGCTGTCGCGTTGCGACTGATGAGGGGTTGTTTTATACGTTACGTTTTGTATTAACCCGACCCCTCATTC
>CAKQPR010000034.1 GCA_934270565.1 uncultured Clostridia bacterium | reverse complement strand
TTTCGAGCGCAGTGTTTCAACGGAAACGGCGGATTTGCGAAGGCAAAGCCGTAAGCAACGACAGTTGCGGACAAAATTTATTTTGTCTCGTTTCTATGTTATAATATAGAAAAACGGGAGCACAACTATGGAAACGAAAGACGTAATATTGAAACTCAGAAACGAAAAGGGACTATCACAGGAAGCCCTCGCCGAAAAGGTATACGTTACGCGGCAAGCGGTATCGCGCTGGGAAAAGGGTGAAACCATTCCGAACGTGGACACGCTCAAGCTTTTGTCGAACGTGTTCGACGTGGCGATAAATACCATGCTCGGCGCGCCGCGGCAACTGATCTGTCAGTGTTGCGGAATGCCGCTCGACGACTCGACGATAAGCCGCAACCATGCAAAAAGCTTCGGGACTAACCCGAAGCTTTTTATCTGCGGTTTCAAATACCTTTTACGTTGTTTTTATTGCCGTTATCCGGTTTCTTTACCATAAAACTGTCGCAAAAAGTCGCAAACGTATACGTTTTTTCGTTACGTCAAGCCTTCTGAACGTCGTTATCGGCGGGCTTGATTTCGACCGCGTTTTTCTGTTTGAGAAGGTCGCGGATTTCGGTGAGAAGTTTAAGATCGGTGACTTCGTTCGCCTTTTCTTCCTCGGCTTTTTTCTTTGCGGCTTCCTCGGCGGCTGCGAGTTCGGCAAGGTATCTTGCCTTGGCTTCTTTGCGAGTAAGTCCCTCTTTACGGTACTTTTTATACGCCACGCGCTGAGTATCCATATCGCCGAGCATTTTCTTCTGCGCTTCGGCGACAGCGTTGAGCGCCTTTACTAGGCAAAACAGCACGAACGCTATGATCAGAAAGTTGATAATCGCGTTTATGAACGAGCCCCAGTCGATATAAATGGACTGCGTAAGATCGACTACCCCGTCCACTTCGACTCGCTTGAGGAAGGTGAACAGTTCGCTGAGCGAATCTTTGCCGAAAATGAGCGCGAGCAGGAAGTTGATAACCGGTTTTAAGATATTGTTGCCGAGCGCGTTGACGATCGCGGTGAACGCGCCGCCGACGATAACGCCGACAGCCATATCGAGCACGTTTCCGCGCGTGATAAACGTCTTGAATTCGTTGAAAAACTTTTTCATTATAATTCTCTCCTTCGGGTAAATTTACAACGTCAGCCGAGCTTGACGAGTTTTTCGACGGGAAGCGCCACGACCATGGCGTTCGCCTCGCTTCTGACGCCGCTTTCGGCGTTGATCGCGTCCATAACGGCAGAACGCTTGTCGCGGTCCATAACCATTAAAATTATATCGCGTTCGGGCGTAAAACCCGTGCCGAGCACGCGCTCGGACTCAACGTTATCGCTCTGCACGGCGCGGATAACCGTACCGCCGCGCACTCCCGCCGCTTTCGCGGTTTCCATAACCTCGTCGGCGTAACCTTCGCGGACGGACACCGCAACCAAAGAATATTGTTTCGATTTGTCTTCCATAACCTTAACCTCTCCTCCGACGCGTTTTCCGAGCGCGTGCACGAGCATATTCGTTGCCGCGCCGACCTTGATCGAAAACGCAATGCCTTTCACTCCGTAACTCACCCTGAGGCTGTCGCCGAGGTGTGCCATAAGCCTTTGCTCGTCCCGCGCCGAAGCGAACGAAACGAGAACGTCCTTTCTTGCGTCCTCGAGCCCGAGAATATCCATAATTTCCGAGCTCGCCGTGCCTTTACCCGACATCTTTAACGTAAAGAACACTCCCGACGACTTGTAAGCCGCGTTCAGTCTGTCGCTTTTTCCTCGCTCGACAATGCTCACTATAACGTAAGGCGGCTTTGGCGCGGGCGGGTTTTTGCGTTCCGTAATCGGCTTTGTCACCGCCGCCGCGGCTTTTTCGATAACCTGTTTTATGCGTTTTTCTGCCATACCGCCCTCCTAATCGAAATACACAACGCAGTCGGGCACGCGCTCCATCGAAATCTGAATCTGCTTGCGCGCGATCTTCTTCTTCGCGATCGAATAGAACCCGAGAACCTGAATGGTAAGAAGCGGCGTCATAGCGACCATCGCGACTATGCCGAACGCGTCCGTCATAATGTTTCCGCCGAGCGCGGTGCACGCTCCGAGCGCAAGCGGCATAAGGAATGTTGCCGTCATCGGTCCGGAAGCCACGCCGCCGGCGTCGAACGCAACCGCCGTGAACATCTGCGACACGAAAAAGCTCATTCCGAGCGCTATGACGTACCCGGGGATCAGAAACCACAACAGCGAAATTCCCGTAAGAATACGCAGCATCGCGATCCCGACCGAAGCCGCCACGCCCACGCTGAGGCTTATACCCATCGAACGCTTGGAAATCGCGCCTTTCGAGACTTCCTCGACCTGATCTTTGAGGACGTGAACGGCGGGCTCGGCGGCGACGATGAAGTAGCCTACGAGCATACCGACGGGAATAAGCAGCCATTTGAGATTGCCCGCGGAAGCAAGCGTGCTCCCGAGCTGATTACCGACGGGCATAAAGCCGACGTTTACGCCGCACAGGAACAGCACAAGCCCGATATAGGTATAGATAAACCCGCTTATGATACGGATAAGCTGATGCTTTTTGAAACGCTTTGTGATAAGCTCGAACAGGAAGAACACCGCCGCGATCGGGGTAAGCGCGAGCGCGACTTCGCCGAAGTAGGTCGGGAGCGCGTGGATAAACTCCATAAGCGCGTCGTGAGCCGTCGTGATTTCGGGAATTACTGCAGGCGCGGGGTTGATTTCCACGCCCTTATACACGATCCCGAGTATCAGCATCGAAATGATCGGACCGACCGAGCACATCGCGACCATACCGAAGCTGTCGCTCCGTCCGCCCTTCTTGTTCACCGAAGCAAGACCTATGCCGAGCGCCATAAGGAACGGTACGGTAATCGGCCCCGTGGTAACACCGCCCGAATCGAACGCCGCGGGAATGAATTCCGGCGGACAGAAGCAGGCTAAAAGCGCGGCTATGAGATAGAAGAAAATCAGTATGTACGACAAGTGAAGTTTGAACATCGTCCGAAGCAACGCAAACGCGAGGAACAACCCCACGCCCACCGCAACCGAGACGATTATAACCGTTTTGGGTATGCTCGGTATCTGCTCGGCAAGCACGGTAAGATCGGGCTCCGCGATCGTGATCAGAACGCCGAGCACGAGACACAACAGCACCGGAAGGGTCTTGTTTTTCGCCGCTCCCATGCTCGCGCCTATTCCGTCGCCCATCGGAATCATAGACATATCCACGCCCAGCGTGAACATACTCATTCCCACCAGAAGTAAAACCGCTCCGAACAAAAACAGAATTATCGACGTCGCCGGCAACGGCACAAACGTTACCGCCAGAAGTACGACGATAACAACAATCGGGGTGACCGCGGAAACCGATTCACCCATCTTTTCCTTAAACGACCTGAAAAACAATGCCAGCCTCTGCTTCACTTTTCCGCGTCTCCTTGTCTTTTTCCGCATAGATTATAGCATATATTCGCCCGTCTGTCAATGCGCGGCGCACCCAGCCCGAAAATTTTAACGATTTTCTCACGAAAACATCGCGTTTTTTCTTGATTTTCCCGCCGCCTTGTGCTATAATATTCCTCGCAGTCGGTTAAAAAGCCAAAAGCGCGGAGGTATAGCTCAGTTGGTCAGAGCGCATGCTTCACATGCATGAGGTCATAGGTTCGAGCCCTATTACCTCCACCACTCTTTCGGTCCGTCGATTTCGCCCGCCGCTCCCGATCTTTCACGATCGTAAACGCTGCCGAATCCGCCCGAAAAACTCAATAACGGCACACACGCGCCGTAAACGCGTGGGGTTATAGCTCAGTTGGTAGAGCGATGCGTTCGCAACGCATAGGTCAGGGGTTCGAGTCCCCTTAGCTCCACCACCAAAAAAGACACCTTCGGGGTGTCTTTTTTCGTGCGTGGCAGCAGGGCGAGAACCTCGTCCGTCTATAACCGATACAACTCTTTTTTACCTTATTTGTCGGCTTTGCCGACGGTAGGGCGGTTCGCCCTCGGACCGCCGCATAACGTAAAACTACGGTAGGGTATTTGAAACATACCGTTCAGAAGCGACCGTATTCCCTTCCGGGAGATTGCCACGTCGCTTCGCTCCTCGCAATGACAGTCGCTAAGTGCCGTTACGCTGTGCTTTATAATGTTTTTATTGTAAGTACAGGCATCGCCGACTTGCCGGCAGGGGCTCCCTGTCGGCGGGACGAGGGCGTCCCGCCCTACCGAAGCGAAAAACGACATTTCAAACAAATACTTGCCCGCGGCGGCTCGCCGTCGGGCGGACGAGGGCGTCCGCCCCTACCTATTCTCTCAAACGTTACGGTTGTCCGCCGATAACCTCACTGACCCAACTATTTCCGACCTTTAAAGCGTTGCGGGGTCTGGGACACAGCCGCAAGGCGGTGAGCCACCGCGGGCGAGTATTTAGGGTAGTCGTATACTATTGTTTTCGTTTCTTCCGTAGGGGATTTCTCGACTGCGCTCGAAATGACAATGTGGACGAGATGCTTGCGGGCGGACGAGTAACGCCCCTACCACGCTCTGTCGAAAGTAAGTACGGGCATCGCCGACATGCCCGCAGGGGCTCCCTGCCATCGCCGACTTGCCCGCAGGGGCTCCCTGCATTAACCGAACCTACCGTTGATATAATCGTCGGTGCGTTTGTCGGAGGGGGCGGAAAAGATCTTTTTCGTTTCGTCCGCCTCGATCATTTCGCCGAGCAGGAAGTACGCGGTATAATCGGCGATACGGAATGCCTGCTGCATATTATGCGTAACCATAATGACGGTCATATTCTTCTTAAGCTCGAGGCAAAGCTCCTCGATTTTGCCGGTCGAAATGGGATCGAGCGCGCTTGTCGGCTCGTCCATAAGCAGGATCTGCGGTTCGACGGCGAGCGCGCGGGCGATACAAAGCCGCTGTTGCTGCCCGCCCGAAAGCCCGAGCGCGGACTTGCCGAGCCGATCCTTGACCTCGTCCCACATAGCCGCGCCTTTAAGCGAAGTTTCGACGATTTCGTCGAGTTCGGCGCGCGACTTGATCCCGAACGTTCTCGGCCCGTAAGCGATATTGTCGTAAACGCTCATTGCGAGCGGGTTGGGACGCTGAAAAACCATACCGACGTTTTTGCGCAGCCGCGCGAGGTCGGTGCCCTTTGCGTAAATATCGGTATCGCCCACCAAAACCTTGCCCGTAATGCGGCAGTTTTCCACAAGGTCGTTCATACGGTTAAGCGATTTTATAAGCGTGGACTTACCGCAACCGGACGGACCGATAAGCGCGGTAAGTTTGTTTTTCGGAAAATCGAGGTAAATACTCTTGAGCGCGTGGAACGACCCGTACCAGAGGTTGAGTTCGCGCACGGAAACGGCGATATCTCCGCTTATATCGTATTTTTCGATGACGTTTTTCTTCATATTTTTCTCCTTTTGTCGAAGAAGTACTGCACTCCCGACACGGCAAGGTTGAGTACTACCACGAAAATAAGCAGTACGCTTGCCGTAACGTAAGCCTCGTTGACCTGCAAACCGTTACTCATAAACTTCCACACGAGCACGGCGAAACTTGCGGCGCTGTCGCCGTAGCCCTGCGGCACGAACGTAGCCGCCGACCCGACGGTAAAGATGAGCGCGGCGCTCTCGTTGACGATTCTGCCGATTGACAGAATAATCGACGTTATTATACCCGAAAGCGCCTGCGGCAGAACGACCACGAAGATCGTGCGGAGCTTGCCCGCGCCGAGCGCGTAACTCGCCTCGCGCATACTGTCGGGGACTTCGGAAAGCGACTGTTCGACGCTGCGGATAATCGTAGGAAGAATTATGAGCGCAAGCGTTATCCCTCCCGCCGCGAGCGAATATCCCATACCCATACCGACTACGAAGAAAGTCATACCGAACAGCCCGAACACTATGGACGGAATTCCGGCGAGCGTATCGACGAAAAGCCGCACGACCTTGACGAAATTACTGCCCTTCTTCGCGTACTCGTTGAGGTAGATCGCCGCGCCGATACCGAGCGGCAAAGCGATTACGAGCGCGAGGAAAACGAGCATGATCGTGGAAACGAACGCGGGCGCGAGCGTGGTATGAGCGTTGCCGGACTTGCCGAACAGGAAGTCTAAGCTGAGGTGCGGCAAACCCTTGACGAGCACAAACGCGACGATAAACACGAGCGTAAACGCGACCACAGTCGCGGCAATCCACGACAAAACGCACATAATATCCTGCGCGCTGCCCGTCTTGCGATAGCTTTTGGGCTCGTCGCGGCGATCGCTTTCGCGGATACAGCGCGAGAATAACTTGTTTCCGTCGTGCGGTTTTTTGACGGCGGTAAGGCAAAGATTGAGGATAAGAATGAGCACCAGAAGCACGAAGCCGTCCGCAATGAGCGCGTTCTGTTCGGTCGGGCTTGCGTATCCCCAGTTCTGAACGATATTGCTCGTGAACGTGGTAAACGGCACGAACGCTCCCGTCGGATAGCCGCTGCCGTTGCCGACGATCATCTGAACAGCCATAGTCTCGCCTATCGCGCGCCCTACACCTAAAATGACCGCGGCGATAACGCCGCTTTTGGCGGCGGGCAGAAGCACTTTCCACACCACCTGATTTTTGCTGCAACCGAGGCTGAGCGCCCCTTCGTAGTAATGCATCGGCACCGACTCGAGACTGTTTTTGGTGACGGAAGCGATCGTCGGCAGAATCATCACGGAAAGTATGATCGTGCAGGCAAGCAGACCGAAACCGGCGTTCGACGGGTGAAAAACCTTAACGAGCGCGGGCATAAGAAATTTATACCCGAAAAGTCCGTACACGATCGACGGAATACCGGCGAGAAGGTTGACTATCTGCGTATAGATTTTTTTGAGTTTTTTGGGACAATAGAACGTAAGCCAGACGGCGGTGAGAATCGCGAGCGAGCCGCCGAGAACGGTTGCGCACGCGGTAAGCACGAACGTGCCCACGATCATGCGCCCGATACCGAAAACTTCGTTTTTAGCCGACCACTCCGCGCCGAACACGAACTTTATTATTCCCGTAAGTCTGAACGCGGGAATACTCGCGGCGAGAAGGTATCCGACTATGGTAAACACCGCAACTACGGAAAAAGCCGCAAGGGCAACGAACGCGCCCTTTGCGACGATCTCCTTATCCGGTTTTTTAATAACCGCAGCCATCGTTATTTTACCGAAATGTACTTATTTGCGGTGATTATCGACTGAGCTTCTTCGCTCATAATGAAATCGTAGAAACCCTGAGCCGCTTCGGAAAGCTTCGAACCTTCCTTGAGGACGATCACGAACGGACGCTGAAGCGCGTAAGTACCGTTTACGATATTTTCGGTCGTGCAGGCAACTCCGTCGAGGCTGACCGCCTTTACTTTGTCGCTGAGGCTACCGTAGGAAATGTAGCCGATGCTGTTCGTCGCGCCCTGAATAGACTCGATTACGTTACCCGTTTCGGCAACCTTGGAAACGCCGTCGTTATAGCTCTTGATTTCGAGAAGCTCGTCGAACGCCGAACGCGTGCCGCTGCCCTCGTCTCTGCCGATTCCCGAGGTGATCGAAGTGTTCGGGATTGCAGTGTTATTCTCGAAAAGCGCTTTTACGTCCGCTTTCGTCACGTTATCGACGGCGCAATCTTTGTTCACGATAAGCGCGATACCGTCGCGGCAAAGGATCTCGCCTTTTACGCCCTTCTCTTCGTCTTTAAGATCGCGCGAGGACATACCGAAATCGTTAAGTCCGTTCTGCGTGTCCTTGATTCCGGAACCGGACGAGCTCATGTTGATCGTGATTCTTACGCCCTCGTGGGTCTTTTCGTACTCCGCCGCGAGTTTCTCCATAATCGGAGTTACGGACGACGAACCCGAAACCGTTATGGTAGCGGCCTTGGATCCGCCGCAAGCGCCCATCGCGAACGCACCGAAACACATAACCGCCGCGCAGAACGCGCTCATTAAAATTTTCGTTACTTTTTTCATTGTTTTTACTCTCCTTTGAAATCTTCTTTGTTGTCTCTCAACGCCTATAGTCTAACAATAAAAAGTAACAAATTCAACCCGTATTCTGTAATAAATTTGTAAATTCGTTATCGGAATTCTGCCCCGAACGCGCGCGAAAAAAGCCCCGCCGTTGCGGAGCTTCTCTCATTTATCTTATATAAATAACGTTTTTTCTTTCGGGGAATTCACGCCCTTACTGTCCTTTCGTGCAAATAAACCGTCCTTTCGTGCGAGCGAAAAAGCCCGTTTTTTACAGGAATTTCCGTATATAACCGACGGCGGCGGAAATGTCGGCGGACGGATCGTCGCCGCACTCGCGCTCGATCGTTAAAAAGCCGTCGTAACCGATCGCTTTGAGCGCGTCGGTGTAACCTTTCCAGTCAACGTCGCCCTTACCGATCGGCAATTCCTCGAAGCTCTTGCACGCGTTAAGCGCTTCCACGCCGCCCACGGCGAAAGCGTGGTAGACGGCGGCGGGGCAAAGGTTTTTGTCGAGTTTTCTTCCGTCTTTGAGGTGAGTGTGCACGATATAATCCTTGAGAAGTCCGACCGCCTCGACGGGATCCTGCCCCGTAACCATAACGAAGTTTGCGGGGTCGAGGTTGACGCCTACGCCGCCCTCGGTATCTTTGAGAAACGCCAGAAGGGTCGCGGCTTTTTCGGGACCGGTTTCGATCGCGAGCGTAACGCCCTTGGTCTCGGCGTAACGACCGCATTCGGTGAGCGCGGCAAGCATCACGGCGTAGCGCGGCTCGGATTTGTCGGCGGGAATAACGCCGATATGCGTGGTAACGACTTTCGAGCCGAACTCGACGGCAAGATCGACGATGCGTTTCGTCTTTTCGATACGTTCGGGATTGTCGGCTTCTATCTCGAAACCGTAACCGCCCATATCGCCGCAAAGCGCGCTCACGACAAGCCCGTTTTCCGAAAGCAGCTTTTTATACGCGGCTTTCTTCTCTTCGGTAAGCGTTTCGGGCGAAAAGTCGCCGGTGGTCGCGTAAATCTGAACGCCGTCGAGTCCGAGCGAAGCGGCGGCTTTAATCGCTTCTTCGTGAGACTTTTTAAAACAGTCGGTAATAACTCCGATTTTCATACTTGATTCTCCTTGAAAATAAATGCGTGTCGGCGCGGCTTAAATTTCGAACCAGACGTCCGGCTTGTTTTTCGCTTCGATGGCTTTGTCTCGGATCTTCATGACCTCGAGCGTGTCCTCGGGGTTGAAATCGATCTTGCCCGTCTCGAAGAACCCGAGAATTTTCGCCGAGAGACGAAGGAAATAATCGCCGTCAACCGGCTTGTCGATCGCTCTGCCGTCGTTGAATTCTATGCGCGCGTCGAAGCCGTTAGTCGGGGCGTAGTCCATAAACGCGGATCTGCCGCTTTCGAAAACGACCTCGTAGCGGACGTGCTCGCCGTCGATTTCCGCTTTCAGCTTGCGGGCGGGCTCGCTTATGACCTTTACGAGACTTTCGACCTGATGAATAATGTACTCTTCGAGGTTGGAGCCGCTGTACCGCGTGGTAACGCTCTTAACGTCCGTTAAGTTGTCGAAATCGGCGGCGTAACGGAGCGCGGAAGTCGAGAAAAACGTAACGTTATGCTTTTTCGCGAGCTCGAAAATCTCTTTGGCTGTCGGATAATCGGGCGCGAACGTCTTGTCGATATACATTCTGCCGCCCTCGAAATGCCCGAACGCTTCCGAGCAAAGCGAGAGGTGCGTTTCGGGGTTTGTGGGAGCGAGAACTATGATATAGTCGCTCTTTTCGCAGATTTCCTTTATCGAATCGCAACGGGTCGCGCCGAATTTCGCGCACCACTCGTCGGTGTTGAGCCCATCAACCGGCGAAACGTACTCGCGGGCGTAAGCATAAGCGATTTCGTAATCTCTTCCCGTCTTTTCGCAGATTTCTTTGAACCAGACGGGGTAATTGTTCGCGTGCCACTCGCTGATATAATAATCGATGAAACCGATTTTTTTCATTACGCCTCGACCTCCTTCTTCTCGCCCGCCGAAACGTAAAGTCTGTCGAGAAGTTTCGCGCTTTCGAGTACGTTGTCGATGTAGTTTCTGTTTTTGACGCCCGTTTCGATCGATTCGATGAACGCCTTGTCCTCATTGTAGTACATTTCCGCGACGTTGTATTCGGTAGCGGTGTTGATCTCGTATTCGGGGGTGGAGCTTTCGAGGGTTTTTGCCGAGCAGTAGACGAATTTGCCGCCGTAACTCAGTCTCGCGCCGCCCTTATCGCCGAGAATATCGACGAACATTTCGGTTTCGGGAACGTTCTGTGCCCACGCGCCGTTGAACGAAATGCTCGCTTTGTCGGTGCGGATATATCCGGTGATGAAATCTTCCACGTCGTCGGTGCCGTTCTCGATATCGGCGGTGTCCTCCGCCCACATGAATTTGTATTTGTAGTCTTTCATATTCTTCGCCGTGCCGTTGTAAGCGTCGCACGAGAGCGTTCTGAGCTTGAAGCCGTCGAGAATATAGTAGATAAGATCGAAAAAATGCACGCCCCAGTCGATGAGTACGCCGCCGCCCGACTGCGATTTGGTCGTGAACGCGCCGCCGAGACCCGGGATCGAGCGGAAGTCGCGGAACGAGCAGTAAACGTGATAAACGTTGCCGAAATCGCCGCGAAGGTACGCTTCTCTGAGAAGTTCGACCGACTTGTGATACCGGTTGCAAACGCCGATATTGAGAAGTCTGTTCTGCTTTTTAGCCTCTTCCGCCATTTCGCACGAGAGCGCGTAACTTACCGTGATGGGTTTTTCGCAGAAAACGTGCTTTCCGGCACGGAGCGCGTCCATGGAAACGGTATAATGCGCGTAGTTCGGAGTCAGAACGAAAACCGCCTTTACCTCGGGATCGGCGAGCACCTCGCGATAGTCCGTAGTCACCTTGTCGATCTTTTTGTACTTGTCCTTCGCCGCCTGAGCCTTGCTTAAGATAAGATCGCACGCGTACTTGATGCGCACGTTATCGAGGGCGCAAAGCGAGGGAAAATGCACTCCCGAAATTCTTCCGCAACCGATTACCCCTATTACCATCATGTTTTTATTCTCCTTTTTGTTTGGTACTATAATTCTACACCTTATCGCGCGAAAAAGCAATACTCTCATTTCACGGAAAATCTGTCCTTTTTTCAGATTTTGCCGAGATACAAACGAAAAAACGTGGTTTTTTATTTGACACGGAACGTATCGGAATGGTATAATGCGATTATGAACGATTTGCCGCAGTACAAAATAGACAATCTTTTCATTGAAACCCCGCTCGACATGGGCGACGTCAGGCTCGTGCAGGCGGGGCGGCTTTTCTTGAATTCGGGCGCGGTCGTGCCCATGCATCGCCATACCGATTTTTTCGAGCTCACCGTCGTTACCGAGGGCGAGGGCGTGACGATAACCAACGGTTGCGAAGTTCCGATAAAGAAGAACGATATTTACGTTTCGTTTCCGTTCGACCTGCACGGAATAATTTCGTCGGAAGAGGCGCCGCTCAAGTACGATCACCTCGCGTTCACCGTCGAAGCTCCGCGCTACCGCGACGCGCTGAAAAGAACGGTCGAAAAGTTCTACGACCCGCGACTGAGGGTAATTTCGGACGGCAGAATCAGTTATTTTCTCACGTGCGTGATCAGCGAATTCAACAAGGAGAAGGACTTTTTCCGCGAAGCCGTGATAAACGCGATACTGAGTATTATCATTTACGTCGTGCGCGACTTCGACGAAAAAGACGTGCCCGATTTTTTCGAGCACGCTTCCGAAGCCGAGATCTTCTGCAATCGGTTGATGAATTATATCGACGCGAACGTTTACGATATGGAAAACCTTTCCGATCTGTCCGCTGTCACTAATTATAACTACAACTACGTTTCCACGCTGTTCGGCAAAACGACGGGCATGAGCCTTCGGGATTATTTCGTGAATAAAAAGCTCGAGGTCGCCGACGCGCTCGTAAAAGAAGGCAAACTCAAGGTCGCTCAGATAGCCGAAAAACTCCACTACTCGTCCGGAAACTCCCTTTCCAAAGCATACAAAAAGAAGTACGGCATTTCCCCCACCGCAAAATCGCGAGGGTAAATATTATCGCACAAAAAGCCTTCCCACGAGGGTGAGGCTTGAATTTTGTCCGCTATCGCGGATATTTATGGGTATACCTTTCAGAAGCAATCGTGTTCGCTCCCGCTTTGGTCTCGACTTCGCTCGAGATGACGGGGCAAGGAAGCGTTACGCAAGGTTGGCGGCGGGACGAGGGCGTCCCGCCCTACCGAGGCGTGGGACATATTCCAAGCAAATACTTGCCCACAGGGGTTCCCTGTCGGGCGGACGAGGAACGCCCCTACCTTTTAAAGCCTTCCCCTTGGGGGGAAGGTGGATTGCAGAAGCGATAGCGAAGGCAAGACGGATGAGGGGTCGGGATATTACGAACGTAACGTATAAGACAACCCCTCATCACCGCCTACGGCGGAGCTTCCCCCCAAGGGGAAGCCTTGAACAGTCCGCTTACGCGGATATTTATGGGTATACCGTTCAGAAGCAATCGTGTTCGCTCCCGCTTTGGTCTCGACTACGCTCGAGATGACGGGGCAAGGAAGCGTTACGCAAGGTTGGCGGCGGGACGAGGGCGTCCCGCCCTACCGAGGCGTG
>CAKQPR010000033.1 GCA_934270565.1 uncultured Clostridia bacterium | reverse complement strand
CCGCGGTGGCTCACCGCCGGACGAGGAACGCCTCTATCATACTCAACCAAAAGTAAGTGCGGGCATCGCCGACTTGCTCACAGGGGCTCCCTGTCGACGGGGCGAAGCATAGGGAGAAGAAAAATGACGGAAAGAGAAATCGTAGCGGCTATACTGAGGCTCGAGAAGCGTGAAAAGGAGCTGTGGCGCAACGGGCGGATAGACAGATACAATGCGGGCGGGAAGGTTCACGAAAAACAGATAGCATTTCATAAGTGCGCTAAGCGAAATCGATGGGTGTTCGGCGGCAACCGTTCGGGAAAAACCGAGTGCGGCGCGGTCGAAACGGTCTGGCGGGCGAGGGGAATTCACCCTTACCGCGAAAACCGACCGGATACTTTCGGCTGGGTGGTGAGCGTTTCGCGAGAGGTTCAGCGCGACGTTGCGCAGAAAAAGATTCTTTACTACCTCAACCCCGAGTGGATCGCGGACGTCGTGATGGTTTCGGGAAAGAGCGGCAGTCCGGAAGGCGGCGTTATCGATTACATTGCGGTGAAAAACGTGTTCGGCGGGATAAGCCGCATAGGGTTCAAGAGCGCGGAAGCGGGAAGGGAGAAGTTTCAGGGCGCTTCGCTCGATTACGTCTGGTTCGACGAAGAGCCGCCCGAGGATATTTACAACGAATGTCGTATGCGCGTCGTGGATAAGCGCGGGGATATTTACGGAACGATGACGCCGCTTAAAGGGCTCACGTTCGTGTATAACAAGATCTATCTGAACGTCGGCAACGATCCCGAAATTTGGTCGATTTTTATGGAGTGGAAGGATAATCCTTACCTCGACGAGGGCGAAATCAACGCCGTAAGCGCCGCGATGAGCCCCGAAGAGCTCGAAAGTCGGCGCTACGGACGGTTTTCGTCGTCCAAAGGTATGATTTATCCCGAATTCGACGAGACGGTGCACGTTATCGAGCCGTTCGACGTTCCGCGCGAGTGGTACGACAATATTTCGATCGACCCGGGACTTCACAATCCGCTTGCATGCCTGTTTTTCGCGACCGACGGCGACGGGGTGGTTTACGTCGTTGCCGAGCATTACGAAAGCGACCGTTCGGTGCCTTACCACGCGGCGAAAATCAAGGAAATCGCGGCTCGACTCGGTTGGCATACCGACGGAAAAGGCAGGGTTTGCGCGCTTATCGACAGCGCCGCCACGCAACGCACGCTCGCTTCGAGTCGTTCGGTTGCCGAGCTGTTCTACGACGAGGACGTTCTGGTGAATACGCGGGTGAATAAGGACGTTTTCAGCGGGATTAACCGAGTTAAAGAGTATCTGCGCCCGATCGCTCACCCCGAGCACCCGAAGTTGTTTATCTTTTCGTCGTGCGTGAACCTTATCCGCGAAATCAAGGGGTATTGCTGGGGTGAGGGCGAATCGCCCGTCAAACGCGACGATCACGCGTTAGACGCATTGAGGTATTTCATTATGTCCAAGCCCGAACCGTATGTGCCGCCGATCGTTTTGTCCGATATTCAGAAGGATAAAAGGCGGTTGATGCGTCTCGTACGAGGCGGCAGGAAGTGAGGAGAAATAATGTTTTATTCCCCTCATTCGTCACTCGGGTCGGCGCCGAGCCGGCGCGGGCAAGCGTGTTTTGGTCAGTCGTGTTCGTTTGGTTCTGTTTCCGATGAGGGGGATTTCTCGACTGCGCTCGAAATGACAACGTGTACGAGGTGTTTTATAAGGTCGTAATTACAAAAAAGGAGGGGGAAGGACGGCGGAAATGAACGACGAAGGGAAGATTGTGAAAAGTATCAAACGCAGGGCGGTGGGGTATACCGTCACCGAAACTGCGGAAGAGTATGCGCTTGTGGACGGCGAAATGACGCTTGTAAAGCGCAAGGTGAACAAGCGCGACGTGCCCGCCGACGTTTCCGCGCAGAAGCTTTATTTGGAGCTTAGCGGCGACGAGGAAAAGCTTACCGCGGAAGATGTGAAGCGGGAGAAAAAGAGGTTGCTTAAGCTGTTGGAGGAAGAGTATGGAAATAATTGAGGGCAGGACGGGCAAACGGTGCGAAATGGGCAGATGCAGAAACCGCGCCGATTTGCAGGTGAGGATCGAGCGTATGGGTATTCGCAGTACGTTTTTCATTTGTCGGGATTGCGCAAAGGAACTTTACGGGGCGCTCGGTGCGCGGCTCGTGCCGAAGAGTATCGAAACGCTCGGAGCGCTCAAGCGGGCGTCGCGCGAACATAGCGACGACGTTGCGGGGGGTTAAGCGGAGGGCTCGCGGCGGCGGGTTTTAGGGGCGGTCGTGTACGATTGTATTTGTTTCCGATGAGGGGGATTTCTCGACTACGCTCGAGATGACAACGTGGAGGCGTGGCTTTAATGTCATTTCGACCGAAGTGAGGGTGAAACCCGAACGGAGTGGAGAAATCCCCCACGGCAGAAAAAAGTACCGTTCCGAAGCAATCGTATTCGCTCCCGCGAGATCTCTCGACTACGCTCGAGATGACGAAGCGAGGTGAGCGTTCCGCTTGGTTTGCGGGCGGACGAGGGCGTCCGCCCCTACCAGTTCTACCGAAGGGAAAGACTTAAAAACGGGCGTTCGCCCCTACCACGCTCAGCCGAAGGTAAGTACGGACATCGCCGACTTGCCCGCAGGGGCTCCCTGCCATCGCCGACTTGCCCGCAGGGGCTCCCTGCCATCGTCGACTTGCCAACGTGGGCTCGCCGACGGGCGTTGCGGGGGTTTAAGCGGAGGGCTCGCGGCGGGGCGATGAAAATAAAATTCAATAGGAGAAGAGAATGGATAAGAGGTTTATTGAGGACATAGTTGCCGAGGTTCGGGCGGACTATGAGGGAAGGCTGGCGGAGCGGCGGCAATTCGAGTCGCAGTGGCAGCTCAATTGCAATTTCGTGATGGGCAATCAGTACTGCCGCATAGGGCTTCGCGGGGAAATCGAGGACGCGGAGAAGGACTACTACTGGCAGGAGCGAGAGGTTTTCAATCATATCGCGACGATAGTGGACACCCGCCTTGCGAAGCTCAGCCGCGTGCGCCCGAAGATGAGCGTCGTGCCCGCTTCGAACGACGAGGGCGACATAAAGGCGGCTAAGGTTTCGGGGAAAATTCTTTCGTCGTGTTCGGCGAAACTCAATCTCGAAAGCGCGATTTCGCGGGCGACGATGTGGTCGGAGCTTACGGGGTCGGCGTTTTACAAGATCGGCTGGGATCCGCGCGGCGGCAAGTGCGTGGGGACGGACGAAAAGGGCGAAAAGATTTACGAGGGCGAAGTGCGCGTGGACGTGTGCCCGCCTTACGAAGTTCTGCCCGATTCGCTCACGAGCCAGTCGGTAGAAAACTGCAACAGCATTATTCACGCGAAAGCGGTGAGTATCGAAGATATAAAACTGATCTGGGGCGTTGACGTCGAGCCGGAGCAAACCGAGCTCGTCGCGCTCGGAGGGATAGGCGAAGTCGGCGGTATGGGGCTGGCGGGCGCAGTGGCTAAACAGAGCCGTGATCGGCGTAACGATTGCGCCGTGGTAATCGAGCGCTATACGCTGCCCACCTTCGATAAGCCGGACGGCGAACTTGCGATAGTGGCGGGCAAACACCTGCTTTATTACGGATCGCTTCCTTACGAGTGCGGCGAGGACGGCAAGCGCGTTCTGCCGTTCGTGCAACAGAATTCGATAACCCGCGCGGGCTGTTTTTACGGAACGTGTATGGTAGAGAGGGCTATTCCCGTGCAACGTGCGTACAATGCCGTAAAAAACCGCAAGCATGAGTTTCTCAACCGCATAGCGATGGGCGTGCTCACCGTCGAGGACGGTTCGGTCGATACCGAAAACCTCGAAACGGAAGGGCTGAGCCCGGGGAAAGTGCTGGTTTACCGTCAGGGATCGATCGCGCCGAGGCTGTTGCAGCCGGCTTCGGTTCCGTCCGACTTTACGGTGGAAGAACAACGGCTTCTGAACGAATTCGTGGACGTGAGCGGCATAAGCGAAATCATGCGGTCGAGCTCGGTGCCGTCCACCGTTACGAGCGGCGTGGCGATTCAGCTGCTCGTCGAGCAGGACGACACGCGTATTTCGGTAACCGCCGAGAACGTGCGCAGAGCTATAAAATCTCTGGCGGCGATGATACTTCGGCTTTATCGGCAGTACGCTTCGACGAGAAGGCTGAGCCGTTTTGTGGGCGAAGAGGGGGAAATCGAGCTTCTGAGCTGGTCGGCAAGCGACATCGGTTGCGACGACATTCGGTTCGATACCGAAAACGAGATAAACTCGACTGCGGCAACGAGACAAAGCATGATGTTCGACCTGTTGAAAGCCGGACTTCTCTACGACGAAAACGGCAAGCTTTCCGATTCGGTGCGCTACAAGATTCTGGACGCGTTCGGGTACGGCGGGTGGGAGCGCTCGCAGGACGAAAGCGCGCTCCATATCCGCAGGGCGCAGAAGGAAAACGCCGAAATCGAAACGAAACCGCTCCACGTGGGCGAGCTCGACGATCACGCGCTTCACGTTTCCGAGCATACGCGGTATTTCCTTTCGTCCGAGTTCGAAAAGCTTTGCGCGAAACGCCCCGAGCTGAAACGGAAACTTCTCGATCACGTCCGCGAACACAAGCAATTCGCTCAAGCCGAAAAGGAGGCGTCGAATGTCTAAGCATAAAAACGGTAAAAACCCCGTAATTTCGGACGGAAAGTCGCAAAATACGACGGAAAAGTCGATTTTAAGCGGCAAAAACGAAAAAAACGACGAAAAGCCGCAGAACGCGGCGGAAAAAGCCGAAGAAACGACGGCGAAGTCGGTTTTAAGCGATAAAAGCGAAAAAATCGACAAAAACCCACGGAACGCGGCAGAAAAAGCCGAAGAAACGACGAAAAACGAATTTTCGGACGAAAAAGACGGAAAAATCGACGAAAACGGACAAAATCCGACGAATTTGCGCGGTGAAACCGAGGCGGAAAATCTCGCGCTCAGAGCGGAAATCGCAGGGCTTCGCGGCGAACTGGACGCGCTGAGGGCGCGAGAGGGCGAGCTTGTCCGCGAGCTCGGCGAGAGGAGCGTTCCCGATTACGCGGCGATCGCGGCGGACGAGAGTTTCGCGGACGAATATGCTTGCCGCAGCGAAATCATCAAGGCGAAGGTGATCACCGATTATCTTCGTTCGCTCTCGCGCACGGGCGGGGTGCGGCTTCTCGGCGAAAAGGTCGGAAGAAGCGCGCTCGCGCCGCTTACGAAGCCGAAAACGCTTTCGGAAGCAAAAAAATTAGCAGAACTTTATATCAAAGATTAAAAAAGGAGAAATCAAATTATGGTAACTTTATCTAACGCCGAAAACGCGCTTAAAACTATTTATCTCGGCGCGGTAACCGAACTTCTCAACACCAAAGTCAACCCGCTTCTCGGCAAGATCGAGCAGTCGAGCGTGGACGTCTGGGGCAAGGAAGTCCGCACCGCCGCGAGAGTGGGCATCAACGGAGGTATCGGCGCGGGCGACGAAACGGGCGCGCTTCCGTCCGCTTACGGCTCGAACTACGTTCAGTTCGTGTCCACGCTCAAAAACCTCTACGGTCAGATCGAAATTTCGGATAAGGCGATCCGCGCTTCGGCAGACGGCAGAGGGGCGTTTACCGACCTTCTCAACGCCGAGCTCGAAAGCCTTCTGTCCGCGTCCAAATTCAACCTCGGTCGTATGCTTTACGGCGACGGCAGCGGTAAACTTTGCGTTGTGGGCGCCGTTTCGAGCGGTTTTTATCCGGTAGACGACACCCGCAACCTTATCGAAGGTATGGTCGTGGACGTGTACGCCGCGGCGGGAACGCTTACCTGCGCGGGGCTCAGAATTTCCTACGTCGATCGCGACAACAAGAAGATCAAATTCGCTTCCGAGCCGTCCGCGACTATCGCCGCTTCGAGCGTGATGTACGTTCAGGGCAGCAAGGACAAGGAAATCACGGGGCTCGGGGCGCTGTTCGATTCGAGCAAAACGCTTTACGGACTCACCCGCGCTTCCTATCCGTTCCTTACGCCTTACGCGCAGTCGGACGTCGGAGAAATCGACGAAATCAAGATTCAGAAGGCGATCGACCGCCTCGAATACAACGCGAACTCGACGGTAAACTATATCGCCGTAGCCGCCGACGTCAAGTACGCTTATCAGCAATATATGAAACAGTTCAAGAGCAACGTTGAGGTTATGGAGCTCGAGGGCGGATACAAAACGCTTTCGTATAACGGAATTCCGTTCGTTTACGATCGCTTCATCGAAAGCGGAGCGATGTACCTTCTCGATACGACCGCGTTCAAGCTTCATCAGCTTTGTGACTGGCGCTACCTCGAGAACGAAAACGGCAAAATTCTGCGCCAGACTCAGGGCAAACCCACCTATACCGCGACGCTCGTCAAGTACTGCGACCTTATCTGTTCGCGCCCGAACGGTCAGGCGAAACTTACCGGAATCACCGCGCCTTCGACTTCGACCGCGACCACGCCGAGCGGCAACGACAGTAACGGTTAATCGCCATGATAGGGGAAGGGTACGAGGTTCGCGGCGATCTTTACGATATTGCCGACAGAATCAGGGAAATAGACGAAAACTACTTTATTTTTTATTCCTATCGGCACAAGCGCTACGAGGTGCACAACCGCGCCCAGAGAAACGGAACGTTCGCGCTCGCCCTTCCGTACCGCACGCTTGACGCACGCGCGCTTACGCTGGTTCGCCGTACCCGCGCCGAAAGAGCGGACGCGCTCCTTCGCGAAATCGAGGAGGAGAACGCCCGCTCGCGCCGCGCGGCGGTCGAAAAAACGGCGGAACGTGCCGCTTGCGAAGCCGAAAGAGTTTTCAAGGAGGTAAAAATATGAAACTTAAAGCTGCCGTCGTCGATTCGGCGGTTATGCTCGGACTCGACGAGGTTGTCGCGGCGCTCGAGTCGGACGAAACCCCGACGGGCGACGTCGCGGACGAAATAAACAGACTCGTAAGGTGCGCGAATCTCGTCGCGGGCGAGCTCGCTTCCGACCTTATGCCGCTCAAAACGCGGGAAAAGCTGACGTTTTCGCCGTCCGCCGCGTATACCGCTTTTTCGCACGCGCCGATAGATATTTATTCGGTTACGGACGAGAGGGAAAACGCCGTTCGGTTCCGCGAGTTTTTCGATCGCGCCGAAGTGAGCGAAAACGGCGATTATGAGGTCGAATATTCGTATGCGCCCGCCGCCGCGGGGCTTGACGACGAAATGCCGTATCCCGCGCTCCCGCCGTTCGTGCTCGCTCAGGGAATCGCGCGGGAGTACTGCGTGATTTCGGGTATGACGGAAGAGGCGAGCGTGTGGGATCAGCGGTTCAACGCTTCCGTCGCGGCGCGCGTGAGGCCGAAAAAGGAAGTCCGCGTGAGAAGGAGAGCGTGGGTATGAGGATTAAATTTTCTTCGCCCGCGAAAAAGACGGTGAGAATAAACGCGTTTTCGGGCGGCGTGAATTACCGCTCTGACGAAAGCGTGGGGTCGGCGGCGCGCGCCAAAGAGTGCTACAATTTCGACTTTTCGGACGGTACGCTCAAAGCCGGTTACGGGCTCGAAACGAAGTCGCTGTTTTCCGTGCCCGTGCGCTCGGCGTGGGAATTCTCGCGTTACGATCATGATCAGGGCGCGAAAGTAACTTCGATTCTGTTCGTTTCGGCATCGGGCGAGCTTTACGAGAGAACGAGCGCGGGAGTAGTTACGCGCAAGGGCACGATGGTTTTCACTTCGCCCGTGCAGTTTATCGGGTACAGGCTTTACGGCGAGGACGTGGCGATCATCACGTCCGAAAAGGACGGAATGTTCGTGTACTCGGGGTCGGGCGAGCCTTACGCCGTGACGAACGCGCCCGCCATCACTTCGATGACGATCCACGCCGAAAGACTGTTCGTTACCGTGGGCGGCGAGAAAAACGCGGTTTGGTTTTCGGACGATCTCGACCCGACTAACTGGGACGCGTCGCTTACCGGAGCGGGCTTTATCGAAATGCAGGACGAGCGCGGCGATATCAACCGCGTGGTCGGATTTTTGGGATACGTCTACGCTTTTCGCGAACGCGGTATAAGCCGTATTTCCGCTTATGGCGCGCAATCCGATTTTTCGGTCGGCAATCTCTACGTTTCGGGCGGTCGGATTTTTCCCGACACGGTGACGGCTTGCGGCGACGTCGTGCTGTTTCTCGGCGAAGAGGGACTTTGCGGGTTCGACGGAGTTTCGACGACGCGGCTGCTTACCTCGCTCGACGGACTGCTCGGCGGCGAAAAGGCGGTTGGCGCGTACAAGAGCGGCAAGTATTACCTCGCGTTTTCTTACGGCGGCGAGAGCGACGAAAACGATTCGCTGCTGGTGTTCGATCCCACGGACGGAAGCTATTCGATTTCGAAGGGGTTTTCGCTGTCTGGGTTCTGCGTGACGGAATCCGAGGTGATCGGAATAACCTCGGGCGGGAGCGCGGGCGCGGTGGTAAAGTGCGGCGCTTCGCTCGGCACGGCGCTTCCCAAGCGCTGGCGTATTCCTCGCAACGACTGGGGAAGCGGCGGCAGAAAGACCGTCCGCGAAATTTCGGTTTATACGCGCTATCCGTGTAAAGCCGTGCTTCGCGGCGACGGCGGGCGAAGCCTTACCGTGAGTTTTTCGGGTAAGGACGACGTTCAGCGCAAGCGAGTGAGCTTTACCGCAAGGCGTATCGGCGTGGATATAGAAGCTACGACCGCCCAAGCCGAAATTTCCCGCCCGTCGTTCGTGATGACCGAGGCGGGAGGTTAAGCTATGGATTACGGAAAAACAGCTTATCTTAAAGCGGAAGATCTCGAACGTCGCCTTATGCGCGTCGAAGCCCGGTCGGATACGGTCGTTTCCGATCTTACCGTAAGACCGGTTTTCAATACCGCGGCGGGGAAGCTCGTCGTGACGAGGATTCGCTCGGGCGGGAGCGCGAGTTATATCTGCCTCGCAAGCGTGCGGGTGGGCAAAACCGGCGGGGTTCTGTCGCTTTCGATAGGCGGTATGGAAGCGGGAAGCGCGGCGTTCGACGGCAAGGAAAACGAGGTTGTAAGATGTCTTATCATGGGTTCGGCGAAAACTTCGGGCGGCGAGGAAATCACGCTTTCGTCCGACGCGAAATGCGTGATCCTTACCGTTCAGATTATGGCGATAGGCTCGGGCGCGGATATGAGCTCGGGCGCGGGAACGAGCGCCGTCGATAAGTCGGGGTCGAAATGGATTCTCGTCGATTGCTCTGACGGAGACGTGGCGGCGTATTCGTTTACCGAGGACGCGTTCGCGCTCGGCTCGCCCGTGTTCATAGGCGAGGGAAACAACGCCGACGTGGCGGCTACCGATGACGGAGCGGCGATCGCTTACGTCGATCCTGTCGGGAACGCGTTTCTGGCGCGGCTCGATCAAAGCCTTGCGCTCGTAAGTCTGAGGTTCGTATGCGACGGCGCGGCTTCGGTCGCGCTTCACTCGGGTTCGGGCAGGCTGTATCTTGCGGCGGTGAAGGGCGGCAAGGCGCGGATTTATTCGGTTTCGGAAACGGGCGGCGTGAGCGACGGCGCGGCGGGTCCGGAAGCCGAAAGCGTGCTTTTCGTCAAGAATTCGTCCGTGCCCATGCTCGTGACGAGGGTGAAAAACAAAAATCTGCTTCGGATCGCGGCAACCGAATACGGCGGCGACGAAAAACTTGCCGTTTCGGTTTCTTGCGCGATCGCAACGCCGGAGGTGACCGATGAAACTTGATTTATACAACCGCGTGACGGTGAAATGCGGCGGCGAAACGCGCGAAACGCATAACGCGATGTTCGGCGTCTTTACGCTCGCGGCGAGCTGCGCTTACGGCGCTTGTCTTGCGGTGGGGAGCGGAAGCGGCGGCGAGGACGGCAAAACGATCACGCCGATCGCGACTTTGACTACGAGCGTCGGGGATAAAAACCTCGGCGCGGACAAGGGCGATCTTTTCGTGCGGTACGAGGCGGTCGCGACCGATTCCGACATTGCGGCAGGCGTTCAAATTACCGAAGTCGGGCTTTGCGGCGTGGCGGGCGGCGCGCTTGCCGATTACGCGAGTTTCGATCCGATAGTCAAGAAAAGCGGCGAAAACGTGTATTTTTCGGTGGAAGTGCGGCTCGTGTACTCCTCGGGCGGCACGACCTGCTTCTGCGGCGGAAACAATCCGCTCGTCGCGGCGCTACTCGGGATGAAAAAGCTCGAGGGGACTTTTCAGGTCGCGAGCGGCACGAACTACCACCCGAACGTGCCATTTAGTCGCGCGATCGCCAACATAAGCTACCGCACGACCGTCACGCCCGAAATTACCGACGATTCGATTACGTTCGCGGGGCTTATCAAGGCGGGCGTTTACGAAGCGATGCTGATTATGGACAACGTTGCGGTTATGCGCGACTATCACGGAACGGAAACCGCCACCAACGTGACGCGAACGATAAACAATTCGCATTTTTGCGACATGATCGGCATGTACGTCTGGATCGGATCGGTTACGCTGGGCGGAAATCCCGTTTCGGACTACGAACAGCGCGAGTATTACGAAAAACTCACCGAGGACGGCGTGAATATTCTGCCGTACCGCCTGCCCGAAGGGGCGAGGTTTCTCGGCGAGCCGATCGGGAATTATTTCGCCGTCGAAACCGATCACGAAGTCGTCGTTTACGTCGTCGAGGAAACGAAATCGTCCGTTTGCTACAAAGTTCCGAGGGGCGACGGAAAGCCGTGCCTTTGCTCGGACGGGTCGATCTTCACTTCGGACGGCGAGTTCGTCGTGAGGTATAAAGTTTCGGAAGGTGCGGTTCAAAAGACCGAATACGCCCGAAGCGCGGCGGTCGGAAACGTGCACGCGGTCGTTTCCGAAAAAACGCTCGTGGCGCTTATCGAAGGGGCGGATTACGTTTGTCTGGAAATTTCGGGCGAAACCGTTACCGAACACAAACGCGTTTCGTCCGTGCCCGACGATTTTTATGCATGGAGACTGAACGACAGATTTTTGGGGTACATGTGCAAGTCTCGCGGCACGGCGCTTTGCTACGGCGCTAACGGCGAATACGCGTCGGCTACGAGCGTGCTTACGTCGCTACTTGCCGACAAGTACGAAATCCTCGGTCACGGCGACGAGTGGGTTTGGGTGAACGACGTCACGGAAAGCAAAAAATACGTCGTAAATCCGTTCTGCGCGTCCCTTCACCAGACGCTCGGCGCGGACGCGATCGCTTTTACGAACGCGTTTACCGTGAGATCGACGGACGGCGCCGTTTTCAGAGTTACGAGCTACTACAACTCGAACGGAACGGAAAAGACCATGCAGTTCAAGGGGAATATCCCTCAGCCTTCGTCCGTGGTTCAGGTCGGCAAGTACCTGCTCTTTACCGACGGCAGCGGCAAAGTCTGGTTTCGGTATATGTCGGCGCGCGGATTCCGTCTTTATTTTCCGTACCTCGGTAGCGGCGCTACGGTGATGATTCAGACTTCGATGCTCGCAAATCCGAACGTGGGCGGCAGCGGCTCGAACATAAGTTTCGGAATAAGGAGGATTGTATGAGATTTATCGAAAGGGCGGTGTCGCTCGGCGGGGATCGGGTGAGCTCGGCTCGCGTCGACGTTAGCGGCGACGCGGGGTTTATCCTCGCTTCGGGCGACGCGCTCGTTTATAAAAAGATACCCGCGGGCAGCAAACAGCCCGTTTTTACCGGCGAAAAGACGGTAAGTTACAGCGACGACTGTTTCCGTCTGGACGCGGGAACGCTCCATAAGCGCGGAGGATTCAACTATGTGCCCGATTAAGCCGTCGGAGCTTCGGCGCAAGGTCCGCCGCGCGGGCGAGCGAAGATTATATTCGGAAAGAAAGGAGACAGATTATGGATATCGTCAATTATAT
Organism: uncultured Clostridia bacterium; assembly: GCA_934270565.1. Lineage (GTDB taxonomy): Bacteria > Bacillota > Clostridia > Christensenellales > Pumilibacteraceae > UBA10677. Next base: position 2,645 of record CAKQPR010000033.1, on the reverse strand, counting down.
CAGGACGCTCGTGGACAAACTCGGCGAGCACAAGAAACCGTCTACCGATTATTCGGACACGGAGAAGAAAATTGCGGAAATAACGGGAGCTGACGAGCGCGGTAGGCTTCCCGCCGATCCCGACCCGATCGAACGCAAAACCTACGATCGCGTAGAATATACGCCCGCTTCGGACGAGGAAATCGAAAAGGCGGCGAAAGCCGAGCTTTACGATTACGACAAGTCGGGGCGAGAGGGGATCGACAACGAAATCGCGGCGCTCGTCAAAAGCTATTCGGACAAGCGCGAAAAGGCGGGCGAAAGCTACGATCAGACCATGAAAAACATCGACGCGGCTTATAAGCGCGCAGTCGAAGCCGCGGAAGCGGACGCGATCAGACGCGGGCTTGCGCGCTCGTCGATAGCCGCGCTTACCGTTTCGGGGCTCGAGGGCGACCGAGCGGCGAAAGAAACGGCGGCTTCGGACCTTAAAACCCGCGCGGAAGAGGAAATCGACGCCGCGATAGGCGAGCTCGAAGCGAAGAAACAGAAGGCGCTTGCCGATTTCAATTTGTCGTACCTTGCCAAGCTTACAACGCAGATCGAGAAGAAGAAAGAGGAGCGAGAGAAAGCCAAACTCGAAGCGGCTAAGTACAATAATTCGCTGTCGAAACAGGAAAACAGCGACGAAATCGCCGCGAGACGGCTCGAAAACGAGCTCCGCGATTCGGCGCTCAAACGCAAGGAGAAGGAAAACGAGCTTATCGATAAGCCGAGCGAAACGCAGAAAAATTACGAAAGCGAGATGATTTACGTCATTCTGCGCGAAAAACTGCTCACGATGGACAAAGTAACCGCGCGCAACGAGGTGAACAACAATCCGCTGTTCGGAAGATACCTCAATCAGTCGGATTATTATAAGCTTTACGAGGAATTCGGCAGATAGAAAAGGGGGAGGAAGAATGGAAAGTATCGTAAATTCCGTAAGAAGTCTGTTCGCGAATTACGGGTTTCGCGCGGCGAGTATCGTCATCGCGACCGTGATCGTCGTGAATTTTATCAAAAAGCCGATCGTGCGCAAAGCCGTTTCGATTTCCGAGCGGTTCGGCACGGATAAGGCGGTGATCACCAAGTATATCACCGCTTTGCCTGTGGCGGTCGCGTTCGTCATCGAGTTCGGCGTTTCGCTCATTGCGGCGGGATTCGACTTTACGGCGGTCGATTACGCTACCGTTCTGTCGCGCGCGGTGCTCTACGGCGCGCTCGCGGTCGCAACTTACGAAAGCGTGAAAAAACAGATGGAAGCGTATGCCGCGAAGAAAAATTCGTGCGGCGGGCTTCGCGATCTCTCGGACGGCGAACGCGAAAAACCGCCCGCCGAGAGCGCGGAAAACGCCGCGGATAACAAGGATAAAAATACCGATGCCGACGATATAGCGTTTTCGGCTAACGACTGAGAAGGGGAAACAAACGAATCCGTTACGGATTCGTTTGTTTTATTACGAGGAGTGTGGTATAATGGGTATATTAGAAAAAATTGCGGAGAGTTTGTTAAGATTCTTTGCAATCGGTCGGGGTATTGCACAGTTATGGATAAATTCGAGAACAACGAACTTGTCGAGCCGATGGACGCGATCGTTTTGCTGAACGACGACTATGAGGATATGGGACTTAAAAAGGGCTATATAGGAACAGTAATGGATAATCATATTAGAACTTACGGCGTTGTTATAGCCGATTTTACCAACCCCGCGAGCGGTGAATCCATTCAACCCGCCATAGCAATCAAAAAGGAAGATTTCAGAGTTGTTTCGGGTGCGAAAAGCGATAGCCTTCTGGTGAAAAAGTTTAAAGATCTTTTTAGAAAAAGATAGGTCGGTATATTAGCGACTGTCGCGAAATTTGCGATACGTATTCGTTTTTTTGAGACAATATTAAGGAATGTTGCAAGGTCGCTTTTTAACGTCATTTCGACCGAAGCGAGGGTGAAACCCGAACGGAGCGGAGAAATCCCCTGCGGTTGTCACCCGATAACGATACTGCTATATTGTTTTCGACATAATTTGTCGGCGAAGCCGACGGTAGGGCGGTTCGCCCTCGGACCGCCGCATAACGTCGCGCCGCGGAAGAAAAATAAAAGCACCGTTCACCTGTGCCCGTTTTCGCTCCCGCGAGATCTCTCGGCTACGCTCGAGATGACGGGGCGGAATACCGTTACGCAAGGTTGGCGGCGGGACGAGGGCGTCCCGCCCTACCGAGGCGGTGTAACGCCCGCCAAGAATTTGTCGTACACAGACAAAATACCATGCGGGCGGACGGGGGTGTCCGCCCCTACCTGTTCTACCGAAAGTAAGTACAGTCGTAGCCGACATGCCAGCGGTGGCTCACTGCCGGACGAGGACCGCCCCTACCACGTTCTACCGAGGCGGGCGAGCCCTATAACTCCTTGCGGAACGATCCTCGGTATCGTCATCCTGAGCGGAGCGCGAAGCGCGCAGTCGTAAGGATCTCGCGGGAGCGAACACGGCAGCCCCGGAACGGTACAACTCACATTTACTTGCCCGCGGCGGCTCACCGCCGGACGAGGAACGCCCCTACCACGTTCTACCGAGGCGGGCGAGCCCTATAACTCCTTGCGGAACGATCCTCGGTATCGTCATCCTGAG
>CAKQPR010000032.1 GCA_934270565.1 uncultured Clostridia bacterium | reverse complement strand
TCGTGGGAGAAGTGGAAACAGGAATGTCCCGAAGGTCTTACGATCAACTGGTATTGCGACGTTAATATCGACATCAACGCGCAAAGCGTCGTTACCCGCGTCATCAAGGAAAAGACGGGCATAACCGTCAATTTCGACAGCAAGATCGGCGGCGGCACGGACAAACTTTCCGTTATGATCGGTTCGGACACGCTTCCCGACGTCATCTCGATCGAAAAGAGCGATCAGCGCTACTTTCAGCTCGCAAACGACGGATACCTTTTCCCCGTCAACGGGCTCGGCGAGAAGTGGGCGCCCACGCTTAAAATTCAGCAGGACATTTACAACACGCTCGCGCTCAAAGACGGCAACGTGTACGGACTTCCGTCCTACTACTATTCGACGGACGAAACGTACAAGCTCCAGACTAACGGCGGTATGATGATCCGCCGCGACTGGTACGAGGCGTATATGGAACACGTTATCGATTCCGTTCCCGCCGCCGAGCAAAGCGAATGGGATATAACCTCGCCGCAAGGGCTTATCAAAGCTATGAAATGGGTGCGTGACAACGTTCCTTCCGTCAAAAAGGACGTATATAACGCGTTCGTGCTCGATCCGTTCGACACCACCAAAAACAACGGCAATCAGGGTCTCGCGTGGCTTTGCCAGTACTGGGCGGTGCCGTACGAGAACGAGCAGGGCGAGTATATCGACGGTATCGACACCCGCCAGTACAAGGAAATGATGAAATGGCTTAACGAACTGTACCGCGAAGGGCTTTTGACCGAAAACGTGCTCAGTAACACCGCGACTAGCGAGGTCGGCAAACTCATTCAGAACGGTAACGCGTTCGTTGTTTGCGGATCGCCGCAGAACTACCCGCAGTACCTTATGAACGCCGCGTTCAGAGAGAAAGACCCCGTCGAATACGTTTCGTTCGTCATGAAAAACAACGACGGCGACGATCCGGTGCTCGGCGATATAGGTGGGTCGGGCTACACGATGAGCTGCATCACCAAAAACGCTAAACGCCCCGACATTATTATCAAACTTTTCGATTACCTCTGGAGCGACGAAGGACAACTTCTTTGCCGTTACGGACTCGAAGGCAAGACGGACGCGGACGGTAATATTATCGGACTTAAAGACGAAACGCTTGCTTCCGTGTTCGAAACCAAGGACGCGACGTGGTATTACAACGGAAAAGGCGAAGTGAAACGAACCGAAGATTATCTTAAACTCAGCGCAACCAAAGACGTCAGCGACGAGCAGAAAGAAGCTAATCAAGCCGAACTCAAACGTTTCGGTCTCGATCAGTGGACGCTTTTTAACCGCCCGAACTTCTATTACGCGCTCAACACCGGCAAGAAAGCCGTTACCCGTCAAGCCGCGTACGTCAGCAATATGAAGCTTCCGCTTACCATGTACTCGACGAGCTATTACATTACCGGCAACCTTATCAACGTTCTCGAGGACGATTACACCGAAAACGTCAAGATCCGCGATAAAATGAACACTATCTGGTCGCCCATCGTCCTTTCGATGATTCAGGCAACCGACTCGGGCAAAGTTGACGCGATTTTCGAAAACGGCAGAAAACGCCTTACGAGCAATAAGCACGACGTTCTTTACGCCGCTTACGCCCGCGGATACAGGATCAAAAAGCAAAATCAGGGTATCACGTGGGGTTATCCGCATAACGATCCGAATTACGTAACAAAAACGATTTCGGAAGGCGGCGTGTACACGTGGGAGAAGAACGGCAAAACGTACACCGACATCTTCGGCGCGCGCGGAGACGTAAACTACTACGAAGAATACGATATCGTCGAATAAGGGGGACAATATGAAAAAATCGGCAAAACTGTTCGCCGCGCTTGCGGCGCTCGCGCTCACGGCGGTAGCGGCGTTCTCGGCAAAACCCGCCGTCGCCTGCGCCGACGAAAACGGATCGGTTTCCGCTTCCGAGCGTTCGTCGTTCGGCTCGGTCCGCGTAACTCAGGTAAAAGGCAATGACGTAACGCCTTCGTCCGAGGATCTCTCGCTTGACGTTCCGTCGTTCGCGACGCGCGGTTATTCGTCCGGCATAGTCAGATTCGACATGGGCGTAAAGGAGTCCGACTGGACGGGCGCTACGGCTATGAGACTGACTTTCACGAGCGTTTACGACCCGAATTACAACCTTCCCGTCGATAAAGGAAACAATATCGCGATCGGTTTCGGCGCGCAGAGCACCTCGGGGTCGGGTAACGTTCTTCTCAAAACCTGCCGTCCGCGCGAAGGCAGCGTAAAATTTCAGTGGCCCTACGGCAAAAACCACGGTCTGCTTTATCCGGTTTCGGGAACGGACGAGTACTTCAACGTCGCAAGAGTTTATAACGGTTGCGTGGAGCTTGCACTCAACGCCGACACGTTCGGTTTCCCCGTAGTCGCGGGTAACGGCGCAAACAAGATTTTCAACCGCGAAAACGAGCCCGCCGACGCGGACACCGATATGTCGCGCGTCAACCATGTATTCGTTCAGTTCCAGCCCGTCAGCTTCGACGGACTCGTAATGAATTTCGGTAAGGTCGAAATCAAAGTCAATAACAAATGGACTACCGTAGTCGACCTCGCCCGCGCTTCGATCGTCGAAAAGCCCGCCGAAACGACTTACTATTCGGCTATTACCTCGCTCACCGAAAATCAGGTTATGCTCGATCCGGTGTTCAACGAGAGTATGGGCGTGGATACTTCGTCGTTTACGCTCGAAAAACTCGACGCCGACCGGTGCTTCGAACACGTCGACAACAACGGCGATTCGTTCTGCGATTTTTGCTTCGCCGTGCTTACTCACTACGGCTGGGACAACGATCTCGACGGAGTTTGCGACGACTGCGACCTCGTAATCTGCGACGAAGGCGAGCACAAGGACGCTAACCTCGACGGGATCTGCGACGTTTGCGACCACCTCACCGAGGACCCGGGAAACAAAGCGGAAGTCGAGCCCGAGCATTTCATAAACCCGATAAACGTTCTGCTTTACGTTGTCGGCGGAGTTCTCGCGGCAGGCGGCGTCGCGCTTATCGTAATCGCACTTATTAAAAAGAAAAAGGAGAAAACCGAATGAAAGGATTATTCCGCGCGATTTGCCTTCTGCTCGTCGTAATCACCGCGTTTTCGCTCGCCGCGTGCGGCGCAAGCGCGTATCAGGCGGAAGTGGGCGAGGTAATGTTCCGCGAAAAGGAAGATAAGGTTTCCGAAACCGCGGACGGCGATCCTACCGTCGTTCCCGACGTCAATATCCGCATATACAACTACGCGCCCTCGGTTTTTCAGGAGGACGAAAACACCCGCCACGTCTACTATTGTTCGAATAAGTACACCTCCGCAACCGATTACAACCGCGACGTGGACGGCGACGATCAGATGACCGACTGGATCGTTTACCGCAAGGGCGTGAAAAAGAAGGGAGAGTGGAGCTGGGGCGAAAAGAAATATCTTTTCGGACCGCTTATGGGATCGGAAACCGAGGGCGAGCATATCTGCGACCCCAACGTGATAAAGGGCGAATTCAAATATAACGGCACGACTTATCCGTATCTTATGGCATACCTTGCTTGCGGCACGCGAAACAATACGTTCAATCATATCTCGCTCGCCGTCGCCGAAAAGCCCGAAGGACCTTGGACGAGGTGCGAGGATATAAACCCGATTATCAAGTACACCGACGATGGCGTTCCCGATCAGGTGAGCGGCAAATACCTCTGGGGTTTCGGGCAGGCTTCGATGATCAGCGTGGACAAAAAGGGCAGAGTGCTTATGTTCCATTCGTCGATCCGCCCGTACTACGAAGGCTTGGATAACGACGGCAACGAAAAGTGGGTTCAGCGTACCTGCACCACCGTCGCGCGTTACAATTTTTCGGATCTAGGCAATATCGCGACCGAATTCAAAATCGACCGTATGGGCATCGAAGGTATCAAGCGGTACGGCGCGCAAACCGACGTGGTTTCGAACGGCGATTACGCTTATGACGAGACTACGGGCAGAATTTACGGTATCACCGATACGAGCTACAAACCCGAATACCGCATCAACGGCGCGCCGTTTTACTGCACCGACAACGGCGAGGGCGAAATAGGCGACTGCTTCAAACGGCAGAGCGAGGGCGGTTCCGCTCCCGTGTGGAATACGCTCCATCTGTTCAGGGCAAGCGACACGTACAACTACATTTCCTGCCACAACAACGCGATTATCCGTGACGGCTACGGCAGAATTTTAGACTCGAAAAACATCGAGGTCGCGCTCACGGGCTCGTGCGCGAAAGGTAACTTTATGAAAGTTCACCCCGAAGCGGTCGATCCGCCCGTTCAGACTCCGCGGTTTGAGTGGTCGTACCGCATCTTAAGACAAACTTTTACTTTGGATTAAAGGCAATACGTCAATGGAAAACTTGAAAAACATTATACTAGACACCGACATCGGTATGGATTGCGACGACGCCGCCGCGCTCGGTGTGCTCATAAAGGCGCAACGGGAGAATAAGTGCGTTATCCGCGCGATTGCCGCCGCCACCGCCCGCGAGGGAGCGGTTTCGTGCGTGCGCTCGATCCTTAACTATTACGGCGCGCCCGAACCCGCCCTCGGTAAACTCAAATCTACGTTCTTAAAGTGCGATTATGTCAACTATTATTCGAAAGCCGCTATGGAAAAATTCGGCTTTTCGGACGAAGCGGACGACGCCGTCAAGGTTCTGCGGAAATCGCTCGCGACCTCGACCGAAAAAATAACGCTCGTCACTATCGGACCGCTTACTAATATCGCCGATCTTCTCCTTAGCGGCGCGGACGAAATTTCGCCGCTTTCGGGCGTCGAGCTCGTCCGCGAAAAAGTGGACGAGGTGTTCGCTATGGCGGGCTCGTTCGCCGGTAATTACGCCGACGGCAACGCTTTCAAGGAATGGAACGTTCTGCAGGATATAAATGCCGCGCGCGTTTTCTGCGAGCTTTGCCCCGTTCCCGCGATCTTCCTTCCGCACGAGGTCGGAAACAAAATTTTCACCGATCAGCCCGCCGCCGACAACCCGATTACGTTCTGTATGCGCACGTTCTGCGAAGAGTGGGGCAAGAAGAACGCCGAGGGTTTTCGCCGCGAGAGTTGGGACCCCGTAACGTGTATGATTGCGCTATGCAAAAAGGACAGTAAATTTGTCTTTTCGGACGCCGGCACGATTGCCGTCACCCCCGACGGAATGACCGAATTCACCCCCGACGAGCACGGAAAAATGCGTTACGTGTCCGTAAAAAGCGACCTTCCCGCAATCGAATCCGAACTCAATCGGATATTAAAGTAGACAATTTAATAACCACATACAAAAGCGACGGTATAATTACCGCCGCTTTTGCGTGTGATTGTTCCGTTAAATCAAAATTTTATTTCGTCAATGATTCCGAGATCCCAGCAGAGGCGGGGGAGTATGTACTTGTCGCGAAGATCCTTTGCCGCTTTAAAAGTCATCGGGAGCGTTTTCGGGTCTACGCCGATCTGTTCGCACGAAGTCGGCGCGCCGGTCGTGTTCAGAATTTCTTCTATGCGTTTAGACGACGGCAATTCTTCCGAAATAATCTTCAGAATTTCATCCCACCCGCCGATTATCCGATCGAGGCGTGCTTCGTGTTTTGCGAGGTCGTATTTTCTTTCCTTTTTATCGAGCGCGATCATGGCGTTCGCGCCCTCGCCTATAAAGTCGAGAAGTTGCTTGTTCCACGCGTCGAGGTCGAAGTTTTTCGCATACGCCATCGCTTTTTCACGACACGGCTTGATTTTTACGAGTTGTTCGTAGCATTTCGCCGCGATAAGAGTCGCGACGCCGCACTGAATTCCGTGAAGGTCGGATTTTGTATGAAATGCGAGGTCGCGCATATCCCAGATGTGCGAAAGAGAGTGTTCCATGCCCGAAGCGACGCGCGTGTTTTCGGCGTATTCCATGCCTTGACCCGCGAGTATAAGCCCGCGGAAAACCGCCTCGACCGCTTTTTCGTCGCGGTTTATAAGTCCTTCGGCGTTGTCCGCGCACCTGCCGAGCGCTTCGCGGATAAGCGACGCGATATATTCGCAGTAGTATTCGCCGGTTACGAGGTGAGAAATGCGCCACTCGCAGATACTGACGTATTTCGCGAGTATATCGCCGAGCCCCGCCCGAAGCATACGCATGGGCGCGTTTTTAAGCACGTCGGTGTCGCCGATGATGATTTCGGCGCACTTGGTTTTGAGCGACGTTTTCAGCCCGTCGATATCCATCGAAGAGGTTACGGAAGCGTATCCGTCCATCGACGGCGCGGTCGCGACCGATATGTACGGCCGGCGCGAAACCTTGCTCATAAGCTTGCTCGTGTCGTTGATTACGCCCGAGCCGACGCCGATTATGACGTCGCAGGAATTGTCGAAATGCGCAAAGCTCGATCCGATCGTCTTTTCGTCGGGCATGCAACCGTTTTTCAGAACGTATTTCGAGTACGGAATTCCCGCGCTTTCGAGCGCCGCCGTCACCTTGTCGCCCGCCGCGCCGAAAGTGTTTTCGTCCGCGAGTATAAACGCCTTCGTGCCGCCGAGCTTTGCGATCGCTTCGGGCAGACGGCTTATAGCGCCCGACCCTACGAAAACTTCTTTTACCGACGAGCGGTGTTCTTTTCCGCATTCGCAAACTTCCATAATATCCTCCCGTTTCCGCGATTTCGTTTTCATCGTAAAGTATATCATTTTTCGCCGCCGAAGTCAAACCGCGCAAGGGGCAAAAAGTCGATAAAATTCCGAAACGACCGAAATTCAAAGATTTTCAACCGTATGACAAAGACTTTTCGCTTGACGGTCCTTTCTGTCTGCGGTATAATTTCGGTAAGACGAAAGGGAGGATAAAATCATGACAATCGACGCGGATTTTGCGGGCGGCAACGTGAAAGTCGTAAAAGTCAAGGACAACGAAGCGTGGCTCGAGCCGGACCTCGGCGACACGAGCGACAAGTGGTTTTATTTCAACTTCAGAGCGCGCGGCGCGGCGGGCAAAACCGTAACTTTTCATATGGGCGGAATGCCTTACGGTTACGTTTCGCCGTTCGGTCCGTCGGTTTCGTCGGACGGCGAGCATTACGCTTTTTATCCCGAAAAAACGAAAATCGATGCGTTCTCGTTCAGGTACGAGTTCGGCGCGGACGAGAATGAGAAATACTTCGCGTTTTCGCTCCCGTATACGTCGAAAAGATTTTACGAGTTTGCCGCGGAAAACGGTTTCGAGCCGTTTGAATTCACGCGCTCGGAGCAGGGAAGAGTCGTTCCCGCGCTTCGGTTCGGGGAAGGCGAAGAGACGATTTTGTTCACCTGCCGGCACCACTGCTGCGAATCGGTTGCTTCGTATGTGCTCGAGGGCGTGCTGAAAGAAATCCGCGCCTTGCCGATCGCGAAAAAATTCGAGTTTTTAGTCGTGCCGATGATGGATATCGACGGCGTGGAGAACGGCGATCAGGGCAAAAACCGCATTCCGCACGATCACAATCGCGACTACTGTGAGGAAAATTCGATTTACGCTTCCGTTCGGGCGGTTAAGCGCGCGGTCTCGGAAGAAAAACTCCGCGCTTTCGCCGATTTTCACGATCCGTGGAATTACGGCGGCGAGAACGACAACGTTCAGTTCGTATACGGTAAAAATCCCGACCCCGACCTCGACCGCCTCGCTTCGATTTTAGAGCGGCTCACGGCGGGAGATAAGCTCGCGTTTTACACAAAAAACGTCGTGCCGCTCGGAGAAAGATGGAATCAACCCTCGCCTAACGTCAAGGATTATTGTGTAAAGCACGGCGCGGAAATTTCCGTTTCGATCGAAACGCCGTATTTCGGTTTCGTCGTGCCGACCGAGGACGATTTCCGCGAGCTCGGTAAGAAAATCGCCCGCGCGTTCGACGAGTACTTCGGGTGACAATGTAACGAAAAAACGCATACGTCTATGTAAAATTACGACCGCTTTCTGTATGAGGCGGTCGTTTTTGCACCGATTTACGGTCGGGAAGTATTTGGGTGTGCCGTTCGGCATGGTTGGCGGCGGGACGAGGGCGTCCCGCCCTACCGAAACGGTGTTATGCCCGCTAAGAATTTGTCGTACACAAACAAATGCCGACGGGCGGACGAGGAACGCCCCTACCTCACTCTGTCGAATGTTATATTTGTCACTTCTTAATGTCATTTCGACCGAAGCGTAAGCGAAGTGGAGAAATCCCCTGCGGAAGTTACCCGATAACGATCCTGCTATATTGTTTTCGACCTTATATGTCGGCGAAGCCGACGGTAGGGCGGTTCGCCCTCGGACCGCCGCATAACGTACAGCTTCGGTCGGGTATCCGAAGCGTACTGTTTCGATACGTCCGTGTTCGCTCCCGCCTTGGTCTCGACTGTCCGCACAGGCGAGTATTTTGGGGTTGTACCTTTCAGTTTTATTCGAATTCCCTCCCCGCTCGCAACATAGTTGCTTCGCCGCTTTGGCTAAAAACAGTCGCCTGAGGACTGTTTTTACGGCACTTCGTGCCGCCGCGTCGCGCCAGTGCGATTGCCACGCTGCGGCTACGCCTTCGCTCGCAATGACAACGCAAAATACCGTTACGCTTGGTTTTATAATGATATTCTTTAAATACGGGCATCGCCGACTTGCCCGCAGGGGTTCCCTGTCGGCGGTCAGCTGCCCGAGGAGTTTGCGACGTCGTCGGCGGTTGTGATCATACGATAGTCGGCGAGATGCGAGTAGGGAGCGTTCTCGGTTACGCCCGCGCCGTCCGTGCGCTTCTTTGTTGCGGGCTTTTTCGGAACGGAAGTTTTTTTGTTCGCGGGCTTTGCCGTGCGTTTCGTTTTTTCGGCTTTTGCCGCGTTTTGTACGGTTTGCGTTTTTCCCGCGTTTTTCGTCCTTTCGGCGTTTGTTTTTCCTGCCTTTTCTCCGTCATTTTTACCCTTTATCGCTTTACGTTCTTTCGTTTCGTTTTTCTGACGTGCGGAGCTTCCGCTCGTCCGTTTTGCCGTTTTTACCGATTTCGATCTCTTCGCGGCGAATGATTTCTTTTCGGGCGCGGTTTCGACGAGCCCGTCGGCGCGTTCTTCGTACAGGTCGGACAGAGAAGCCCGCTTGTCGTTATTTGTCGTTTTCGGCGAAGTACGTTTCGCGTTTCGCGCTTTTTCGGGTTCGGTCGATTTTTTCGCTATGCGTTGTTCCTGTTTTTTCACCATAATTTTCCTCCGTGCAAGTATTGTGCGTAATTCGCATAAATTTATGACGGGAATATCCGCAAAGCTTTGCCGTATCGGTTGACTTAGGCGCCCGAAATTTGTATAATTGTAAGTGCGGGCATCGAGAAGTGCCTGCGCTCCCTGCGCGAAGGTGCGCGAGGAGAGTTGTGTGCGGCAGGAAATCAAGGAGTAAATATGGAAATTCTTACGAGCATATTGATGCTGCTCGCCGGCATAGGCGTATTTATGATAGGTATGCATATGATGAGCGAGGGGCTTGAGCGCAGCGCGGGTAAGGGAATGAAAAAACTTTTCAACCACCTTACCGGCAATCGCTTTGCGGGCGTAGGCGTGGGCGCACTCGTTACGGTGATAGTAAACAGCTCCGCCGCGACAACGGTTATGGCGATCGGTTTCGTAAACGCGGGCGTTATGACGCTCACGCAGGCGGCTTCGATCATTATGGGAGCGAATATCGGAACGACGGCGACCGGCTTTCTGATTTCGCTCGGCTCGCTCAATATCAATCTTTACGCTTCGGCGCTCGCGTTCGTGGGCGTTATGATGACTTTCTTCAAAAACGACAACGTTAAAAAAGTGGGCGGCATTCTGTGCGGGCTCGGACTTATGTTCGTCGGACTCAACGCTATGAGCGGCGCGTTTGCGGGCGACTCCCCGATAAAGGAAGTTATGGCGAGCGCGTTCCGCGCGGTCGATTTCCCGCTTCTTCTTATCCTTATAGGTATGGCGTTCACCGCGCTTATTCAGAGCTCGACCGCGACTACCGCTATCGTTATCACGCTTACGGGCGCGGGCGCGATGGAAGTCGCGAGCGGCTTGTTCGTAATTCTCGGTACGAATATCGGAACGTGCGTCACCGCGATACTCGCTTCGGTCGGAACGAGCACCAACTCGCGGCGCACCGCGTTCTTCCACCTTTTATTCAACGTAATCGGCTCGATTCTCTTCACGATCGTAATCTGGATCTTCCGCGATCCCGTCGTTGCGCTTATGGCAAAGCTCGGCGATCCCGCGTGGCAAATCGCATGGTTTCATTTCGCGTTCAACCTCATAACGACCGTAATTCTGCTTCCGTTCATCAACCAGTTCGTCAAAATCACCGAACTGATCGTGCGCGAAAAACCCGCGCCGAAAGAAGAGGAAATGAAACTCAAATACGTTGACGACCGTCTTTTGCAGACCCCGCCCATCGCGGTCGCGCAGGTCGCGAAGGAAATCGTTTACATAGCGGGCGTCGCGAAGGAAAACCTCGCCGCTTCGGTGAACGCCGTTCTTACTCTCGACGCGTCATGCCGCGACGAAGTGGAGAAGAACGAAGCGCGTATCAACTACACTTACCATATGGTTGCGAAATACCTTATCGCGCTCGCGGGAAATTCGCTTTCCGCTTCGGACGAGCGGCTCGTCGGCGCGTATCATCACGTCATAAGCGACATTGAGCGCATAGGCGATTATTCGGAAAACTTCGTCGAGCAAGCCGAGGAGATGAACGAACAGCACGTCGCTTTCTCGGACGCGGCGATCGCGGAACTCAGGCAAATGTACAACAAGGTTATCGAGATGTTCGACCTGTCGGTGGAAATTTTCTCGACGCGCAATCGCTTTATGCTCGACCGCATTTCGTCGATCGAGGACGAGGTTGACAGAATGAAGGACGACCTCGGGGCAAGCCATATCGAGCGGCTCAACGCGGGCGAATGCGCGGTCGAACGCGGAACGTATTTCTTCGCGATGATTTCTTCGCTCGAACGTATCGCCGACCACCTCATAAACGTCGCGTTCTCCATTAAAAACCCGACCGGTTCGCAGTCCAAGCGCGCCGAGATCAACGAGATGTAACGTCGCGAAAAATGCTGTACGTTTACGGAAAATTCGATCGAGGTCGCGAAAATCCGCTTGAAAAAACGGCGGTCGCCGCAGCAAGGGAAGGAATAAAAACGATCGCGTTCGGCGAATCGGACGAGCTTGCTACGGACAGGCTTGCGGGCGAGGGGATGGCGACCGAAAATCTTGCGCCGTACCCGCCCGACGAAACCGAGCTCGAAGAGGTTTGCGGCGTGTTTACCGAGAAAGACGCGGTGATTACCGATCTTTCGGGAGAAATCGACGCGACGAAATTCGTCTTGGCGGCGGCAAAACGCGCCCGAGCGCTTACCGTTCTCGCTTTCGCGGCGTTTGCCGTGCCCGAAGCGATTGCCTGCGCGTGCGACGCGGCGGTTTTTACCGAAGAGGCGGCAGGGGAAATAACCGGCTTTGAATTAAAGACCGAAGTAGGGGTAGCGCTCGCCGTGGCGGAATTGTATTCCGCGGGGCTTAAATCGGTCGTTATTCTGCTTTCGGACGGCGGGGCGGTCGCGGCGGAAAGCGATCGCATTACTTATATAGACGAAGAAATCGCCGACGGAGCGGAATTTGCCGCGCGGTTTATCGGGGCGATTTTAAGCGGAAACGGTGCGGAAGAAGCCGCGCGCGTTGCCGCACGGAATGATTTTTGATTTGCCGATCGGAGACTTAAGATGAAGAAGATAGAAACGCATTGCCACAGCAATCCTATAAGCACCTGTTCGCGCCAGAGCGCGGAAGTCCTCGCCGACCGCTACGCAAAGTGCGGGTTCGGTGCGGTTACGCTTTCCAACCACTATTCCGATTCGTACCGTGACTGCCACGGCGTAGGTTTCGACGAGTGGCTGAACGCCTATATCGACGAATACCGCCGTTTTGCCGGGATTTGCAAAGATAAAGGGATAGAAGGGTGGCTCGGCGCGGAAGTTACGTTGTTCGCGCCCTATTCTCAGCCGCTCAGAAACAAATATTCCGAGCAATTTTTACGCGAAAATTACGCCGACTATATTCTTATAGGCGTTACCGAAAAGTTCCTGCGCGAAACGCCCGACCTCTGCCGTCTCGACCAGAAAGAACTTTATTCCGAGTGCAAAAAGCACGGCGTGTTGCTGTTTCAGGCGCACCCGTTCCGTTCGGCGCAGGGGCATACGCCGAAAAACTTAGACTACCTCGACGGGCTCGAAATCAACGGCTGTTGCGGGTTTACTTCGAATCCGCTTGACGTCAGAGAAGAGGAAATCAACCGTATCGCCGACGAGCGCAACCTTATAGTGATTGCGGGCGGCGATACTCACTACGACTGGCACAGGCTTCAGACCGCGACTTTCGTAGGCGACGAAGTTCATTCCTCGACCGAGCTTGCCGACTATCTGCGCGTTCACCGTCGCCCCGAATATACGCTTTGCGGCGAAGATCCCACCGCGGCGGAAAGACATTGACGAGAGGGCGTTTTTGCCCGAAACGAATACACGCCGCTTAAAACGTTGACAAACCGAATGATTTTTGGTATAATCGGAGAAGATCAACGTAACGGAGGTTAAACATGGACATTCTGAAAGAGCTTAACGATATAGCCGTCGAATACCGCGGCGAGGGAAATCTCAAACTCGGTGACAACTTCACCGACCTCGGTTTCGACTCGCTCGATAAAGTCGAACTCGTAATGGCGATCGAGGACAAATTCGGCATTACTTTCCCCGACGATATTCAGGTAAACACCGTGGACGAGCTCGTCGAGGCAATAAAGACGCTTCTTAAATAACGCGGGACACAGGAAATCGGCGCGACGGCAATCACCGTTTGCGCCGTTTTGTATGCACGCGGTCGGGATTTCGGACATAAATATTATAATCGTTGCGAAAATCTTTTGAAAAATCGTTGCATAATCCGCTTTTTTATGGTATAATTAGTCTTAACTTATGGAAATCCGAGAGGACAACGCCGGCGAAGTGCCTTTACGACGTTTCGCCGAATATCATACGAAAAAATAACCGTTATTTCCGGCGGCGCGTTTCTGCGTTGCCGTTTTCCGTTGTTTTCGAGGCAGAAAAGGAGAAAATTTTAACAGATGGATTCAAGTCAGGTAGGTCTATTACTCGCGATTATCGTGCTCGTCGTGTTCTCGGCGTTCTTTTCCGCGTCCGAAACCTCGTTTACGTCGCTAAACAAGGTTCGGCTTATGAATATGGAAGATCAGGGCAACAAGCGCGCTTCGGCGGTGCTCAAAATGTCCGAAAACTACGACAAATTGCTGTCCACGATCCTTGTAGGTAACAATATCGTCAATATTCTGGCAACGTCGCTCTCGTCCGTACTGTTCGCTTCGCTCATAATAAACAACGCTTCGCTCGCAACCACAATTTCAACTATCGTAATGACGGTAGTCGTGCTGATTTTCGGCGAAATCACTCCGAAAATGCTCGCGAAAATGCGCCCCGAGTCGGTCGCGATGGCGTTTTATCAGATCCTGAAATTTTTCTCGGTCGTGCTTTTCCCCGTTACGATCATATTTACCGGCTGGAAAGCGCTCATCGGCAAGATTTTCAAAACCAAACGCACCGCAACCGTTACCGAAGGCGAGCTCATTACGATCGTCGAAACCGCCGAAAGCGAGGGCGAGCTCAAAGAACACGAATCACAGCTTATCCGTTCGGCTATCGAGTTTGAGGACCTCGACGTCAAGGACGTTATGATTCCGCGCGTCAACGTCGTCGCCGTGGACGAATCCGCCGATATGGAAACTATATATAATAAGTTCACCGAAAGCGGCTATTCGCGTATCCCCGTTTATCACGAAACCATCGATTCGGTTATCGGTATTATTCATGAAAAGGATTTTTACGCGCTTCTTCACGACGGCGTGGGTTCGATCAAGGGCATTATTCAGCCGTCCGTGTGCGTTTCCGATTCGATGAAAATCAGCACCGTGCTCCGTATGCTTCAGAAGGCGAAAGTGCATATGGCTATCGTCATCGACGAATTCGGCGGCACGGAAGGTATCGTCACGCTCGAGGATATTCTCGAGGAGCTTGTCGGCGAAATTTACGACGAACACGACGAGGTCGAAGAACTTCTCCGCCCGCAACCCGATGGAAGCTACCTTGTTTCGGGCAACGAAAACGTTGACGAAATGTACGAAAAACTCGAGCTCGACCCGCCCGAGGATATCGATTCGACCACCGTCAGCGGCTACGTTATCGAGCTTATGGATAAGATCCCCGTCGTCGGCGAGGCGGTCGAAAACGATTCGCTCCGTTTCGAAGTCACCAAAGCCACCGCAAAACACGTCCACGAAGTCCGCGTCACCCTTATCAAAAAGGACGACGAGGAGCAGAAGGAAGAGTAACGCAACCGCTTATATATAATATATAGTTGAATATAAAACGAAATCGCTCCGTCGGAAACACCCGACAGGGCGATTAGTTTATTTAAATAGTTCGTCTACGTTCACGTTAAGTATCTTTGCGATCGCGAAAACTTCTTTGTCCGTTGCGATGCGAATTTGTCCCTCGAGTTTCGAATAACTCGTCGGGTTTACGTCAACGCCGAGAATCTGCAATCGAGCGATAAAGTCTTTTTGCTTTATTCCGCGAGTTTTTCTCAGTTCCTCTGTCTTTTTCCCGATCATATTGCAATCGCCGTAGTCTTTTTTGCGAATTTTCATATTTCACCGTCATATTTATAATTCTTTTGTGGAATTATAGCACTAAAAATAGTTGACATAATTCCGTAAAAGAATTATAATCATCGTAACTTATATAAATTCGGAGGAGATTATGGAAAATCAAAACGGTACTAACGGAATGTCTGTTGCGGGTTTTGTATGTTCGCTTGTTTCGTTTCCTTTTATTGTTACGGGAATACTCGGTTTGGCTTTCGGTATCGTCGGACTGAAGCGTGCCAAAGAACTCGGCGGTAGAGGTAAGGTGATGTCGATACTTGCAATATGTATATCATCGCTGGTTTTCCTTGTTCTGATCATAGCTTTCGTCGAGATGCTAAAAGGCGGCAATTAACGACGGCGAGCCGCCGTTGGCAAATCGGCGATGCCCGTACTTACTATCGGTAGGGCGGGACGCCCTCGCCCCGCCGCCAACCTTGCACAACGGTAGTTAGTCTCGTAACGGAACCGAAAACAAACGAGCACGGACGCCATAAAAACTTACCAACGCAGACCGATGACAAAAAAATAAAAAAAGATTTAAAAAAGGCATAAAAAACTGTTGACAAAAGGAAAAGGATATGGTATTATATGTAGGCTGTCTCGCGAGGGGCGGCAAACAGCTGAG
>CAKQPR010000031.1 GCA_934270565.1 uncultured Clostridia bacterium | reverse complement strand
TCGCCCGCCGCGAACTTGATGAACAGATACGCCGCGTTCTTGACGGTGCTCTTTTTCCACATAGCCCAAGCCGTCGAACCGCTGTGCGCGCCCTCATTTCCCGCCACGGTCACGTTATCGTTGCCGTCGAACTCTTTATAAACGAGCATGGGTGCTACGTCCCAGTCGAACTTCTTGATACTGCGGGCAATCGCGGTGCTGGCTCTGACGTCCACGACCATAGCCGAAGCACCGTTCTGGAACGAGCCGAACAGTCCGTCCGTGCCGAACGATCCCGGCGAAGTGGAAATGCCCTTGTTGTACACGACTACCATATCGCCGTAACGCTGATCCGCGGGAAGCGAAGCGTAATCCGTACCGTTGCCGTCTTTCATATACTCGGTGTTCTTGGCGATAGCGTCCGCCGCCGTGCCGGCAAGTTTGTACGGAATAATCTGATAGAACGCGTCGGTCACGCCGCTTACGCCGCCGACCGGCTTGTGATAATGGTTTTCGTTCTTCTTGCCCGCAAGGCTCATGTACTCGGCAAACGCTCTTCTCTGCGAGGGAAGCGCGTCGCACTTAGCCGCGAGTTCGTCGGTAAGGTAGAATTTGTCCTCGTAGTCGAGAATCTCGCCCGCGTTATAAGTCTTACCGTTGACGACGACGGTTTCCTTGGCTTTGTAGTTGAGGGTTGCGTCCTCAAGCGTAAAGGTATAGTAACCGCCGTTGTATTGATCGTCGGAAGAGGTCAGATACTGTATGCAGTTTCCGCCCACCGAGAATGCGTAATTGAACCACCAACTGGTGATAAAACCGTACCTGCAACCCGAGGCTTCGTTGGCAGCCTGAAGATCGGCGGCAAGTTCCGAACACTCCTGCCAACTCATGGAGATCTTGTTGTTGAAGTACCATTTGCCGCCAAGTTCGAAGTACGCTTTAGCGGGAACGGTCGCGTCCGCCGCGATGCCCGCCTGCGCTTTGGTCTTGCCGTAAGCGTCCGCTTCGCCGGCGTTATACGCGGCGAGGTTTTCTTCGTACACGGAAATCTCGGTGACGTCGGCATTTTTAAGGTAATCCTTGTTGTAGTAGATGACCGTCGATCCGCTGCCCTTCGGAAGCGCGTAATAATGCGCGTCCTCGCCTTCGCTCTTAGTGGTGACCACGTCGTAACGGTATCTGCCCACCGCTCCTTCGTTCATGTTCGCAATGTCCGCTTCGAAGTTAAGCGTCTTGTTCTCGCTCTTGATGTACGTATCGAGGTTTTCGAGAAGCCCCGCCGTCGCCCACTTTTTGTAATACTGGTCGGAAACGAGCACTACGTCGTGGCAGGTCTTTCCTTTAAGACGGGTTTCGGTAACGTTCTCGTAACTGTCGGACGAGGTCTTTTCGAATTTAGCCGTGATATTGTAGGCTTTGTACTTCTCGTTGAACGCGTTGCGGAGCTGATAATAAACGTCCTCTTTCTCGCCCTCGGCATAACTGGTGAACGTGATTACCGTGCCTTCCGCCGACGCTACGATATTGCCGTCGGCGTCGAACGTAATATCCGCGCCGCTCTTGTTCTTACCGCCGCAAGCGGTCAACCCTACCGTCGTAACCATGAGCAGTAAAGCCATCGTGAGTGTTAGAAATTTTTTCATGTTTTCTCCTTATATTTCCGAATCCGCGGTTATCCCCGCGAGTTCGTTGAATTTGGTTTGCGCGTCCGTGCCTTTAAGATAAGTATAATCGGAAAACTCCGCTTTCGGACCGAACGAGTAAATGCCCACCATGCACTTCGAGTAGTATTTTCTGCCGGTAGATCCGGTAGAAGCCGTCGTGCCGCGAAGAGTAACCTCGGGAACGTCTGTAAAGCCCTGCGCTTCTTCTTTGGCAGCCGCCGTCACGCACAGAATCTCGTCGTTCACAAAATACGCGATAGCGTCGCCATGACGGTAAGCCGCAAGTTTGATAACGTCGCCCTCCTCCGCCGTTTCCTTTTCATACGGCGCATAGTCCGCGCCCGCCGTCAGCACCCACGCGGAATTTTTCATATCGCGCTGAGCAACTCCGACGTACTTCTTCCCGCTCGTTTTGTCCGTTCTTATATACAAGAGCGTGCGGTTGGACGGGAAAATATTGACTATGCCGACGTAAGGACTCGAAACCGTACCCGCGTTTATCTTCGATACGTTGCACTCGAAATAATAATCGGTGTCATAGCCGTTTTTAACGAACGCGTAACTCGTCGGCGAGAAACTGTCGAGCGTTATCTTTCTGTCGGTCGCGTTGTCCGGGCCGAGGTCGAATTTATAGGTCGGGTAATACTTATCCGCGCCCACTTGCAGCATGCCGAACACGTCGCCGTCGGCACTCGTAAGGCACTCGCCCGTGCCGTCCTCTCGTTTACCGATCGGCACCCAGGTGTACGGAGTCGCCTGAAAACTGAGCGACTTGGTGGTGTACGAGCGGCTGGACTTGAATTCTTCGGTATTGACCGTAGCGTCGGTCTTTGCGCTGTACGCCACGCGATAGGTAAGGTCGCCTGCGTGATACGCGCCGTTCTCGTCCTTGATGAAGCCGAATTCGTACCAGGGGATAAACACTTCCGCGTCGAAGCCCTCTTCGTTCGTGCCGTTCAGCGTGCCGTTGACCTTGACCGCGTGCGCCGAGTCGAAATAACTCGTTACATAAGTGCTTTTACCGCCCACGCCCACGAGTTTTGAGTACTTGCCTCCGCAGTCGAGTCGGTACTGAAGCGTTCTGCGGTCTATCGAAAGTTTATCCGTGCCGTCGGCTTTCGTCGCGGAATTGAAGAACAATTCCACCGAGGTGTTCTGATGCACCGCGCGGAGGTGGTGATAACTCAGCACCTTGTCGTGCGCGCTGACGAAGCAATGCAAGCCTTCTTCGCCGAAGTAGATATAACTGTCGACGTATATGCTGTCGTCGCTGCCGTCGTACAAGCGGTAGCAGTACTCTGATCCGTAATTACCGTCCTTTACGCCGTCGGTTTTCATTCCGTCGGCTTCGGAAAAATCGTATACTTCGCTCGCGATCGGCAAAGCGTTCTCATAGCCGTACTTATCGAATTTCGCTTCGCCGCAACCGGTAGCCGCGACCGCGGTGAACGCCATAAGCGCGCTCGTCAGTATTATAAGCGGTTTTTTCATGCGCTCGCCCTCCCCAGTACCGTGACTTCGGAAACCGCGAACGTATCGCCCGTTTTCGGCTCGGAAATTTCGATTTCTATCTTTCGGATATCCATATCGGCAAACTGAATCGACACCGAAGCGCCCGCGAAGATACAGTCGAAGTGTCTGTCCTCCAGCGAGAAAGTCGAGTAGTCGAAGTCGAGCCTGCCCGTCTGCACTACGGCTTCCTTGCCGTCCTTACGGTAAGTAATGCGGATATTGTCGATTGCGGTGAACGAACTTTCAAACTCGCAGGCGTTATAGATCATTATCGCTTTTGCGGAAACGTAGTCGGTCCACGCGAGCGTGATTTTGCCCTTGCCTTTACGGAACCGCGTTTCATCGACTACCGCCGAGTCCTCGTGAATCTTGATCGTGCCGTCGTTCAGCCAGTATGCGTCGGAGTCGTCCGCAAGCCCCTGTGCCGTGACTATCGCCGCGGCGGCTTTGTTCTCATAGCCGCTTATTTCCGCGGGCAGCGGCTGAAGCGTAACGGTAGGACCGTTGGCATAGATGACCGGAAGTCCGTCCTCGTTCGTCACGAAGCTCACTTTGTCAAAGCGGATCTTGCGCGCTTCGGCGATGGATTCGTCGTTTTTGAAAGTATGATAACTGATATACAGTTCGTCGCCCACTTTGATGAAACTGTGGTGACCGGACGAATTCGTGTACATCGCAAGCCCGTCGGTAGTGATTACCGCGCCGCCCTTTTCGACCGCGACTTTTCTGAACGGTCCCATGGGCGATTCGCCCACGGCCTGGCGCACCTGATAACTGCCCTCTTCGTACGAGTGTACGGAGAACGTCAGGTAATAAAGTCCGTCACGATAGATCATGAACGGTCCTTCGTTGACCGTGCCCTCGTCTGTCTCTTCCGTGCCGTTCACCGCCGTATAGCCGGTGACGGATACCAGCGAAAGCGAAGCGTAGTCGGGATCCCACCACTCGTTCATTTGCATTATATAAGTGTCGCTGCTCGTGTACCCCGCGGCGTTACGGTCGCGAGTGAACAGCAGGTACTTCTGCCCCGATACCGGGTCGACGAACGGCTCCGCGTCGATCGCCGAAAAGTAACCGTCGGGAAGATTGTACTCGGAGTTGCCGTACTGATACATCGGGTGATCTTTCGGAACTTTCGAAAAGTCCACGAGCGGGCGCAAACTTTCGGTAGGCTTGTTGCCGGGGTTGTACTCCTCGAACGGACCGTAAGGCGTTTTCGAGGTCGCCATCGAAACGTAGTGCGTGTTCTTGCCGTATGTTTCGTCGCGATCGGAAGCACTGTAATACATGTAGTAAGTTTTATCCGTTTCGTCGTAATGCACCGCGGGTGCCCAGTAGTTTCGCATTGCCCAGAACTTGTCGAGGTCGGGGCGGAACACTGCGCCGAGGTATTGCCAGTTGGTCATATCCTTGGTTCGCCACGCGTTGATCGTGGAAGTCGCGGTGACGTAGGCGTAATAGTACCCGCCGCCGTCGATTTCCGCGCCCGTTTCGTCACGCTCGGCAACCCAGATAAGCGACGGATCCGCGCCCTGCATGGTTTCGACGTTGCCGTAGAAAAGGCTCGTGTCGAACTCCTTTACGCTGCCTTTATGGTAAACGAAGCCGTCGCCGAAAGTGTTCTTCGCCGCACAGCCGCAAAGAAGCGCTACGCACGTTATCGCCGCCGCAAAGACGGTAAAAATCTTCTTTTTCATGCGTCCTCCTTTACGGTTATTTTATAAATTTTCACGTTCGTCACGCTGTCGTTGCGCCCGACCACGAGGTCGCGCCCCGTTTTATCGGTACAGCCCGCAAAAACGTAGCCGATCGTAAAGCCGTCGAACACGTTCTGCAAACGGTCGTTCACGCCTATTCTGCCCGCGATACCGCCGAATACGCCGCTTGCGCCGCCGACGCTCACCGTGCCGGCGTTCCCGACTCCGATAAGACAGACGGATATTTTCTTGTAGATACTCGCGCAGTAAGCGTTACCGAGAATACCGCCCGCCCGCGAAATCCCCGCGAATACCGAGCCGTAATTCACCGAGTTCGCGACTTTAAGATTGCCGGTAGCCGCGCCGACTATTCCGCCCGCGTCGTACTTGTTTGCCGCCGATACGCTCGCGTAAGAAGCGCAGTTGTCGATGACCGTTTCCTTTCCGTCCGAGTACAGCACCGCGCCCGCGATACCGCCCGCGCCGCCGTTGTCGCCGTTCTTTACGACCGTGCCTTTTACGGTAAGGTTCTTTATCGTCGCGCCGCCGACGTAGCCGAACGCACCCACGGAATTATCCGAATCGGTATCCGTAATAAGTCTGAGGTACACCGTCTTGCCGTTGCCGTCGAACGTTCCTCCGAAATAATTTGCCGCGCTCGCGCCGACTCGCGCCCATACGGGAGCGGCTTCCGTGCCGATATCGTTTTCGAGTATCACCGTGCGCCCGACGTAATTATCGCCGCCGTTGACCGCGTTCGCAAACGAAATATATTCCTCGAGCGTGCTTATGCGCGTTATAAACGTTTCGGTCGATACGAACTCGCCCTTTATCGCCACGTCGCAGGGCGGCATCACGAACTCCGTAACTATCGCTTCGGTCGCACGCGGCTTGTAAATCTCGGTGTGGTTCGCGACGAGCGTGCGCTCTTTGAGAACGTACCCCTCGTCCGGCGTAACGGTAACGGTGATTTTCTCGCCGTAAGCCGCCGTGGTCTTATCCACCGCGATCGTGCCGCCCGAAACGCTGCCGGATACGGTTACGCCGTAAGTAACGCGCTTGAACGCCGCGGAAATATTCACGGCGTTATCCGGCATGTCGAAATACACGCCCTCGCTCGCCGCGCCGTCGATCTTGACGTAATCGACTTCGTAGCCGGTATCGGGCAAAAGATTGATCGACAACCGCTCGCCCGCCATTGCCCCGCCGACTTTCTCTCCGCGATAAGTGACATATACTCTGCCGTTCTCGCACTCGGCGACCGAAACGCGGTGATAAGTCCTAGCAACCTTGCCGCAACCGACGAGCGCGGCGCACAGCACAACCAACGCCGCGAAAAGTATTAAGACGTAGCTCTTTTTTCTCATTTAACCCTCATTACCACCTTTCCGGTATTTTCAAAGCGCTGAAGTATGCCGTGCGCTTCGTCCACGTCCTTTATATCCAGCACTTTATAAATACTCGGCTTTATCGAGCCGTCCTCAAAGTACTTCCACATATCGCGCGAAAGGCTTTCGAGTATCTCGTGCTTCTGGTCGTTCGTGCGGTTTCTCAGCATCGAGCCTACGAGGTGCAATCCCTTGGTTAATAGCGGACGGAGTTTGATTTCGGTTTCTATGCCCGCAAGCGTGCTGATGACCACCCAGTAGCCACCCCTTGCCATAAACGGCATAGCCGCGCCGAGATCCGCTCCCGACAAGCAGTCCATGCAGACGTTGACCGCTTTACCCTCTTTCTCCAGACGCTCGAACGCCGCGGGGATCGATTCCTCTTCCTGAATAATAATCTCGTCCGCGCCGAGGTTTTTGATTTTCTCCGCAACGGCTTTGGTCTGTACGCTCGTCACGACGTACGCACCGAACGCTTTGCCCATGGGAATCGCCGAACTTGCCAGTCCGCTCGCTCCCGCCGCAACGTACAGCACCTGACCTTTTTGCAACTTGCCCTCGATAAAGAGGTTGAGATAACTCGTGCAGTAAGCCTCGGGTATGCAAGCCGCTTCTTCGTAAGACATGCCTTTGGGCATTTTAAGCAGCAATTTGTACGGAATCGCGATACGCTCGGCGTAAGCACCGCCGCCCACTAGCGCGCAAACGTCGTCGCCGATCTTAAAATCGCTTTCCGCTTTCGCAGTTTCGCCCATAGCCGCGATCTTGCCGGCAAGTTCCAGCCCCGGCCAGGGTGCCCAACCCGCAGGCGACGGATACGTTCCCGCGCGTTGCAGAAGGTCGGCGCGATTGAGCGCGGTCGCGTATATCTCCACGATAACGCCGTCGGGCGCAAGCGTAGGTTCGGCTACTTCCGACCAGACAAAATTCTTATTCTCGTCAATCAACATTGCTTTCATCGACTTTTATCTCCGTTTCGTTTTGCGGTTTTGCCGCGGTTTCGTCGTTAATTTTTGTTATTTCGTCCGTTTTGAGGGACTTTTTTCCGAAATTCACGTTGCTAACCAGCACCGCCGCCGCAACGAGCGCGAACGCCGCGCCGTGCTGCCAGGTCAGCGTAGCACCGATAGGCAGAAGCACCGAGATCAGTGCCGCGAACAGCGGTTCGGTCATCTTTATTATGAACAGTTTGCTGAGGCTGTATTTCTGCACTACCGCGTACCACAGCCCGTAACTCACCACCGTCGCCGCGACTATGAACGCCATAATGCCTATTCCGCCCAGAGTGACTACTCCGAAACTTCCGCCGAAACTCAGCCCGATAATCATCAGCACCACGCCGCCGATAAGTTGCGAATACCCTGTAACCGACACAGGATTTACGTCTGCGAGCGTCTTTTTGAACACTACGTTGTTCACGACCGTACAAAGTCCGGCGGCAAGCACGAGTATCGATCCTAGCCCGAAATCGAACTTAGTCGATTCGAAGTTGACCACGAGAACCGAAGCCACGCCCAGCACCGCGCCCGCAATCTTGCCCCAACTGAATTTATCATCCTTAAAGAACAGGAACGACACGCACACGAACACCACTACTCCCGCCTGTTTCAAAAGCGCGGTTTTGCCCGCGTCCACCAGGCTCAACCCTATGTAAGTACAGGTATAATGCAGTACCACCGCGAACAGCGCGACCAGTGAAGTCCCGATCAGTTTTTTCGGCTGACGTACGATATAAGTCCGTTTGGTGAATATACAGAACACCGAAAGAATAAAACCGCTGATCGTAAACCGTACTCCGGCAAACAGAATCAGGTTCGGATAAAACGTCGTATCGATGGAAAAGACCTTATAGCCGTACTTGACGAACGGAAACAGCGCGCCCCAAAGAATCATTACGAGCAAACTGACGAGTACTATTATAATCGTTCTACGGGTGCACGCGTCAAGTTTTTTACGCTTGCGTTCGGCTTTTTTCGGTACTTCGGAACGGTTTTTGCCATCCGACGAAGTCGAAACCGCACTATCCGAAACGCCGTAACCCGAGGAAGCCGCAACGGTTCCGTTTACCGATTCGTTTTCCATTTTTCAGTCCTTCGGTTCCGTTCCGCGAGTTGCGAGGCATCTGCCGCCGTCGACTACGAGATTGTGTCCGGTGATAAAACGCGCGTCCTCAGACGCGAGGAACATGACCGCAGCCGTGATGTCGTGCGGCGACGGAGTCATTCGCAAATAGTTAGTGTACGAAAGATCGCCGCCGGTCGCGTTCGCCGTGGGAATCATGCCCGGACAAACCGCATTTACGTTCACCCCGAACTTTCCGACTTCTTTCGCCATGGACTTGGTCATACTCAGCACTCCGCCTTTCGACGCTCCGTATTCGGTGTGCATGACGTGTCCGTTCAGCCCCACGACCGAAGTGGTATTGACTATCTTGCCGCCCTTGCCTTTTTCTATCATAACTCTCGCGCACTGGCGGGCGAAATAATAACTGCCGTAAAGATTGACTTTGATAATTCTGTCGAAAACCTCTGGCGACTGCTCGTACGAGAGCGCGCGATCTTTTCTCGCGCTTCCGCCGGCAATATTCGCCAGCACGTTCACGCCGCCGAAGTCCGCAACTATATCGTTTACGCACTTCTCGACCGCGTGAAAATCGGTCACGTCGCAAACGTAAGCCTTCGCTTCTCCGCCGTTTTCGGTAATTTTCTTTACCGTTTCGTTCGCGGTTTCGCCGTTGAAATCGACTACCGCGACCTTTGCTCCCTCGGCTGCGAACGAAATCGCCGTATCAGATCCGATACCGCCGCCTGCGCCCGTCACTATAACTACCATGTTCTCAAATCTTTTCATAGTATCTCTCCTCAATTTGCGTCGTTCTTAATCCACGTCGTAGCCGCACGCTTCGAGCGTATATTTTTGCAAGTTATACTCGTGTTCGAAATCCACGTCGTAGGGAATCGTGCCTTGAATCATGTCGATAAACTCGCGCATCATCACGTCGTAACGCCCCTCTTCGGGAATATCGATCACGCGGTGGCAGTCCTTCCACGGATTGCCCTCGCCCGCCGCCGCTTCGCGAACGATCATCGGACACTCGATGGGCGAAACGCTGACCGTGCCTTTCTCGCCGTAAACCGTAAACTCGCGCATACCCCAACCGTTGACTTCCACGCTCGAGGTTTTCACAGTCGCGATCCCGTCGGGGTACGACATCACAATCACCGAAGTGTCGGTAAGTTCTATCCCGCCGTCGCCCGAAACCGCGTTGAACGCCGTAAGCTCTTTTGGGTTGCCTTTCAGTTTCATCACGAGATCTATGAGGTGTCCGCCGAAAATGAACGTCGAGGGGCATTTCACGCCGTAGCCCGAAAGTTGCCGTTTGAACCACTCGGGGTGCTTGGTACTCATGGTCGCGACGATATTGTATATCCGCCCGAGTTCCCCGCGTTTCGCCTTGTTCAGAACGTATCTGATACCCGCGTTGTAACGGTACATGTACCCCGTCTGGAACACGAGCTTTTTGTCTTTTGCGATGTCGAGAAACTTTTTGTAAGCGTTAAGATTCGTGCCGGCGGGTTTGTCCATGTGAACGTGCAGTCCGCGCTCGGCGCAGATCGTCGCCGTATCCACGAGGTCCGGAACCGAACTTTCCACCATTGCCGCCTCTACACCGGTCGCGCAAAGTTCGTCAAGAGAAAACCGCGGAATATCGTCGTAAACGCCGGGATTTTCCTTTACCCGTCGCGCGTACGTTTCGTCGCTCGGCTCGTAAAGCCCCGCAATCTCCGCGCCGTCGGTTTTGCGTAAAGTGTCTATTGCGGCCGCCGCGTGATTGTGACCTATTCCGAATATCCCTATCCTCGTTTTTTTCATAAACGCTCACTCCGTTTTCCCTAAGGCTTGCCTGAAATTGTCGGGTTACGTAGTAAATTATAAATCATACCGCGCCGCATGTAAATAGTTAAAGTGATATTTTTATCTTTTATGATACCGAATTAGTTTACCTGAATTTGGATAATTCGCGCGTTTCTTCTTGACATTTTTATCAAAAATGCTTTACAATAAGCTTGTTATGAACAATCTCGACGTATCCGAAATCATCTTAAATCGCATCGTCGCAATCAACACGATTGCCAAAAACGATCATCGCGTGGTCACCAGAAACGACCGCTCGACTTACGCGCTCACCATGAAAATCGCCGGGCGCACGACTTACGTTTGCGGCGGCGAACGCTTCGTGTCCGACGTGAACAATATGCTGCTCGTCGACAAAAACGCGCGGTATCAGTGGCACATGGACGAGAAAGGCAAGTGCGTTATGATCGAGTTCGAGGGGAACGTCGGCAGCGAGCCGTTCGGCTTTATCGACTTCACTCTTACCGATACCGCCGCGCAGGAAGTCGCCGCGCTGTTCGTCTCGGCGGCCAACCTCTGGGATATGAAAAAGGACAATTATATGCTCAAGTGCAAGTCCATTTTCTATCGCATACTCGACAAAGCTACCGCGCACAAAAAGCAATCGTACCTTCCCAGCAGTTACAAACATATGCTCGAACCGGTAGTCAACTATATCCACGCCAACTACGGCGATCCCGACATCACCAACGATGCTCTTGCCGCTATCGCAGGCATCAGCACCGTATACTTCCGCAAGATTTTCACCAAGGTTTTCAACGTTTCGCCCATAAAATACCTGCGCTCCGTCCGCATCAAAAAAGCCACCGAACTTCTTATCGGCGACGGCTCGTCGGTAAGTGAAATCGCGGAAGCTACCGGTTACGGCTCGCTGTACAATTTCAGCAAAATGTTCAAACTCGAAACGGGCGTTTCTCCTCGCGAGTACGCCGCCACCTACTCCACCCGCAAAGAATCTATCGGAGAATAACGCGTAAAATAAACGGTAACGCCGTAAATCCCCGCCGCGGAACCGGAAATTATCCCTTTTCAACCCGCTAAACGAAAAAAGGGACTGCAATCGATTGCAGTCCCTTTTTCGGTTACTATTAAATTTTCTTACGCCGCAAGCGTACCTTCGAGCGCATCGAGCTTGGTAATCGCAGTGTTGCCGTTGCTGTTGCTGTCTTTTCCTACGACTATATCGTTGCCGCCGTCGTCGATTAAACCTGCCTTATAGTATGTAATCGTAATCGAAGTGAACTCGCCTTTACCGATTGTGCCGATGATGCCGCCGACCTGATCCGTTCCTTCAACGGTGCCCGTATTCGTCACGCCTTCGACGGTCTGAGCCTCGGTGCCGGTATTCCCCAACAGAATACCCACTATGCCGCCGATACCGGTCTTGCCGGAAATCGCGCCCTCGTTGCGACAATTCTTTATCGTAACCGACGGAGCCGACGGAGCCGTAGTAGCCTTGTACGAGTAGCCGAGTATGCCGCCAGCATATTTCGCAGTAGTCGACACTTCACCTTTGTTTACGCAGTTTTCGATCAAAAGGTTTGCGGTGCTTCTGCCAACGATACCGCCGGCATTGCCGTTGGTTGCGTGCGTATTCTTCACGGTCGCTTCGTTAACGCAGTTTTTGACGGTAGTAACCGCGCCGTCTGCATAAACGGGCGTGCCCACAACGCCGCCTGCGCCCATTGCGTTACCCGAGCAGGTAATCGTACCCCGAACGGTAAGATTAAGCACGGTCGCGCCGCCCGAATAACCCACTACGCCTACGCCGTTCGTTGCCGTAAGCGTTACGTAAACGGTCTTGCCGTTTCCGTCGAGCGTACCCGAAAATCTTGCGGCATTTTCGTTTCCGATAACCGAAGTAATCGGATCTTCCGCGCTGCCGATGTCGGCAGTGAGTTTCGCGTATTTCCCGGACATATTGTTTTTACCGTTGACCGCCGCCGCAAACGCCTTATAGTCGGCTACATTTGCAATCGAATACGGCTTTTCCGCCGTACCGTAAGTTTCGTCGTCTTTCTCGGCGGCTATTTTACCGTCGCCCGCTTTCCACTCTTCGTAGTCCACGATTTCGTTCTCGCAAGCGCCGTCCGTAAAGTGCTTTTTGCACACGGAACAAGCGTAATG
Source organism: uncultured Clostridia bacterium (assembly GCA_934270565.1). Classification (GTDB taxonomy): domain Bacteria; phylum Bacillota; class Clostridia; order Christensenellales; family Pumilibacteraceae; genus UBA10677. The sequence goes on along the minus strand of CAKQPR010000031.1, from coordinate 3,926 downwards.
CGCCTTAACGCCCGCGGTCGCGTAACTTGCCGCAACCTCCGTAATCGCTTCGGGCGTATGCGGAAGCGCGGGAACCTCGTTGCGTTTTTCGGTTTGACCGCAGCTACTGCACTCGTACAAATCGTAGCCGTCGCCTGCGCAGGAAACCTCAACCGTTCTTACGAACTCGAAGTCGTGCTGCTTGCAGGTCTTGATAATGCTCGTGGCGTTGGCTGCGTTCTTGCCGACGGGAGTTTCGATACCGTCCGCGTCGTAACCTGCCGAGATGTATTCTATGGTAAGGTCGGTAAACTTCTGACCGCCGATAGTGCCCACTATGCCGCCTACCTCGGCCGTGCCGACGAGCTCGCCTGCGTTTTTGACTAACCTGAGCGCGTGCGTAGCGGCTTTAGTGCCGGAATGGATAAGCCCGACTACGCCGCCCACGCCCGTAGCGCCGGTTATTTTGCCACCGTTGGTAAAGTCGGTAATCGTCAGAGACGGAACGTATTCGCCGCTGTTGATGATATACCCAACCGCGCCGCCGACGTAGTTTGCCGTCGTAGCGACTTCGCCGTTATTCGCGCAGTTTGTTATCGTAACGTTGCAACCGTCGCTTCTTCCGAGCAAGCCGCCTGCGTTGCTCGCCGCCGTAATATTGCCTTCGTTCGTAAAGTCACTGATAGCGACCGCGGGAACGTTCGCGTCTTGTCTGAGAACATAGCCCACCGCGCCGCCGACGTAATTCGCGCCCGCGTTCACCGTGCCGCCGTTCGAACCGCCGACGATAGAAATGTTGCCGGTGCTTCTGCCGATCATACCGCCGGCGTTGCCGCCGCCGTTTGCCGTAATAATCGCTTCGTTCACGCAGTTTGAAAGCGTCGTAACCTTCCCGCCGGCGTAGAGAACCGCGCCGACCAAGCCGCCCGCGCCCGAGCCGCTTGCCGTGTACTCGACTTTGCCGCCCACGGTAAGGTCGGTAATCGTCGCGCCCGCGGCGTAACCGATAAAGCCCACTCCCGCGTTTGCGCCGATATCAATACAGATCGTTTTACCGTTGCCGTCGATCTTGCCCGCGAACGCCGTCGCGACGGTCTTGCCCGCATACAAACGAAGCGGACTGTCCTCCGCGCCGAGATCCGCAGTTATTTTATAACAAGCCGATCTTGCCGCTTCGTTGAAATAGTTTTCATAGACGAAAGTCTTGTAATCGTCCTCGTTTGCGATAACGTACGGATTTTCGCTCGTGCCCGCGCCGTCGAGAGTCGGGAGCGCGTAAGTCTGTTTTTCGTTATAAATATCAGCGTACGCGAGTGCGAAACTCTTGCCGAACTCGTTGCCCAGTCTTATCATGGACAGCGCGTCGAGGTGCGCGTAGTCGTTATTGTCACGGTCGTAAGTCATCCAGTCCTCGTGCGCGACTTCGACGAAATACGCTTTACTGCTGATCGCGGAGTAACGTTCTTTCGCGGCGTTCACCACGTCGTAGTTCGTCCAACGCTGAGTGATGCCGCCGTCGATCGCGGTAAGTCCGGTTTCGGTAAGGTAGCCCTTTTCTTCAAACGCCGCCGTCACGTCGCCGATAAAGTTATTCCACAGCGTGGGATAATCGAACGCGTAAGACTGAGCGTCGTTCTCGCCCTGCATCCAGACAAACGACAGAATACGCGCGTCCACTCCGTCCGCTTTCAGCATCGCCATGCCGTCGTCAACCTTTTTCATGAGATGATTATAAAGCGTGATATCCTCTTCCGTCTTTTCGAGAAACCCGAGCGAAGAAGGACACAGCCACGAGCCGTGAAGCGTCGATCCGCCCGTCGCGTCCTTGATTATATAGAAAGTTTCGTCGGGATAGTTCTCGGTAAGGTACGCCGCAAGCCCGATCTCCGGACCGAACGCTCCGTCCTCGAGCGAGGTATAACGTCCCTGACCGAGTTTGACGGGTTCGAACGCGGAGTTCTCGTTCTTGGTTTTCGTCTGCGCGTCGTCGGCTTGGAACGGCGCGTTGGAATAGAAAATTTTCACGTTGTCGAAGCCCGCGCGGTACTTTTCGTACTCCTCGGGCGTAACCACGGGTTTGAGATTCTTGCTGTAAGTCCAGCCCACGGCGTTGCTCTGCCCGGCAAGCACGATGACTTTCGCGATTCTTTCGGTTTCTTCGCCGCGATAAGTATACCCGCACTCGCAGGTATGTTCGGTATAACCTTTTTCGGTATAAGTCGGCTCTACCGTCTCATCGGCGAACGCATGCGCCGTAACGTCCGTCTTGTCATGACAGATCGCGCATTCGCGCCAGTGGTCGTGATCGTCGTACTTTACGGCATAGTCGTGGTCGCAGCGCGCAGGCTCGGGCGTATCGTTGCCGCCGCATGCAACCGCCACCGACGCGAGTACCGCAATCAGCGTGAAAACGAGTGTGCTCAGCCAAATTCTTCTTTTCATTTTTCCTCCCGCCGCCGAAGTTATTTTGCCCCGGACGTTAAATCGAAATGCGTTTCGGAAACTTGATCTTTTCGCGCCCGAAGCGGATATAACCGCCCGCACGCGACAATCGCCGTCACCGAATCGCTTTTATCTTACACCGTTTACGGCGAACTTGTAAATAGCAAAAGTGATATTTTTATCAATTATGCTACCGAAAAATGCCGCTATAGGTAATTATTACCGTTTTTTAACCTTTCCGTTTATCTTTTTTGACAAGAGAAACGGAAAAAGTACGGTCTATTTTAAATTTAACGAGCAGCATCCGTCTTTAACTGTCACGCAGAGAAACAGCCGGGCGGTTTGCACGGCTGTTTCGTGGAATCCCCCGCAACAGAGGTATAATTTATCCTTTAATCGGCTTATTTAATTTTCCACTTTCCGCTTGCCGATTGCAAATCGACCATACGGGTGTAAATACCGTTTTTATTATATAGTTCGTCGGGATTTCCCTGCTCTGCCACGACGCCGTCCGACAAAACCACGATTCTGTCCGCGCCCGCAACCGTTCTCATTCTGTGCGCTATTATAAGCACGGTTTTATATATTAAATTTTATCACGGTTTTTCAATGCCGTAATTCTATTTTTTAATATGCACCAACATTAAAGCGAAGTATCTACTATTTTGCTTTCGTCAAGATGTAACGATTTAAGCCATTCTTCTTTCTCTCTTAAAATTTTGTCATATTGCTCGCCGTTTGGATTGCAATATGACAACATTAAATTATAATGTTTCAACTTGTTTCTCACTTTATCTTTTGGATCATCTTCATCAGAACACGGCTTACGAAATTGACCATAGAAGAAAACAAAGCTTGCCCAACTATACGCTTTAAGATTTTGTTTCAAAGCGCGTTTGCAATATCTTCTCCAACATAACCGAAGCGAAGATTGATGTTTCCTCATTTGAAATTCTTCCCATTTGAAGTCGGGAATCAAATAACCGTTGCCCTTTTTTATCCGTTCGGGAAACAGTAAAAAGCGAAGTTCTTCTTCCTGCATTTCTTTTATTTCATCAAGCGAAATTTTCAAAAAATCAATGCGCTGCAAGACCTGCCACACCGTTGTTCTTGAACAACCACATAGCGTTGCGACCTGCGAAAAATTATTTCCTTTTGACAAATACTCTATGATTAACGTGTACTTTACCATAAAAAACGCTCCTTTTGTCGCCCTCTTTTACCTATATCCGTATATACGGGAAAGTGTTCAGTTTTTCTGACCACCCCCGTTTTTTAGGGTATTTTTCGAGTTTTGACGAACTAAATGCAGAGAAAAAAGCAGTCACTCTTTCGCAAGAATGACTGCTTTTCGTGTGTTTTAGTATAAATTATGCGTTTTTTAGCCGATTTCGGACTTATTTGGTCGCCCTCGGATTGCGGATGTTCGCCTGTGCTGTACCAACTTTCGAGCGAGCGATTTATCGCCCGTTTGAGTGCTGTATTATATCGCTTGACTATGTGCA
>CAKQPR010000030.1 GCA_934270565.1 uncultured Clostridia bacterium | reverse complement strand
TTATACGTTACGTTTTGTATTAACCCGACCCCTCATTCGTCACTCGGATCGCTACGCTCACACTCGTGCCACCTCCCAACTCGTAGCACAGCTACTTCGCCGCTTTGGCTAAAAACAGTCACCTGTGGACTGTTTTTACGGTGCTTCGCACCGCCGCGTCGCGCCCCCTCGGGGGAAGGCTTTAGCGGTTGTCCACCCCTACCACACTCTATCAACCGTTATATTTGTCGCTTTTTAATGTCATTTCGACCGAAGCGTTAGCGGAGCGGAGAAATCCCCCGCGGAAGTCACCCGATAACACCTCTCCTACAACTATTTTCGACCTTTAAAGCGTTGCGGGGTCCGGGACACAGCCGCAAGGCGGTGAGCCACCGCGGGCGAGTATAGAGATCTCGTTCTCTATATTAGTTCGTTATATGCACTACCCAAATACTTGCCACAGGGGTTCCCTGCCGGCGTCTTTTTGGTTCTTTTTCTTCGCCTGAAAAAGAACATTTCTTTTCCCTTTCTTTCTAAAAGAAAAATTTGTTACTATTTTATAAAGTAAACTAAAACGGGGTTGCGTTCCGCAAGATTGCGGGCGGACGAGGGCGTCCGCCCCTACCACGCTCTACCGAAAGTAAGTACAGGCATCGCCGACTTGCCCGCAGGGGCTCCCTGCCATCGCCGACTTGCCCACGGCGGCTCGCCGTTTTGTTACTATTATTAAAGTAAGCCATAGTGGCAGCGTTTTTTAATTTGTTTCTAATAATATTTGCGGGTAATTTTAATGAAGAATATTGTATAATTATGGTATAGAATTTATTCAGGAGATAAAAAAATGAAAAAACTCGAACCCGTATTCGACATTATCGGCGAAATTCTCGCGGTGCTTCTGGTAGCGGTGTATATCCTCTGCCTCGCGAACGCGCAATGGCAGTTCATCACGAATTCCACCGTGCTTATGATCCTCGACATCGTGCGTAACTTCGGCGCGCTTCTGCTCGTCGCAATAGTCGGTCTCGAAGCTATGTGCAAACGCAACATAGTTTTCCGCATTATATTCTACGCCGCGCTCGCGATCATCGTAATCTTTCTCTTCTTCCCCGCGACGTATCAGAACCTTATCGGTCTTTTAGGCTGAGCCGCAAAAAAACAACCGCTCGGAGCACGAACGCTTCGGGCGGTTTTTCGTTTTAAATTTTTTCGGGTCGTATTCGGAAACTACACTTTAAGTTCGGTCGGCGTTCCGAGGTCGGGATATTTTTCAAGCACCGGACGGACGAATCCTTCGATAAACTCGTCCACCTGTTCCGCGCTTCTGCCGACGTACTCGGCGGGATTCATCTGCGAAACGATTTCGTCGCGGTCGAGCGGGATCGCGGGGTCGGAAGCGAGACGATCGATAAGGTCGTTCGGTTTTCCGTCCTTGACGGCACGGGCGGCGGCGTGCGAATGAACGCGAATGATTTCGTGAAGTTCCTGACGGTTTCCGCCGCGTTTAACCGATTCCATCATCACGTTTTCGGTCGCCATAAACGGCAATTTTTCGCCGACGCGGCGGGCGATCACCTTTTCATTGACGACCAGCCCCGCCGAAACGTTCATATATATATTAAGGATAGCGTCCGTCGCGAGGAACGCTTCCGCTACGGCAATGCGGCGGTTTGCCGAATCGTCGAGCGTGCGTTCGAACCACTGCACGGACGAAGTAAGCGCGGGGTTGAGCGCGTCCACGCACACATAGCGGGCAAGCGCGCAAATGCGTTCGCTGCGCATGGGGTTGCGCTTGTACGGCATTGCGGACGAGCCGATCTGATTCTTCTCGAACGGCTCTTCCATTTCCTCGAACGACTGCAGAATACGAAGGTCGTTTGCGAATTTCTGCGCGCTCTGAGCGATCCCAGACAGCGCGCCGACCATGTAAGCGTCCGTTTTTCTCGAATACGTCTGACCCGAAACGGGCACGCAAGCCTTGAAACCCATCTCTTCCGCGATAAGCCGTTCGAGCTCCTTTACCTTCTCGCCGTCGCCGCCGAAAAGCTCCATAAAGCTCGCCTGCGTGCCGGTCGTACCCTTCGAACCGAGAAGCTTGAGGTTATCGAGCTGATACGACAGATTGTCTATATCTATCAGAAGTTCGTTGATCCACAGCGTCGCGCGCTTGCCGACGGTGGTAAGCTGAGCGGGCTGAAGGTGCGTATAGCCGAGGGTCGGGAGCGACTTGTATTTTTCGGCGAACTCGGACAGATTTTTCACGACCGCGACCGCCTTGCGGAGCACGATTTCGCCCGCGCGTTTCATCGCTATAACGTCCTCGTTGTCTCCGACGTAACAGCTCGTCGCGCCGAGATGAATTATGGGCGCGGCGTTCGGGCACTGAAGTCCGTAAGCGTAAACGTGGCTCATAACGTCGTGACGGACTTCCTTTTCGCGCGCTTCGGCAACGTCGTAGTTTACGTCGTTTATATACGCTTCGAGTTCGGCGATCTGCTCTTCCGTCACGTTAAGCCCGAGCTTGTGTTCGGCGCGGGCGAGCGCGACCCAGAGCCGCCGCCACGTCGTGAATTTGAAGTCGTCCGAAAAGCAGTACTGCATTTCGTCGCTTGCGTAGCGAGTCGAGAGCGGTGACACATATCCTTTTCTGTCCGTCATAATGTTCTCCTTGTTCGTGGGAAGTTTTACAGTCTTTCGAGGGTGATTGCGAGGCGGGCGGCAACTTTTTCCTTTCCGAGAAGGGTCGCCATTTCGGTTGCTCCCCCGGGAGTCGCGGCGGCGCCTGTGATAGCGATACGGAAGATCCAGAGCACCTGCCCTTTCTTATACCCCGCCTTTTCGGCGTAAGCGACGAGCGCGTCGTGAAGATTGTCGAAATCGTCGCGAACAAGCTCCATAAGGTCGGGAAGCATTCTTTTTGCGACCTCGCGATCGGTTTTCCACTTCTGATTTACGAACAGATCGAGGTCGAAACCGTCGAATTCGGTAAGGAACGCGGTGAGCTTTCCGACGTCCGAGAAGATTTCCGTTCTGCCCTGAAGGAGCGTAGCGAGGTAGCGAAGATCGTAACCTTCGAGGTAGTCGAGCTTTTCCATAAACGGCAGGGCGTGCGCGTAATAATCTTCGGGCGAAAGCTCCTTGACGTAACACGAGTTGAGCCAGCGCATTTTCGCTTCGTCGAAGATCGAAGCGGACTTGCTGAGACCTTCGACCGAGAACATTTCAACCATTTCGTCGAGCGTGAATTTCTCGCGGTCGTTCTTCGGACTCCAGCCGAGCAGCGCGATATAATTCAGAATCGCGTCTTTGAGGTAGCCTTTTTTGATGAAATCGTCGTAGCTCGCGTCGCCGTGGCGTTTGCTGAGTTTGTGAGTGGCGTCGCGCATAATGGGCTGAAGGTGCATATACTGCGGGAGATCCCAGCCGAGCGCCTTATATAAAAGGTTATACTTCGGGGTGGACGAAAGGTACTCCACTCCGCGGATAACGTGGGTTATATGCATAAGATGATCGTCGATAACGTTGGCGAAGTTGTACGTCGGCATACCGTCCGACTTTATGAGCACGTTGTCCTCGAGCTCCTTGTTCTCGACCGTGATATCGCCGAAAACCATATCGTGGTAGGTTGTCGAGCCCGTTTCGGGAATATTCTGACGGATAACGTAAGGCTCGCCCGCGGCTATGCGGCGTTCGACTTCCTCGCGGGAAAGCGAAAGGCAGTGCTTGTCGTATTTGGTCGCGCCGTCCTCGTGCATTTTCGCAAGACGCTCCTTGGTGCAGAAGCAGTAGTACGCGTCACCCTGTTCGACGAGCTGTTTTGCGTATTTAAGGTAAATATCCTTTCGTTCGGTCTGAATATACGGACCGTATTCGCCGCCCACGTCCGGACCTTCGTCCCAGATAAGCCCCGCTTCGCGCATGGTCGAATAGATAACTTCGACCGCGCCGTCCACATAGCGTTCGAGGTCGGTGTCCTCGATACGAAGAATAAACTTACCGCCGTTTTTCTTGGCGTAAAGGTACGCATAAAGCGCGGTTCTGAGTCCGCCGATGTGTAAATACCCCGTGGGGCTGGGCGCAAATCTGGTTCTTACTTCCATATGTCTCTCCTTTCGTTGACAAATGCGGTCAAAAGCGGTATAATAGCAACCGAAACGATTGATCGCGCGGTGTTTTACCCGAATATTATAAAACAAATCGCGACTTAATGCAAGCGTTTTAGAGGTCTAAGTATGATTGACGATTTAAGAGAGCTCGTGGAAATCAAAAGCGTGGACGCGCCGAGAAGCCGTGCCGACGCGCCTTTCGGGCAGGGATTACGCAACGCGCTCGACTGGTTCCTGAACAAAGCTTCTTCTTACGGGCTTAAAGTCGGCGAAGGCGACGGCTATTACGGGTTTGCCGATTACGGCGATCCGGACGCGCCGATCATCGGCGTTCTTTGCCATCTCGACGTCGTGCCCGCGCCCGACGAAGCGTTTACGCTCCGAGAGGACGAAAACGCGCTTTACGGCAGAGGTGTTGCGGACGATAAGGGAGCGCTCGTCATGATGCTCGACCTTATGCGCGAATTCAGAGAAAACCGCGTGCGACTCGGTCACAGACTGCGGCTGATCGTCGGCTGCAACGAGGAAAAAAATTCGGAATGCATAAAGCGCTACCGCGTCGAACAGGAAATTCCGATGATTTCGCTCGTACCCGACAGCGATTTCCCCGTGGTCAGTAGCGAAAAAAGCATACTTCACACCGCGCTCACGCTCATAACCGACGATGTTTTCGCGAAAAACGTGCTCGATCTCGGCGCGGGTAACAGATATAACGTTATACCGAACCTCGCTTCGGTCGTTATTGTCAAGCCCAAAACAAGCGACCTTTTCGGCGGTATGGCGAGCGGATACCTTCAGGCGGCGAACGCCACGAAGGACGATTTTACCGTCACAGACAACGGAAACACTTACACGATCACGGCGCGCGGCAAGGAAGGTCACGCGATGTGCCCCGAGAACGGCGAAAACGCGATCTGGAAGATCTTCGCGCTCCTTCGCGGGCTTTATCCGTCGAGCGGGTTTATCTCGAACGTATGGGACAAGCTTTGCAGATACGACGCGGCGGGCGTACTCGGACTCAACTACTCTGACGGCAGCGGCAAACTGACGATGAACGTCGGTTGGGCGACAACCGAACTCGGACTGCTCACGCTCGGCTTCGACTTCCGTCTGCCGATCTCGGCAAGCCCCGACGAAATCGAATCGCGGCTTTTGTCGGCTTTCCCGAGCGGAACGGTAAACCGCGACCGCTTTTCGGAAGGCTTCTATCTGCCCGAGGACGGCAGGCTGATAAAAATTCTGATGAAGGCGTACCGTGCGGTCACTCACGACAATTCGTCGCTGCCCATTCATACGGGCGGCGGAACGTATGCGCGCGAACTCCCGAACGCGGTCGCTTTCGGCATCGCCATGCCGCATAAGGACAACAATATTCACCGCGACAACGAATTTATCGAGAAGAAGGACCTTGCGGAAGCGAAAGAAATTTACCGCAAGGCGATCCTCGAACTCGACGAGAAGCTTTAACCGAGAGGAACGATTATGATAAAACACACCGTATGTTTCAAGCTCGCCGACAATTCGGACGAGAAAAAAGCCGAAGCGAAAAGCGTTCTGCTTTCGATGAGCGGAAACGTTCCGTCGCTTCGCGGGATCGAGGTCGGCACGAATTTTCTGGGTTCGGCGCGGTCTTACGACGTTATTCTGACTGTCACGCTCGACGATCGCAAGGCGCTCGACGAGTACCAGAGCGACGAGTACCACTGCTCCGTCGTGAAAAAATATATGCACGCGCACGTTTCTTCGTCCGTTGCGGTCGATTACGAAATCTGAGGTTTTATCTTATGGCGATTGCAAAAGTCAAGGAATTTATGAAATCGCACGGTCGGGAAAACGACGTGCTCGAATTCGACGTTTCGTCCGCGACCGTGGACCTCGCCGCCGAAGCGCTCGGTTGCGAACCCGCGCATATCGCGAAAACGGTCTCGCTTTACGACAAAACGGGCGAAAACGCCGTGCTGATTGTAACCGCCGGCGATCGCAAGATAGACAACGGAAAATTCAAGCGGCTTTTCGGTTTCAAACCGCATATGATCGCTTGGGACGATGTGGAAAGAATGACGGGGCACGCGCCGGGAGGCGTTTGCCCGTTCGCAAACCCCGACGGAGTGTCGAAATACTGCGACGTTTCGCTCGATCGGTTCGATTACGTTTACCCCGCCTGCGGTTCGTCGAATTCGGCGATCAGACTTACGCCCGACGAACTTTTCGGGCTTTCGGGCGCTATCGACAGGATCGACGTTACCAAGCCGCGCGAGGAGTAAAAATAAGTCCGCTAACGAAGTTCTCAACTGCCTTTTAAGCCTCCCCCCGAGGAACGCAACAGGGGAAGCATTTGATTGAATTGTAATGTCCCGCGCAAACGGACAACATCTTGCCTCCCTTGTGTAAAGGGCGCGACGCGGCGGTGCGAAGCACCGTAAAAACAGTCCACAGGCGGCTGTTTTTAGCCAAAGCGGCGAAGTAGCTATGCTACGAGCTGGGAGGTGGATTGCCGAAGCGTTAGCGAAGGCAAGACGAATGAGGGAAACCGCGAAGCGGACAACATCTTGCCTCCCTTGTGTAAAGGGCGCGACGCGGCGGTGCGAAGCACCGTAAAAACAGTCCACAGGCGACTGTTTTTAGCCAAAGCGGCGAAGCAACTGTGTTGCGAGCCGGGGGTAGCTACGAGTGTGAACGAAGTGAACCGAGTAGCAGTAGGATTGTTATAACGTAACTGTTAATCGTACAGCAACATTACAATCCCCCACCCGACTTACGTCGGGAGCCCCCTTTGCACAAAGGGGCCTTATCATGTCCGCTTCGCGGAATATTCTATCATAAGATATGAGCGTTCCGTTTGGTTTGCGGCGGGACGAGGGCGTCCCGCCCTACCCCCATTGAGAGTAAGTACAGGCGTAGCCGACTTGCCATCGGGGGCTCCCCGACGGGCGGACGAGGGCGTCCTCTCCTACACCCATTGAGAGTAAGTACAGGCGTAGCCGACTTGCCATCGGGGGCTCTCCGACGAGCGGACGAGGGCGTCCTCTCCTACCCCCCCCCATTGAGAGTAAGTACAGGCGTAGCCGACTTGCCATCGGGGGCTCTCCGACGGGCGGACGAGGAACGCCCCTACCACGCTTTAACAATAGATATATTTGCCACTTTTTAGTGTCATTTCGACCGAAGTGAGGACGTAAGTCCGAACGAAGTGGAGAAATCCCCCGCGGTTGTCACCCGACAACGATACTGTTATATTGTTTTCGACCTTATTTGTCAGCGTAGCCGACTTGCCGCAGGGACGAACCGACAACGATACTGCGCGGGCGGTATCGACTTATCACAAACAAAAACGACGGCTTCGGAAAGTCGTCGTTTTTTTCGTTGAATTATTGCGGTTTCAGCGTTTACGCGTTCTTCGTGAGGTCGGCGTAAGCTTTTTTGTGGTAAGTGATCACCTTGTCCGCGGTGAGGTACTTACCTATTTTTTCTTTCTGCCAGTCGGAGAAATAGCTGTTGGTTTTCTCGGTGCGGAGGTCGGATTCGACCTTATCCTTAACAAGCGTATATCTGCCGTCGGTAAGGTAATCGTTGAGCCCGATTGTCTTTCCGCCCGAAGGAATAACGCGGGCAAGATAAAGGATATGCGCGCCGTAACTTGTGATAGCGGGTTCGGAAATCGCGCCGACTTTGCCCGCTTCGTAAAGCGCTTTCGCCGCGAGCGAGAATTCTTTCTCGTACTGGCTGTCGCGCGCATCCTCGCCGTCTACAACCTTTACGGAGTAGCCGAATTCGCTACCGAAGATACCGGGATCGGTGTTGTACTTGTAAATAAGATCGTCGAACGCGCGCTCTTTGTCGTAAAGCGAAGAAGCTGCGGACATAACGCGATTGATATCGGCGTAAATCTCGTCGAGCGAAAGCGCGTCTCCGCTGTTCTCGCCGTTCTCGTGGACGTAACCTTCGATTGTTTCTTTGCCGTAATTCTGCTTGAACTCGTCGATTGCTTCTTCTTCGTACACGGTCTTCATCTCTTCGGTTTTCTTCTCGAGATAAGCTTTCTGATTGTCGGTGAAAGGTACGAGAATATGTTTTACGAAATAGATATCGGTGTTCGCGGGATAGTAAACTACGGTTTCTTTGTTGGAAATCGCGGTGGAAAGCGCGCTCGAATCGGCGTTAAACTTCTCTTCCTGCTCGGCGAGCAAGGAATTGTACTTCGCGACGATTTCTTCTTCCGAAACGTCGACGTTATACGTTATATAGTCCTGAAGAAGCTGAATTTTCGCGTTGTCGCGGTAGGACGATCCGACGAAATATTCCATAATCGCGCCGTCGTTATTTTCGAAACCGGACGGATCGCCCTTGTAAAGCTCGGGGTACACTGCCGTAATGCCGCGCTCATCCGCGATTCTGTCGAGGCGGTCGAGGTCGGCGACGCATTTAACTCGTTCTTCGTCGGTGATGCGGAAATCGCTTTCGACGGTCGTGCGGAGAAAGGTCAGAAATCTGCGGACTGCTTCGCGTTCGAGCGATTTCTCCTCTTCCGAGCCGTAAAGCCCGGGGTATGTCAACTGTTCGGGCGACCAAGCGTCCTCTTTGTTAAGGTCGTCTTTTTCGAGAAGGTAGATAAGTTTGTTGTTCGTGAACTCGCGTATTTTCTGCGCTCTGAGTTCGGCGGTCGTTGCCTCGGTAACTTTGATAATGGTGCTACGCGAAGTCACTTCGTCGATAAGGCGCTCGCGATCGTAACCGGCGTAAAGCCCCTCGGTCTCCTCTTCTTTCACGGGATAGGTCGTGCTGCTCTCGTCCGAAGAGGAATTCTCGTCGTCCGAAGCGACGGTTTCGCCGCGCGAGGAAAGAATTTCTTTTTTGATGCTCTCAAGCTGAGAATCGATAGTCGAGTAAACGTTCTTTTTGATTTCGTTTTCGTCGTGATTGCCGAGCGAAACGTTGCCGAATTCGATCTGCGCGTTGACTTCGTTAAGCACGATGGTTTGCTGAACGAGGCGGCTGAGCACATAGTCCACAACCTGATCTGCCGTTTTTCCGTAATTGTTGATAAGCGTGGAAGCGACCTGATTGTAGTACGAAATAAGCTCGTACTTATAGATCGTCTTTTCGGGCGTCTTATAAACGATGGGGTCTTTCCCCGAATAAGTCTGGGTAATTTCGTAAGAAGAAACGGTCACGACCGCCTGCAAGCTGTCCCGTTCCGAATCGTGCTCGAAAAGCGCGCAACCGGTAAGTAAGCCGAAGCACGTCACTATCGAAAGTATAATCGCAACTATCTTTTTTCGCATCTTGATCCTCGTTTTTCGGGAAGATAAATCGATCTTCCCGCATTATACGCATAACTATCCTTTATTATACTATGAATTCGCAAAAAAATCAATCGTTTTTAGCCTGCGTTTTTTGACAATTCAGTAAAAATTTGAGTAGTTTTGCGGGAGACGGGAAGCAAAGCGCGATTTCCTTGTTCGCGATCAGCCTTCCGTCGAAGTTTTTGCTTGCGTCGAGCGCCTGCGGCGTGAGATCGGCAAGCGTTTCGAAAACCGCCTTGTACTCGCGGCGGCGAAGCACGATTTTGTTCGCGCCGATACTGCCGGCAAGGTTTTTCAGTAGCGCCACGTCCACAAGGTTGCGCACGCTGTCGGGCACGGGTCCGTAAATGTCGGTAAGGTCCGAAAACATACGGTCGCGCTCCTCTTTCGTGGAAATTTTGGCGATATGCGAGTATATCCGAAGCCGCCATTCGCGGTCGGTGACGTAGCCTTCGGGCACGAAAACGGGGTAATCGGTAACGGCTTTGACTTCCTTTCGGGTCTCGACGGGCTTGCCGAGCCGTTCGCCCACCGCTTCGCGAAGAAGTCTGCAATACATATCGTAACCGACTTTTTCGAGGTGTCCGTGCTGTTTTGCGCCGAGGACCGACCCCGCGCCGCGGATTTCGAGGTCGCGCATAGCGATCTTGAAGCCGCTGCCGAGCTCGGTATACTGCGTGATCGCTTCGAGGCGGTCGAACGCCGCCGAAGCAAGCGTTTTTCTGCCGTCGTAGGTAAAGAAAACGTAAGCGAGCTTGTCCGACCTGCCCACTCTGCCGCGGAGCTGATACAGCTGTCCGAGACCGAGCTTGTCCGCGTCAACCACTATCATCGTGTTGGCGCGCGGAATGTCTATGCCGTTTTCGATGATCGTGCTCGACACGAGAACGTCATACTTGCCCGCCGAGAAGTCCTCGACGACGCGTTCGAGGTCGTGTTCGTGCATCTGCCCGTGGGCGAACGCGATTTTCGCTTTCGGAAGGAGCTCGCGCACCCGAGCGGTATAACTTTCGATGTTTTCGACGCGGTTGTAGACGATAAAAGCCTGTCCGCCGCGGTTGATTTCGCGGGTCACGGCGTCGATAACCGTTTGTTCGGAATATTCGGTGACGTAGGTCTGAACGGGAAGTCTGAGCGCGGGCGGCGTGTCGAGAACGCTGATGTCGCGTATACCCGTAAGCGACATGTGAAGCGTGCGCGGAATCGGGGTCGCGGACAGCGTGAGAACGTTTACGCCGCGTTTGAGGTTCTTGATTTTTTCCTTGTCAGCAACGCCGAAGCGCTGTTCTTCGTCGAGGATAAGAAGTCCGAGGTCGGCGAAGTCCACGTTTTTGCCGAGAAGCGCGTGAGTGCCGACTACTATATCTATTTTGCCCGATTTAAGCCCGTCGATAACCGCTTGCTTTTCGGCGGGAGTATCGAAACGCGTCATTCGTCCGACGTTTACGCCGAACGGTTCCATACGAGCTTTCACCGTCTCGAAATGCTGGGTTGCGAGTATCGTTGTGGGCGACATAAACGCGACTTGCTTGCCCTCCGCGATGACCTTGAACGCGATACGGAGCGCGACTTCGGTCTTGCCGTAGCCTACGTCGCCGCAAAGCAGACGGTCCATAATCTTGCCTTCTTTGAGGTCTCGGATCCCTTCGGCGGTCGCGGTGAGCTGATCTTCGGTTTCGACGTGCCCGAAGCCGTTTTCGAATTCGGTAAGAAGGGTATCGTCTGGCGAATAAGCGTGACCGCGCGCGTTCAGGCGTTCGCCGTAAAGATCGGCGAGCGAGAAAGCCATTTCGCTTACCGATTTTTTGACTTTTTCTTTGATACGGGCGAATTCGCCGCTTCCGATCCGATTGAGAGTCGGTTCGCCGCCGGTGGAAACGTACCGCGACAGCGAATCCATATTTTCGACGGGGACGTACAGCTTGTCCTTGCCCGCATACGACACGAGCGCGTAATCGTGACGAACGCCGCCCACGGTGAGCTCGACGACGCCTTCCATTTTGCCCACGCCGTGCACTTCGTGAACGACGTAATCGCCCGCTTCGGGAGTTCCGAAAACGTCGCTTTTCCGTCGTTTTATGACTTTTTTGTCGTTTTTCCGAACGAGATCGGGCGTTCCGATAACGACGATTTTTTCGTTCGTAAAGCTCGAGCCCGCCGCGGTCGTGTCGGAAAGAAGGTGCAAACCCTTGCCGTCGTACCCTTTAAAAAACGGTATTTCGTTGTCGCGGAAGGTCTTTGCGACCGATTCGTAACCTATTCCGTCGCCCGCGGCGAGGTAGATTTCGTAACCCTTGCGCTCGTAGTCGATCACGTCGCCGACAAGCGTGCGGTAGTCGCGGAAGTAAGGCGGGTTCTGTCCGGTGCGGAACGCGAAAACTTCTTCGGGGTCGAACAGTCGGTTCGAGCTCGTGAGCGCATGAAAGGCGATTTTGCCGCCGCCGAACGCAAACGGATCGCGGTCGGACGGTCGGGCGAACGAAAACGTTTCGCCGCGCGCGACGAGCGCCTTATATCTGCCCTTCTGCTCTTCGGCGAAAACGGCCATATTATCGAAAACAAGCTTTGCGTCGTCAAACGCGACGCCGCTCGCTCCCGCAAAGCCGAACACGTCCGAATGCGGCACGAGCGGGAGCAGAAACGAGAGCTCCGCACTTGCTTGACCTGCGGCGAGCCGTGAAATTATTTCGTCCGAAATGCGGGTAAGCGTAGTCTTTTCGTCCGCGCCGCCCGTAAAGTCCGCCGTCTCTTTTTCTATGATACGTATTATGTTTTTTCGTTCGTTTTCGTCGGCGATAAACTCGGTTACGGGGGTAATAAGGCACTCGTCGAGCGCCTCTTTCGAGCGGTGAGTTTCGGGATCGATTACGCCTATCGCGTCCACTTCGTCGCCGAAAAATTCGATACGGATCGGCTTTTCTTCGGCGGGCGACCACACGTCGAGAATATCGCCGCGAAGCGCGAATCTGCCGTAATCGGTAAGTTGCGGTTCGCGTTTGTAACCCGCCGCGACGAGTTTTGCCGCAACGAAAGCGGGGTCGAGCGTATCGCCGCGCTTAACGCTGAGTACGAGCGCGGAAAATCTCTCGGGGTCGGGGCACAAGCCGAACAGCGCTTCGACGGTCGTAACGACGAATTTCGCCCTGCCGCCGGCAATAAGACCGAGCGCGCGGAATCTGTCCGCAGTCGCGCTTCCTCCCGCAGCGTCGCGGTACGCGAGCGAGTCCGCAGGCGCGGGCAAAAGCACGACCCCGTCCGCAAGAAATTTCAGCGAATCGTAAATTCTGCGCGCAAGATAAAAATCGCCCGCAACGACGACCGTTACGCCGACTTCGCCGCCGAGCGCGATCGTTGCCGCGCGGGCAAATTCGGACATACCGAAAACCGAGACTTTTTTACGGTCCCGGTATGCGCGGGCTGCGCGCCCGACTTCGGTATTTTCGAAAATTAACTTAAGATCAAGCACTTTTTACGCGCTGCAATTTTTGGCTTTGCCTTCGATGAATCCGATCGCCATTTCGGCGGCGATATCGAACGCTTTGTCGTAAGCGGGTCGCATAGCCGCGGGAACGGCTGACAAAACGTAGTTCACGAGCGGAATATAGTCGGGTTTGCCGCCTATTCCTATCCTCACCCGCGCGAAGTCCTCCGTGCCGATTTCGGCGATAATATTGCGCATTCCGTTGTGCGTTCCGGCGCTTCCGCGCATGCGAACGCGAATGCTCGCGGCGGGAATATCGAGGTCGTCATAAAGCACAAGCAGGTCTTTCGGTTCGGCTTTATACTTTTTAAGAAGCTGTTTTACCGCGACGCCCGACAGGTTCATAAACGTTAGCGGCTTTGCGATAATTATCTTTTCGCCGCCTTCGTAGCAGACCGCCACCGTGCTGTCGCACTCTTTTTTGTCGAATTTCGCACCCAGCTTTTCGGCGAGCCTGTCCGCCGCCATAAACCCCATATTGTGAAACGTCGAAGCGTACTGTTTGCCTTCGTTTCCCAAGCCGACGATGATTTTCATTATTTGGTTGCGTCGTAGAATTCGTTAAGGCGGGCGAGCATCTTTTCGAGATCGATGCCGTGAGCTTCCGCAGCCTGCTCTACCGTTTCGCCGCGCGAAATCGGGCAATGAAGGCAGTGCATACCGAACTCGGTGAAAACGGGCTCGATCGCGGGGCAAAGCTGCAGGACTTCGAAAATCGTCATATCCTTGTTTATGGTTTTCATAAAAAATACCTCCGTAAAACTTTTTCGCTTGTATTATACCCCCAAAAGCCGATTTTGTCAACCGATTAAGTCATATTAGCCGCGCGCCGATAATAACTTATTATATATACGGCGGCTGCCGTGAATTGCGGAGGACCTATGATCATCACAAGCGACGTTTTGTCAAAAAAGGCGATTACGCTGTACGAAGCGAGAAAAGCAGGCGAAATTTTTTGCGTTCTTACCGACTCGCGGGCTAAAAAAATTCGGGTTTTCGGAATAAAAACGGCGGCGGACGACGACGCGGAAGAATTGTATTTCGCTCCCGCCGCAATCGTCGGTTTTTCGGACGCGGTAACTCTTAAAAACCGCACGGCGCTAAAAGGCAGATTTTCGCTCGCGGGAGGACTGAAAGCGCTGCCGATCGGCGGGGACTGTTACTCGCCGGACGGCAAGTTCTTAGGAACGCTCGATTCGATCGAAACCGAAAACGGCGAGATCGTTTCGTTTACCGCGGGCGGGGTCGATTATCCCGCCGCAAGGCTCGTTTCGTTCTCCGAAAACGTGCTGATTTTATCCGAAACGGACGAAAAATACCGCCCCTCGCCTCCGAAAACGCGCGTGCCGAAAGTTCGCGACGACAGGACGGTGAGCGTATCCGTCGCCGCTCCCGAGCCCGTTCCGCCCGCGGTAAAGCAATCCGCCGAGCCTCAGACTTCGGGGCTTTCGTCCTCTCTTCCGTCGGGCGAAGCGAAAGTCGCCTCGTACCCCGTACCCGAGCCGAGCGAACCCGAAAAGCCGATTGCGGACAAAGACACCGCGACCGACGAAAACAACGCCGCTGCAACGGACGAACCGAAAACGGTCGAACCGCCTTCCGTTCCGAAAGCGGTCGCGCTCCCCGTCAAGGCGACGGTATCGGACGAAAAAACCGAAAATCGCGGGACGATAAAGCCGATCGTGCTTCGTTCGGCCGAGCCTGTTCCAAAAGTTCCGACCGAAAATTACGCGCCGCCCGTCCGATCGTCGGTAACGCTCCCTTTGCGCGCCGACGTAACCGTAACGCGAACGCCTGTAACGGGTGCCGGAAGCAAGACGGGATATTATTTCCTTATCGGAAAGACGATGACGAGAACGCTTCTCGGCGACGACGGCAACGCGATTATATCCCAAGGCGAGCTCATAACCGCCGAAACGATAAATAAAGCCGAGGGCAAGCTCGTTTTGCTCGCGCTGTACTCGAAATAAAAGGGGTCGATAGCAAATCCCCCATACGATAAAAACGGCTCTTCCGTGCGTTGCGGAAAAGCCGTTTTTCTTAATTTTATTACTTTTTGCTGAAGCACGGCGTGTACGTAAGGGTTAAATACGTCGAAAAGATTTCGTTGTTTTCGTCCCTATTCGTTTCTGCCGTCGGGTCGTTTCAGATTTCTTTCGTCGGAATTTTGATTTCGATTTCGAAATTTTCACCGACGAAATATTCGCCGTACTGAAGGCGAAGGCTCAGGCTTCCCGCCGGCGCGCTGTTGTAACCTATCGAGATATCGGGTTCGAGCCAACCGATCATTCTAAGTCCTTCGGGCGCGGTCGAGTCGGGCTTAATTTCGTAATAAGTCTCCGAGGCTTTTTCGAGTTCGTACGTTCTCTCTTCGTTCATACTCGCTTTCGCAATCTTAAGCGTCGGGGTTTCCTCGCTCCCGACTGTGAAAGTTATGCCGGAATAGATATCGTTCAGCTTCGTTTTCGCAAGCCTGTCGAGTTTTGCGATAAATTCGTCGGAATTCGCTCCTTTATACGACGTGAGGTCGAATTTTTCTCCGTTTACCAGAGCGTTTGCGAAGTCGAGATTATCCTTGCCGTATTCGGACTTGATAAGATCGACGCGCGTCGAGCTCGGTTTCTGCGGCGTACCTCTGCTGCCATTTTTGTCGTCGATCGTAACGCCGCGGAATTCGAAGCTTTTACCCCAAGCGTATTCGGGCACATACGGCTCTTCGCCGCACCCGACGAGGCACAGAGCGGAAGTCGCGACCGGAAGCGTCGACAAAATCAGTCCGATAATTCTGTATTTCTTTCTAAGTGTTGCACTTAGTTTGACAATTCATCGCCGTATTGTTAGTTATTCTTATATATTTGAACAAGTAAATATTGGCTAAAATTATTCCAGTTGCTATCATCAGAAACAGAAATTTTTATAACTAAATTATAATAATCTTCTGTGCTTCCAACGGTTGTTTCAGGTGTTAAAACAAACTTTTTATAACTTGAATCTTTCCCATCAATTGATTCAAAACGTCCGGTAATATTGCTTATAAATCCGTTAATATTTGTTCCAACAGCCATTGCTTCCCAAACAAAATTGACGTCTTTATAATTATCATGTTCTCCAAATTTTAATTCAACAGTATTATCTGTATTGAATTTAATTTGTTCGCCAACGTTTGCAGAATAACAATATTGTTCAGCAATATCTCCTTTTGAAATCGTCCAGCTATATTCAATATATCCTTCATTTTCGCTCGTTTTATCGTGTTTTGTGATTGTTATATTACTATTATCATGAGTTAAATTTTCATTATTATAATATAAATTTGGATTAATATAACATCTTATAAAATAACTACCAACAGCTGAAGAACAAACATAATAGTTTACATTGTCTTCTTGTTTTTCAAATTTAGCATTAGTATGAATATAATAAGCTCTATTCGCTTCTGTGTTCAAGTATTGTGCAAGTTCTGTTTGCGTTGCGTCATAAGGAATCAATGCATAATTTGATACATAAAGTTCAAATTTCATTTTTTCAGGATTTCCATCACTGTCAGTTGAATACTTAAAGTCGGTTAACTCGTTTACAACAGTTAATGTAGGCGCTGAACATGCAGTTCTGTGAAGAATAATTGTAATTTCAAATTCTTCAGATTCAGCATAAACTTTTTCAGCCCAATTTTCATCTCCTTTAGGCACAAACTTAACCTTAGTTGTTATTGTGTTTGTTTCACCTTTAGTGCTATCAAAGTTATACGTTTTAGGATTGACTTCCGCAAGGGTGCCATAAATAGCAATTCTATCGTCAATTTCATCACTAGTCCTAATGAAATCCCAATCGGAATTTTCAAAATTATGACATATCAATGTTTCACTTGTTAATTTGTTATCATTTGCTGAATTGTTATTTTCGCCATTAAAGTCAGAATTGAAAAGTAATGATAGTTTACCATTTATTTTTGAATTACCGTAAGATGTATAACCATTACCATTACCATTTGATATGCCATGTAACATTTCATCAAGAGTGACACCTCTACAAAGATCTTGGTTAAAGGTGAAATCAATCGTAAAATTCTCTGCAGTTGCAACGATCTGTGATTTTTTTACAACAAGAGTTTGATAAGCAGAATATGATTTAAGGTAATTTTCTTGTTCTTTTATTTCAGCAAAAATCAAATATTTGCCCGGTTCAATATGTTCTAGATTTGATAATTCATTTGATAATTCACCGGCAATATAATTTTCAGAATCAACAATTTCGTTTGGTTTTGGCAAAGCGTTGATTTCTTCTTGTGTTAGTGAAGAAATGTCAGAAGATGAACCATCAACTTTATTTAAAATACAAATTTTCTCAATCATATTATTATCTAATTGAGTATTGCCATTTAAAACGCTATAGTCGATACCTTTAAACTTTGTTCCATAGTAAATTTGATTTTCACCAATATTTTCCACTTTACTTGTAACATTTAAAGTGTAGTTGCTGGTGTCGTTTACTTTTAAAACATCGATATTAACTTCGCAAGATTTGTCTTTATACTTTAAAGTTAACCTCCAAGAGCCAGCTGTAAGATTTGAATCCTCACACATTTGAGTGTATTCTTCAAAAGTTTTAGTAACTCTACTTTGCTCGGAACCATCAGCCGAAAAACTTACGGTTATTTGAGCATTAGATAATTCAACATTTTCATCAGAACCATCTGAATAATATGCTTTTATTTTTATATTGTTAAGTCCGGTAGTATTACCAAAATCTCTGGTCTCGTAAATTGATGTTGAATATTCACCATCAGCCAAAGATGCTTGAATGTAATTTAACTTTTTATCATTTCCACAGGCACTTAACAAAAATATGCAAGGAATAATTAAGCAAAAAGCAAAAATAAAACTCAATAATTTCTTTTTCAATTT
>CAKQPR010000029.1 GCA_934270565.1 uncultured Clostridia bacterium | reverse complement strand
GGTTGTTGCGGATAATGCGAATGCGACTTGTGAAATTTACGAAGTAAAGCACAGCAAGGAACAAGCGAAAGAGCAATACAGACATTTAATTGATGAAGAGAAACTGAAAAGTACGGAATTCAGATACGGGAAAATTACTAAAAAAGTTGTTATTTATCGCGGAGAAAATGCAACTCTCGAAAACGGAATAGAATACAGAAACGTCGAAGAATATCTGAAATCGATTGTTTGACCTGAAATTGAACAGTTCGGAAACGAAGAGAAAAAACGAAAAAATAAAAAATAAAAAACTCGAAATCGCAGATAAACACAGCTTGAACAGACCTTGAAATATGAACCATTGATGTTCGGTTTCAAGGTCTTTTCTCATGCGAAAACGCAGGTTTTTCCTGATAAAACGCCTTGTTTATAACAATTCCGCATATGTGGGTGGATGCTTACTCGTAATATTGTCGGAAAACGACGAACTCCGGCGGAAAAAGTCGTCCGGCGGAGTTTCTTTTTTTATTCCGGATCGGGTTAAGTCGGATTATTCGTTGCCGTGCCGAGGTTACTTGCGGGATTTTTTCCTATACGAAGATACGCTTTCGCCGACGTGGCGCATAAAGGTTTTGTTAAGCGCGTTGGCGTCTACGTAGCCGCACGAATAGGCTATTTCGGTAAGCGGGGTGTCCGTTTCGGCGAGCATATATTTGGCGGCTTCGATACGCTTGTCGATAAGGTATTTCTTTATCGAAACGCCGGTTGCGTTCTTGAACTTCTCGAAAAGCGCGGTGCGACTGTATCCGAACGACTTACAAAGCGAATCCACGCTTACGGCGTTGGAAATATTGAGCTCGATAAACCGCGAAACGTCGCGGACAAGCTGTTGATCCTTTTCTTCCGTTTTCAGTTTTTCGGCGGACGGGAAGAAGAGGGAAAGCAAACGGTAAAAACAGGAGAAAACGGTCATCGCGGCTTTCGTCGCTTCGTTACGGGCGTCGTAAAGTTCGTCGATGCAGTCGAGCAGCGCGGCGTAGTCGTAAAAGTCGGCGACGTAACCGCCGTTAAAGGGCAGCGAACGCATCAAATTATCCGCGCGCGTTCCCTTGAACGAAATCCAGAACCGTTTACTCGGATCGGATTCGTTTTCGGAATAGAAATGCTGAGTGGCGGGCGGAACGCAGAACGCTTGTCCTTTTCCGACGGCGCGTTCGACGTTTTTCACGCCGAGAGTACATTCGCCGTCGAGGACGAATTCTATAAGGTAATTGTCGCGCGTTTCCTTGAAAGTCGCCACGGGATCGGGGCGGTGCCAGCCGAATTCGGTAATAACGAGATCGTCGTCGAAAGAAACGGGTACGTCGTACATCCAGAATTTCGGGGATATTCCGTTGTGAACAGTGTTTTCCATAGCACGATTATACACCGCGCGTGTGAAAAACGCAAGTAAATTCGGCGAAAAAGTGAACGTTTGTCCCTATTAGGCGAACGAACGGATATTGAAAAACGAGAGTCGAAGCGTTATAATATAATGGTAGACTACGAAAACTTACAGGAGAGGACGATGAAAGAGGCATTTGCTCGTTTTACTCATAAAGTCAGATACGCTTTGTACGGGCTGTATATCAAAATTTTCCCGAAAAAGGGGAAGAAGGTTCGTCCCGGCGGAGTGAAGCGTAGTATGGCGATTTTTGCGTGGGCGGTTATGTCCGTACAGGTAGTGCTGTTCGCCGTGTTTTACGTTTACAAAAATTTCAGCGCGATCGCGCTCGCGTTCAAAGACCCCGCGACGAACGCTTTTACTCTCGGCAACTTCAAATACGTTTTTTCCGAAATCGTTTCGTCGAGCGGCGGTTCAACGTTGTTTATCGCGTTCCGCAATACCGCGATTTTCTTCGTCCTCGGACTCGCGCTTATGGTTCCCAACATTATAATATCGTGCGTGCTTTACAAGCGGATATGGGGCTATAAGATTTTTCAGGTCATATTCTTCTTCCCGACGATAATCGGAAGTATGGTTTGGGCTGCGGCTTACAAAAACTTCATCGCGCCCAACGGACCGATGTTCTCGCTTCTTATGAAAATGCAATGGGTCAGCGAAGTTCCCGAAATCCTCGCCGACTCGCGGTACGCGCTTCAGGGCGTTATGGGTATGAGTATCTGGCTCGGACTTCCGAGCAATATGCTTCTTTACTGCGGTTCGCTTGCCCGCGTTCCGAAAGAGGTAATAGAGGCGGGCAAACTCGACGGAATTACGTTCTTCAAAGAAGTCCGTCACCTTCTCATTCCGCTTATATGGCCGCTTATTTCCACGAACATAATCTTCGCGTTCATAGGTTTTTTCAATTCGAGCGGAAACGTTCTTCTGCTTACTCAGGGTAAATACAACACTACGACGTTCAGTTACTGGATATACGAACAGGTCGTCATCGGCGACAGGTACAACGTGCCGTCCGCGCTCGGTCTTATAATGACGGTGCTTACGCTCCCGTTCGCGCTGATCGGACATAAACTGGCGGGACTCGTCGAAACGGTGGAATTCTGAGGAGGGCGCGACAATGAGAAATAATTTACTTAGCGAAACCGACGTGCGCTTCCGTAAACCCCGCGAAGAACGTATGGAAGCGGGGCAAAGAGTACTGTTCGCGATAATTTTCGTGCTGTTCGTGCTGTACGCGATCACGCTTCTTTATCCGGTAATCTGGATGTTTACGTCATCGCTCAAAGGCAGTCTCGAATATTCGGGCGGCGACCCGTTCGCGCTTCCGCAAAAGTGGCTGTTTTCAAACTATTTAGAGGCTGTACGCACGTTAAAACTTAAAAATACGACCTACTTCGGTATGATCTGGAACAGTTTGTGGACGGCGGGCGGCAGCGTTATAGTCGGACTGTTCGCGTCGGCGATAGTCTGCTACGTTATGGCAAAACTCGAATTTCCCGGTCGCAAAATCATCTATACGATCAACATTCTTATAATGATGATTCCGATTTACGGCGCGCTTGCAGCCGACTTCAAATTGAAAGGCGACCTCGGACTTTACGACAATCCGCTGAATATCATAATTTCTTCGCTCGGCCCCATAACGGGTATGCGGTTTTTGGTACTGTACGCGTTCTTCAAGGGGATCAGTTGGGAATACGCCGAAGCGGGACTCGTGGACGGAGCGTCGCAGGCGCGGATATTTTTCAGTATAATGCTCCCGCAGGCGATTCCGCCGCTCGTAACGTTCGCGATGACCGACTTCATCGCCGCGTGGAACGATTATATGACGCCGCTTATCTACTTGCCGAGTTACCCGACGCTCGCTTCCGGACTTTACGAGTACGAAGCGAATATGACTAGGGCAGTCAAGTATCCGGTCTATTACGCGGGCGTTATCATTTCGACGATACCCATACTCGCGCTGTTCGTGGCGTTTCGTGATATGTTTATGTCAAGTTTGTCGGTAGGCGGACTTAAAGGATAAAAAATACGGAGGTTTAAGATGAAAAAGAAGTTGAGTGCGGTTCTTGCCGCGATTATGTGCGTAACGTGCGCCGCTACCTTTACCGGCTGCGGCAAAGCGAAAGTGGATACCGATACCCATATCGAAATTTATTCGTATCAGGCGGGATTCGGTACCGAATGGATTACCGCTGCGGCGGACAAGTTTATCGCGAAAAAAGCCGCCGAGGGAGTGACGGTAACGTTCGATATATGGGGCGACTCGGCTATGCAGCAAAGAACGCTTATCGCCGCGGGTCCTAAAACGAACACGGTAGACCTGTTCATTACGGGCGGCGCGGGCGGAAACACCATCGCGAAAGAGGGCGATCAGGTTCTTGCCGGCTACGACAACGTCGTCGAGCCGCTTGACGACGTGTACGCTACGGTAATGGAAAACGGACTTACGTTCGAGCAGAAAATGATTCCGACCGCAATTCCCAACAAGATCGACGGACACTATTACGACGTGCCGTGGAGCAAGACTTTCGGCGGACTCTTGTACAACAAGACGCTTTTCGATCAGATCGGAATCGCCTCGCCGCAAACCACCGACGACCTCGTCGCGGCTTGCGAAACGATAAAGAATTATTACGCCGCTTCCAACGCGAACAAACTTCCCGCGGATAAAGTAACGCCGTTCGTGTTCTCCGCGCCCACGGGGTACTGGAACTACCTTCGCGACACGTGGTGGACGCAGTACGAGGGCGGCGAGAACATAACCAACTTCTTCAACGGAATTTCCATCGACGAGGACGGCAATATGTCGCGCTCGAAAGAGATTTTCCGTCAGACGGGCAGACTTCGCGCGCTCGAAGTTCTCGACAAACTCATCAACCGCGAGAGCGGCAACAGCCACGAAAACGTAAACACCGCTACGTTCACCGAGGCGCAGGCGGGTATGATTCTCGGCAAAGGACTTATGATCCCCAACGGCGACTGGTTCGAGAACGAAATGAAGAGCGTTGCCGACGAAGATCCGAATCATTACGATATCCGCGCGATGAAATCCCCGGTTATCA
This sequence comes from uncultured Clostridia bacterium, assembly GCA_934270565.1. GTDB lineage: Bacteria > Bacillota > Clostridia > Christensenellales > Pumilibacteraceae > UBA10677. The sequence continues at coordinate 14,104 of CAKQPR010000029.1, read as the reverse complement.
GTTCGATTACCGAAAAGTGTGAAGTAGTCAAGACCGAAGCCGTGCTTAAAAAGGTAATAGCGGCGGTGGACAAAGAGGACGACGGAGAATCCCGCGACCTTAGCGCGATAACCGAAATCGACACGACCACCGACGAATTCAAAGCGGACTACGAGCGCATACAAACCGCGCGCCACACCTACACTTCGTCCGTAAACCTTACGATGTTTATACCCGTTTACGCGACGGCGAAAGACCTTGCCAAGGAATTTATGGTGTACCTCGCGTCCGACGAGGGACTCGCGACTTATATCGATAACACGAGCGGCAACCAGATGCCGTTCCGTTACGACCTCGAAGGGGATACCGAACGTTGGAACAACCTTTCGATTTTCCAGAAAGACCTTTACGAAAAGAGAAAGACGGGCGTATATTACAGCGATTACGCAAAAGCGGGCGTTCTCGGAATCGAGCCGTACACCAACGGAACTAACATAACCGAAATTTACTTCACCGCCAAGAACTACGAGGACAGAAAAACTCCGCAAACGCTGTTTCAGGACGAATACGATTACTGGACGGACGCGCGCTGGACGCAGATCAAAAAAGAAGCGGGACTTTCGTAATAAGGAGGCGATATGAAGAGAAGAACGGCACTTAAAATCGCTTGCGCGGCGGTAGCGGCTATTACGGCGTTTTCCGCTTGCGCGTGCGGCGACAAAGGCGGCGGAAAAATCGCGGACGTAACGATCCGTTCCGCTATCTCGGCGGTGGACGTACTCGCCGACAAAAGTTACGACAACCTCGGCGCGGCAAAGTACGAAGTTACCGTCGCCCGCAACGAGTACGAAAGCAGTCAGTTGATTTTCACGCCCGACGCGGACGTAAAATCGTATAAAATCGAAGTAGCGGATCTTTACGACGCTTCGGACAACAAGTTCCCCAAAGAGAGTTTCGAGGTCTACCACGAAAAATACATAAACATTACCACCGGCTCGGAAGGCGGCTCGACGGGAGTAGGTAAGTACGCCGACGCGATTCTGCCGTTCGACAAAGCGGTAGAGTACGGCGAAAACAAGATGACCAAAGGCGAGAATCAGGGCGTGCTTATCACGGCTTATCCCTCGAAAACTCAGCCCGCGGGAACGTACAACGGCACGTTCAGACTCACCGCCGACGGCAAGGAATACGAAATCCCCGCCGCCGTTACGGTTATCGACTATACGCTTACGGACGAGGTTAATTCGCGCTCGGTCGCGGTTATGTCCCGCCATTATATGACGAGGTACGACGACACGGTCGAGGCGTATAAAGCCTATTACGAAACCGCGCTTAAATACCGTCTTAACGTAAACTACCTGCCTTGCCCGTACGAAAATTACGATATTTACGTGCAAACCGCGCTCGAATACGTAAACAATCCCAAGGTTTCGACCTACTGCCTGCCGTACTCGGAAGCGTACAACTCGGCGGTAAACGACACCGACGCGGACTGGGACAAACTCGAAACGCTTATAAAGAAACTTTACGCGGCTTCCGTCGAAAACGACGTGGACCTTCTTAAAAAAGCGGTTATTTACTTCGCGACCCTCACCGACGAAGCGGAAATCAGCGGACGGGTAAACCGCGCGATCCGCATGTCGAACGACGCCGAAAAGTTCAAGCAGAGAATGGCTGACTATTTCGCGGCGCAAGGCAGCGACGAACTTCACGAATCGCTCGTTTCGTCGGTTAAAAGCCTCCCCGTGCTTGCAACCGACAGATATTACGCAAGACTGTGGAACAACGGCGAGGGAGTTAAGTATTACTGCCCGATGGTAAACTACTTCTCGTCGCAGTCCGAGCGCGACGTTTACGAAAGCCTCGGCGAACAGGGTTACGAGTACTGGTGGTATACTGCGACCGGACCGCACAACCCCACGCCTAACTGGCACACCGATTCCGACCCGATCGGAATGAGAATGATCGCGTGGATGCAGAAAGAATACGGCGTGTCGGGATTTTTGTACTGGGATCTCGTCAGTTGGAATTCGTCGCTTTCGGCGTACGGTAACGGAAACATCGACCCGTACGAAGTTCCCGCAACTTACGGAATGGTGGAAAACGGCGACGGCAGACTGTTCTATCCCGGGGTCGATTACGGCATGACCGATCCCGTCGGCTGTATGCGCCTCGAGCGTACCCGCGACGGTCAGGAAGAGTTCGAGATGCTTAAAGAAATCAACGACGTAACGACGGCTCTCGACCCGAACGCGGACGCGGACAAGGGCATACTCAAACTTTTGTACGACAAACTTTACGCCGACGCGAAAATCCGCGCAAATTCGTACGACTTTATGAAGGTTCGCCGCGAACTCGACGACCTCGCGATCTTCGCGCAGAAGTTCGGCGGAGCGGTAACCGAAGCTAACCTTTCGGGCGACGAGTATTCGTTCACGATCAGAGCCGCGGAGGGCGTGTCGATCGAAGCGAACGGCAGCGCCGTACCCGCGCAGGACGGTAAATTCGTCGTAAAAGTTCCGCTTTCGGGCGAAAGCAACGCGCTTACGTTCACGGCGGTAAAGGGCAGCGATCGCCACACCGTAAGCGTCGGTCTCGGCGGCAGAATTATTTCGCTCAACCCGATCGAAACGGAAGAGGACGTAAAAGAATTCACGACCAACAACGGTACGATTTCGCTCGATACGACCACGGGAGGTTCGTTCGGACTTCGCGACGGCAAGTTCGTCAAAATCGCGCTCGGCGAGGCGACGAAGAGCCGCCAGTCGTTCGTGTTCGAGTCGGATAAACTTCGTTCGCTCGACGAGAAAACGCTGAATATTTCGATGATGATTTACACGCGCGAAACCGAAACCTTCACCGTCGAAGTTTCGGCAAAGATCGAAGGCGACCCGATTATGGAATCGGTGGGAAGTTTCGACGTCGTTCCGAGAGCCGGACGACTCGTAACGCTCAGCGGAATGGCGGATCTTAACTGGGAGAAATGCTCGGGGAAGATTACCGCGCTGTACTTCTACGTCGGAGCCAAAGGCGACGCGGCGCGCACGCTGTATATCGACGACGTCGTGTGCAAGAACAGATAGGAGGACGCGAATATGAAAAGAAGAATACTCGCTTTATTACTCGCGCTTTGCTGCGTACTGCCTCTTGCCGCGTGCGGCGGCGATAATACGGACGGCGGCGAAAAAACCGATACCGTTATCGTATGCGATTTCGAGTCGCGTACCGAAGTCAGAAAAATTTCGTTCGGAAATTACTTCGGCAGAAACGAAATCAACACCGACAAGACTTACGTCCGCAGCGGCGAAGCTTCGCTCAAAGTCCGCCCGCAGGGTTACGGACTGGGCGACGCTACCGGCGGCTATCCGTACATAAGTTTCACCACGGGCTACCTCGGCGACGCGGACGACGAAACGGACTACGGCAACTTCGAACTCGTCGAATACGTTATGTTCGATATCTACAACGACAACGACGGCGAAAAGAAGATCACGATCGCGCTCGAAGATAAAAACTATCAGCGTACTTCCGACACCGAGTTCGTCCTTACCCCCAAAGCGTGGACGAGGGTAGTGTACGACACCAACCGCGCAAACCTCTCGCTTACGTTCGATATGCAGCACATACGCACGGTTATGGTCTCGTTCGAGCCGATCCGCTACGATCAGACGCTTCCTACCTATTATATCGACAGATACGCGTATAAGTACGCTGCCGAAAAAGCCGAAGCCGAAATCGTTCTCGACGAGGACGAAATATGTTCGTTCGACAAGGACTATCAGGCGTACGCGACCGTTTCGTCCATTATGGGCGGAGGCGGAAGCCGCGCGTGCGTTCCGACCATGAGTATGAACACTTCCCCGAAGTTTGCAAAATCCGGCTCGTCGCTTCGCGTGTTTATGGGACACGGAAACGTCAAAAACGCGTCGTGGCCTAACTTCATGCTGTCCGAAAAGATAATCCGCAGTATCGACTTCACAAAGTATGGAATGGACGACGAAATCGTGTTCGACGTTTACAACGACACCCCGTCGACGTTCGGAATCGGTACGTATTGCGGAATCGCGGACGAAGATTCGGTTCTTACCGGCGCGCTCGCCGTAAACAACTGGGTTCTCAAATCCAAACGCTGGACGGAGTGCCGCATCAAGTTGTCCGACATCGCAAGCAAAGTGGTAGTCGGCGAGGACGAGAACAAACAACCGGTTTACGCAACCGACACTTCGGTGCTTAAAGACATGAACGAACTGTTCTTCTGCTGGGGCGAATTCCCCGGAGCGGACAGAGTGATGTATATCGACAGTATTCGCGTGGAACGCGCGTAACTAAAAAATTTTATTCGGAGGGAAAGTAGAATGAAAAAAGGAAAAGGACTCAAACGTACGGTCGTAGGACTTCTCGCGACCGTAATGGCGGCAACGCCGCTTGCGGGGTGCAAAAACACGCCCAAAGACGATCGCACGATCACTATGGACGTGGCTGCGAGCGTCACGGTAGAAGTAGGCAGCGAATATCGTGTGCCGACGGCGTTCGCGTTCGACGGGAGCAACGATTACGCGGCGACGATCACCGTTAAAAACGGCGACGAAACCGTTTCGCTTACCGACAACAAGTTTATCGTACGGCTTATGTCCGATTATACGATAACGTACTACGCGGACTGCGGCAACGGCAAAGACATCACCAAAACCACCACGCTTAAAGTAAAAGACGAAACCGATCCCGTTATCGCGTTCGGAACGATAAAAAAGGGCAAAACGGGCGAGAGATACGTACCCAACTTCGCCGTAAGCGACAACTCGGGTTCGGCAGACGTGGAAATGAAGGTAAAATACGAGGACGGCAGTGACGTAACCGTTACGGACAACGGCTTTACGCCCGACAAAGTAGGTAACTATACCGTCACCGTTACCGCAACCGACCAAAAAGGCAACGCCGCTACCGAAACGATAACCGTTACGGTAGGCGAAACGTTTATAACGCCCATAAGCAGCGATCTCGAAGCCGAACTTATAACCTATCTTTCGGGCGAGGCGAACGTAGTCGAGGGAGTCGCGGGCGAAACGGAAGGAATCCGCGAAGGAACCAAAGCGGTTAAAATCGACGTGTCTTCCGCAGACCAGTGGCCGTCGTACGCGATCGACCCCGTACTTTCCGCCGCTCTCGTCAAACTTTACGACGGGATTTCGTTCGACGTGTACGTTTCGGGTGCGCAGTACCTTCATAAGATAGGCACGGGCGCGAAATGGGTAGAAGACGCCGTAGTTATCCGCTCGGGAGAATGGACTACCGTTACGATAACTAAAGCCGCAATCGAGAATTACGAGGGAACGGGACAGGGCAGAATGATCGGTAACGGAAAACCCGAAGAGAACGGACTCGGCAACGAAGATTTCACGCTTTACTTCGACAACGTTCGCGGCGTTATGCAGAATGAAACCGTAATACTCGGCAGCACGCTCGATCTTTCCGAAAAATTTGCGGCGATTACCGACGAATTCGAGGGCTCGACGATTACGGGCTTCGGTGTAACGGACGGCAGCGGTAATTCGGTCAGCAGCGGAGTAGACGAGGCGGCGTATACGTTTGCGCCCGCTTCCGTCGGAAGCTATACCGTGCACGCTACGCTCAGTAAGGAAAACTATCGCGATATTACTTTCAGTATCGCCGTGTCGGCTGAAAAGGGCAATATGATGCCCGATCCGATCGACCTCGAAGCGCAGGCTGTAAGATACGTTTCCGGTTCGGGTAGCACCGTTATCGAAGGCACTGCCGGCGAAACCGTCGGTATCAGAGCGGGCAATAAAGCCGTAAAAGCGGAAGTCATTGCTGCGGATCAGTGGCCGTCATACGAGCTCAATCCAACGATCGCAAAGAAACTTGTTACGATTTACGACGCTATCGCCGTGGACGTTTATACCGAAAATGCAACCAAATCGCATATTCTCTCGACCGGCGCGCAATGGGAGGCTGATCTCGTAACCGTTCAGCCGGCAACGTGGACAACGCTCACCTATACAAAGGCGGCAATCGTCGGGTATACGGGTAGCAACGATCAGTGGAGACTTCTCAACAACGGAAACGAAATGTGTGAGAACTTTACGATCTATTTCGATAATCTTCGCGGCGTTATTTATACCGAGGGCATCGAAGTGGGCGAGACCAAAGATTTCTCCGAAAAGCTCAACGCAATCAAAACCACGCTCGGCGCGGACAGCGTAACGCTTGCGATCGAAAAGGACGGCGCGGCGGTAACCGAGGGAGTAAGCGGACTTACGTTTACCCCGAACGCGGTCGGAAAGTATACCGCGGTCGCAACGTTTACCAAAACTAACTATAACGACTACAAGGTTACTATTGATTTCGAGGTTAAGAAAGCGGATATGTACCCCGCAGGCGAAGTTAAGGACGGCGAATGCGTCGAAGATGTATTCCGTCAACTCGTCGAGGACGACGGAGAGGGCGGAACCAAGATTCAGGCGAAAGTCAGCGTAAACTACGATCCCGCGTTCGTTCGCGAGGGAAGCAAATCGATCAAATATTACGTCGGCTCGCAGTGGTACGGATACTGCACTTATGTGCTTGGAAACGATACCGCGTATGTGCAGAATCTTATTGCAAAATATGACGCGATATCTTTCGACGTATATAACGACGGCGCAAAGGATCACAAGTTTGCTACCGGAGGTGCGAGCTGGACGGATAAACTTGTAAATCTTTCGTCGAAAACGTGGACTACCGTTACGATCACAAAAGCCGACGTTATAGCAAATACTAAGGGCGAGCGACTTCTCGACAACTCCGACTCGTCAAACGAAAATTCGTTCAGCATCTATATCGACAATCTTCGCGGCGTAAATTACTACAACGACGATATTTTGTTAGGCGAAACTGTCGATCTTACCGCAAGAGTAAACGCGCTCAAAACCTCGCTCGGTGCGGACAGCGCAACGCTTACCGTAATTGACGCAAACGGCGACGACGTAAACGAAATCGTAAACGACCTCACCGTAAATCCGACTGCTAAGGGCAATTATACCGCGGTCGTAACCTTTACGAAGGCGAATTACAACGATTACGTTGTAAAATACGGATTTGCAGTCACGAAGCCCGATATGTTCCCCGCAAATGTGAACACCGATGCCGAAACCGCCGATAACGTATTCGGTTTGTATTCGGGACATACAGCCAAGGCTACTATGAGCGTAAATACGGACAAGAGATTCGTTCGCGAAGGAAGCAAATCTATTAAGTATGCAGTCAATGAGCATATGGATTACTTCAACTTTACGTTCAATATCGGATTCGGCAGTACGGGTGACAACGTTGCTACGATAGCCGAACTTCTCAAAAATAACGACGCGATTGCTTTCGACGTGTATGCGGATGGCAACGGAACGTACCAGATTGCTACCGGAAACGGCTGGAACGTTGGTTACGTTGACGTTCCCGCAAAGCAGTGGACGACGATAACCATCACGAAAGAGAATATCGAAGGGTTTGCCCGCGGTGACGAAGATTGCCGCGACGTTCAGAACAAGGACGCTCACGCCGTCGATCTCTACTTCGACAACCTTCGCGGAGTTAAGTTCTACAACGACGATATTACGCTTGGCAATTCGGTTGATTTCACCGACAGAATAAACGCGCTTAAGAGTTCGCTCGGCGCCGAAAACGTAAATTTCGCAGTTACGAACCACCTTGGCACGATTGTTACCGAAGGGATCAACGGCTATGCGATCACCCCGACCGAAACCGGTACTTATACGGCAACCGTAACCTTTACGAAGCAAAACTACAACGATTACGTCGTAACCTATCGCTTCACCGTTACTTCCGATACTTATGTAAAAGACGGCGAAATCGAAGCGTTTCTTGAAGGTGCGGATACCGTTGTTACTGACAATACGGATATGGAGTTTGTAAGATCCGGCGATAAGTCTAAGAAATTTTACGTTTCTTCCACCGATTACGCGAACCCGACGTACAAGCTGAACAAAGAATCGGAGTACGTCAAAACTCTGCTTGCAAACTACAACGCAATTGCTTTCGATTTCTACATTGACGGCAATTACTCGCACAAAATCGGTACAGGCGGCGCAAGCTGGGAGGATAAGCTTGTCGAAGTTCAGCCTAAAACGTGGACGACGATAACCATTACGAAAGCGGATATCGAAGCGCTTGATAGCGGAAGAATAGTTTACAATGGTTGGGGTGTTTCCACTACCGAAATATTCAGCTTCTATATCGACAATCTTCGCGGAGTAAACGTATAAACAAAACACTGACACAAAACCCCATAAAAACGGAGTAATTATGCTTGAATTTCGTGCTATACAAAACGGAATAAACGTTATTCGCGGCAGCGAACCGGAGGGCGGAATATCCGTCCTTCGGGGAGCGCGCGGCGAACGCGTTACTTTCGGTCTTATCCTTAAATCCGATCAGGCGGGAAAGGCGAAACTCGTCGTAAACGCGGGCGGAAATAAAACGCGCGTTTATTTCGAGACTTTCGTAAACGTTACCGAACCCACGCGCTACGACTTTAAAAAGGGCGAGTACGCCGACGGCTTGCTCGAACTTCCGCGCGCGGAAAAACTCGGTCTTACCGATCTCGAACCGAATAAAACGTACGCGTTTCTGGTAGTGGTCGATATTCCGTCCGATGGCAAAAACTTTAACGTTGTCGCGACGGCTACGCAAAACTGCCGCACCGAAACGGTTACGGTGGAGGTTAAACCGTACGACTTCGATATGCCCGCCGTAAACCACTCGAAAACGTGCTATATGATATGGCGCGACTGCCACAGGATTTTAGGCACGCAAGCCGAGCAGGACGAGAAATACGCGGATTTAAGCGAAATGCTGCTCGATTTCAGGGTCAGTCCGTATATTATTCCGTATTCGTGGGAGAGTGTGGATCGCTATATCGAAAAGGCGAAAGAGTACGCCGCCGACCCGCGCGTGGGCGCGTATTCGATAACCTACCGTACAAAACGCGAAAAAACGATTTACGACGACAATCAGGAAGTTATCGACCTCGATTATATGCGCGCGACTTTGCGTGCGATGGTCGAAAACAGCACCGACGAACTCAACCTGTTCAAAAAGGCGTATATCCATTACACGTTCATCGACGAGCCGACTCCCGCTACGTATCACGCCGTAAAGCGTTGCCACGACGAAACTTACGATCTTATACGCGAAACGGCGGAGAATTACGACTTTACGGACAAACCGGAAGTGGAGCGGTATTTACTCAATCTTTGCGATATAGTCACCGCGTGGTGCAACGCGAAATTGTACTCAAACGTCGATACGTATTGCGCTTTTTTCGACGCGGACATATTGCCCGAGTTCGTTTACGAGGCGAAAAAACTCGCTTCTCTCGGTCGCAAACGCTGGTGGTACGGTTGCAACGCGCCCAAACACCCGTTCCCGAATCACCATACCGACAGCCCGCTTGCGGACAGCCGTATCGAACCGTGGATGAGATTTTATCGCGGTATCGAGGGCGACCTTTACTGGTCGGTGAACTACAACTACGCTTACGACGAAAAAACGGGCAAGTACGTCAAAGATCTTGTGGACGATCCGCATTGCTGGACGGACGACAACGGCGAGGGTTTGCTTATTTATACCGGCACCCGCTACGGCGATCCGTTCCCGACTTTACGGCTTAACGCGACTTGCGAAGGGCAGAAAGATTACGAGTATCTTACGCTTTTAGAGTCGCTTTGCGCGCAAAACCAAAACGATTACGAAACGCGTTTCGACGTTCGCGCGATGCTTTCCGACCTGTTTACGTCGATGTTCGACGAGACTTGCAATCTTTCTTCCGCCGATCGGATAGAGGAGGGTAAGGACGAACTTGCAGGACGGATCGAACTTGCCGAAAAGGGAATTTTCGTGTTCGGTAAGGACGGGAAAGCGGAAGTTTACGCACCCGAAAACGCCGACGTAAAAATCGAAAATGCGCGGCTCGTCTCTTCCGAAAAGTCGGGAAACGGCAAAAAACTTACGTTCGCGCTTGAAAACGCGCCCGAATTTACGGTCGTTTGCGGCTGCGGCAAGAAAGTAAAAATGTTTGCGGCAAAGTCGGAAACGGTCGATATTTCGTCGATTTCGGTATCGGACGACGAGATTTACCCGCCGTACGCCGTCAATTACTGGCGGAATACTAACGCGAAATACCTTACCGCGCACCGCAGAATAAACCCCGAAAACGTGTCCGTTTCGGATTATCGGGGCGGAAAACTCATCGAAACCAAACCTTTCCTCAACGTCGCCCCGCCCGTACTCGAACTCGATTGCGCCGCGGATTTTACCGACGTTACGCACGTTAAATTCGACGTCCGTGTGCTTACCGACGACGCGTTTATCCTTCAACTCAACCTTTTTGACGAAAACGGAAACCGTTACGAAGCGGGTTACGGCGTACTCGAAAAGTACGGCGAACTTCGCGTTGCAGTAAACAGACTTATGGAAAAGCGGCTCAACGCGCTTTACGATTACGTGTCGATCTGGAAAGAGAAAAACGCCGACAGACAGAAAAAGGTTCTCGAAGCCTTCGATTTTTCGGCGGTTAAAAAATTACAAATCGTATTACTTAATCCCGTTATGCTGCTCGACGACAACCGCGAGCGCAAAACGAACGGAATCGCCGCGGTTCTGGACGGCGTGACTTTGGAAAAACGCAACGTTACTTACAAGTAGGAGCAAAGCCGAGATATGGCAATTACGGTTAAAGACAATTCATTCTATCTCGAAACTGACGATACGTCGTACGTTTTTTGCGCGGACGACGGTTTTCCCGTGCATTTGTATTACGGAAAACGCGTGGGAACGGGCGATCTTACGTACCTTATAGACCGCCAGATTTATTCGTTTTTCCCGCAAAAGAACGACGATTCGATTCAACTTTCCTCCGTCGCGCTCGAATATTCGGGCTTCAATACGGGCGATTACCGCACGCCCGCGATCAAATGCGAGTGCGAAACGGGTATCGGTTGCAGGCTGTTTTACGCGGGCTACGAAATCCGCCGCGGTGCGCTGAAACCCGAAGGTTTGCCGCACGTGCGCGGAGAGGATGCGGAAACGCTGGTTATAAAACTTCGCGACGAAGAAAAGCGCGTTTCGGTCGAACTTTTTTACGCGGTGTTTGAAAAAGAAAACGTTATCGCGCGCCACGCCGAAATCGTAAACGACGGAGTTTCGGCAATAAAACTCGACAAAGCGGCAAGCATTCAACTCGACTTTTTGCCGAACGAGCAACGGTTCGACGCGGTTTATATTACCGGCGCGGTCAACGACGAATTCAAGGTCGAACGGCGCGAACTCGCGGCGGGTATCTTCAAAATCGGCTCGACGAAAGGCTTTACTTCGCACGCGGCAAACCCGTTTTTCTGTCTTGCGGACAAATTCGCGGGAGAGAACGCGGGCGACGCGTACGGATTCAACCTTCTTTATAGCGGCGGTTTTTCGTGCGAGGTAGAACTCGACGAACTCCGCAAAACTCGGTTCGTTGCGGGAATAAACCCCGAAACTTTCGGTTGGTTGCTCGCGTGCGGCGAAAGATTCGTCACTCCGCAGGCGATCATTACGTATTCGGCGAACGGAATCGGTGGCGTTTCGCGCAATTTCCATAGCGTTATACGCAACCGTATTATGCCCGAGCGTTTCGCGTTCGCGTCACGTCCGATCGTAGTCAACACGTGGGAAGCGTTCGACGTTCACGTGGACGAAGCGAAAGTTCTCGCGCTTGCGGACTATGCGAAGGAAATGAATATCGACACCGTGGTTCTCGATGACGGCTGGTTCCGAAGCGACAACAAAAGCGGACTCGGCGAGTGGAAAGAGGATAAGGCGAGGTTCCCGTCGGGAATCGCCGCGCTTGCCGAAAAAGTTCGCGCGAAAGGTCTTAATTTCGGACTGTGGGTCGAGCCGGAAATGGTAAGCGACGGCTGTTCGCTTATGCGAGAAAAGCCCGAATGGGTACTTTCAAACGGTAACGAAATTTACGAGTGGCGGTATCAGCACGTACTCGATTTAGCCAACCCCGAAGTCGTGGATTACGTTTATAACCTTACGTTCGACATTATCGCGCGCGTGAAACCTTCTTACGTGAAGTGGGACGCAAACCGTTACCTTTCGTGCGTGGGAAGCCGCGCATCGAGGATTCAGGGCGAAACGTGGCATCGTTACGTACTCGGCGTGTATTCGCTGCTCCGTAGACTCACCGAAGCGTTCCCGAACGTTCTGTTCGAGAGTTGCGCGGGAGGCGGCGGAAGAGTGGACGCCGGTATTCTGTTCTATACTCCGCAGATCTGGCTTTCGGACTGCACGCGCCCGTCTTCGCGAAACGCGATTCAAAGCGGCGCAAGCCTCGCGTACCCGCCGTCCGCGATCAGCAGCCATTTTACCGAAGCCGGTAAATTCGGCGCGGGATTCCGTTACCTCGTGGCTTCGTTCGGAGCGTACGGCTACGAATTCGACGTTACGAAAGTAAATAAAGAACAGGCGGAACGGATCGCGGAATTCGGGAAAGAGTATCGGGAAGAGGAAAAATTCGTTCTGCGCGGCGACCTCTATCGTCTTACGACAAATCGGATTTATCAGGCGGATATGCAGGTTTTACCCGACAAGTCCGCCGCGCTCGTAAGGTTTCTGCTTCTCAACGTGGTACAGGGTAAAGAACTCGCTTACGTGCGGCTTTGCGGACTCGACCCGAACGCGTATTACAAAAACTCGCTTAACGATCTCGTTATCCGCGGAGATTCGCTTATGAACGCCGGAATCTTTATTTCCGACCTTAACTGCGTACATCCGACGAACTCGGGACGTCAACTTTTCTTTAACGAGTACAAAGAAATCGGCGGCGGTGTGAAGATCCTGTTTGAAAAGGTTTAGTATAACCGCGCCGCAGAAAAGTCTGCAATAGCATGGATGTCCATTGTTCTTCTGTATTTTTTGTTGTTCCGTCAATTTCATCTTTTTTTTCGCAAATGATAGCCGCCGCCATTTCGCGAGCCCACAAACTCGCAGTATTTAGCCAAACGCCTTTTGACCTGTTTTTCAAAAAACAGGACTCGAACCGGCGACTTCGTTTTAATCACCGCCTGATACCAACAATTTAATACAAACAAACGATAACAAAATGCTTTCAGAGATTTTGAAGTGCGCCCCCAAACAACGGGGGCGTTTTCTATATATGGTGCGGAAAGGTATAGAAAATGAGTAAAATGAAACGAATTGTAGGTAAACTTTTGAATTTTTGTAATTTCACGCAAAGGTGTGGCATACAGGCTTGATTTTTTGCTAAAAATATGCTAATATATAAAAGACAAAATGTATCGTATAGTGATACGCGGAACTATTAACGCCGAATAACCTGCAAAAAAATGCAAAACACAGGCAAAAGGAGTTGATAAGGTATGACAAGTCTGCGACAATCATTAGCAAGTAAGCAAGACGTAAGTCTGCCCTTTGGGGCGAATATATTGAGCTTTAACGCACTGTTGCATAGGTAATAGCCTATGGGGCGGTGCGATTTTGTTTTTATTAAAACGAAAAAGGAGGAAAAATGGAAAAAGAACTAACTTCTCAGACAAGAATTACCAACCGCTACTTGCAGGACATCGAACAATGGAGAGAGACCGACGTCAACGATTACAACCGCAAGGTAGGTTTTGAACTGTCCGAAGCGTGGACGGGCGCCGTTATCGTATTTGCGTTGATGTTCACCGTCCTCGGGTATGCGTGGGCGTTCATCGCTACGGCATTGCCCGATTCTGTCGGCGCTACGTTAAAAGCATGTATAGGCGTCGGGGTATATCTGATTTTCACGGCTTTGGTTGCGGTTTTTATGTCAAAGAAAAATCTGAAAAAATTCGTCGAAGTAAACCGCGGAGAGGTCGGGCATAGGGGAGAACCGTATCATAAAAAGGTCGTTGTTATGATTCCCGTGTCGCTCTTAATAGGCGTAGCCGTAAACTTTTGCCTGTGGTTTTTCGCGATCAAAGACGTTAACAACTTCACTACTGATACCCTGGGAACTCTTCAGCCGATTATCTGCGCGATACTGTATCCGTTCTTTTATTATCTTTCGACTTTGGTTTGCCTTTCG
>CAKQPR010000028.1 GCA_934270565.1 uncultured Clostridia bacterium | reverse complement strand
GGGCGGACGCCCCCGTCCGCCCGCAAACCAAACGAAACGGTATTTAGCCTCGTCATTTCGAGCGTAGTCGAGAAATCCCGCGGGAGCGAATACGATCGCCTCGAAGCGGAGGTTCACGAGGCTCCGCGCCCTGCGGAGGTTCACGTTTTTACCCCGATCTTTTCACTTTTCGTTCAAATCGGCGCGGTTTCGCTTGCAAAATCCGTCGATTTTTGATATACTGTACTCTATTATGGAGAATAACGAAACACAACAGGAAAGCACGGTAAAGGGGAACTCTTTGATGAGCGGCAAAAAGGGCGGATTTTCGGGTTCGCTCGGCTTCGTTCTGGCTGCGGCGGGGAGCGCGGTAGGCGTCGGAAACATCTGGCGTTTTCCGTATCTGTGCGCAAAGGACGGCGGAGGTCTGTTCCTCATCGTCTACCTTGTGCTGGTGCTGACGTTCGGTTTCGTGCTTCTCACGACGGACGTCGCGATCGGGCGCAGAACAAAGCAGAACGCGCTCAACGCGTTCGGAACGATGAACAAAAAGTGGAGATTCCTCGGAATTCTGACGTTTATTGTGCCCGCGCTTATAATGACTTATTATTCGGTAATCGGCGGCTGGATCTCCAAGTATTTCGTCGAATACGTCATAAGCGACGGCTCGGCGCTGACCGAAAGCGGCTACTTTACGTCGTTCATCACTTCGCCCGTCGCGCCCATAGTGTTCACGCTGATATTTATCGCGCTCACCGCGGGAATCGTATTCTGCGGCGTCGAAAAAGGTATCGAAAAATTCTCGAAATACCTTATGCCCGCGCTTCTGATCCTCATAATCGCGATCGCGATCTTCTCGCTCACCCTTTCGCACACCGACGATAACGGCGTTACGCGGACGGGGCTTCAGGGCTTGCTCGTGTACATAACGCCCGACTTCACGGGTATGACCGTACCGAAATTTCTGAGCGTGGTGCTCGACGCAATGAGTCAGCTGTTCTTCTCGCTCAGCGTGAGCATGGGAATTATGGTGACTTACGGCAGTTATATGAAAGACGACGTAAACCTCGTTCGGGCGAACAATCGCGTGGAAATCTGCGACACCGGCGTGGCGTTCCTTGCAGGAATGATGATAATTCCCGCCGTTTACGTTTTCCTCGGCATGGACGGAATGAGCGGCGGTCCGGGGCTTACGTTCATCAGCCTTCCGCAAGTTTTCGCGGCGATGGGCGGTATCGGAAAATTCGTCGGAATCGCGTTCTTCCTCGCGCTCGGCTTCGCCGCGCTCACGAGCTGCGTATCCGTTATGGAAACGCTCGTCGCGAACTGCATGGAAGTATTCCACAAAACCCGCAAGCAAACGTGTCTGTTCGTAATTATCTTCTCGGTCGTAACCGGCGTAATAATCTGCCTCGGCTACAACGTGTTCTTCTTCGAAATAACCCTTCCTAACGGCGCGGCGGCGCAGCTACTGGACGTAATCGACTATATCGCGAACAACCTGCTTATGCCGCTTATCTGCCTGCTCACGAGCATACTCGTCGGCTGGGTCGTGGGTCCCAAATGGGTCGTGGACGAAGTCGAGAAAAACGGCGAGAAATTCAAACGCGCGAAGCTTTATTCGGTAATGATCAAATACGTCGTGCCGCTTCTGATGGTCGTGCTCTTCTTCACTTCGACGGGGCTCAGCAATCTGATCTTCGGCGGTTGAGCTTAAATCGGCGCAAAAACAATAAATATGCGCATATGCGCACGCATACATATAAAAACGGCTTCCGACGCTTCGGGAGCCGTTTTCGCTACGTTACCTGTCTTAGCTGTAATATACGAGCTCGTTACGCCGCTCTATAAGGGTGTCTATCTCCTCGTCGAGCATTGCTATGGAAACGAGTGCGGCGGCTTTTCCGCTTGACGACGCGTCGTTATATTCCTCGAGCTCTTCGTCGCGAAGTCCTACCGCCTTCTCTATCCTCGCGTCGAAGTACGCAATCGCGTCATTATTTGTCTTGCCGTTATTCGCCCAGACGATAAACGGAATCAGACACGTCGCGACAACCGCGTAAATCGTCGAAATCGTAATTCCCGCCGCACGATCTCCCGCAGTCTTTCCGCGCGCGAATCTGACCGCGATATCGAGCGTTTCGCAGATGATCGTCGCGCCCACAATCGACATAACGATTTTGCCGTCGATTCCGTAAGGCGCAAACGCCGCCCGCCTCACTATGCTCATAATCGCACATTCGACCGCTACCGCAACGACCCTCGACCAAAGCGGCAGACCTTTTTCCTTGGCGCCGCTCACAAGCGAGTTCACGCCCGCCATAAGATAACAAAGCCCCATCATCCAGAAAACGAGGCAGCTCGTCGCGAGCGCGTAAACGTACTTCTCGAATTCTTTATCGCTCCAGCTCACGGCGAAAAGGCTGCCGATCTCGGCGCGCCCCGAATAAAGCGGCACGAACGTGCACGCGATATACGCTATCGCCGGAAAAAAGCTCCGGCATCTCAGTATTCTTTCCTTTGTGTTCGAATTCGGTTTCATTAAACAGTTTCTCCGTCTTGCCTGCACCGATCGCTAAGCGGGTTCTTCTCAAAAATTCCCCTTTCCCCCCGTTTATATCATTATTATAGCTAACTATCGGTTAGTTGTCAAGTAAATACTAACCGTTGGTTATATAATTTTCAGCGGAAGATATAATTATTTTGATATTCAGTAAGGGGTGACGCAATATGAACAGCCGAATTATAAACGAGCGACTCGGCGAAGAAATCACTAACAGCGGACTTACGACGGCGGAAATCGCCAGACGCGTGGGCGTTTCGCCCGAAATGATAACGCAGTACAAAACGACGAAAAAACTTCCGAAACTCGACACTTTCGCACGTATCTGCCGCGAACTCGACATCGACGCAAACTACGTCCTCGGCTTGATCTGACGACGCAAGCAAGGCAAAAAGACGCGGACAAGTATTTGGATCATACGTTCCGCAACAACCGTATTCGCTCCCGCGAGGCGGTGAGCCACCGCGGGCGAGTTTTTGGGGTGTACCGTTCACTTGCGTTCGTATTCGCTCTCGCGAGATCCTTACGACTGCGCGCTTCGCGCTCCGCTCAGGATGACGAAACAAAATACCGTTTCGCTTTGTTTTATAATGTTATTTTATAAGTACGGGCATCGCCGACAGGGAATCCCTGCAGGCAAGTCGGCGATGCCCGTATCTACTTTCGGTAGAGCAGGTAGGGGCGGACGCCCCCGTCCGCCCGCAAATCAAACGTAACGGTACTTAGCTTCGTCATTTCGAGCGTAGTCGAGAAATCTCGCGGGAGCGAACGGCGAGCCGCCGTCGGCATGTCGGCGATGCCCGTATCTACTTTCGGTAGAGCAGGTAGGGGTGGACGCCACGTCCGCCCGCAAATCAAACGTAACGGTACTTAGCCTCGTCATTTCGAGCGTAGTCGAGAAATCTCGCGGGAGCGAATTCGGTTGCCTCGGAACGGTACGTTAAAAAATGCACTCACACTCAACCTCACCGTCTCCCGGGCGGTCTTAATAAATTACTCTACCCTCTCTTCCTCATAAATTACCCCCTCTCTTCCTCCCGACGAGGAAGTTTTTTGCGTTATAAACAAACGCGCGAAAAAAATTATATAAAAAACACTGCAAAATACTTGACAACCGAAAATTTTGTGGTATACTATTTATATGAAATGCGGAACACGTTTGAAAGAACGCACCGCGAAGGAGGGCTAAACAAAAAAATGAAACGCAGTTTGTACAGTCTGATATTATCCGACGAGGTAGTCGCTCGGGTGGACGAACTTGCGAACCGAGCGGGCACAAACCGCTCGCATCTTATAAACGAAATCCTTGCCGATCACGTTTCGCTGACGACGCCCGCCAAGCATACGCGCAGAATTTTCGAAGAAGCGGAAAAAATGCTGGACAGTCTCAAGGTGGATTACGTCGAGCACGACAACACTTTGTGCGTAAAAAGCGAGCTCAACTACCGCTACCGCCCCACTTTGCGATACGACGTGGAGATCGGCGACGGCGCGGCAACGCTTACGGTAAGTTATCGGACGCGCTCGACCGAATTCGATTCGCTTATGCTCAGATTTTTCGAGCTGTGGACGGAAGCCGAGAAGGCTTGCGCCCCGAACGGAAAAACGGAATACGCTCTGACCTCGGGCAGGTGGGTAAGACGGGCTCCGCTCTTCGACCCGAACATGCCGAAGGCGGGCAAGCGCGTGAGCGATTACGTCAAGGCTTTCGATAATGCTTTGAAAAAATACCTGTCCGGTGAAATAACGGCGGACGGCGTGAAAGCAGAGTACTCAAAAACAGTGAAAAACGGCGCGATCGGCGCGTAAACGCGACGCGCATTACGAAAAATAATAAGGAGGTAACGTTATGAACACTGAAAAATTTACACAAAAAACAGCCGAGGCTTTGAGATCGGCACAATCCATATCGGTTGATCACGGCAACGCGGAGATCGCTCCCGAGCACCTCTGCTACGCCCTGATCGCTCAGGAAGAAGGACTTATCGGATCCGTACTGAAAAAGAACGGCACGGACGTGAGCGCATTGCTTGCGGACGTCGAAGCGCTTATAAACAGGCTTCCGTCCGTATCCGGTCGCGGCGCAGATCCCGAAAAAATCTACGTCTCTTCGTCCGTCGAGCGTACTCTGAACGCTGCGGAAAAGCTCGCGGCGGGGCTTAAAGACGAATACGTTTCGGTCGAACACGTTATGCTCGCGCTTTTCGACAACGCGCCCGAACAGCTTAAAAACGTTCTGCGCGCCCGCGGCGTAACCAAAGAAAGTTTCACCGAAGAGCTCAAAAAAGTCAAGACGAGCCGCGTTACGAGCGACAACCCCGAGAGCAGTTACGACGCGCTTTCGAAGTACGGTTTCGACCTCGTCGAGCGCGCCAAGTCCGGCAAACTCGACCCCGTAATCGGGCGCGACGGCGAAATCCGTAACGTTATCCGTATACTTTCGCGTAAAACCAAGAACAACCCCGTGCTTATCGGCGAACCCGGCGTAGGTAAAACCGCGATCGCCGAGGGGCTCGCGCAACGAATCGTTCGCGGCGACGTACCCGAGGGGCTTAAAAACAAGACGATTTTCGCGCTCGATATGGGAGCGCTCGTTGCGGGCGCGAAGTACCGCGGCGAATTCGAGGAACGTCTCAAAGCCGTTCTTAACGAGGTGAAGAAAAGCGAAGGCAGAATTCTTCTGTTCATCGACGAACTTCACACGATAGTCGGCGCGGGCAAATCGGACGGCGCTATGGACGCCGGCAACCTGCTTAAACCTCTGCTCGCCCGCGGCGAACTCCATTGCATAGGCGCGACCACGCTTGACGAATACCGCAAGTATATCGAAAAGGACGCGGCGCTCGAGCGGCGTTTCCAGCCGGTAATGGTGGACGAACCGACGGTCGAGGACACGATTTCCATACTCCGCGGACTGAAAGACAGATACGAAGTTTATCATGGCGTGCGTATTCACGACGGCGCGCTCGTCGCGGCGGCAACGCTTTCGAATCGTTACATCACCGACCGTTTCCTGCCCGACAAGGCGATCGACCTCGTGGACGAAGCGTGCGCGATGATCCGCACCGAAATCGACTCGATGCCTACCGAAATGGACGAAATTTCGCGTAAAATCATGCAGCTCGAGATCGAGGAAACCGCGCTCAAGAAGGAAACCGACAAGCTCTCCGAAAAACGTCTCGAGGACATTCGCCGCGAGCTTGCCGACCTTCGCGAGAAATTCAACGGAATGAAGGCGAAATGGGAGACCGAAAAGCAGGGAATCAAGGCGACCGCCGACCTCAAATCGGAAATCGAACGCACGAATGCGCTTATCGAAAGATATCAGCGCGAAGCGAACTACGAAAAAGCGGCAGAGCTGCAGTACTCCACTCTCCCCGCGCTTAAAAAGAAACTCGAAGAGGCTCAGGCTCACGAAAACGACGAACACACGCTCCTCCGCGACACCGTAACCGAAGAGGAAATTTCGCGGGTCGTGAGCCGCTGGACGGGCATACCGCTTACCAAGCTTATGGAGAGCGAGCGCGAAAAGATCCTTAACCTTCCCGCGCTTTTGCACAAACGCGTTATAGGTCAGGACGAAGCCGTTCAGAAAGTAAGCGAAGCGATTATGCGTTCGCGCGTAGGGCTTGCCGACGGCAACCGTCCGATAGGCTCGTTTATGTTCCTCGGCCCCACCGGCGTGGGCAAAACCGAGCTTGCCAAGGCGCTCACCGAACAGCTTTTCGACGACGAGAAAAACCTTATCCGTATCGATATGAGCGAATATATGGAAAAATTCTCCGTCTCCCGTCTTATTGGCGCTCCTCCGGGATACGTCGGCTACGAGGAAGGCGGTCAGCTTACCGAAGCGGTACGCCGTCACCCCTACTCCGTCGTACTTTTCGACGAAATCGAAAAAGCTCATCCCGACGTGTTCAATATCCTGTTGCAGATCCTCGACGACGGTCGTATCACCGATTCGCAAGGCAGAACGGTCGATTTCAAAAACACCGTGCTTATTCTGACTTCCAACCTCGGTTCGGACATCATTCTCGAAGGAATTACGCCGTCGGGCGATATTTCCGAGGACGCCCGCGAGAAAGTGGACGCGCTTCTGAAACGCTCGTTCAGACCCGAATTCCTCAACAGACTCGACGAAATCGTTTACTACAAGCCGCTTACCAAGGATAACATCGGTCAGATTATCGAACTTGTGCTCGGCGCGCTCAGAAAACGTATGGCGGAACGTGAGCTTTCGCTCAAAGTAACGCCCGCCGCGAAGGACTATATCGTCGATCACGGCTACGACCCGATTTACGGCGCTCGTCCGCTCAAACGTTATATTCAATCCAACGTCGAAACGCTGCTCGCAAAGAAAATCCTTGCCGACAACGTCGCTCCCAACACTACCCTTACGGTGGACGTCGGCGACAACGGGCTTATAGTCAGATAAACCCTGATATCAAAACCCGTACACGCGTAAACGTTTCTACGACAAGAACGGTTGTTCCGAAAAGGAACAACCGTTCTTTTTTTCGTCAGGTCGCTATGAGCCCCGCCGCGCGAAGCGATGCGAGAAGCGCGTTGAACTGCGTTACGACGTCGTCCGTACTCGTAGCGTCCGTTACCGCCGCGCCCGCCGTCACCGTTCCCGCAGGTCCTGTGGGTCCGGTCGGCCCCGTCGGTCCTGTCGCGCCCGTTTCGCCGGTAAGTCCGGTTGCCCCCGTCAATCCGGTAGGACCCGTAGGTCCGGTAGGTCCTGTTGCTCCGTCCGCTCCCGTTGCACCTGTAGCTCCCGCAGGTCCGGTCGGTCCGGTAGGTCCTGTTGCTCCGTCCGCTCCCGTTGCGCCTGCAGCGCCCGCAGGTCCGGTCGGTCCGGTAGGTCCTGTTGCTCCGTCCGCTCCCGTTGCGCCTGCAGCGCCCGCAGGTCCGGTCGGTCCGGTGGGTCCGGTTGCTCCGTCCGCTCCCGTTGCGCCTGTTGCGCCCGTGGGTCCGGTGGGTCCCGTAGGTCCGGTTGCTCCCGTCGCGCCCGTAGCGCCCGTAGGTCCGGTAGGCCCTGTTGCTCCATCTGCTCCCGTCGCGCCTGTCGCGCCCGCAGGTCCGGTCGGTCCGGTGGGCCCTGTCGCTCCGTCCGCTCCCGTTGCTCCCGTTGCTCCCGCAGGTCCGGTCGGTCCCGTGGGTCCGGTTGCCCCGTCTGCTCCCGTAGCTCCCGTTGCTCCCGCAGGTCCGGTAGGACCCGTCGGTCCTGTTGCTCCGTCTGCTCCTGTTGCGCCTGTCGCGCCCGCAGGTCCGGTCGGTCCCGTGGGTCCGGTTGCCCCTTCTGCGCCCGTAGCGCCCGTGGGGCCGGTTGGTCCCGTGGGTCCCGTTGCTCCGTCTGCTCCCGTTGCGCCTGTTGCTCCCGTTGCTCCAGCAGGTCCGGTCGGTCCGGTTGCTCCCGTTGCGCCCGTTGCGCCTGTAGCACCCGCAGGTCCGGTAGGTCCTGTCGCCCCTGTTGCGCCGGTTGCACCTGTCGCGCCCGTGGGACCGGTAGGCCCTGTCGGTCCGGTTGCGCCCGTTGCGCCCGTTGCGCCGGCTACGCCCTGAATTCCCTGAAGTCCCTGAACGCCTTGCGGACCTGTAGGTCCGATCGCGCCTTGCGGGCCTGTCGGACCTGTTGGGCCCGTCGGTCCCGGGACGGGAACAGGTACGGGCGGCGACGGCGGCAAAGGCGGACGCGGCGGCTGAGGCGGCGGGCACGGACGCGGACGACAGCCGCAACCGCATTGCCCGTCGTCTGGGCGGCGATTGCAGTCGCATTGTCTCTCCTCGTCGGGGCGGCGGTTACAGCCGCACCCCCTTCTGTTGTTGAATAAATCGAACATTTTCTTACCTCGCTTTTCGGTGTATTCACCTACTTCATCGTATGCGCGCGAGGCGGCGCGGGTGACGAATTACGAAAACACGCGGGATACGGTTTTTCTTCGCCGCCTTTACGCCGTTCCGAATACCGCGGATTTCCATGACAAAAGCCGACCGGATTACGGTAAATCCGATCGGCTTTATTGAATTTAAGCTGTTTTTTCGCTACACGACGGCGTTTTATTTCTCTTCGATGCCGAGCGAGGCAAGGAAGCGAACGAACGCCGCGTAACCCGCTTCGTCCTTTTTGAACACGGCGGTGTTATCGAGGATATCCTCGCAAACGCGGTTGATTTCGTCCTTGACGGCAAGAGTCGCTTCCACCGCGGAGCATTTGCCGTTTTCCTTCATAAGTTTTTCAATCATCGGCGCGTGAATCTTCATATCGTCGGCGAGCGAATCTACGCCGTTATACTTGACGGCGCGGCTTACGTACTGCTCGACTTCGGCAAGCTGGCGATCGAGGCGCGCGGGAAGAATGAACAAGCCCATCGCTTCGATAAGACCGATCGCTTCGCTCTTGATATTCTGGTTTTCGGGGTGAACGTGGAAAATTCCGTCGAGGTACTCTTCGGAAGTGCGGTTGTTGCGGAGAATAAGCTCGACGACGTATTTGCCGTCCGCTTTGCGCGCGATCGGGGTGATCGCGTTATGCGGCTCACCGTCGTTCGCGATTACGCCCACGCTCTCGTCCGAATAGGTTTTCCAAGCTTCGACGATCTTGCCGGCAAGCTCTTCGAGCGTTTTGCGGCTGTCCGAGGTAAGGCGGATAACCGAATTGTACCAGTCGAGAATTCCGATATTTACATACGGATATTCCTTGCTCCTGAACGCGGTAAGCACGGGGGCTTTGTGCATGGGAAGGAGCTTGAGCCCGCCCTGAAAATGGTCGTGCGTGAGGATCGAGCCGCCGACGATGGGAAGCGCGGCGTTGCAACCGATGAAATAGTTGGGGTTGTAATCCACGAAATCGAGGAGCTTGACAATCGTCTGCGGTACGACTTTCATCGGCGTGTGCTCGCGGTTGATCGCGATACCGTGCTGATTGAAATACGCATACGGCGAGAACTGCCAGAACCACTCTTCGCCGCCGAGCGTCAAAGGTATGGTGCGGAGGTTCTGACGGAACACCCCATGACCCGCGTAACCTTCGTTTTCCGCGCAGATCATGCAGGACGGATACGAGGACTTTTTAGCGGTGAGAAGCTTTGCGGTGTCCTTATTGTTCTTCTCGGGCTTCGAAAGGTTGATGGTGATTTCGAGCTTGCCCTTGGTAGATTTCGCTTCCCAGTGCTTGTTGCGGGCGATCTTCGTCGCTTTGATATAGTCGTTCTTGATGCCGTAATCGTGCAGCCAGTCGAACGCCTTTGCGGGCGAAGTCTCGTAGAGGCTGTCGAACATATCGACTACTTCGCTCGGGCGAAGGCTTACCATATCCATAACGTCGTTGCCGAACTTTTCGCGGTCGGCTTCGGTTATGATTCCGTTTGCGATCGCGTAATCTACGATGGGATTGAGAACTTCGTCGGGGCAGGTCATATCCTCGATCTTGTCCTCGTCCACTTCGTACTGAACGTACTCGTCCAGCCCGAGCTTGTCGAGAAGGCGATTGCGAACGTAAATTACGTCGAGGTCGTCCAGAAGTAAGTGCGCTTGCGCGTACACGAGCAGCTGCTCGATTTGCGAATAAATAATCATTCCGTTTCTCTCCTTTTACGGTTTTATTTTCTTACGAGCGCGGGGCTACAAGCCTGACGTGTCGTTCGATTGCAAACAAATTCCACGGCGTTTTGTCAAGCGGCGGGTACGCCATAAACACCATCGGCACTTTCGTCACGGGGTGATAGAACCGAAGCTCGTACGCCCAGAGCGCAAGATTGTAACCCTTTGCGAGCGAGTCGCCGCCATATCGTGCGTCGCCGAAAATCGGATTGCCGATACTCTTCATCTGAACGCGCGCCTGATGCGATCTTCCCGTGAGAAGCTTTATATCCACGAGCGAAACGCGCGATTCGGTTTCGAGAACTTTATATACGAGCTCGGCTCGTTTCGCGCCCTCGATTGCGGCGGGAACGGTAACGACGGTGTTTGTCTTTTCGTCCTTTTTGAGGTAATTCACAAGCCGTGCCTGACGGTCGCGCGGCGTGCCGACCACTACCGCGAGATAACGCTTTTCGAACTCGCCGTTCTTTATCTGCTCGCAAAGGCGCTCGGCGGCTTTGGACGTGCGGGCGAATACCATTACCCCGCCCGTCGGTCGGTCGAGACGATGCACAAGCCCGATATAAGCTTCGCCCGGCTTGTTGTATTTTTCTTTGACGTATGCTTTTACTACGTCAAGCAGACTTTCGTCGCCCGAACTGTCGCCCTGCGTGGGGACGTTCTGGGGTTTGAGTACGACGATTATCTGATTGTCTTCGTATAAAACCGTCAGTTTTTCTTCGTTCATAGTTTCTCCTTACGGCGGCGAGGCACTGAGCCCGTACCGGCAAGTATTTTCGGTGTTTCGTGTACGAGTGGTTACGTTTCTGCTACAGGGGCGGTGAGCCACCGCAGGGCGCGGAGCCCGCGCAGGCAAGTATTTGGGGTGTTCGTGTACGAGTGGTTACGTTTCTACTGCGGGGGCGGTGAGCCACCGCCGGCGGGTGTTTGGGGTAGTACCGTTCCGCATCGTCCGTGTTCGCTCCCGCGAGATCTCTCGGCTGCGCTCGAGATGACGGGGCGACAGAGCGTTACGCACGGTTTGCGGGCGGACGAGGAACGCCCCTACCTAATAAGGTCTATTCCCCTCATTCGTCACTCGGATCGCTGACGCTCACACTCGTGCCACCTTCCCCCAAGGGGGGGGAAGACATTAGCGGACGGTTTTTAATGTTGTTTCGACCGAAGCGAAACGGCGCAAGCCGTAAGCGGAGCCCAACGGAAGTCATCCGAAAACGATACTGTTATATCGTTTTCGACCTTATATGTCGGCGTGGCCGACGGTAGGGCGGTTCGCCCTCGGACCGCCGCCAACCAAGCGGAACGCTTTTTTCTTACGAATGAACAATTCCGCCGCAGGCGGACAATATCTTGCCTCCCTTGTGTAAAGGGCGCGACGCGGCGGTGCGAAGCACCGTAAAAACAGTCCTCAGGCGACTGTTTTTAGCCAAAGCGGCGAAGTAGCTATGCTACGAGCCGGGGGTTGGCACGAAGCGTAGGCGTAAGCCAAGCAAGTGTCGGTAGGATTGTTAAAACGAAACTGTAATTCGCACAGCAACTTTACAATCCCCCACCCACCTGCGGTGGGAGCCCCCTTTACACAAAGGGGCCTTAATAAGTCCGCTTCGCGGTATTTGCAGTTCGCGAAAAACCACAGCATTTCGTATGTGCGTTTTTGGCGAGGGAATTTTCGATGAAATGCGAGGCAAACGAGGTAAGCGAGGCGAGACAGTACTACAGGTACGGCGAGGCTTTACGATCGGGCGAGTTTTCAAATCAGTTCGCGAAAAGTCACCGCATTTCGCGCAGAGATTTTTTCGTTATGCAAGGCAATCAAGGTGAAAAACGCGAGGCGTACGCTAAGTTCGGTTTTGGCGAGGGAATTTTCGATGAAATGCGAGGCAAACGAGGTAAGCGAGGCGAGACAGTACATTTAGTACGGCGAGCCTCGGTTATCCGACGTTTAACAACGCATTTCGCGAAAAGTCACCGCCAAAAGATCAAGCGAAAAAGATTGCGGAGCAACCACAAGGCAATTCCACCTTCCCTTTCGACTCGTCGGTGACGGGGAGACAGAGCTCGTAAGCGTCGAGGGAGCCGCGGGCGCCGTGAAGCGCGAGGGAAAGGATATTTTTGATAACGGTGGGTTGGAGCCCCGTGGTGTAGCTGTTGATGAGGAAGAATCGCGGATCGTCGAGTACTTCTGTAACGAGCCCGACGAGCTCGAAAAGGCTGTCCTCGAGCTTCCACGTTTCGCCGGACGGGCCTCTGCCGTAGGACGGCGGGTCCATAAGCACGGCGTCGTAACGCTTGCCTCGTTTGATTTCGCGCTGAACGAACTTTTTGCAGTCATCCACGATGTAGCGGATTCCGTCGTCGGGAACGCCCGAAATTTTAGCGTTCTGGCGGCATCTGTCTACCATACCTTTCGCCGCGTCTACATGAGTGACGAACGCGCCGCGCTTTGCGAGCGCAACGCTCGCGCCGCCGGTGTAGCCGAATAGGTTGAGAACGTTGAGCCGTTTGCCGCTTTCCTCGACGATTTTTCCCATTCGGTCCCAGTTATAAGCCTGTTCGGGGAAAAGTCCGGTGTGCTTGAAGCCCATGGGCTTGATGAAGAATTTGCAGTCGCGCCAGCCGATCGTCCATTCTTCGGGCATATTGCGGAAAACCTGCCATTTTCCGCCGCCGTCGCTTGCGCGAAGGTATCGCGCGTGAAGTTTGGGGTACTTGCTAAGGTCGAACGGAGCCGCCCAGATCGCTTGCGGATCGGGTCTTAAGAGATAAATTCCGCCCCAGCGCTCGAGCTTTTCGCCGCCGCCCGCCGCGATTACCTCGTAATCTTTCCAGTCGGGCGCGATCATATCTTCTCTATTCCTATACGGACGGATTTACCGTTGACGTCGGTCGCTTCTACGTCCGTCGCCGCCGCGGTGAGCTCGTCGGCGAGCACGTCCGAACAGATTTCGCCCGAGTAGTCGCGGACAACCTCGTCGATTTCTTCATCGCCCGAAATCATAAGTCTGATATGGTCGGTGACTTCGAAGCCCGCGTCTTTACGCATATTCTGAACTTTGGACACGATTTCGCGCATATACCCTTCGCGGATAAGTTCGGGGGTAAGCGTTACGTCGAGAATTACGGTCATACTGCCCTCGGACTGAACGGAATAGCCGTCCTTGCTGAGTACGGTGATTATCACGTCGTCGCGGGTGAGTTCGATTTCGCCGTCCGCTTCGAACGTGTATTTTTCCTTGTCGCGAAGTCCGTTCACGACCGCCGCCGCATTGTCTGCGAGGTGAGCGCGGATCGCGCCGAGGCGTTTACCGTACTTCGGTCCGAGCGTGCGGAGCTGGGGCTTGACTTCGTAAGAAACGTAATCGCCCGCGTCGGACACGCATTCGACGCGTTTTACGTTGAGTTCGCCCTCGATAACATCGATAAGTTCGGGCGTGAGCGTTTCGGCTTCGTCGGTGCGGATAATGAGTTCGCCGAGCGGCTGACGGTTCTTTACGGAAACGGCGTTACGCGCGGCTCTTCCGAGCACTACCGCCTTTTCGGCTACGCGCATACCCTCTTCGAGCACGGGATCGATATACTTCTCGTCGGCTTTGGGGAACGCGCAAAGGTGCACGGACTCGGGCGCGGCGGGATTTACCGAACGCACGATATTCTGATAGATTTCCTCGGTGATGAACGGGATATACGGCGCGCAAAGTCTCGAAAGCGTTTCGAGCACGGTGTAAAGCGTGGTGTAAGCCGCCGCTTTGTCCTCGTCCATTCCGCTGCCCCAGAACCTGTCGCGGCAACGGCGAACGTACCAGTTGGAAAGCGAATCCACGAAATCCTGAATTTCGCGCGCGGATTCGGTGATTTTGTACGCTTCGAGGTTTTCGTCGGTGTGTTTTACGAGCGTGTTGAGCTCGCTGAGCACCCAGCGATCCATTATCGACAGCTTGCAGTCGGCAAGGGTGTACTTTGTCGGGTCGTAACCGTCGATGTCGGCGTAAAGAATATAGAACGAATAAGTGTTGAACAGCGTGCCGAGGAATTTGCGCTGGCATTCGCTGACGGCTTCGTCATAGAAACGCGAGGGAATCCACGGCGCGGAGTTGGTATAGAAATACCATCTCACGGCGTCCGCGCCCTGTTTGTTGAGCACCGACCACGGATCGACGACGTTGCCCTTATGCTTGCTCATCTTGATACCGTTGCGGTCGTTGACGTGTCCGAGAACGATACAGTTTCTGAACGGCGCTTTGTCGAACATAAGCGTAGAGATCGCAAGAAGCGTATAGAACCAGCCGCGCGTCTGATCGACGGCTTCGGAAATAAATTGCGCCGGAAAAGTTTTTTCGAATTTTTCCTTGTTTTCGAAAGGATAATGGAGCTGAGCGAACGGCATCGAGCCCGAATCGTACCAGCAGTCGATGACTTCGGGGGTGCGGTGCATTACGCCGCCGCATTTCGGGCAGCGAAGCGTTACCGCGTCCACATACGGCTTGTGAAGTTCGATATCGCCTTCGATTCCGCCGCGTTCTTTAAGTTCCTGCTTCGAGCCGATGCACTCGGTTTCGCCGCAATCGTCGCAGATCCAGATCGGAAGCGGCGTGCCCCAGTAGCGCTCGCGGGAAAGTCCCCAGTCGATAACGTTTTCGAGGAAGTTGCCCATTCTGCCCTTGCCGATCGACTCGGGCATCCAGTTGACGGACGCGTTGTTGCGAAGGAGTTCGTCGCGGACTTTCGTCATCGAAATGAACCAAGTCGAACGCGCGTAGTAAAGAAGGGGCGTATCGCAACGCCAACAGAACGGATAGCTGTGCGTGACGAGCGGAGCTTTGAGTAAAAGTCCGCGCTCGCGAAGGTCTTTTAATATAAGCTTGTCGGCGTCCTTGCAGAACGTGCCCGTGAAAGGCGCGCCTTCTTTCATTTTGCCGCGATCATCCACCGCCTGAATAAAAGGTATGCCGTTTTCGCGACCGACGCGCGCGTCGTCCTCACCGAACGCGGGAGCGATATGGACGATTCCGGT
Source organism: uncultured Clostridia bacterium (assembly GCA_934270565.1). Taxonomy (GTDB): domain Bacteria; phylum Bacillota; class Clostridia; order Christensenellales; family Pumilibacteraceae; genus UBA10677. The sequence goes on along the minus strand of CAKQPR010000028.1, from coordinate 5,535 downwards.
ACCTTCGTCAAGCGTAACGTAATCGTCGCACACGGTGAAGTAGCATTTTCCCTTACCCGTGTAACAATCGTAAAGCGGCTCGTAGGAAAGCCCTGCGTATTCGCTGCCCTTTTTAACCGAAAGCGTTTCGTACTCGCCCTCTTTGAAGAACTCGTGAACGCGCTCGGCGGCAAGAATCATTATATCGTCCTTAACCTTGACTTCCGAGTAGTCGAAGTTTGCGTTAAAGCAAAGCGCGGCGTTGGACGGAAGCGTCCACGGAGTCGTCGTCCAGGCGAGGATATAGGTATTCTCTCTGCCCTTTACCTTAAAGCCGACTACCGCCGTTCGCTCCTCGACGTCCTTATATCCCTGCGCAACCTCGTGCGAGGAAAGCGCCGTTCCGCAACGCGGACAGTACGGTACGATTTTGTGCCCTTTATAGAGAAGTCCGCGGTCGAAGATGTTTTTAAGCGACCACCACTCGGATTCGATGTACTTGTCGTCGTATGTGACATACGGATCGTCCATATCCACCCAGTAACCCACGCGGTCGCTCATCTTTTTCCACTCGGAAGTGTATTTCCACACGCTTTCCTTGCATTTTTTGATGAACGGCTCGATCCCGTACTTCTCGATTTCCTGCTTGCCGTCGAGCCCTAATTGCTTTTCGACTTCGAGTTCCACCGGCAATCCGTGAGTATCCCAGCCCGCTTTGCGCGTCGCGTGATAACCCTTCATCGTCTTGAAACGCGGGATTATATCCTTGATAACGCGGGTGAGAATATGACCTATATGCGGCTTGCCGTTCGCCGTCGGGGGTCCGTCGTAAAACGAAAATTCTTCGCCGTCTTTGGTTTGCTCGAGCGTCTTTTGGAATACGTCGTTCTCTTCCCAAAGCTTAAGGACTTCTTCTTCGCGACTTACGAAATCCATATCGGGATTGATCTTCTTGTACATTGCTCTCTCCTGTTGTTTTTTCTGCCGACAACCAAAGCCGCGCGTGAGCTTTCCCGCTCCGCGCTGCCCGTTTTTATGATTTCGAGAGAAGAGCTTTCCGCCCTCCTCTCGTTTCCGACGAAATTCCGTGCATCCGCATTCGATCCGCACGACCGAACCGTCCTCCCGACAGTTAGCTCCTCCAAAGCTACCTCGTGGCACACGCGCCTGTCCGCTTAGTGCTGCTGTATTCCTACCCTGACACGGTTCACGGTGACTCGTTGCACGAGACCTTGGTATCAACGCCACTTGTACGGTGACTGCGCCCCATCGCACGAACCTCGTGCGGCTTTCAGCCCTTCTGTAGCGGATTGAAGGTTCAGGGCACCGCTAGCTCCCCGCTTAGCACGGCATTTTTATTATACTATATCCGCCGATTAAAATCAAGCGTTTTCGCGATCGTTATATTAAAGTTTGGTGAGCGCCTGCCTCTCCCCGCCGTTTTCGACAATTTTTTCGTAAACGGACGAGAAAACATTATAACGAATACGCGCGTCTTTCGAAAGTAATGACGTATCCGCGGTCGATTTTATATTGTCCGCTTACGCGGTATTTTTCGCAGGGTCGTTCCTCACCCCGCCGCATAGCGTTCAGCCGCGGGTAAAAATAAAAGTACCGTTCCGCTAAGTCCGAATTCGCTCCCGCGAGATCCTTACGACTGCGCGCTTCACGCTCCGCTCAGGATGACGATACAAAGTACCGTTTCGCTTTGTTTTATACCGCCCGACAGTACTACAGGTACGGCGGACGGTTTGAGACCGAAGTTTAACACAGCGGAGCGCAAAAAAATATGCGCGCGTTTTGGCGAGACGGTTTACACGTTATAAACCTACAAAGAATGTTTGACGAGCGAATTTTTTCGTCAGACGAAAACACGCCCACCCCGCCGCTTAGCCGAGATAAGTTTCGATGCTCCGCAAGGCAAACGAGGCGAAAACCGCCCGACAGTACTATAGGTACGGCGGACGGTTTGAGACCGAAGTTTAACACAGCGGAGCGCGAAAATTACTCGGCTAAAGTGAAGTTGATTTTACCCTCGGCAAACACCCCAGCCACCTTAATACGGAGACGATCGCCGAAGCGGAAGGTGTGAAGGGGCGAACGGAGAACGAGGCGTTTTTCGTCGTAGATATAGCCGGAACCGGGGAGATCCTCGACGCGAATCATACCTTCGACGTAATTGTCGAGTTCGGCGAAGATGCCGCGATCGGTTACGCCGCTGACGGTGGCTTCGTACTCGTTTCCGATCTTATCTTCCATAAACTTGGCTTTAAGCAGATCGTCCACGCGGCGCTCGGCTTCCTCGGCGCGTTTTTCGCGCTCGCTGCTGTGAACGGAAGCGGCTTTCGCGAATTCGACGAAACGTTCGGGCTTTTTGCCGCCGTCGAGGATATACTTGATTATACGGTGAATCGCAAGGTCGGGATAACGGCGGATCGGCGACGTGAAATGGCAATAGTACTCGGCGGCAAGTCCGAAATGCCCGAGGTTTTGCGGGCGGTATTCGGCTTTTGCCATCGAACGGAGCGAAACGCGGTTTACGACGTTTTTCACGTCCTCGGGCGTGCTTTCGAGCATCTTTTTGTAGTCGTCGGGAGACGGCTTTTCCTTGAATTTAAGCCCGAGCGAATCGAGGAAGTCGATAAGGTTATCCACCTTGTCGGACGGCGGATCTTCGTGAACGCGGAACACGAACGGAACGTGAAGCTTTTCGAAATGCTCGGCAACGGTCTCGTTGGTGATCAGCATAAATTCTTCGATCATCTTATGCGTGAAGAGGCGTTCGCGGCGCACGACGTCAACGACTTTTTCGCCGTCCATCACGATTTCGCATTCCCCGACGTCGAATTCGACCGAACCGCGCGCGGCACGCTTTGCCATAAGGAGCTCGGCAAGCGGTTTCGCCGCCGACAGCATCGACATCAGAAATCCGTATTTAATAAGGTCGCCCTGCCCGTCCAGAAGCTCCTGCACGCCCTCGTAAGTCGTTCGCGCCGCCGAACGGATAACGCCTTTCGAAATTTCGTGGGAAATAAGGTTAGCTTCCGCGTCGAAGCGCATTACCACGCTGAGCGTAAGTCTGTCCACTCCCTCGTTGAGCGAACACACGCCGTTAGACAGTTTTTCGGGAAGCATGGGAATAACGCGGTCGGCGAAATACACGCTCGTGCCGCGGTCGAACGCTTCGTTGTCCAGAGCCGACTCTTCCCGAACGTACTCGCTGACGTCCGCGATGTGCACGCCGAGAAGATACCCGCCGTCGTCCGTGCGCCTGACCGAAATCGCGTCGTCGAAATCCTTGCTGTGCGCGCCGTCGATGGTGATAACCGTATCGTCGCGGAAGTCGCGCCGACCCTTTATCTGCTCCTTCGTCGGGTTGTCGGGGAGCGCGTTCGCTTCGGCGAGAACGGCTTCGGGGAAAGTTTCGGGGATCCCGTACATGCGGATAACTCCCATAACGTCCGCGCCCGTTTCGCCCGCTTTGCCGAGCACTTCGGTGATCATACAGTTGAGCCCGAACCGCGATTCGATAAGTTTCGCGACCACTTTGTCGCCTTTTTCCGCGGTTACGCCGCCGTTTGCGCGAACGCACGGAACCGTGCCGAATCCGCGCTCCGAGCTTACGACCGCCGCGCCGTCGTAAACGCCGACGATTTCGGTGAATTTGCGCTCGAGAACCTTCAGCACTTCGCCCTCGCCGCCGCCACGTCTGCCGGTGGTTTTACGCACGATAACGCGGTCGCCGTGGATCGCGCCGCCGAGCGAGGCCGCGGGAATGAAAACGTCCTCTTCGCCCGTTTCGGGAATAAAGAACGCGAAGCCCTTGCCCGTGCCCTGTATCGTTCCGGTCGCCGTCGCGCCGTCGCGAAGGACTTTCTTTTTCGGATTATTGTCCGATTTTTCGGGTTTTTCGCCGAAAAACCGCTTCACGCCCGAACCCGCGCGCGAATTTCCTTTTGTCGTTTTGTTTTTAATCGATTTCATACTACCGCCTCACAAAAATAAAAGCGGACGATCTTCGCCCGCTCGTTAGTTGACTGATTTAATTACATACCGCTGTAAATCGCTACGGTTACGAAGAACGCCACCGCGATAACCGCCATAGCAATCGCTAAGATAACGGTAAGGCGTTTGAGCGTGCTCGTGAGAGTTTGCGATTTATTCTTCGCGTAGAAGGTTTCGGAGCTCGATCCGGAAACGGCGTCGATACCGTTGCCGTCGTTGCCTTCCTGAAACAGCACGCAAAGCGTCAGAAGTATGCCGAGCACCGCCAGAAGCACTACGAGCACTATTCTTATAATCGGGAACGAGTCGGACACCCACGCCGCGACCGCCAGAAAATTAACCGCGTTAAGATTCATTTTTGCACCTCGTTTTAGGTTTAGCCGAAGTTTTCCACTCCGACAGCCTATCTATTATATCACACTTTGGCGCGGACGGCAAGCGTTTTGAGCGGCTTTGCGTAAATTTTTACCGAAACGGCGAATTTTCGTCGCATAAGGCGGGTTTTGCTCCGTTTTTCAGTATTTTGCCATAAGTTCGCCGAGCGCGCGGGCGGCACACCTGATAACCGCGACATCGCACGCCGAAAGATCGGACTTTATGATAATCGCGCCGCCGTAGCAATCACCGAGCGAAATCGCGGGAAAAAACGCGACTTCTTCGTTGCCGTTAAGTCCCGCGATAACGCATTCGCCCTCGCCGCCCACGAACGATTCGCGGTCCTTGATAAGGTCGGCGCATCTTTTGCCGAGGCTTGTCCCGAGCAGTTCTCTGCCGCGTTCGCCGTAGCAAAGCACCCATTTTTCACCGTCGCAAAGCCCGACGGTGCCGCCCGTTTCTTCGTGCGCCGCAGAAAACAATTTTTTGCCGAATTTGACGAGCTCGCCGCTCGTGTTCACTTTTTTGATAAGTATTTCGCCGCCGCCCGTAGCGCAGATTTCCATCGGATCGCCCACGTCGATGCCGAGCGCCTTGCGGTATTCGCGAGGTATGACGATTCTGCCGAGATCGTCGATCCGTCTGATTATTCCGTTCGTCTCCATCTTCTCTCCTTTGTCGTAAGTATGCGCATATGCGCGATTTTTATGAGAAACGGTGAGCATTACTTAATATCGTATTGATTGAAGCGTAAGTAAGGGCGAGGAACGCTCGCTCGGATATAGATGTCATTTCGACCGAAGTGAGGGTGTAAACCCAAACACAGTGGAGAAATCCCCGCGGAAATCACCCGATAACGATGCTACTTGCTCGTTTTCGACCTTATTTGTCGGCTTTGCCGACGGTAGGGCGGTTCGCCCTCGGACCGCCGCATAACGTACAGCTTCGGGTGAAAATAAAAGTACCGTTACGCTACAATCGAATTCGCTCCCGCTCGGCGCGGAGCCCACGCGGGCAAGTATTTGGGTTATACCGTTCCGAGGCGTTCGTGTTCGCTCCCGCGAGATTTCTCGACTTCGCTCGAAATGACGGAACAAAATACCGTTCCGTTTTGTTTTACAATGTTATTTGTAAGTGCGGGCATCGCCGACTTGCCTACGGCGGCTCGCCGTTCGC
>CAKQPR010000027.1 GCA_934270565.1 uncultured Clostridia bacterium | reverse complement strand
GGCACGACCTGACGGTAAGAGTGTTTATGTAACTTTACCGGCAGACAGAAAAACGCCGTCCTTTGCTTTTGCGGAGGACGGCGTTTTTTAATGCTTTCAGACCAATAAAAAGATTTTTGGTTTAATATATTCCGATTTTATTCTTTTTTTAAAGAAACGAATATCTGATTTTATTCCTTTTTACGATAAAATGATATCCGATTTTATTCCTTTTCTGTTGACAAATACAAAAAAACGAAGTATAATATCGGTAATAAAATCTGATTTCGGAGAAACGTTATGTTAAAAAGAAAGGCATATCAGAAACTTGTCGAATGGAAAAATACGCATCGGAATAACTGCTTGATGGTGAAAGGGGCAAGACAGGTCGGGAAAACTTATCTTATCCGCGAGTTCGGGAAAAAAGAGTATAAAAGTTTTGTCGAAATCAATTTTATAAAAAATCAGGAATTAAAACAGATTTTTGCGGGAACGTTGGACGCAGAATCCGTTTATAAAAGAATGACGGCTATGATAAACGGCGTAAATCTCGTTAAAGGCGATACGCTGATATTTTTAGACGAAATTCAGGCGTGCGGAAGCGCGCGTACCGCGTTGAAATTTCTTGCGGAGGACGGGAGATTCGACGTTATTACTTCCGGAAGCCTTTTAGGTCTGACATACGGTGAAGACGCCGACGAAAATACGGAAGAACCCGAATCCGTTCCTACCGGATACGAAACGTTTCTTACGATGTATTCGCTTGATTTCGAGGAATTTCTTTGGGCGGAAGGGTACGAAAGCGGAATTTCTTACCTGAAAGAACTTTTTGATAAAAAAGAAAAAGTACCTTTCGCGCTAAATGAAAAATACGAAACGCTGTTCCGTGAGTATATGGTGGTGGGCGGTATGCCGGAAGTCGTTGCCGATTATGCCGATAATCACGATTTTACGCGGGTTGCCGCTTTGCAGGAAAAAATTCTCGAAAACTACCGTTTCGATATTTCAAAACACGCAAAGGGCGCAGAAAAAATAAAGGTGCGCAAGTGTTACGACGCTATTCCGAAGCAACTCGCAAAGGAGATTACGAAATTTCAGTATTCCACCGTGGAAAAAGGGCAGACAAGCAAAAAATACGGCGGAAGCGTTCAATGGCTGAAAGACTCGAATATCGTTAATCCGTGTTACAATATTCACGAGCCGTATCTGCCGTTGATGGCGAACGCCGACGAAGATCAGTTCAAATTGTATATCAACGATACGGGCTTGCTGTGCGCTATGTACGGTTTTGAAACCAAAAGAGCGATTCTTGAAAACACGATAAAGGGGAATGCCAAAGGCGGTATTTACGAAAATATTATCGCCGAAACGTTGGTGAAAAACGGTTACGCGCTTTATTATTATAAGCCCGACGATTCCAACGAACTGGAATTTCTGATAGAAAAAAACGGGGAAGTGGTTCCTGTGGAAGTGAAAGCGGGAAATACCGCAACAAAATCGCTGAACAGATTTATAGAAGCATATAAACCGTCGGCGGCATATAAAATCGTTGACGGAAACGTCGGCACGAGCGACGTAAAACTCACTATTCCGCATTATATGGCGATGTTTTTATAAAACACGGTTATATTGCAGTCAATCGGGATTGGCTAAAAATTCAGAAGAAATACGGAAAAACGGCAAAGGGAAAAGCAAACAAATATTGCGTACAGTCGGGCGATAACATATATCCCGAAGACGGGCGATTTTCGATTGCAGATAGTAATGTTACCTATCGGTTGCAAATAAAAGCTTTTGCGCAGGCGAACATCCGTAATCCGAGGGCGACCAAATAAGTCCGAAATCGGCTAAAAAACGCATAATTTATACTAAAATACACGAAAAGCAGTCATTCTTGCGAAAGAGTGACTGCTTTTTTCTCTGCATTTAGTTCGTCAAAACTCGAAAAATACCCTAAAAAACGGGGGTGATCAGAAAAACTGAACACTTTCCCGTATATACGGATACAGGTAAAAGAGGGCGACAAAAGGAGCGTTTTTTATGGTAAAATACACGTTAATCATAGAGTATTTGTCAAAAGGAAATAATTTTTCGCAGGTTGCAACATTGTGTGGTTGTTCGAGAACAACGGTATGGCAGGTCTTGCAGCGCATTGATTTTTTGAATATTTCGCTTGACGAGATAAATGAAATGAAGGAAGAAGAACTTCGCTTTTTACTGTTTCCCGAACGGATAAAAAAGGGCAACGGTTATTTGATTCCCGATTTCAAATGGGAAGAATTTCAAATGCGAAAACATCAATCTTCACTTCGGTTATGTTGGAGAAGATATTGCAAACGCGCTTTGAAACAAAATCTTAAAGCGTATAGTTGGGCAAGCTTTGTTTTCTTCTATGGTCAATTTCGTAAGCCGTGTTCTGATGAAGATGATCCAAAAGATAAAGTGAGAAACAAGTTGAAACACTACAATTTGATGTTGTCGTATTGCAATCCAAACGGCGAGCAATATCAAAAGTTAAAGAAAGAAAAGGAAGAGTGGCTTAAATCACTACACCTTGACGAAAGCAAAATAGTAGACAAAACCTATGAGTTATAGGATAGTCAATAAGTAAAAATGGAATTTATATATACAAAACGATAATAGAAAACACCATTCAAACGATAGCATAAACTTGGATATTCGTAAAAGAACATTCGACTTTATAATTTAATATAAGAAACATAGGAGAGAACAAGGATAAATGTTCTCTCTTTTTTTATGCCGTTTCGAGGGGTGATTTCCTATTTACGGTGAGAAAAATTATAATAATAACAGTAAATCGAAAGGAGTTTTCAATGAAATACAAAGATTGGTTGGACGTATGGTTTGCGAATTACATAGAGCCTTCGTCTAAAACGAAAACGTGCGAAAGATATTCGGAGATTATCGAAAAGCACTTGAAGGTAAAGTTGGGCGAGTACGAGCTTGAGGAACTGTCGCCCATCGTCATACAGAAGTATATTACCGAACTTATGCAGTCGGGCAATCTGACAACCGGAAAGGGGTTAGCGGCTAATTCCGTAAACGGGATTATTACGGTTATTCAGAACTCTCTGAAACTTGCGTATACGCTCGGAGAACTGAAAGAGTACACGACAGACAAAATCAGACGACCGAAAACGAAAGAGAAAGAAGTATCCTGTTTTTCGCTTGCCGAACAGAAGAAGATAGAACAGGCGGCGTTGTCGAATAAGAAACGGAAATTCATCGGGATTGTGATTTGTCTTTATTCGGGGTTGCGTATCGGAGAATTGCTCGCGCTTACTTGGGCAGATATTGATTTTACGAAAGGAACGCTTGCGGTGAACAAAACTTGCCACGACGGACGAGATGAAAACGGGAATCTTTGCCGGATTACAGACTTGCCGAAAACAACTTCTTCCAAAAGAATGATTCCGCTTCCGAAGCAGTTGATTCCCGTTTTGAAAGAGTATAAAAGGAAAAGCATTTCGGAGTATGTTGTGGAATCGGAGAAGGGCGAACCGCCTACGGTGCGATCTTATCAGAGAACTTTTGAACTTTTGCAAAAGCGTTTGCATATCGAGCGTAAAGGTTTTCACTCACTTCGGCATACGTTTGCTACACGCGCTTTGGAGTGCGGAATGGACGTGAAAACATTGGCAGAGATATTGGGGCATAAAAACGCCACGGTAACGCTGAACAGATACGCCCATTCACTTATGGAACACAAGCAGGATATGATGAATAAGCTCGGCAAAATTTTCAACTAAAAAAGCCGTCTGTTAAAGCAATAGACGGCTCAAATATTATGTTTATTATACCATAAAACGGTAGTAAAGTCAATGTGCAATGCTTTCGCGCGGTCAGAAAAATAATATAATTCGTAAATACTCTCGATAGGTGTCCGAAGTCTACGGCTTTGTTCACCTATTGCTTTAATAGGCGAACAAAATTCTGCGAGATAATTCACCTATCGGGAGGCATTGAATTGGATATTTTTCGGGTTTCATTTATAGGTCACAGAGTGGTGGACGAGTACCGACAAGTCGAAGAAGAACTTGACGAAGTAATCGAATTACTGCACCGTAAATATGGGTTTATAGACTTTAACGTGGGACGAAACGGCGAGTTTGACGACCTTGCTACACAAGCCGTCAGGCGATTCAGGAAAGAATGGGCGGAGTGGTGCGAGCTTACGCTTGTCGAACCGTATCCCGTGGCGAATTTGGATATTATAGGGAAGTCTTACGATAACGTTATTATCCCGACCGATAGGAAGTGCCATTACAAAGCGGCGATAGGGGAACGCAACAAATGGCTTGCCGAGAACTGCGATATGATGGTCGTCTATATCAAGCATATCGACAAAATGGAAAAGGACGGCTGTCTGTATTCCGTTGTCGAAGCGTTTTCCGTGCTTGACCTGTCCATAAAACTTACGACAGTACAATCGGCGCTTTCCCGTCTTATAAAAGATAAAACCGTGCTTATCATAGCGCATAGAATGAGAACGGCTGCGGGTGCGAATAAGATCGTTGTTTTGGCGGACGGCGTCGTGGCGGAGCAGGGAAAACCTAGTGAGTTGTACAATAAAAACGGCATTTACGCTCGTATGGTCGATTTGCAATCGGAAAGCGGAAAGTGGAAAATTAAATAAGCCGATTAAAGGATAAATTATACCTCTGTTGCGGGGGATTCCACGAAACAGCCGTGCAAACCGCCCGGCTGTTTCTCTGCGTGACAGTTAAAGACGGATGCTGCTCGTTAAATTTAAAATAGACCGTACTTTTTCCGTTTCTCTTGTCAAAAAAGATAAACGGAAAGGTTAAAAAACGGTAATAATTACCTATAGCGGCATTTTTCGGTAGCATAATTGATAAAAATATCACTTTTGCTATTTACAAGTTCGCCGTAAACGGTGTAAGATAAAAGCGATTCGGTGATGGCGATTGCGTCAAGTGAGCGGTTATATCCGCTTCTGGCGCGAAAAGATCAAGTTTCCGAAACGCATTTCGATTTAACGCCGGGGGCAAAATGCCTTCGGCGGCGGGAGGAAAAATGAAAAGACGAATTTGGCTGAGTACACTCGTTTTCGCGTTGATTGCGGTACTCGCGTCGGTGGCGGTTGCATGCGGCGGCAACGATACGCCCGAGCCTGCGCACTGCGACCACGACTATGCCGTAAAGTACGACGATCACGACCACTGGCGCGAATGCGCGATCTGTCACGACAAGACTGACGTTGCGGCGCATGCGTTCGCAGATAAGACGATAGAACCGACTTATACCGAGAAAGGTTATACCGAACATACCTGCGAGTGCGGGTATACTTATCGCGGCGAAGAAACCGAAAGAATCGCGAAAGTCATCGTGCTTGCCGGGCAGAGCAACGCCGTGGGCTGGACTTACAGCAAGAATCTCAAACCCGTGGTTACGCCCGAGGAGTACGAAAAGTACCGCGCGGGCTTCGACAACGTGAAAATTTTCTATTCCAACGCGCCGTTTCAATCCGACGACGCGCAGACGAAAACCAAGAACGAGAACTCTGCGTTCGAGCCCGTCAAACTCGGTCAGGGACGTTATACATCGCTCGAAGACGGAGCGTTCGGTCCCGAGATCGGGCTTGCGGCGTATCTTACCGAGAACTATCCCGACGAAACTTTCTATATAATCAAGGACGCGACGGGCGGAGCGACGCTTCACGGCTCGTGGCTGTGCCCTTCGTCGCTCGGACTTTTCGAAAAGACGGAAGAGGATATCACGCTTTATAATCACCTAATGAAAAAGGTTGACGACGGAATGGCGATGCTGAAAGCGGACGGAGTGGACGCCCGTATTCTGTCGTTTATCTGGATGCAGGGCGAGAACGACGCGCAGTCTTACGCGTTCGATTATCCCACGCTGTGGAATAACTTTATCGGCGACGTGACGGCGGCGTTCGAAGAAAAGGGCTACCTTACCGAAACCGGACTTACCACTATCGACGGCGGCATCACTCAGCGTTGGACGAACTACGACGTGGTGAACGCCGCGAAAGAGCGTTACGCCGCGGTCAGCAGTAAAGCGCATTTCGTCGAAGTCGCGCATGAGGACTGGCTGACTTACGACCGCGACAACACCGACTACGCGCACCTCGACGCGCTGTCCATGATAAGACTGGGCAACGAGTTCGGCAAGAGTTTCGCGCTCGCGTACGCGGATATTTATAACGAAAAACAGACTTACGCGCTTCCGACTCTCGACGGCGCGGGTACGAGCGAAAACCCGTACGTTATCGCAAACGAGGACGATTACAAGACTTTCGTCTATGAAAACTATTTCAACGAAGCGGCAAGATCGGCTTGTTATAAAATAACCGCGGATCTCGGCGCGGAGGACAGTCCGCTTCGCCTGTATGCGGGCAAGACCGCCGCGACGGCTTTCGCGGGTACGATCGACGGCAACGGCAAAACGATTTATATCGACCTAGGCGCAAACGCTGGAGTGGGCTTTATAGGTTACGCCGCGGGCGCGACGATTACCGACCTTACCGTGAGCGGAGAAGTCGAGTACACGGCAAGCGGCTCGGGCGCGGGCGGCTTGGTAGGTGCGGTTCTTTATGCCGACGGAAAGGTTACGACGCTTTCGAACTGCGTGAACGAAGCGATAATTACGGCTAACGGCGGCGGCAACGCCGGAGGTATGATCGGCAGAAGCACCGGCAATATTTCTATCGTCGGCGGCTCGAACGGCGGCGCGGTTAACGCGGACGCAAACTACGTCGGCGGCGCGGCGGGCTACGTTCTCAGACAAAACGCGTACGTTCCCGCGGTCGCTATCAGTGACTTTACGAACGAAGGCAAGGTTACGGCGGCGAACAACGCAGGCGGCTTGCTCGGAAGAAGCGACGGTTGCAACGTTACGATAATAAACTGCGCGAATAACGGCGAAGTCGCTACGACGGCGAAATACGTCGGCGGCGCGGTGGGGTATATCATCAACAGCGGCGAATGCGTTCCGTCGCTGACGATTACCGACTTTACCAACGGCGGCAAAATAATCGGCGCTACGGGCGTGGGCGGCGTAGTCGGGCTTATCCATTCCGGCACTAAAGCCGCTGCGCACGCGCTCCGCTACGTCAAAAACACCGGCGAGATAGTCGGAGAAAATCAGGTCGGCGGCATCGTCGGCACGATCGGTGGGCAAAAGTTCACCGATCTTACGATAGAGTATATAGCGGCGGGTTACGATGTAGGCGGCGTAGAAACTCCCGTGGGAGCAAACCCCGGCAACGCTACGAAACTCGTAAAAACGTGCAAAGAACATAGTTTCGAAAAGACTTCTCACGTCGACGCGACTTGCGCGGGTAACGGCTACGACCTCTATACCTGCGCGGTTTGCGGTCAGACCGAAAAGCGCGACGAGGTTCCCGCGCTTCCGCATACTCCCGAAGCGGTTGCGGAAGTTACGGCAAGTTACGCGACCGCGGGCGTTAAGGCGCATTACGCTTGTTCCGTGTGCGAAAAGCACTTTACCGACGGCGCTTGCGAGAACGAAATCGCGGACTACGAAGAGTGGAAAGCGGGCGACGGTAAAATGGCCGCCGAGAAAGACGACGAATCTTACGGCACGGCGGAAAAGCCGTATAAGATTGCAAATATCGCCGACTACAAGGCGTTCGCGGCGACGGTAAACGGCGGCAATAATATGTCCGGCAAGAACGCAAGGCTCACCGCGAATATAGGTAGTGCGGACGAACCGATTACTTCGATCGTCGGCAACGCTAACGCCGCAAGATTTTCCGGTACGCTCGACGGCGACGGTCACGAGGTTTACGTCAAACTTACTTCGACTTCCGGCGGCGTGGGCTTGATCGGTTACGCTACGGCGGCGACCGTGAAAAACCTTACCGTTTCCGGCTCGGTTAATTATACCGGCTCGAGCAGTTTCGCGGGCGCGATTATAGGCACCGTTCCTTACGGCGACGGCACCGCGACCACGATAAGCGGCTGCACGGTCAACGCCGTCGTTACCGCGACCAAGGCTTATGCGGGCGGTATTTTAGGCTCGGCGACCGGTAACGTCGTTATCGAGAACTGCACGATGAAGGGCAGCGTTATTTCCGAAAACGGCGCGGTAGGCGGCGCAGTCGGAAAACTCGTCAAATACGATAAAGCCGAAACCCGTTTCTGCAACGTTACGGGCTTTAAGAACGAAAACGCCACGCTTACCGCAAAGACCGTAAAGGGCGACGTGGTAGGCGTTATGGACGCTAATACCGCCGTGAATGTCTCTTACGCGACCGCGCAGGTCAAGGACGAAAACGGAAACGACGTGCTTGTGGGCAGCGCTTCCGCGGCGGCTACGGTAGTTATCACGCACACGGCGCATACTTACGCGCACGTTGACGGTACGGCGGCGAATTGCACGACCACGGGCGTGAAAGAACATTATAAATGTACTTGCGGCGCGCTGTTTACTTTGGGCGCGGACGGCAATTATACGGTTGCTACCGTCGACGAACTCGCGATTGCCGCAAACGACGATCACGACTACGGCGAGTGGGCGCACGACGAGGGCGAGGAAACGCACTCCCGCGTTTGCTCGAGGAACGCCGAACACAAGGAAACCGCAGACTGCTTGTTAGTCAAGGGCGCTACGACCGATCCCACGTTCGACGAGAACGGCTATACCGAATATACTTGTTCCGTATGCTCGGCAACTTACCGAAAGGATATTACCGACAAACTCGTAGCGTTGGCAAAAGTAGGAGATACGCGCTATGCGACGCTCGGCGGGGCGATTGCAGCGGCGGGCAACGACGGCGTAGTCACGCTTCTTGCCGACGGCGAAACCACGCTCGGCGAGGGGCAAACGCTGAGAGTTATTCTCGGCGACTATACGCTGACCGTGACTTCCGGCGTGGACGGTAAGGTCGTCAACTCGACGACCGTCGACGGCGTAACGACTTACGTGCTTGCCGCCGCGCACGTTCATAGTTACGATACCGTCAAGTACGACGACACCAACCACTGGAATGAGTGTTCCTGCGGCGCGAAGTCGGACGAAACGACGCATACTTTCACCGATACCGTGACCGATCCGACCTGTACGACGGGCGGATATACCTCGCACGTCTGCGAGTGCGGCTATTCGCATACCGACACCGCGACCGCGGCGCTCGGGCATAACGGAGTCGGAACCGAAGCGGTTGCTGCTTCGTACGCCACCGTCGGCACTGCCGAGTATTACACTTGCGACAGATGTCACGAACACTTCGCGGACAGCGCTTGCGACAACGCGATTTCCGACCTCGAAGCGTGGAAAACCGCCGACGGACTTATCGCGGCTCAGAAGGACGACGCGGAGGCAGGCAATAGTGCAAAAAATCCGTACCTTATCGCTAATGCTGCCGACTATAAGGAGTTTGGAGACAAGGTCAACGCAGGAACCAAGATGAGCGGCAAGTACGCAAGGCTCACGGCAAATATCGGCAACGCGGAAGATCCGATTAAGACAAGAATAGGAAACTCTGGAACGAATTACTTTGCGGGTACGCTCGACGGAAACGGCAAGACCGTTTACGTAACGCTTACGGCAACGAACGGCGTAGGCGTAGTGGGTTATTCGGGCGGCGCGACCGTGCTTAATCTTACTGTTCAGGGGGCGATTACTTGCTCTGGCAGCGGAATGGGCGCAGGCGGTATTGTCGGAACACCGGTGTATGCAAGCGGCGCGGTTACTACCGTCAAAAACTGCGTTAACGAAGCGACCGTGAAGAATACGCACGCAACCAACGGTAATGCCGGCGGTATCGTTGGCAGAAGCAGCGCAAACCTTTTGATCGAAAACTGCGTAAACAAAGGTGAAGTGTCGACTACTGCGAACTATGCGGGCGGTATACTCGGCTACTTGTATAAGGCGTCGGCAGCACCGTCGGTTACGATAAAGAATTGTCGCAACGAGGGCGCGATTTCCGGCAAGACCGGTATCGGCGGCATCGTGGGTATTCTGTTGGGGACTACCGGCGCCGAGGCTCAGACCGTCGAAGGCGTGACGAATACGGGCACCGTTACCGGAACGGATCAGGTCGGCGGCATTATCGGCACAATCGGCAGCGGCGCGTTCACTTCGATTACGATTACATACTATGAGGCAGGTTTAAGCGACGACAGCGGCGACGATAAAGTCGTGGGAAAAGACAGCAACAGCAACGGCAACACTGCGATTACCAAGCTCGATGCGCCCGAAGGTACGCTTGCGGCGTAAGAAAATTTAATAGTAATCAAAAAAGGGACTGCGAATCGATTGCAGTTCCTTTTTTCGTTGCGTAGCGGGTTGAAAAAGGATAATTTCCAGTTCCGCGGCGGGGATTTACGGCGTTATCGTTTATTTTACGCGTTATTCTCCGATGTATTCTTTGCGGGTGGAGTAGGTGGCGGCGTACTCGCGAGGGGAAACGCCGGTTTCGAGTTTGAACATTTTACTGAAGTTGTACAGCGAACCGTAACCGGTGGCTTCGGCGATTTCGCTGACGGACGAGCCGTCGCCGATCAGTAGTTCGGTGGCTTTTTTAATGCGGACGGAGCGCAGGTATTTTATGGGCGAAACGTTGAAAGCCTTGGTGAAGAGTTTGCGGAAGTAAACGGTGCTGGTGCCTGCGATGGCGGCGAGAGTGTCGTTGGTGATTTCGGGATCGCCGTAGTTGGCGTGGATATAGTTGACGACCGGTTCGAGCATATGTTTGTAACTGCTGGGAAGGTACGATTGCTTTTTGTGCGTGGTAGCTTTGTCTAGTATGAGATAGAAAATGGACTTGCATTTTAGCATATAATTGTCCTTTTTCATATCCCAGAGGTTGGCCGCAGAGATGAACAGCGCGGCGACTTCCTGCGCGGCGGTATCGGTAAGAGTGAAGTCGATAAAGCTGAACGGTTCGTTGCCGACGTTCCCCTCGAACTCGACCATGACGCACTTGCCTTTCTCGTCCATATGCCACTGATACCGCGCGTTTTTGTCGATGAGCAGCATATTGTTCACGTCGGACACGAAGCGTTCGCCGTCGCAAACGTAAGTCGTGCGCCCGGCGATTTTCATGGTGAGCGCGTAAGTCGAGCGGTCGTTTCTGGTGACCACGCGATGATCGTTTTTGGCAATCGTGTTGATTGCGACGATGCGATTTAAGATGATTTCGGATACGTCGAGATTGTTCATAACAAGCTTATTGTAAAGCATTTTTGATAAAAATGTCAAGAAGAAACGCGCGAATTATCCAAATTCAGGTAAACTAATTCGGTATCATAAAAGATAAAAATATCACTTTAACTATTTACATGCGGCGCGGTATGATTTATAATTTACTACGTAACCCGACAATTTCAGGCAAGCCTTAGGGAAAACGGAGTGAGCGTTTATGAAAAAAACGAGGATAGGGATATTCGGAATAGGTCACAATCACGCGGCGGCCGCAATAGACACTTTACGCAAAACCGACGGCGCGGAGATTGCGGGGCTTTACGAGCCGAGCGACGAAACGTACGCGCGACGGGTAAAGGAAAATCCCGGCGTTTACGACGATATTCCGCGGTTTTCTCTTGACGAACTTTGCGCGACCGGTGTAGAGGCGGCAATGGTGGAAAGTTCGGTTCCGGACCTCGTGGATACGGCGACGATCTGCGCCGAGCGCGGACTGCACGTTCACATGGACAAACCCGCCGGCACGAATCTTAACGCTTACAAAAAGTTTCTCGACATCGCAAAAGACAAAAAGCTCGTGTTCCAGACGGGGTACATGTACCGTTACAACGCGGGTATCAGATACGTTCTGAACAAGGCGAAACGCGGGGAACTCGGGCGGATATACAATATCGTCGCGACCATGAGTACCAAGCACCCCGAGTGGTTCAAACGGCAACTTTCGGGCTACGGCGTGAAATGCCCCTCGACGTTCATTTTCGGCGGACACCTCATAGATCTCGTGATGAAACTGAAAGGCAACCCAAAAGAGCTTACGGCGTTCAACGCGGTTTCGGGCGACGGCGGGATAGAACTTACCGACACTTCGGTGATTGTGATGTCGTACCCCGACGGGATCGCGACTGTGAAAACCTCGAGCGTGGAAGTCAACGGTTGGGGTATGCGCGAGTTTACGGTTTACGGCGAGAAAGGCACGGTCAGCGTTTCGCCCATCGAATGTCCGATGATCGTTCGCGAAGCCGCGGCGGGCGAGGGCAATCCGTGGAAGGACTGTCACCGCACGATCGATATTCCCGAAGAGGGGCGTTACGACGTGATGATGCGCGAGTTTATCGACATGATTCAAGACACGATTCCCTACGACGTGGATTTCGAACACGAGTATAACTTACAAAAATATACGCTCGAAGCGTGCGGCTACGACGTGGATTAAAAACGACGCAAATTGAGGAGAGATACTATGAAAAGATTTGAAAACAAGGTAGTTATTGTGACGGGCGCCGGCGGCGGCATCGGCTCGGACGCGGCGATTTCGTTCGCAGCCGAGGGAGCAAAGGTCGCGGTAGTCGACTTCAACGGCGAAACCGCGCACGAAACGGTAAAGAAAATTACCGACAACGGCGGGCAAGCAAAGACTTACGTTTGCGACGTGACCGATTTTCACGCGGTCGAGAAGTGCGTAAACGATATAGTTGCGGACTTCGGCGGCGTGAACGTGCTGGCGAATATTGCCGGCGGAAGCGCGAGAAAAGATCGCGCGCTCTCGTACGAGCAGTCGCCAGAGGTTTTCGACAGAATTATCAAAGTCAATCTTTACGGCAGTTATTATTTCGCCCGCCAGTGCGCGAGAGTTATGATAGAAAAAGGCAAGGGCGGCAAGATAGTCAATACCACTTCGGTCGTGGGGCTGAACGGACACGTCATGCACACCGAATACGGAGCGTCGAAAGGCGGAGTGCTGAGTATGACCAAGTCCATGGCGAAAGAAGTCGGAAAGTTCGGGGTGAACGTAAATGCGGTTTGTCCGGGCATGATTCCCACGGCGAACGCGACCGGCGGCGATCTTTCGTACACTAACTATTTGCGAATGACTCCGTCGCCGCACGACATCACGGCTGCGGTCATGTTCCTCGCGTCTGAGGACGCGCGTTTTATCACCGGACACAATCTCGTAGTCGACGGCGGCAGATGCCTCGCAACTCGCGGAACGGAACCGAAGGACTGAAAAATGGAAAACGAATCGGTAAACGGAACCGTTGCGGCTTCCTCGGGTTACGGCGTTTCGGATAGTGCGGTTTCGACTTCGTCGGATGACAAAAACCGTTCCGAAGTACCGAAAAAAGCCGAACGCAAGCATAAAAAATTTGACGCGAGCACCCGTAGAACGATTATAATAGTACTCGTCAGTCTGTTCGTAATGATTCTTTGGGGCGCGCTGTTTCCGTTCGTCAAGTACGGCTACAAGGTCTTTTCCATAGATACGACCTTTTACCCGAACCTGATACTATTCGCGGGAGTGCGGTTTACGATAAGCGGCTTTATTCTCTCGCTGTTCTGTATATTCACCAAACGGACTTATATCGTACGTCAGCCGAAAAAACTGATCGGGACTTCGCTTGTCGCGCTGTTCGCGGTGGTACTGCATTATACCTGTACTTACATAGGGTTGAGCCAGGTGGACGCGGGCAAAACCGCGCTTCTGAAACAGGCGGGCGTAGTGGTGTTCGTGTGCGTGTCGTTCCTGTTCTTCAAGGATGATAAATTCAGTTGGGGCAAGATCGCGGGCGCGGTACTGGGTGTTGCTTCGGTGCTGGTGGTCAACTTCGAATCGACTAAGTTCGATTTCGGGCTGGGATCGATACTCGTGCTTGCCGCCGGGCTTTGTACGGTCGTGAACAACGTAGTGTTCAAAAAGACGCTCGCAGACGTAAATCCTGTGTCGGTTACAGGGTATTCGCAACTTATCGGCGGCGTGGTGCTGATGATTATCGGGCTGAGTTTCGGCGGAAGTTTCGGAGTAGTCACTCTGGGCGGAATAGGCATTATGGCGTTCATAGTCGCGGCGACGGTGGTGAGTTACGGGCTGTGGTACGCGGTAGTGCAGAAATACAGCCTCAGCAAACTGTTCATAATAAAGATGACCGAACCGCTGTTCGCGGCACTGATCTCGGTGCTTCTGCCTATCGGTGCTACGCTGACCTGGCAGCACGGCGCGGCGTTCGCGCTCGTTGCGGCGGCGGTGCTGGTTAGCAACGTGAATTTCGGAAAAAAGTCCCTCAAAACGGACGAAATAACAAAAATTAACGACGAAACCGCGGCAAAACCGCAAAACGAAACGGAGATAAAAGTCGATGAAAGCAATGTTGATTGACGAGAATAAGAATTTTGTCTGGTCGGAAGTAGCCGAACCTACGCTTGCGCCCGACGGCGTTATCGTGGAGATATACGCGACCGCGCTCAATCGCGCCGACCTTCTGCAACGCGCGGGAACGTATCCGTCGCCTGCGGGTTGGGCACCCTGGCCGGGGCTGGAACTTGCCGGCAAGATCGCGGCTATGGGCGAAACTGCGAAAGCGGAAAGCGATTTTAAGATCGGCGACGACGTTTGCGCGCTAGTGGGCGGCGGTGCTTACGCCGAGCGTATCGCGATTCCGTACAAATTGCTGCTTAAAATGCCCAAAGGCATGTCTTACGAAGAAGCGGCTTGCATACCCGAGGCTTACTGCACGAGTTATCTCAACCTCTTTATCGAGGGCAAGTTGCAAAAAGGTCAGGTGCTGTACGTCGCGGCGGGAGCGAGCGGGCTGGCAAGTTCGGCGATCCCCATGGGCAAAGCGTTCGGGGCGTACGTCGTGACGAGCGTACAGACCAAAGCCGTTGCGGAGAAGATCGAAAACCTCGGCGCGGACGAGATCATTATTCAGGAAGAGGAATCGATCCCTGCGGCGTTCGAGCGTCTGGAGAAAGAGGGTAAAGCGGTCAACGTCTGCATGGACTGCTTGTCTGGAGCGGACCTCGGCGCGGCTATGCCGTTTATGGCAAGGGGCGGTTACTGGGTGGTCATCAGCACGCTTGCGGGCATAGAAACCAACGTAAAACTCCGTCCGCTGCTCACCAAGGGCTTGCACCTCGTAGGCTCGATGCTGAGAAACCGCACGAACGATCAGAAGCACGAGATACTCGAAAGCCTTTCGCGCGATATGTGGAAGTACTTTGAGGACGGCTCGATAAAGCCGAGCATTTATAAAGTGCTGGATATAAAGGGCGTGGACGAAGCGCACGGCATACTTCAGCGCTTTGAAAATACCGGAAAGGTGGTAATGAGGGTTAAATGAGAAAAAAGAGCTACGTCTTAATACTTTTCGCGGCGTTGGTTGTGCTGTGCGCCGCGCTCGTCGGTTGCGGCAAGGTTGCTAGGACTTATCACCGCGTTTCGGTCGCCGAGTGCGAGAACGGCAGAGTATATGTCACTTATCGCGGAGAGAAAGTCGGCGGGGCAATGGCGGGCGAGCGGTTGTCGATCAATCTTTTGCCCGATACCGGCTACGAAGTCGATTACGTCAAGATCGACGGCGCGGCGAGCGAGGGCGTGTATTTCGACATGCCGGATAACGCCGTGAATATTTCCGCGGCGTTCAAGCGCGTTACTTACGGCGTAACCGTATCCGGCAGCGTTTCGGGCGGCACGATCGCGGTGGATAAGACCACGGCGGCTTACGGCGAGAAAATCACCGTTACCGTTACGCCGGACGAGGGGTACGTTCTCAAAGAGCGCACGCTCGTCGCGAACCACACCGAGATTTACAAGCCGCGTGCGACCGAAGCGATAGTTACGGAGTTCGTGATGCCGCCCTGCGACGTGGCGATAAAGGGCGAGTTCGTATCGACCGAAACGTTTATAACGCGCATAAGCACGCTCGAGGAATATATTTCGTTTGCGAACGCGGTCAACGGCGGCGATAATTACGTCGGGCGCACGGTGATACTCGAAAACGATATCGGCACGGAAGCCGCTCCCGTATGGGCGCGAGTCGGCGCGAGCGCGGCAAATTATTTCGGAGGAACGTTCGACGGCAACGGCAAGACGGTGTACCTCAGACTTATTACGGATACCGATTCGGATAATTCCGTGGGTGCGTTCGGCTACGTCGGCGGCGCGACGATAAAGAACCTTACCGTAAAAGGCACGGTCGTAAAGAACGGCGACAACGGCGGCGCGGGCGGTATTGCGGGCGCGGTGCTGTACTCGGACGGAAAGGAAACAATTATCGACAACTGCGTTTCTTACGCGAGCGTGTCGGCGGCGAACAAGTACGACGCGGGCGGAATAGTAGGCGCGACCACCGGCAATCTTAAGATCGCGAATTCGGTGAACTACGGCTCGGTATTCGCGGGGATTTCGCGGGCGGGCGGTATTCTCGGGAACGCTTACTGCGCGAGTATCAACAAGAAAATTTCCGTCGGTCTTATCGGAGTAGGGAACGCCGGCACGGTTAGCGTCGGCGGCGCAAGCGGCGTGTTCGGCGGTATCGCGGGCAGAATCGGAGTGAACGACCGTTCGCAGAACGTGTTCGACGGTTTTACGATCGGCTACGTTTTTGCGGGCTGTACCGATAAAACGGGGCACGACCTCGTGGTCGGACGCAACGACAGCGTGACGAACGTGAAAATTTATAAAATTACCGTAAAGGAGGGCGCATGAAAAAGAAGATACTTATCGTCTTTGCGACGGCGATAACGTGCGCGGCGCTTCTTTGCGGCTGTGCGGCAAAGAATACTTTCGGCGACGGCTTCGTCTATTATAGAGGCAGCGTAAAGGAATTCGACACGAGTCTGTTCTACGGCAACGTCGAAACCATGCAGGGCGCGGATCCGTCGCTTATATGGGTTGCCGAGCGCGACGAAACGGGCGCGGAAATCGACGGCGGCGGGTACTATTACGCCTACGTTACCGCGACTTCCACGATCAACGCGTGGCGTACCAAAGACATGACCAACTGGCAGTACCTCGGCGCGGTGTTCCGTCCCAACCTCGACAAGTTCTGGGCGATACGGAACTACTGGGCACCCGCGGTGCACTACGACGAAACGGATAAAACTTACTACATGTATTACAGTGCTTCCGATCGCGACGAGACTTACGGCAAGAACACGCACTACGTTTCGCTGGCGACCTCGCAAACGCCTTACGGCCCGTTCGAGGAGTACAACCCCGGCAACAAGCCTACGGAAAGTTTGCGCCCACTCGTGGACTTTTCGAAAGTGCCGAAAGACCACCCGATGTACCAGTACGGCAACTCCGAGTACGGGCTTCCCGACGGTTACTTCTCGGCAATCGACGCTGAACCGTTCGTCGACCCGGTATCGGGGCAGAAGTACCTGCTGTTCACTCGCGACCGTAACGCCGCGGGGTACACGAGCAGCGACACTTATATAATGCAAATGAACGAGTGGTGGGATCCCGACTACGCTTCGCTTTCGCTGGTATCCGTCACCGGCTATACGGCGGTGAACGGCACGGAAGAGACAGACGAGGGCACGGTCAACGAAGGACCGTTCATGATCTATCGTGACGGACTTTATTACCTGACGTTCTCCGTACACTCGTACGAAGAGGGCAGTTATCAGGTGCGCCAGGCCGTGGGCGAATCGCCCATGGGACCGTTCAGAAAAGTCGCGGTCGAAAAGGGCGGCGCGGTAATCACTACCGACGGGCTTGCGATGTACACGAATTCGTCCGGTCACCACAGTTTCATCAAAGTGGGCGACGAACTGTATATCAGTTATCATACTTTCAAAAACGACGAATCCATCGCCGAAGCGCGCAAGATCCGCTTTGACAAAGTGAGCTTCGTGACGAACGAGGACGGACTTCCGGTCATCTATGCCAACGGTCCTACCGTTACGCTTCAGCCGCTGCCCGCGGAAATAAGCGGCTATGAGAACAAAGCCGCCGCGGCGATAGTCACGGCACAGGGGCTTGCGGACGACTCCGACGCATACTGGCTGAACGACGGCACGATCAAGATTCACGAGGACTCGGCGGTAGTCGATGAAACGCGGTTCCGTAAAGGCAAGGGCAAAATCACGCTCGCGTGGACCGACTACGTTTCCGCAAAAGCGATAATGATCTATAACGCCTGCGAGTTTGAAAGTTCGTTCACCGCAATCGACAATATCCGCATTACTTACCGTAAGGACGGCAAGGAAGCCGTAGTGCAGACGGGCAGGCTCGACTTCGACTACTCGACTTTCTCGCTGGAGGACAGACACTTCGACTGTATCTTCGCGGGCGCTTCGGTGTCGATTCAGTTTGCCGATATGGATATCCGAAAGATAGAAATCGAAATTTCCGAGCCGAAAACGGGCGATACGTTCGCGGTTTCCGAAGTCACGGTACTGGGGAGGGCGAGCGCATGAAAAAACCGCTTATAATACTGACGAGCGCGCTTATGGCGTTCACCGCGGTCGCGGCTACCGGTTGCGGCGAAGCGAAGTTCGACAAGTACGGCTATGAGAACGCTCTGCCGATCGCGAGCGAAGTTTACGATTTTTCCGAAGCCGACGGAATGAAAACCGACGGCGTAAAGGACGATAAGTACGGCTCGGAATACTGCTACCGCCTGTACGACGGCAGCGACGACAGCATATATGTCGACAGTTATATCTACTTCGGCGAAGAGGGCTTGCATTGCTTTGTCAGCGCGCACGACAAAGTGCTGAGTTATCACCACCTCCGCGCGGTGTATCAGAACACTTCGGTGGAACTGTTCTTCAATTCCGCGACGAAAGCCGACGGCACTGACAAACTTTCGATAGACCGCAGAACGCTTCAATACAGACTCGATTGCGGCGGCAAGTACTCAAAACTCGTGGGTGTGGGCGGCAAAAGTACTTACGTAACGAGTTATTTCGACTCGGCTCACGCGGTCAAGGTCAACGGCACGCTGAACGGAACGAACGAAGAAGGCTTCGACGCGGAAGTGTTTATCCCCTGGTACGAATTCGGCTTCATCAAGGACGAGAAAGGCAAGTATAACGTGGGCGACGTTACCTACCGAGTGGCGTACAGCGCAAAGACCGACGCTACGGTCAATACCGAAGAATTCAAGTCCAGTCGCTCGTACACCACCAAGTCGCTCAGTTTTCAGGCGACTCCGTACACCTGGGTGCCGATCGGTAAACGCGCCGACGGAACGGGAGAGTGCCTTACGAGCACCGACGGCGACGTGTTCGGTATGCTGCAAGTGGGCGCGGATAAGTACTATCCGACCTATAAATTCGATCTCAGCCATGACAACGCGACCGACAGAAAAATAACGCTCGACAGTTTCTCGCCGACGAGTTACGCGTTCGTTAAAAACGGCTACGACACCGATTATTATTTCGAGTGCAACGTATCGAAGATAAACGCGGGCACGGTTTCGAGTCCTTACGTGGGTATAGTCAATATTTTCCCGTCCAACCGCACGCTTTTGTATATAAGAACGGACAAGACGAGCGGGAAGAAGTACGTAGGAGTCGCTCAGCGCGATATGAAAAACTCCGCGTGGGTGCTGACGGCGGGAGCGGATTATGCGCCATACGAAAAGGAAACGGCGGTAGAAGGTGACGTTATCAAACTCGCGGCTTACCGTCACGGCGACGCTATCGCGTACTTCGTGAACGACGAAATTCTGTGCGTGACGGCGGCGACCAAAGAAAAAGCGCCTGGATTTTCGGACGTTCCCGAGGTTACTCTTCGAGGCACGACGGCTTCTACCGGATCTACCGGCAGAAAGTACTACTCGAAGTGCATGGCAGGCATTTACTCGTTCGGACCGAAAGCGGAGTTTTCCGATTATACTTATCTTAAAGGTACGGACGCGCAAACCAAATTCAACGAACTCGCGGGGATAACCGCGGATTCGGAAATATAAGGAGAAAATATGAAAAAATTTCTAACACTCACGATGGCTTTACTGCTCATGGTTACGACGGTGGGGCTGACTGCTTGCGGCGGTAAGAACAAGAGCGGCGCGGATATTACGTTCGACGCCGACGGCAATATCGTAGCGTCGACGGAAGGCACGATAATTACGTTCACCAGTTATGCCGAGGGCGAGAAAGAGGACGTTTATTATCAACTCCGCGACGCGTTCAACGAAAAGTATAAAGCCTACAATATCACGGCTAACTTCGAAAAGACCTCGTCCGACAGTTACGAGAACGTCACCGAAACCCGTCTTAAAGGCAAGACCTGCCACGACGTAGTGCTCGTTTCCGACCAGTACTACAAAAAGTGGGCGACGGCGGGGCTTCTCGAAAACCTTGATACTTACATCAAGAGCGAGAACAAGACGCTTAATTTCGAAGAGGACATCGCGGACATGAACGAAGGCGCGGTGGGCAGATACCGTTACGACGTGGTCACGACAAAGAGCGAAGGCGATGGCGCGCACTATTACGCGCTTCCGAAGGGCAGCGGTTCGACGGTCATCTACTACAACAAGGATTACCTTAAAAACGCCGACGTTACCGAGATTTCCGTGTACGAAGAAAACCTCGCCGCGTATAACGCGGGCGAAGCGGACGCTTACGGCAAAACCAAAGCGCAGGCGGGTATCGCGGCTGACGCTACCGTTCCCGCGAAAGCGTACTTCGAACTCGGAGGCAAATGGTACTTCAACAACAAGATCGCCATGAGTTGGCAGGAGTGTTCGGGGCTTGCCGCCGATCTTCAGGCTGCCAACGAGGCTTCGGGTTGCAAGTACGGCTTCATCACCAGCTGGTGGTTCAACTACGCGTTCTCGGTGGGCGGAAACTGCATACAGTACCTGACCTCTTCCGACGATCAATACAACGGCGGTTACTATACCTTTACGCTCGAGGACGCAACCCTCAACTACAAAGCCAAGGAAACCGTCGTCGTCAACGGCAAGACTTACAATTTGGGCGAGATCCTCGACTACGAGGACAAATTCTACCTTACCGACGAACTCGCAGCTAAGTGCGACGCGCTTCCCTCGCAGAGAAGAGCGTTCGCCGAGTACATGAGCCTTGCGGGCAAAAAGAACGAGAACCATTATCACGAGCCGGTCGGCGGCGTAAGCGGCGTGACCGACGCGTTCTATCAGATTATTCCGTACAAACTCGCCGGCACGGCTACGGACGCTATCGCGAAGAACACCGAGTATATGAAAGACGGCAACGGCACCGATTACGCTTCGCTTCCCGCGGATCAGCGTTACGGCGACATGGTAGTCGTATACAACAAGGGCATTTCCACTTCGCCGGGATCGTTCGGCACCGACGGATTGTTCGGTTCGTTCCAGAACGGCGCTTCGGCTATGGTCGTTGACGTAAGAGCCAGCACCGCGATCGCCCGCAGTATCAAGAAGTTCGACTGGGACGTAGCGCCCATGCTCGTTTATAAAGAATTCGACGGTAACGATAACGTGACCGTAGCGGGCAACGAGGGCGCGCACAGCGGCTCGACGGCTTGGGCTATGTGGAAAAAGAGCACCGTCAAGAACGCGGCGTATCTGTTCATCAAGTTCGCGGCGGGCGA
>CAKQPR010000026.1 GCA_934270565.1 uncultured Clostridia bacterium | reverse complement strand
TGTTTTAGTATAAAATATGAGTTTTTAAGCCGTTTTTGACCTTATTTGGTCGCCCTCGGATTACGGATATTCGCCTGAGCGGCGGCGAGACGAGCGATCGGCACGCGGTAGGGCGAGCAGGAAACATAGGTAAGGCCGATCTCGTGGCAGAACTCGATGGAGGAAGGATCTCCGCCGTGTTCGCCGCAGATACCGCAGTGCATTTCGGGGCGGACGGATCTGCCGAGCTCTACTGCCATCTTCATAAGCTTGCCCACGCCGATCTGATCGAGACGAGCGAACGGATCGGACTCGTAGATCTTGTTGGCGTAATATGCGGGAAGGAACTTGCCTGCGTCGTCGCGGCTGAAACCGAAGGTCATCTGGGTAAGGTCGTTGGTACCGAAGCAGAAGAATTCGGCTTCTTTCGCGATTGCGTCGGCGGTAAGCGCGGCGCGCGGGATCTCGATCATGGTACCGACTTCGTACTTAAGGTCGCTGCCGGCAGCCTTGATGATTTCGTCGGCGGTTTTGACGACAATATCCTTAACGAACTTCATTTCCTTAGCCTCGCCGGTGAGCGGGATCATGATTTCGGGAACGATATTCCAGTCCTTATGATTCTTCTTGACGGCGATAGCGGCTTTGATCACGGCGCTGGTCTGCATAACCGCGATTTCGGGATAGGTGACGGTAAGGCGGCATCCGCGGTGACCCATCATGGGGTTGAACTCGTGGAGGTCGGAAATGATCTGTTTGATCTGCTGAACGGTTTTGCCCTGCGTCTTAGCAAGCGCTTCGATATCCTCTTCCGCGGTGGGAACGAACTCGTGAAGCGGGGGATCGAGGAAACGAATGGTTACGGGGTAACCGCCGAGCGCCTCGAAAAGTCCCTCGAAGTCTGCCTGCTGCATCGGCTCGATCTTGTCGAGCGCGGCTTTACGCTCCTCTACGGTGTCCGCGCAAATCATCTCGCGGAAAGCGCCGATACGAGCGGGATCGAAGAACATATGCTCGGTACGGCAAAGACCGATACCCTGAGCGCCGAAAGCGGCGGCTTGTTTAGCGTCCTTGGGGGTGTCGGCGTTGGTGCGAACGCCCATAGCCTTGTACTTATCGGCGAGTTCCATAATACGTCCGAAGTAACCGCTGTTGGGATCGGCGGGAACGGTCGCGATAAGGGTGTCGTAAATATTACCGGTAGAGCCGTCGAGCGAGAGAACGTCGCCTTCGCGGAACACTTTGCCCGCGAGCGTGAACTGCTTGTTCTCCTCGTCCATCTTGATGTCTCCGCAACCGGAAACGCAGCAAGTACCCATACCGCGGGCAACGACTGCCGCGTGCGAAGTCTGACCGCCGCGGACGGTAAGAATACCCTGAGCGTATTTCATACCCTCGATATCTTCGGGGCTGGTTTCGAGACGAACGAGCACGACTTTCTTGCCCTTCTTGCCTTCGATAACCGCGTCCTCTGCGGTGAATACGATCTGACCTGCGGCGGCGCCGGGGGAAGCGGCGATACCTTTGCCGACGACGTTGTTCTTGTCCGCGGCTTTGAGCGCCTTCGGGTCGAACTGCGGGTGAAGAAGCATGTCGAGGCTCTTCGCGTCGATCTGCATAAGCGCTTCCTTCTCGGTAATCATACCTTCGTCGATAAGGTCGCAAGCGATCTTGATAGCGGCGGCGGCGGTACGCTTACCGTTACGGGTCTGGAGCATATAAAGCTTCTTGTTCTCGATGGTGAATTCCATATCCTGCATATCGCGGTAATGGTTCTCGAGAATGTTGCAGACTTTCTGAAATTCGTCGTAAGCTTCGGGGAAAACGTCCTTCATCTGAGCGATGGGCATCGGGGTACGAACTCCGGCAACGACGTCCTCGCCCTGAGCGTTCACGAGGAACTCGCCCATAAGACCCTTTTCGCCGGTAGCGGGGTTACGGGTGAACGCAACGCCGGTACCCGACGTGTCGCCCATATTACCGAACGCCATCATCTGAACGTTTACCGCAGTACCCCACGAATACGGAATGTCGTGGTCCATACGGTAAATGTTCGCGCGGGGGTTGTCCCACGAACGGAAAACGGCTTTGACCGCTTCGAAAAGCTGAACTTTCGGATCGGACGGGAAGTCTGTTCCGAGCTGTTTCTTATATTCTGCCTTGAACTGGTTGGCAAGCTCTTTGAGGTCGTCTGCGGTAAGCTCTACGTCGTAAGTGATGCCCTTCTTTTCCTTCATCTCGTCGATGAGCTTTTCGAAGTACTTCTTGCCCACTTCCATAACGACGTCCGAGAACATCTGGATAAAGCGGCGGTAGCAGTCCCACGCCCAGCGGGGGTTGCCCGACTTCTTGGCGATAACCTCGACTACCTCTTCGTTAAGACCGAGGTTGAGAATGGTGTCCATCATACCGGGCATCGAAGCGCGAGCGCCCGAGCGGACGGAAACAAGAAGCGGATTCTCTTTGTCTCCGAACTTCTTGCCGACGAGCTTTTCCATCTTGTCGATGTACTCCATGATTTCCGCCTGAATGGACGAATTGATCATTCTGCCGTCCTCGTAATACTGAGTGCAAGCCTCGGTGGAAATCGTGAATCCCTGAGGAACGGGAAGTCCCAGACCGGTCATCTCGGCAAGGTTAGCGCCTTTGCCGCCCAAGAGTTCGCGCATTTTCGCGTTACCCTCGGAGAAGAGATAACAATACTTTTTTGCCATAATCTACTCCTTATACTCCTATAAAATAATATTGACTTTATTTCCGTGCGAAACTCCCGCCTCGATATCGGCAAAGAACACTCGCATTTGCTATTTTAACACATTTCGCGCCGTTTTGCAACTGTTTTCGCCGTATAAAGTAATAATATTAGTCGAAAATCGAATATCGCCTGTGACGGCGAGCCTCCGCGGGCAAGAATACGTTACGCGTACTCGCAAACATAAATCTCGCGGAACGGTACTTAGCCATGCCGGCTCGGTCGTAGTCGAAAGATCCCGCAGGATCAAACACCGTCTCAACCGTATGCCTTAAGATCCCGGATTCCCGCCCGACAAAAAAAGACGACCCTCTCAGAATCGTCCTTTTTAATACGACAAACGCTTTACCGAATGTAAATCTCGTCGCTATCCGTTGTTATCTCACCGTAACCGCCCCTTCGGTGGTAACGAACACATTCTGATCTTTGCCGGCAGTCATAGAAACGCCGTCAAGAGTGGAAGTCGAATAGTTGTCGCCCTTGGTTACTACCTGCTCGAAAGCGTAGCCGTTAGCCGAAACGATCGAGCCGCGGTTCATAACGAATATAAGGCTGGGAGTATATCCCTTTACGCTGTCTACAACGATGCCGCTTCCGCCGCCGTCCGCGCCGTTTCCGTTGTAGTTGGGCTGCTCGTACGCGCCGGTAGCCCTAACCGCGCAATCGTTAAGCGTAACGGTTCCGGATTTTATGTAAAGCCCGAAGTTTCCGTCGAACGCGCAACGGTCAAACGTTACGGTGTGTCCGCCCGCAAGGTAAGACGCGCCGGAATCCGCATTTGCTCCTTTAATCTTACAATCGCTCATTCTGACGGTGCTGCCCGCGTTGGATCCGTTGGTGTAGAATCCGCCGTAGTAGCCAAGCATGTTCACTTTTTCGACGGTAAGATTTACCCTTTTCCCGTCAAGCAATATTCCGTACCAAATCTTGTTTTCTTCGCTCTTTTCGCTCGTTATGTAGCCATTTGCGGTACCGATATTCCCGTTCAGAATTTTTACGGTAAGGTTGTATCCGCAGTCCGGCACGTTCCGCCAAGTTGTGCAAGTATTCACTTCCGCCCCGATCGTTTTACCGTTAAGATTGATCGTAAGGTTAAGATCGCTTCCGTCAGGACGAATATTGAAATCCGTTGCCCCGACTTTCGCGATATCGTTCATAAGCACGATATAAGCGTTATTCGTTTTAACCGCTGTCGCGAGCTCGTCCCAAGTTCTTACCGCTACGCCGTTCTCAACTTCTTTAACGTCCTCGACGTCGCAACGCGAGCATTTGCGAACGGTAACGAGTTTTCCGTCGCGCTCCGCATAAACGGGATCGCCATAGTCATGCCCGAGCTTTGCAATCGGACGCGTTTCCTCTTTATCGCAAACGCTGCACTTGCGCGTCTCCGTGCCGTCCGAAGTGCAGGTCGCCGCCACGGTCACAGTCCATTCGCCGTAACTGTGCCCGCTTGCGCACTTTTCTCCGCACGCCGCGAACGAGATTGCAACTACAGCCGCCGCCAAGGCGGCTACGAAAATTTTTACTTTTTTCATAACTCTCTCCTTCGTTCGAATTTTGAACTTCGTATAAAATACACTATAATTATACCCCCCCCCGCATTTTTGTCAAGCATTTTTGATTGTTTTCCGGAAACGTGGCGTTTACTTTAGCGTTTTCACCCGAAAGTCGGACAAAATCATCTTTTTTCCCATACTCGAATATAACCTCCGATTTCTTAGCCTCAGTCGAACAAAAACAGGAAAGATTTCTTAACTTTGCATAACTCGTTGATAAAGGGGCGGACGCCCTCGTCCGCCCGTCGGCGATGCCACACTCACTTTCGGAACAACGCAGTAGGAGCGGACGAACAAATCAAGGCTTCCCCTCGGGGACCTGTCGCGTAGCGACTGATGAGGGGTTGTCTTTTACGTTGCGTTTGTCATAGCCCAACCCCTCATCCGTCTTGCCTTCGCTTTCGCTTCGGCAATCCACCTCCCAGCTCGCAACACAGTTGCTTCACCGCTTTGGCTAAAAACAGTCACCTGTGGACTGTTTTTACGGTGCTTCGCACCGCCGCGTCGCGCCCCCAAGGGGGAAGGCTTTAAATGGTTAAATACTCGTCCGCCCGTCGGGTATTTAGTTTGCGCACGACAAATTTTTGGCGGGCGTAACATCGTTTCGGTAGGGCGGGGCGCCCTCGCCCTGCCGCCAACCTTGCGGAACGCGCTTACCTTACGTTGGAATATCCGCGATAGCGGACAATATTAAACAACACGAAACGCTCCACCGCCCCGTCATCTCGATCGTAGTCGAGAGATCTCGCGGGAGCGAATACGAACATAGCGGAACGATACAACCCAAACACCCGCCCGCGGTGGCTCACCGCCTCGCGGGAGCGAATACGATCCCCTCGGAACGGTACATACAGAACCTTTCCCCCATATTCTACCATAACACCCGCTCCCGCGCCGAAAAATATTCAAAACGCGTCACAAATCGGTTGACTTACCGCGCCCGAAGCCGTATAATCTATTTATCATAAAACGGAGCGAACCGCAATGAGCACCGAATACAACGGACGCAAATCCGAATACAAAGAATACGCCGAACCCAACTTGACGAGAACCCTGAGCGTTCCGTCCGAAGGCGCGTTCGAAGCGGCGTTTTACGTAGACGACAGCCGCGACGAAAAGCCGCCCAAGCGTTACGCGCCGCACATACACGACACGCTCGAAATTTACTTTCTGCTTGACGGCGAATCGTCGTTTTCGGTGGAAAACAAGATATACAAGCTCGGCGCGGGCGACGCGGTTATATCCCGCCCGAACGAGCTCCATTACTGCCTGCACGACAAAACGGCGCGCCACTCGCACTCATGCATCTGGTTTGCGCCCGACGCCAAATTCCTGCTCGGCGACTTCCTCAAATCCGAGCTCACCCGCCTTTCCCTGCCCGAGCCCGAAAAAACCGAGCTTATCGGCACGCTGTACCGTCTCAAAGCCGCGGGAGACAACCGAGACAAACAGGCTCAGTACGCGTACATTATCTATATACTGAACCTACTTCGCCCCGCGCTCGGCAAAAAAGAAGCGGACGAGGTGAAAACTCAACCTCTTCCGCCCGTATTGTCGGCTATACTCGACGATATTTCGGTAAATTTCCGCGAAATCGAATCGGCGGACGCGCTCGCGGCAAAATATTTCGTATCGCGTTCCACTCTCACCCGCCTGTTCACCGAGCACATGCACGTCACGCCCAAAGCCTACGTCGAATCCCAGAAACTCGCCCACGCCCGAAAGATGCTTCGGGGCGGCGCGAGCGTATACGCGGCGGCGGCGATCTCGGGTTTTTCGGACAGCTCGAACTTTATACGGCTGTTCAAAGCCCGTTTCGGAACGACGCCCGCAAAGTACAAAAACGGCTCAACGCTTGATCTTCTTTACGACGACAACGTTATATACGACAAGCCCCGCGCACACGACGAGTCCGATAAAGGAAGTGACCTGCTGAGCGTAGATATTCACGCCGAACAGGACTAAACCGTTACTCTGGATATACGAAACGAGCGGGCTGAGCGCGAGCGTTGTCAGAAATCCCGCAAGCCCCGCGGCGGTAGCCTTGATCGCCAGAGCCGCCACTCTCTCGCTCGGTTTGACGTAATCGTAAACGAGGTTGAGCTCGCCGCTCGAAATACCAGCCGAGCAGATCGCGAACATAACGTAATATATCGTATACGTTACAGCGCCGTTTTCGGGGCGCATAAAAGTCGCGACCGCGAGCGCGCAGATTTCGGCGATATAGCACACGTTGAGCGAAAACGCGAACCCCTTTTTGTCCGCGATCCTGCCTATGGGGCGCTCGAAAAATATGCGCACTACCGAGTGTACTATCGCAAGCACGGACACGAACACCATCGAGAACCCGAGCTCCTTGATCTGATAAGTCCCGTAAAACGGTACCGTGGAATACTGAACGACCCGCCACAAAACTATCAGAAGCACGACCTTTATAAGGTTTTTATCGCGTAAAACTTTGCCGAAGCCGACATTCCCGGCTTCTTTTTTCGCGTGTTTTCCGTCAATCTTTTCGGCTTTTTCGTCGTGAATTTCCGTAAACGTATCCGTTTTTTCGTTACAATCGTGTAATTTTTCCTCTTCCGCACGGGAAGCGTTTTCCGTTTCGTCCGCGGCCTTTTCGAGGCTTTGCGCATCGTAGGTGCGGCAGGAAAAAATCATCGTAAGCGAATGACAGATCATCGTCACGCCGAGCACGATCGCACACGCGATAAACGCGCCGTATTCGTTGCCCGCCGCCCGAAACCCGTCGATGATATATCCGAGCCCGAGCGAAAAAAGCATACCCGAAATAAGCGAAACGATTTCCTTGTTCGCCGTATAAACGCCGCGCTTCGACGGATCGACCGATTGCATATACCAGTCGGTTTTGGACGGATTAGCGACGTTGTTGAGCCCGAACCCGACTAAAAGCAACACGGTAAAGATCACCGTTTTCGCGGTCTGCGAGATCGGAAAGAAGGGCGTAACGTACAACAGCGTAAACGCGGTTTCGTTGATAAGGTGAAGCGTAACCACGTTGCGTTTCACGTCGCCGCGCAGAAACACGGCAAGGATCTGAAAACCGCACCCGAGGCTTACGAACGAGGTGAGCACGCCCGTAAGCGCGTCCGACATACCGATCGCGGTGGTAAGGTAGGCAAGATAAGCGCCCGAAACCGCGAGCGAAACGAAATATTCGAGCGCGGCTTCGATAATATAAAGTATTCTGTTTCTCTTCCTGATATCGGCAGGCATACTATTTTATAATTATCTTAACAATATCGAAAAGTCCGAGCGCAAGCGTGAATTTATCCGCTTTCACTGTTTCGCGAAGTTCGAATCCATGAGCGCCGAGGTAATAAATTTCGGCTTCGCCGTCCGCTCCCGAAAGCTCGAATCCGACCGACTTCGGCGCGGAATCATCGTCGTCGCTGAAATAGCTGACGATCGCTTCTTTACCTTCTTTTCCCTTCGCCGCGCAAACGTAAACGTTCTCATCGTCCGTCGAATAAACGCATTCGCCGAGTTTAAGAAGCTCGCCGAACGCCGCGATCGAATAGTACCCCGAGCGGGCGCGTAAAAACTCATCGAACATACCGTTCATGACGGTGTTCGGGCGGGCGTCGTAGTACATAAGCATATCGACGTCCTTACGCTGAGAGACGTTCATAACCGCCGAATAGAAAGCCGCGCCTTTTCTTCCCTGCTCGGCTTCGCAGGTGTAAATCCAGTTGTCGCCCAACCAACCGCGCACGTAGCTCCATTCGTTAAGGATCTTTTCGCAGTCGCCGAATCCGTACTCGGCGAAAATTTCGTTAGCCGTGTCGATAGCCGAACAGAAATCTTCGGGCGTGCGCGCGTAGCAGTGATACGAAACGAAATCGAGTTTCACGTCGCGATCCCGCAATGCTTCGAGTATGCGAAGAACGAGTTTGTTCCGCTCTTCTTTCCAACCCATCCATGCGAACGCAGGACCGCCGACCTTAATCGACGGAAATCGGTTTTTAAGGTGTTTCGCCGCAACCGAGAAGAATTCGGTAAACTGCTCGGTCGTACCCTGCCAGCACGGATTCGTGCCGTCCGGATTTATGCAATCGGGCTCGTTCCAGATCTCCCAGTAGCGGATATTATAGTTAAACCCGTTCGCCCAACCCTCGTTGAAATGCGCGATTATGTGTTCACAGATCCGCGCCCACTTATGAAAATCCTTGGGCGGGAAAGTCCCGAACTTTTTGCCGTGCTCGATATTGCACCCGAGCCGATAGAACACCTCCGTGCCCGCCGCGACGATCGTTTTGATATACCTGTCCGTCTCCTCGAAGTCGTAAGAAGCGGGATCGGTTTCGTCCGCGTCGAAGTTACGGAAAATGCGGTGAACGTCCACCGAAAATTCCCAGCCGTAATAGGTGCAGAACGCGCTGTCGTGAAGTCGCGCAAACGGTATGTTCGCCGCCTTATAAAGCTCGAAATTGCTCATTCCGCGCACCGACGGCGGCGTAGGACCGTTGTTTACGCCGTTCATCGGCTTGATTTTGCCCAAAGTCTTGTTAAAGTCGATCGTAACCATATATTGTTTCTCCTTGTTATTTTATTATGATTTTTACGAGGTCGAAAAGCCCGAGCGTAAGCGTGAATTTGTCCGATTTCACCGTCTCGCGAAGTTCGAAACCTTTGTCGCCGAGGTAATAAATTTCCGCTTCGCCGTCCGCTCCCGAAAGCTCGAAACAGACCGACTTCGGCGCGGAATTATCGTCGTTGTCGTAATAAGTGACGAGCGCTTCCCTGCCCGCTTCGCCTTTCGCCGCGCAAACATAAACGCCGTTTTCGCCCTCGGAAAACACGCACTCGCCGAGCTTTAAGAGTTCGCCGAACGAAGCGATCGCGTAGTACCCGGGCAAAGGCTCGAAAAACTGATCGAACATACCGTTCATAACGGTGTCCGGTCGGGCGTCGTAATACATAAGTCCGCTCACGCTGTCCTTGCGCTGGAGCGCGTACATAACCGCCGCCGCGAACGAAGCGCCCTTCCTTCCCTGAATGGATTTCATACTGTAGACCCAGTCGCTTCCCGACCAGCCCTTGACGTAATTCCACTCATCGAGGAAAATTTCGCAATCGCCGTAGCCGTACTTTTCGAAAATCGCGGCGGCGCAATCTGCGGCTTCGACGAAAAATTCAACGGTGTCGTGGTAGCAGTGGTACGCCATAAAGTCGAGTTTCACGCCCTCGCGGCGCATGATCGAAAGGATCTGCTCGACGGGCGGGTTCACGCCGCTCGGCTCGTACTTGGCAAGTATCCACGCAAACGCCGGACCGCCGATTTTGAGCGACGGGAAACGGCTTTTGAGGTGCTTGGCGGCTATACAGAAGAATTCGCCGAACTGCGGATACGTTCCCTGCCAGCACGGATTCGGACCGTCCGGACCGCCGCAATCGGGCTCGTTCCAGATCTCCCAGTAACGGATCGGGTATTCGTATCCGTTCGCCCAACCCTCGACGAAATGCGCGATTATGCGTTCGCAGATCTGCGCCCACTTGTGAAAATCTTTCGGCGGGATCGTGCCGCACTTTTTGCCGTGCTCGATATTCGTTCCGAGCCGATAGAAAACCTCTGTGCCGGCATCGAGAATAGTCTTTATATACTTGTCCGTTTCCTCGAAATCGTAGGATGCGGGGTCGGTTTCGTCCGCGTCGAAATTGCGGAAAATGCGGTGAACGTCCACCGAAAACTCCCAGCCGTAATAAGTCGAAAACGCGCTGTCGTGAAGCCGCGCGAACGGTATGTTCGCCGCCTTATAAAGCTCGAAATCGCTCAGCCCGCGCACCGACGGCGGCGTAGGTCCGTTATTCACGCCGTTCATCGGCTTGATTTTCCCCACAACCTCGTTAAAATCAATTCTGACCATGCTTCCTCTCGCTAAAAATAAACGTTATGAATATTATAGCACACCGTAACGACGATTTATAAGCGATTTTACCCAAAAAATATTCACTTTGCACCATCTTGCACAACATCATCACGGCGAGCCCCTGCGGGCAATTCGGCAATGCCTGTATTTACTATCGGTAGAGCGTGGTAGGGGCGGACGCCCTCGTCCGCCCACAGATACAACGTTACGGGCAAAGTATTTGCTTGAAATGTCGTATCCCGCTTCGGTAGGGCGGGGCGCCCTCGCCCCGCCGCCAAACCTCGCGGAACGCTCCCTCGCTCCGTCATCTCGAGCGTAGTCGAGACCAAGGCGGGAGCGAACACGAACACAACTGAACGGTACCACCCCCCAAACACTCGCCCGCGGCGGTTCACCGCCTCCCGCAGGGGATTTCTCCACTCCGCTCACGCTTCGGTCGAAATGACATTAAATAGTAGCAACCGCTAATGCCTTCCCCTTGGGGTGGGAAGGTGGCACGAGCGTGAGCGAAGCGATCCGAGCAACGAATGATGCGAATATGGCCTTATTTGGTAGGGGCGGACGCCCTCGTCCGCCCGCAGATACAACGTTACGGGCAAAGTATTTGCTTGAAATGTCGTATCCCGCTTCGGTAGGGCGGGGCGCTCCTCGCCCCGCCGCCAAACCTCGCGGTCAAAATGATAAAAAACGACTTATTCAGGCTTCCCCTCGGGGGGAAGCTGTCGCGTAGCGACTGATGAGGGGTTGTTTCTTACGTTACGTTTGTCGTAGTCCGACCCCTCATCCGTTTTGCCTACGCTGACGCTTCGGCAATCCACCTTCCCCCAAGGGGGAAGGCTTTAAAATACCCCAAACATACAAAAAAAGCGCCGAAAGGCTCGCAGTCCTCCGACGCTTTATATTGTCGTTATTCGCGTTCCGGTCGCAAAAAAGCGTGCGTATCGTCTTTTTGCAAAATCTTCGTCCGTCGCCCGCAACGCCGCGACAACCCCCTTACAACTTTTACTCTCCCAAGAACGGCTGAATATCCTTCGCCGAAAGTTCACGACACTCAACGCCGCGTTCGGCGGCGAGCGCGGCGGCGGTACCTGCCGCTTCGCCGAGCGCAAGACAAACGCTCATAATGCGGAAATTACTGTGAGCGAGGTGGCTTCCCGAAATATTCCTGCCGGACAACAACAGTCCGTCGATTTTCTTGGGAAGCAGACACCCGAACGGAATCGAATAATCCTCGCTCTGTTTCCACTCCTTCTGCACGCCGGTCTTGTCGAGGCTCGCGCCGGTGAGGTTATGCACGTCGAAATTGAAAAACGCGCGTTTCACCACCCAGTCGTCGAACTTCCGCGCGACCAGAATATCCTCGGGAGTAAGCGAGCTCACGCCTTCGAAATGCCTCGTTTCGCGCACTCCCATAAGGCTTGCCGTGCTCAGAATATAGCAATTCTCGTACCCCGGCGCGTATTCCCGTAAAAACGCGATTATCGGTCCGATCTGCCCGCGCGCCATAGTAAGCGAGTCGGACAGGCTCTGCGCGTCAGTTCCGTCAACACCTATAACGTTAGTCATATTGCAAACGACCGCGCCTTCGGTGGGCGACGGATACAGCAGAACGTGCCCCGCGGGGTGCGGCAATTTTTCGAGCGCGAGCGCCTGAAGCTCCCCCTTTTCGGTAAAGACTTTCGTTTCGAACGACCCCGGGAAAACCGCGCGGGAGTAGTCCACCCCGCCGATCTTGAACATAAGCGTGGCAGGTTGCATAAGCCCGTCCGTTTCACGCCCCTTGAAGAACGGAACGCCCGCGCTCGCGGCAACGTCTCCGTCACCCGTCGCGTCCACGGTATAGCGCGCCCGAATCACCCCTCTGCCGCTCTTGTTTTCGACGATAACGCCGTTCACCCGCCCGCTTTCGACCACCGCTCCGACAACGAGCGTATTGAAAAGCACCTTTACGCCCGCCTCGGCGAACATTTCGTCCAGAATTATCTTCTGCTCCTCGTGGTTGATCGAAATCGTCGCGTAGCCGTCGTCAACGTATTGCCTTTGATTTTCGCCGAACCCGCCCATGACTTTCGCCTTTTCGGTCTGCCGCGCGTAAATTTCGGGAAGCACGAAGCTCGACGATCTGCCGCCCCAGTGGCTCATCATGCCCGCCGTCGCAATGCCGCCGAGACAACTCTGCATTTCGGTCGCCATAACGCGCGCCCCGCGCCTTGCCGCCGCTATCGCCGCGCCTATGCCCGCAGGGCCGCAACCGCATACGAGCACGTCCGTTTCGGCTATTATCGGTAAATCTTTCGCCTGTTCGTGATAAAATTCCATTTTCGTCTCCTTTCGCTTGACCTCTGATCATATATATTATATAATAGATTTTCAAAGAAAACATTGACGTAACGGCTAATAATCTTTATTTTTCTGCCGTAAGGAGAACCGATGAACAGATCCGAAACCGAAATTCTCGACGATCTTACTTCCGCCATCGACGAAATGCGTTCGCGCGGGCTGAAAGTATGTCTCAGCTGTTTCGACAAAAGTATGTCGGCGCATCTGCCCGTGCTTTACGAATACGAAGTCCACCCGTGCGCGGTGTGCTACTACTTAAAGCGCAACGCGGCAACCTCGGGAAAATGCCCACACAACAAAGAACGACTGAAAGCAAAACTTCCCTCCGCACCCTATTTTGCAAGCTGCTGGGCGGGCGTGGAAGAATGGGTTTTCCCCGTAGTCGCAGACGGCAAAACGGTAATGTGCGTTCACCTCACAGGCTATCGCGGCGGCGCGCGGGCAACAGAAAAAGCCGCTAAGCTAAGCGAGCTTTGCGGCGAAAATTTCAAAGAAGCTTACGACGAGCTTTCTCCCCTCGCACCCGACGAGAAAACCGCCCGAAAAATCGTCACTCCGATTATGTATATAGCGGAAGCGTTCGCCGAAAAGTGTCTCGCTTCGGGCTCGGCGGACGACGGCGCCGATCCGGTTTTCAATCGCGCGCTGAGGATAATGTACGACAGGTTTTCCGAGGACCTTACGACCGACGATATCGCCGAAGCGGTCGGATATTCCGCCTCGCACCTTCGCCACCGTTTCAGATCGCGCGGGCTTTCGGTGACGGAAGCGCTTACGGATATAAGGCTTCGTCGCGCCGCAGAAATGCTGAAAACAACCCCTTGTTCCGTAACCGAAATCGCGGGGCGTTGCGGCTACTCCGACCCCAACTATTTTTCGGTCGTATTCTCCCGCAAATTCGGCGTTTCTCCTCGCGAGTATCGCAAAAAACCGACGTAAATCGCGTCGATTTTTGTCGTAATTTGTATTTTTTATCGGAATTCGGTAAGTTTTTGTCGAAAAACCGCGCTTTTTGTCCGATTAA
Source organism: uncultured Clostridia bacterium (assembly GCA_934270565.1). Taxonomy (GTDB): domain Bacteria; phylum Bacillota; class Clostridia; order Christensenellales; family Pumilibacteraceae; genus UBA10677. The sequence continues at coordinate 8,797 of CAKQPR010000026.1, read as the reverse complement.
CGGCTTTTTCTTCCTCAAAACCGTTTTTCTGTCGTTATAGAACGTTTCCCGACAGAATAAAGTCTTTCATTTGTTCGGGCGTATCGGCGATATTCTTAGCGCCGCGCTTTACCAGCTCGTCGCGGTCGCGGAAGCCCCAGCTTACCGCCACGCATTTAAGCCCCGAATTATTCGCCGTCGCGAGATCGACTTCGCTGTCGCCGACGTAAACCGTTTCGGCGGGATCGGCTCCGAGCGCCTGCATCGCGAGAAAAACGCCGTCCGGCGCAGGTTTCGGTTTCACGCCTTCGCGCTCGCCGCACGCAAAATCGATAAGTCCCGAAAACGTGACGTTTTTAAGTTCCTGAACTGCCGCGTCGAACTTGTTCGAAACGATAGCGCAATTTACGCCCGCTTTTTTGATTTCCGCAACCGCCTCTTTCACGCCCGCGTAAGGCGCGGTATTGTCCTCTTTGTGAAGGTCGTAGTACGCCTTAAATTCGGGCAGAAGCTCGTCCGTGCGGAATCTTTCCTCTTCGGGAAGCGCGAGATCGAGAAGCGCCCGAACGCCGTTACCGAGGTACGACCGCACCTCGTTCTTCGACCGCGTTTTATAGCCGTGATCGGACAGAATTTTATTCACCGACAAAAAAAGATCGTCGAGCGTATTGAGAAGCGTTCCGTCAAGGTCGAAAACGACGTATCGGATATTCACTATAGGTACTCCTTCGGCGCGCGAACGCAAACTTATATAAATTCGCCCGCCAACGCGGATATTATATCATAATTCGGGTGCGGCGGTCAAGGCGAACGACACGAAACAGAGTGAAATTTAGCCGAAAACGCCTGTAAACGTTTGCGTATATTCGGAATTTGTGCTAAAATATAATCGGTGACACAAACTCTGTTCTTTACGGTGAGGTATTATGCAGAAGATTATTGCGATCGCAAACCAAAAGGGCGGCGTGGGAAAAACCACGACCTGCGTCAATCTGTCGAGCTATCTTGCGCTTATGGGCAAACGCGTGCTTTGCGTTGACATCGACCCGCAAGGCAACTGCTCGTCCGGTTTCGGCATCGACAAATCAACGGTAAAGTATTCGACTTACAGCATACTGACGGGCGAGGTAGACGCCAAAACCGCCATTGTTCCGACGGTGGTAAAAAACCTCGACATTATCCCCGCAAACATCGATCTCGCGGGCGCGGAAGTCGAGCTCGTAAGCGTTGAGGACCGCGAAAAAGTCCTGAAAAAAATGCTTACGCCGCTTCGCAACGTCTACGATTATATCTGTATCGACTGCCCGCCTTCTCTCGCGCTTTTAACCGTGAACGCGCTGACTGCGGCAAACAGCATACTTATTCCCATTCAGGGCGAGTTTTACGCGCTCGAAGGGCTCAGCCAGCTGATGAACACCATCAAGCTCGCAAAGAAATATCTTAACCCCACGCTCGAGGTCGAAGGGGTCGTGCTCACTATGTACGACAGCCGTTCCCGCCTCGTGCAGAACGTTACGGAAGAAATACATAAATTCTTCGGCAAAAAGGTATTCGCGACCAAGATCCCGCGCAACATTCGCCTCGGCGAAGCGCCCAGCTACGGCTTGCCCGTAATGCTTTTCGAACCCAAATGCTCGGGCTCGATCGCGTATAAGGCGCTCGCGGAAGAACTTCTCACCCGCAACGGCGACACGTTCAACCGCATAACCGACCTCGGCTCGCTTCGTTACAGAGGCTGACCGTGCAGTTTTCGGGCTCGGACAGAAAGAATATTTTTCTCCGTCAACCCCGCCTCGTCTGTTGCGGCACGTACCGCCCCGCGGCGGGCGCGATGCGCTCGGCGCACTCTCACGAATTCACCGAGCTCGCGTTCCTCAAAAAAGGCTCGGGCTCGTACTACGTCGGCGGAAAAGCTCATCCGCTCCGCGAGGGCGACCTCGTGATCTGCAATCCGCACGTCTCGCATTACGAAATAATCGACGACGTGCCGGAGCGCGAAATACTTTTCATCGGCGTGTCGCGTATCCATATTGACGGTATGGAATCGGGCGTCCTCTTTCGGGGGGACGATTTTTGTATTGTTCCGAGCGGCGAATACGAAAGCGCGCTCGCTTTTCTGTTCGAAGCGGTCGCAAAGGAAAACGAACGCCGCGGCGAATGGTTCGGCTCGGTAAGCGCGGCATACCTCACGGCGGTGCTCGCGATCGCCACGCGGCTCACCCGCTCCGACCCCGAGCCGCCCGAACGCGACAAAACCGTATATTACGAAGTCCGCCGCTACGTTGACGAGCACTTCACCGAAATCGATTCCATCGACGAGCTCTGCCGCAAGCTGTTCGTGAACAAGTATTACGTCACGCATCTGTTTAAAAAAATGCTCGACGTGCCGCCCGCAAAGTACGTCACGCTCAAAAAGATAGCGATGGCGCGTAATCTTCTGGCGTTTTCGGACGAGCCGATCGCGGAAATCGCAAAGCAATGCGGATTTTCCGATCCGTCGTATTTCTGCCGCGTTTTCAGAAAAATCGAGGGCGTTTCGCCCCTGAATTACCGCAAAAACCCCGAAACGGAGATAATACAATGAGCAACTGCGAATTCAAATTCCTCGTCCGCACCGAGTACGAGAAGGACTATTCGATTCAGAACCACACCCATCCGTGCTACGAGCTCGTGTATTACCTCGACGGCATGGGCGAAAGCGTGATCAATTCGACGAATTACAAATTCGGGCAGGACACGTTCATACTCGTCGGACCTAACACCCCGCATTCCGAAGCTTCCGCGACCGGATCGGAAGTTATGTTTATGGGCTTCACGACGAATTACGAGGATCTTCGCGAGGGAATTTACGAAAACGGCTCGACTACGATTAAAGCCGCTCTCGAAGAAATCGAAGCGGAACGCAACGACAAACGCCCGTACCACAAAGCGATGCTCAACCTGCTCGCCGAAAAAGTCGTTCTGCTGCTTCTGCGCGCCTCTTCGGGCAAAACGGGCGAACAGTATGCGCCCGACGTGCTCGAATATATCCGTATGAACGCCAACAAAAACGTCAGTATCCGCGATATGGCGAGCGAACTCGGATATAGCTACGATTATTTCCGCAAAATGGTCGCTACCGCCGCCGGCGAAAACGCAAAAGACTTCCTGCTCGAAATAAAAATCAACAATGCCAAGGAATATCTGCTCAACACCGCAATGACGGTAAACGCGATTTCGATCGTCACGGGTTTTTCATCGCCGTCTCATCTTTGCTCCGTGTTCCGCGAGCGTGAGGGTATGACGCCGAACGAATTCCGAAACACCCACTCCGACGACACATTCATTCACAACCTCAGCAAAAACGTCCGTTAGAATAAACGACCGATCCTGCGGACAACTCGTTTTTAAAGTCCCACATTCTCGCATGCAGTCGTTATCTTGCTTTCCTCCACGGAAAAAAGCGGTGCGAGGTTGCGATCCGAGTTGAAACGCGTGAAACAGACCTTAGAATTTCACCTTCTCCGCAAAAATGCCGCCGCAAACAGCGCGGACAAAACAACCGCAATCTCCTTTAATTTATATGCGGAACACCCCGTCTCCCCGCTTCCGTTAGTACTGTCTTTCCCGTCCTTTTCAAAGGCGGGTTTTTTGTCCACTCCGCTTTCCTCTCCCTTTGAATCCGGCTTCGGCGCGGGTTCAGGTGCGGGTTCGGGCGCAGGTTCCGGCTCGGGCGCAGGTTCGGGCTCGGGTTCGGGTGCAGGTTCGGGCTCGGGTTCGGGCGCCGGTTCCGGCTTGGGTGTCGGCTCCGGCTCGGGTGTCGGCTCCGGCTCGGGCGCAGGTTCCGGCTTGGGTGTCGGCTCCGGCTCGGGCTCGGGCGCTGGTTCGGGCGTATAATCTTCGTCGACCAGCGAAGTAAAAGCTTTTATGCGCACGGCGTAACCGAATCGACTCCACTCTGTTCTGCCTAACCTGAAAGAGCGTGCGTTCCCGCTTGGCGTAAAACGCATATATCCGCGGTCGATTCTCGCAACCACGGCAAAATCGGACCCTTTTCTCAGCTTTACGGGACTTGCGAGATCGACGGTTCTGTACCCGCCCTCCGAAAACGTCGCTTCCCCGTATCCCGCGAGCTGTCCCGAACACGGGTTCGACGCGTCGGTAAGGTCGGTATATACTTCGACTCGGCAATTCACGGTCATACCCGACGTTCCTACGACAAACCCGACGTTTACCGCTTTCAGATACTCGGCTTTTCCGTTGCCGCCGCCCTTCGCTTCGAACACGTTAGCGGCGGTTTTCACATCGAAAGAAAACGTCAGAAGCTCGTCAAGCGACGCGTCGTAAAAATAGTTGTAATCGTACTCGTCCGCGCGGGCATATGAAAACGCGTAAACGCTCGCACCGCTGTTGTCATAAGAGAGATAGAAATACGGCTTGGACGAATAACTGTTCTTGACCAGCCAACCGCCGTTACGTTGCGCGCCTTTCGGAACGAACTTCGATTTATCGATGGTATCGTCCCAACCGATTATAGTACACGCATGCGGAGAATTATTGTCCCCATTTTCGTTTTTCGGATTATAATAATCGACCTCGCGTAGGTTGTTATACGAATACGTGACCGCGCCGTACTTTGCGATTGCCTCTTTTATGAGGGAAATACGATAGTCGGTCGTCGTAGCTCCGCTCACGTCTATGTTTACCGCGTCGCGCAAACGGAACGAAGCGGATTCGTACGGATTTGCGTTCGCCGGAAGAGAGGACGGAATAAGTCCTCCCCACTGAGAAAGCACGCTCGCCGCATTCGCCGTATCTCCCGCACTCATCGTCCAGCTCTGCCCGGTCGGCTGAAAGGGCGCGTTCCCGAGCGGATCGTCGGCGCGATTATGCCTCTGATATCCGAGCGAAAGCGGCGATAGCGACAGCGAATCCGCTGACAGAGTCGGAAAAGACTTTAATATCGACGTTTCGGAAGCCGCGACAGTGGCGTAAGCCCAGCAAAGATTTGTTCCTCCCTGATCCTTGACGGACGTAACTATTCCGTAATCGCGCCCGTCGTAAACAGGCATGGCAGCGATAGCGGACGGATCCGGCATAGCCGTAACGGTTTTTACCGAATCGGCGTTTGCCGCCGACGCACCGTTTACCGCCGACACCGACGCGCCGAAAAAGCTCGCCGCAATGACGGCGATCATCGTAACGACAGTTATAAAAACCTTATTAAGACCCAGCTTCATACCGATATGATAACACGGAACAAACCTCTTTTGCAACGTTTTTTCGTGTAAATAGAATGAAATTTAAGTTTTTTCGACGTTTTTCATTATATATCTCTCAAATTCGTCTCCTCACCTCGGCGAAAGACTTTAAAATCCCGGGCTTTGCGCCGTGCCCCGCCATAACGCCGACAAAAAACCGACCCCGCGCCGTTCAACGCAGGATCGGTTTATTTTATCTCTTGAAGAGCCGCCTGATTTAATTCATCGCGGCGATACCGTCTTTAACGAACGCGTAAAGCGCGGTGGTTCTGGCGCGGGCGATAACGGTTTTCGCTTCGTAATCGTCCTGTTCTTCGTTGCCGATTGCGGACGTGATATAGAATACGATCTCCACGTCGCCGATTTCGTTTTTGCTGTCGGCAAAGATAACGCGCGCACGGTCGTACTTGATTTCCTCGCCCTCGACGGTAACGGTTTTCTCCTCGCCGTAACAGAACTCGAGCATATAGCTGCCCTCGGGCGCGGTAATCGCCTCGATCTGATCGACGGCGGTCGTGACGGCTTTGCCGGACGTATCCTTTTTGAACACGAGCTTTTTCCCCGGTTTGCCTTCCAGAATCCCCTGCATTACCGAATAGCCGCTGTTTTTGAGCGCCGCGGAATAATTAAGCTTGGTGCCGTCTTTATCGGTGAGATCCGCGAAACGGTCGGTCGATTGAGCTTCGTAAACGTCAACGGAAACATATCCGTCCACGGCGGTATAGAGCGGGGTCTGCTTGACGAGGCAAAGCGTAAGGACGGCAATCAGGATCGCCGCGAGCACTGCCGAAATAATAACGATTGTTCTTGTTACGGGTTTCATTTTACTCTCCTGTCGAAGAATTTATATAAGTTTGCCCGCCGAAACGGGGCTAACTCTGTAATTATAACACACTTTTCGTTGTAACGCAACTGTTTTGAGCGTTACTGCTCGGCATTTGCCTTCTTTTGCTCGTACTTTTTGTTAAGTCTGTCGTGAAGTTCGGCTTTAACCTCGTCTGCCGAAGCGCCGTTCATGATCATATCGACCTCTTCGGTGTAGATCGTCTCGCATTCGAGCAGAACGCGCACCATAACGTCCATTTCCGATCTGTGCGATTTGAGCACTTCGACGGCTTCGGCGTGCGCGGCTTCGACGAGCGCGGAAACCTCTTCGTCGATTTTCGCGGCAACGACCTCGGAATAAGTGTGCGTGCTCTGGTAGTCTCTGCCGAGGAAAACTTCCTGACTCGTGCCGTAATAGACCGGACCGAGCGACTCGGACATACCCCATTCGGTAACCATCTTGCGCGCGATGCTCGTAGCCTGCTTGATATCGCCGACCGCGCCCGCGGAAACGTCCTCGATGACGATTTCCTCTGCGGCGCGCCCGCCCATACTCATCGCAAGATTTCCTTTGAGTTTGTTTATCGTTATATGATCGTCGTCGCTGTCGGGGCGCGTCATCGTGTAACCTGCCGCCTGTCCGCGCGGAATAATGCTGATTTCGTGCACGGGATCGCAGTATTTATTGCAACGCGCGACGATCGCGTGACCCGATTCGTGATAAGCGGTAATGCGTTTATCGACTTCGGTAACGAGCCGCGACTTCTTCTGCGGACCCATAACGACCTTGTTGATGCCCTCGTAGATGTCCTCCATCGTGATTTTATGACGATTGTCGCGAGCGCAAAGTATAGCCGCTTCGTTGAGGAGGTTCGCGATGTCCGCGCCCGAAAACCCGCTTGTAATGCGGGCGAGCGTCTGGAAGTCGATGTCGCTTGCCATGGGTTTGTTGCGCGAGTGGACTTTGAAAATCGCCTCTCTTCCGCGAACGTCGGGGATATTGACGTAAATCTGACGATCGAATCTGCCCGGGCGCATAAGCGCGGGATCGAGTATGTCCGAACGGTTAGTTGCCGCCATAACGATGATGCCGTCGTTGGTGGAGAATCCGTCCATCTGAACGAGCAGCTGGTTAAGAGTCTGCTCGCGTTCGTCGTTTCCGCCGCCGAGACCCGCGCCGCGCTGACGTCCGACCGCGTCGATCTCGTCGATGAAGATAATGCAGGGCATATTGCGTTTTGCCGTTTCAAACAGGTCGCGAACGCGGCTTGCGCCCACGCCCACGTACATTTCGACAAAGTCAGAACCCGAAATCGAGAAGAACGGCACGCCCGCTTCGCCGGCAACCGCCTTTGCAAACAGAGTTTTACCCGTTCCGGGAGGACCTACCAAAAGAACGCCGCGCGGGATTCTCGCTCCCACCGCCGTAAACTTCTGCGGCGACCGCAAAAATTCCACGACTTCTTTGAGCTCTTCCTTCTCTTCCTCCGCGCCCGCAACGTCCGCGAAACGGACTTTTACGTTGCTTTGCGAGTTCGCGCGCGATTTTCCGAAATTGAGCGCCTGCCGGTTAGCCCCGCCCATCGAGCGGAACAGAATTATCGCGAGCACGACCAGCAGAACAAACCCCACGATCGGGATTATATTCGACCATATCGAACCTGCGTTACGGTCGTTGAACGTGAGCGTGATGTCTTTCGCATCGGCGGGATTGTTCTCATTGTGATAGGTAATATATGCCGCAAGCGATCCGAATTCGGTCGTTGTGCCGTCCTTCGTCACGACGAAAGTCGAGTTCGACTGCTGAACGTATACTTTATAAACTACTTCGCGGTTGTTCTTTTTTTCGCTCGTTTTGTAAGTCACGACGTCGTTATGAACGTTGATTTCCGTAACTTTGTCGCTCTCAACCGCTTCGATGAATTTGTCGTAGCTTACCACTTCGCTCGTATCACGGAGCATAAAAAACATTCCCACTATCGCAAAGATCGATAATACGGCAATAACCGCTATCAGTCCTTTAGTGTTAGGTTTCAAGTTATACCTCCTCGGGTTCTTAGGTGCTTACTATCATTATACCACACTCTTGCCCCGATTATCAAGTAAATAACAAGGAAATTACCGTAATTCTTTGTCAAAACCGTGTGAAGTTCGTTAGCACTACGCTCTTCTTTACCAAATGAAGCAAATGTTCGCTACCGCTATGGTTTACTTTAGAAACAGTAACAAAACGGCAAGCCGCCGTAGGCAAGTAGGCGATGCCCATACATACTTTCGATAGAATGTGGTAGGGGCGGACGCCCTCGTCCGCCCGCTAACCTTGCGGGGCGCTACCCCGCTATGGTTTACTTTAGAAAGAGTAACAAAGCTCGCTATCGCTATGATTTACTTTGAAAATAGTAACAAATATCCTTTTTAGAAAAGAATGGAAATGTAATTTACTTTTTTCAGGCGGAGAAAAAAGTAACAAAAAAGCCGCCGACAGGGAACCCCTGTGGGCAAGTATTAGGATAGTGCATATAACAAACTAATATAAAGAACGAGACCTCTATACTCGCCCGCGGTGGCTCACCGCCTTGCGGCTGTGTCCCGGACCCCGCAACGCTTTAAAGGTCGAAAACGAACGGAAAGTTATGTTATCGGGAGACAACCGCCACTGCCTTCCCCCTCGGGGGAAGGTGGCACGAGTGTGAGCGTAGCGATCCGAGTGACGAATGAGGGGTCGGGTTAATACAAAACGTAACGTATAAAAC
>CAKQPR010000025.1 GCA_934270565.1 uncultured Clostridia bacterium | reverse complement strand
CGGGGTGAGGGAGCGTTCCGCTTGGTTGGCGGGCGGACGAGGGCGTCCGCCCCTACCTGTTCTACCAAAAGTAAGTACGGGCATCGCCGACTTGCCAACGGCGGCTCGCCGTTCGCTCCCGCTCGGCGCGGAACCCGCGCGGGCAAGCGTTTTGGGGTCGTACCGTTCCGCTGCGTTCGCATTCGCTCCCGCGAGATTTCTCGACTACGCTCGAAATGACGGGGTGAGGGAGCGTTCCGCTTGGTTGGCGGGCGGACGAGGAACGCCCCTACCTGTTCTACCAAAAGTAAGTACGGGCATCGCCGACTTGCCCGCAGGGGCTCCCTGCCATCGCCGACATGCCCGCAGGGGCTCCCTGCCGGCGCCGACTTGTTCCATGCGGTTGTTTTATTTGTACATTTTGTTGTAGTAGCGATAGAACGTGGTGAGGGAGTCGAAGCCGCAGGCGAAGGCGCGTTCGGAAACGGTCAGGCGTTCGTCCTCTTTACTCATGGCGGCGAAGTGTTGCAGGCGGACGATATTGACGTAATTGTTGAGGGTTTCGCCGACGTAGCGGTTGAAGAGCTTAGAGAAATAATATTTATTATAGCCGAACGCCTGCGAAATGGAATCGAGCGTGATTTTTTCGGCGTGGTGGGCGTCGATGTACGCGAGAATATCGACGATGAGTTCGATACCTTCCTTTTTGACGAATTCGAGGGTGGGGTAGTGCGAAATGAGAAAGCCGAAAATCACGTTGACGTAGCCTTTTTTCACGAGCGGCGGAAGCTCGTCGCGGCGGGTGTAAAGTTTGGTGAAAATGCGGCGGAGCTTGCGGTTGAATTTCTTGTCGGTAAGGTGCGCGGGGAGCGTGTTCGACTTGAAAAACTTTTCCACGTCGTCGGCGTAATTCATCGGAACGACGAGGAAATATTTGCGGTAGCTTACGACCGGCTCGAACGCGTGCACGGCGTAGTTATGCACGAAAACTATATCGTCCGCGCCGGCAACGAAGGTTTCGTCCTCGACTTCGCAACGCATTTCGCCGTCGAAGATATACAGAATTTCTATACAGCGGTGGAAGTGCGCCTGAGGAACGCTGTTCACGCCGTAAGAAGCGGTAAGACTCGTGTCGCGGTCGTGGAAATATTCGTAAGTAATCCCCCGATCGCCGCGGCTTTTGCGGCGCTTTACGAGCGCGTTTTCGAACGTCTGCGGCTCGGCGTGCGGCGAAGCAAATCGCACTTCGTCGAGCACTGTTTCGGGTACGGACGTCGTTTTTTTCATAAAAACCTCCAAAATGCCAACAAATGAAATAAAATTGCCTATAAACGGATAGAAAAAATCAATATTCGGTGGTATTATTATATCATCGGACAGGGCGTAAGTCAAGCGAACGCCCTCGCGAAAGAAAAACTTGCCGCATTTAGAGGTGCTTACAGTATGAAAATGGCAATAATAGGCTTCGGGGGAATGGGTAACAACCATCGTCAGTATATCGTCAAGAGACTTAACGACAGCGACTACCCCGAAAAAATAGATCTTGTCGGGGTTTACGATATCGACCCCGCAAGAGAACGGTATGCCGAAAGTTTCGGGCTTAAAGCGTTCGCGAGCGACGACGAAATCTGGAACGATCCCGAAATTAAGCTCGTTCTTGTCTCCGTTCCTAACGATATGCATCTTCCATACGTCGAAAAGGCGGCTAAGGCGGGCAAGAACGTAATAGTCGAAAAGCCCGCGGGTATGAGCCTTAGCGAGGTCGAGAAAATGTACGACGTCACCGAAAAAGCGGGCGTCGTGTTCACTCCGCATCAGAACCGCCGCTGGGACGACGACTTTTTGTCGGTAAAGGCGGTTGCGGACGAGGGTAAACTCGGCAGAGTGTACCGCATCGAATCGCGCGTTATGGGCTCGAACGGAATCCCCGGGGCGTGGAGAAAAGAAGCGAAACGCGGCGGCGGAATGATGCTCGACTGGGGCGTTCACCTTATCGATCAGATGCTTTGCTGGATCGACTCGACCGTGACGAGCGTTTACTGCACCTATTCTTACGAAGCGGGCGAGGACGTGGACGACGGATTCGATCTCGAAGTCAAGTTTGAAAACGGCGTAGTCTATCGTATAGTCGTAGACACGAACAGCTTTATCGTGTTGCCGCGCTGGCAGGTTTACGGCACGGACGGAACGGCAACCGTTACCGAGTGGCGTAAGTTCGAGACGGTCGAGGGAGAGGTTGTAAGATGCGTTCAGCGTTTCGACGACAAACTCGAGGGCGTAAACGCGGGCAACGGCTTTACCAAAACCATGGCGGCGCGTCGCGCGGAAACGGAAGAGAGAACCGAACTTTATCACGTTTACGGCGACAAGAACGCGTTCTACGCCAACCTTATGGACGCGATACGGCTCGGAAAACCGCTTATCGTAACCCGCGCGCAGGAAGAGCGGCTTTTCAAGGTTATGGAAGCGGCTAAACGCTCCGCGGCAACCGGCGAAGTAATCAAGGAAAGAATTTAACCGTGCAAGAACGACCGTTTAAAGCCTTCCCCCTTGGGGGCGCGACGCGGCGGTGCGAAGCACCGTAAAAACAGTCCACAGGTGACTGTTTTTAGCCAAAGCGGCGAAGCAACTGTGTTGCGAGCTGGGAGGTGGATTGCCGAAGCGATAGCGAAGGCAAGACGGATGAGGGGTCGGGCTATAACAAACACAACGTAAAAGACAACCCCTCATCACCGCCTACGGCGGAGGTCCCCGAGGGGAAGCCTCAAAAAAGTCGATCCGAGCCTTTCCGCGTAGGGAGGCGAAATAAAGACCGCTTGCGCGGGAATATAGTTAATAAGTCAACAATCCCGAAAGGGAAGAAAATAATTTCGGAGGAAAAAGAAAAAATGCAATTAAGCGTCGTAAACGGCGTATTCGGCGGCATGAGCCTCGAAGACAGCCTGAAGAAACTTAACGAACTTGGCGTTCCGCAACTCGAACTCGGAGTGGGCGGATACCCGGGGACCGTTCACGCGGACGCGAAAGTTCTCATCAAGGACGAAGCCGCCCGCAAAAAACTTATGGATACGTTCCGCAAGTACAACGTCGGAATTTCGGCGATTTCGGTACACGGCAACTGCGTTCACCCGAACAAGGAAGTCGCGAAGTCGTTCGAGGAAGATTTCGAAGCGGCTTGTATTCTCGCCGGACAGATCGGAATCGACCGTATCATAACTTTCTCGGGCTGCCCGGGATCGGACCCCGACGCGAAAAACCCGAGCTGGGTTACCTGCGCGTGGCCGAACGAGTACCTCGACGAGCTCGATTATCAGTGGAACGAAGTACTTATTCCGTACTGGAAGAAAGCGGTTAAATTCGCGGCGGATCACGGCGTAAAGCGTATCGCGCTCGAAATGCACCCGGGCTTTTGCGTTTACAATCCCGAAACGTGCCTTAAACTCCGCGCGGCGGTGGGCGATATGATCGGCGCAAACCTCGATCCTTCGCACCTTTTGTGGCAGGGTATGGACATCGTGGACGTTATAAACGAGCTCGGCGACGCGATCTACTACTTCCACGCAAAAGACACGCTGCTTAACGCAAGCAATATCCGTCGTAACGGCGTACTCGACGCAAAGCCGTACACCGATCTTAAAAACCGTAGCTGGGTTTTCCGTACCATGGGTTACGGCACCGACGATGTTACGTGGAAGAAGATCATCAGCCAGCTCAAAGTGGTCGGCTACGACGACAGCATTTCCATCGAGCACGAGGACAGCCTTATGTCGCCGATGGAAGGTCTCGGAAAAGCGGTTAAATTTTTACAGAACATTATTATCACCGAAAAGGCAGGGGAGGCTTGGTGGGTATGAAATTAGGAGTTCAGCTTTATTCGGTTCGCGAGCAGATCAAGGAAAAAGGACTTGACGAGGTTCTCGCGATGATCAGACGCGCGGGCTACGACTGCGTGGAATTCGCGGGCTTTTACGGGCTTAAACCCGAAGAAGTGAAAGACCTTCTTAAAAAACACGGGCTCGACGGCGTTTCGGCGCATATCGGACCGGATCAGATCGCCGAACAGCTTCCGTATATCGACGCGCTCGGCATCAAAAACGTCTTTATTCCGTGGAACAACTACGAGGGGCTTTCGGGCGAGAAGTACGACGAATTCGTCGCGAAAATCAAAGCCGTCAAGCCGCTTCTGGACGAACGCGGAATAAATTTCGGTTATCATAACCACGCCGACGAGTTCAGGAACGGCGATGACAAGGTTTTCGACCTTATGCGCGACGTGGACGGACTTACGAGCGAGCTCGATATTTACTGGGCGACCGCGGCGGGGCTCGATCCCGTCAAGGTGATGGAGAAGTACAGTAAGCGCCTTACCGCGCTCCATATCAAGGATATGGATCCGGATGCTCCGCTCGATAACCCGACCGCAAAGCCGAACGCGGTTATAGGCGAGGGCAAGTCGGGCGCGAAAAAAGCGTTCGATAAGGCAAAAGAAATGGGTCTCGGACTTGCGGTGCTCGAAGTCGAGTATTATCCGTGCGACCCCGAAGAGTATCTTACCCGCAGCCGTAAAAATATGGCGGCGTGGGAATAAAAACTGTTAAATAAGGGCAAAACCCGAAAATATTTCAAGGAGAAAAATTATGGAAAAAGTAAGAATCGGCGTTATCGGCTGCGGCGGTATCGCTAACGGCAAGCACCTTCCCGCTCATAAGGCGAACCCCGCCAGCGAGCTCGTTGCGTTCTGCGACATCGTTCCCGAGCGCGCGGAAAAGGCTAACGAGAAGTACGGCAACGAAACCAGCAAGGTTTATACCGACTACAAAGAGCTTCTCAAGGACAAGAGCATCGACGCGGTGCTCGTGCTCACTCACAACTCCGAGCACTGCCGTATCACGGTTGACGCGCTCAACGCCGGCAAGCACGTTATGTGCGAAAAGCCGATGGCGATGAACTACGAAGAAGCCAAGAAGATGATCGAAGCCCGCGACAAGAGCGGCAAGATCCTCACGATCGGTTATCAGAACCGCTATCGCAAGGAGAGCATGTACCTCAAAGAGCTCGCCGATCAGGACTATTTCGGCGAAATCTACTACGCCGAAGCGATCGCTATCCGTCGTCGCGCCGTTCCGACCTGGGGCGTGTTTATCGACGAGGAAAAGCAGGGCGGCGGTCCGCTTATCGACATCGGTACGCACGCGCTCGACCTTACGCTTTTCGCGATGAACAATTACGAGCCCGCTTACTGCGTGGGTAAGACCTACCACAAACTCAACAAGCAGACCGGCACCGGCAACGCTTGGGGAGACTGGGATACCGAGAAATTCACCGCAGAGGACGCGGCTTTCGGCTTCGTCGTTATGAAAAACGGCGCAACCATCAACCTTCGCGCGACTTGGGCGCTCAACTACGCCAACCCGCTCGAAGCGGCTACCACCGTTTGCGGCGACAAGGCGGGCGCTGAACTCAGCTGGAACAAACTCCGCATCAACGGTATTCTTAACGGCAGACAGTATATTCTCGAGCCCGACTTCAACGGCGGCGGCGTCGCGTTCTTCGAGGGCGCAGGCGGTCAGGAGCCGAAGGATCTCGAAGCCGCTTGCTTTACCAACGCTATCCTCGGCAAGGGCGATCTTTACGTCACCGCCGAGCAGGCAGCCGTCGTTACTCGTATCCTCGAGGGTATCTACGAGTCGCAGAAAACCGGTAAGCCTTACTATTTCGACTAAGGAGAAACGGGAAGATGAGAGTTACGCTTTTTACCGAGTATAACGACAGTATGGTGGACGACGAGGCGAGAGTTTCTTACCCCGAGGGTATGAACGCCGCGCTCGAAGCTTTCCTCAAAACCGAAAACGAAGTAACGACTATCGTCCACTCCAAGGACGACGACGGCTCGGCACTCACCGAGGAAATCCTCAAAAACACCGACGTTCTCGTCTGGTGGGGGCACTGGTATCACGGCGGCGTCAGCGATCGGGTGGTCGATATGGTCGTAGATTTCGTCAATCGCGGTATGGGCTTTATCGCGCTTCACTCGGCGCACGAGTCCAAGCCGTTCCGTCGCCTCGTCGGAACTTCCGGCGCGCTCAGCTGGCGCGAAATGGGCGAGAACGAGCGGCTTTGGGTCATCGAACACGCTCATCCGATCACAAAGGGTATAGACAAATATATTGATATTCCCCACGAGGAAATGTACGGCGAGCCGTTCTCCATTCCCGCGCCCGACGAACTGCTGTTTATCAGCTGGTTCCGCGGCGGCGAGGTTATGCGTTCGGGTTGCGTGTTCAACCGCGGTTACGGCAAGGTTTTCTTCTTCCGCCCCGGACACGAAACGCTCCCGACGTACCTTATCCCCGAAATTCAGAGAGTGGTGCTCAACGCCGTCAAGTACGTCGCGCCCGTCGCGGGCGTTCTCGACGCGCCGATTAAAAGCGTTTGGGTGAAAGATCCGCCCGAAAAATTCTGAGCGCGTTAGCACTTAGCTTTACTTTAGCAAGAGTAACAAAACCTTTTCTTTGCGAAAGAAACAAAGAGAAGGTTTTTGTTTTTAGGATAGTAAAAAATATTTTCTTTAGAAAAGAAATAAAATAATGTTCTTTTTCAAGCGAAGAAAAAGAACCAAAAAGTCGCTGGGACACTTGCGGCTGTGTCCCAGACCCCGCAACGCTTTAAAGGTCGAAAAGGTTTGTGGCAGAGAGGTATTCGGCAGACTTCCGTAACGTATGAGTGAACAGGTAGGGGCGTTCCTCGTCCGCCCGCAGGTAGTTTGTTTGTGTACGACAAATCCTTGGCGGGCGTAACATCGCTTCGGTAGGGCGGGGCGCCCTACCGTCGGCACAAGCCGACGAATAAGGTCGAAAACAGTATAACAGTATCGTTATCGGGTGACTTTCGCAGGGTTGCGGTAAACTGCTTTTAACAAAGTTTTCCGCATCGGCAGGGGCGTCACGCCCGCAATTTTGCGGCACAAGAAAACGACAAAAAACTCCGCGACCGGATATACGGTTGCGGAGTTTTTCTTCGTCTTACTCGCAGTTCTTCGTCTTACGCGTTGAAAATGTCCTTGAAGGACTTGCCGAATTTAAGCTGAGGTTTCTTGCAAGCGGCGATTTCGACTTTCTCGCCGGTAGCGGGGTTGATACCCGTTTTTGCGGCGACGTCTTTCACCTCGTATGCGCCGAAGCCCACAAGCTGGATCTTATCGCCCGCTTTGAGCGTTTCCGTTACCGTGTCCACGTAAGCGTTGTACGCCGCAGTGGCCTGCGCGACGGTAAGTCCCGCCTTGTCGGCAATAGATCTGATAAAATCGGTTTTAGTCATTGTTTTTCCTCCATATGATTGTTTTCGAGCTATGCTCATATCGCTATTATACCATATAAAAACGCGCTTGTCAAGCCTTCGGCGAGTATAGCCGGAGAGGTGTGGTCGGAGAGCGGGGCAAGGGTTTTGAAGTTGTACCGTTCCGATACGTTTGTTTTAAGCCTTCCCCCTTGGGGGAAGGTGGATTGCCGAAGCGATAGCGAAGGCAAGACGGATGAGGGGTCGGGCTATGACGAGCGTAACGTAAAAGACAACCCCTCATCAGTCGCTGCGCGACAGCTTCCCCCCGAGGGGAAGCCTCAAAAAATCCGTCTCAAAAAAACACTGTGTTTTAACGTCATTTCGACCGAAGCGTCAGCGGAGTGGAGAAATCCCCTGCGGTTGAATGATAACAACTCGGCACGCTCGGAGTATATACCATCGCAAAACCACAACTCCACCCTTGCAGCTAACTTCCGCAAGGGTGGAGCTCATTCCGTAATTACTCATCTAATTGTATAATAGATGAGTATATTGTATCACCTATCGGGCAAAAAGTAAAGGATTTAGGCGCGGAATAAACAAATTATACCGTTTTGTTGTCCGAAACGGCGCATTTCGGCGCGAAAAAAAGACCCTTTTTGCGAAAAACTACTCATCTATTATACAAATAGATGAGTAGTTTCATATAAATGAGCAAAGAAAATGAAGGCAAAAAAGAAATTGTTGAGTTTTGTTCTCGCGGCGCTTATGCTTGTGCCGTGCATGGCGGCGCTTACCGCGTGCGAGGGCGGACCTGCGGGACACACCCACACTTGGGAAGAAAAGTATTCTTACGACAGTTTGTCCCACTGGAAGAAATGCACACAGTGCAGCGAAACCACGCAAAAAGAAGATCACACCTACGACGTCGACACCTGCAAGGTTTGCGGCTACGTCGATACAAGCAAATCACCGGCGAAGAAAAAGGAAATGAGCAAATATTTTGTAGGCGTGAAAGCGACTTACGAAAAGGAGAGTTTCATAGACTCCGACGGGCAACCCAGAGAGTTCAAAGATCTTGTAGACCGTCAGATCGACGTCCTCGCTCAGGATATTCTTACCCGCCTCTATTACGTTTACGGCGATCACAGAACGAAAACCGGCTCATACGTATGGGGTTATCCTTTCCCGCTTTTCGATCTGAACGGAAACGAATCTGATAAAATTTATAGATATCATGAAAGTCCGACAAGCACGGGAACAACGGCAAACGCAGACAGTTTGAATATGCTTGCGAAATTAGACGCTGATTTTTATGGTGCTGCTTTATATGAAGGTACAGCCGCTTTAACGGAAGTAAAAATCGACGATCTGTCCGATTATCAGAAGTCTTTGCTGATTAAAGACAGCAATAAAAATATATTTGCTAATACAAGTTTCTTTAATCAGATCGGCGCAGCTACCGGTCAGAACATGAAAGTTGACAAAGACGGTTTAGATAAGAGTCTGGTAGCCGATACTTCCAAGCAGTGGATAATTTCCGATCTGTCTGTCGATAACGACAAAGGCGCGAACGAAACCGCCAAAAACGCTTTGAAACTTGCGATAGCGCAGGAATTAACGGACGAACCCGACAACCCCGAGTACGACTTGCTGATAAAATTGATAGAAAAGAAGATAGGAAAATTAGGATACGATTCTACGTTCGCCGAAAAGCTTGTCAATATTATCAACGAAAAAGTGATCGGCAGTGGGCTTGTCGATAAAGACAACGAATACTACGATATTATAAAAAATCAACACGAGGGTAAGATAAATGCGGACACCGTAAAAGCTATGAACGACGAAAGCGCTGGTTATTCGGAGACTAATTCGCCCCGCCTTTACAAGGGATACAAGGTGATTGTGAAGCAGATAGTCAAGTCCGCGCTTGAAAATAAATTCTACAACTCGGAAGTTTCGCTGTATCCCGCGTTCAGCAAAAAGGCGGTTGATTATACGACCGACGCCGCGGGGTTTGCGGAAGCGCGCAGGTACGAAACCATGACTCTGATCCCGAAAGCAAACACGGATTACACCAAACTTGCGGTGAAGATCAAGGGCGTGGACGTCGGCGGCGACGCGGCTTTGTCTTTCGACGTGCAAATCAACGATTCTCAAGAGTACCACAAACGTATAAGTTTAACTAACGAAGAGCAAGTTCTGGAAATCGATTTGTCCGAGTACGGTTCGAGAACGCCTTTCGAAGCGTATCTTGGCAACAAAACCGCCGACACCAACAACAATATTTTCGTGAATTCGGTGGTCGAGGACTTCGACGAAAAGAATTTTATAAAAATTACGTTTGACAACAGAAGCAACGCGAAATTTATCGTAACGTTCGACGGCTATTACGATAAAAAATGGTAGAACGAAGCGAAGCGCAAGAGAGACCGTAAGAAAACCGACGAAAAAACGTCGGGGTGATAGTGAGAGCGTAAGAAAAATGCGAGCCCGTAACCGGTTCGCATTTTTTGTGTGTGTTGGTAGAGCCACGGCGGCGGGGGAGAGTTTGGGGCAGCGTGTTTGGAGTGCGGTCGTGTACGATTGTTTTTCGGTTCTGATGCAGGGGATTTCTCGACTACGGCTTCGCTTACGCTCGAAATGACAAAGTGGTCGTTTGGTTTTAACGTCATTTCGACCGAAGTGAGGGTAAGCCGCGAGCGGAGTGGAGAAATCCCCCGCGGAAGTCACCCGATAGCAATGCTGCAATAACTGTTTTCGACCGTATTTGTCGGCGTAGCCGACGGTAGGGCGTTAGTTGCCATTTAAAGCCTTCCCCCTTGGGGGGAAGGTGGCACGAGTGTGAGCGTTAGCGATCCGAGTGACGGATGAGGGGTCGGGTTATGATGGGCGCAACGTAAAATACAACCCCTCATCAATCGCTACGCGACAGGTCCCCAAGGGGAAGCCTTTTTCGTACCGTTCCGCTGCTTTCGTATTCGCTCCCGCGAGATCCTTACGACTGCGCGCTTCGCGCTCCGCTCAGGATGACGAGGCAAAGTACCGTTCCGCGAGTTGTTATAAGGCTTCCCCTGCGGGAAAACGCGGTATCCGCGATAGCGGACATAATAAGGCCCACATTGCGCGGAAGGGGGCTCCCGACGTTAGTCGGGTGGGGGATTGTAAAGTTACTGAACGAATAGTAGTTGCGTTTAAACAATCCTACCGCTACTCGGATCGCTAACGCTCGTATTCGTAGCCACCCCCGGCTCGCAACACAGTTGCTTCGCCGCTTTGGCTAAAAACAGTCACCTGTGGACTGTTTTTACGGTGCTTCGCACCGCCGCGTCGCGCCCTTTACACAAAGGAGGCAAGATAAAGACCCCGCCTACGGCGGGATAGTTCTTTCGTAAGCAAAATACCGTTCCGCAAGGTTGGCGGCGGGACGAGGGCGTCTGCCCCTACCTGTTCTACCAAAAGTAAATACGGGCATCGCCGACTTGCCTGCGGCGGCTCGCCGTCGGGCGGACGAGGGCGTCCGCCCCTACCTATTCTATCAATCGTTATCTTTGTTTTATAATGTCATTTCGACCGAAGCGATAGTGGAGTGGAGAAATCCCCCGCGGAAGTCACCCGATAACAATGTTGCAATAACTGTTTTCGACCTTATAATGTCGGCGCAGCCGACGGTAGGGCGTTAGTTGCCATTTAAAGCCTTCCCCCTTGGGGGAAGGTGGCACGAGTGTGAGCGTTAGCGATCCGAGTGACGGATGAGGGGTCGGGTTATGACGGGCGCAACGTAAAATACAACCCCTCATCAATCGCTACGCGACAGGTCCCCAAGGGGAAGCCTTTTTCGTACCGTTCACTTACGTTCGTATTCGCTCCCGCCTTGGTCTCGACTAACGCCCCAAGATGACGGGGCAGAGGAGCGTTCCGCTTTGTTTTATATTGTCCGCTATCGCGGTATTGCGGGCGGACGAGGAACGCCCCTACCTGTTCTACCAAAAGTAAATACGGGCATCGCCGACTTACCCGCAGGGGTTCCCTGCCATCGCCGACTTGCCTGCGGCGGCTCGCCGCCATCGCCGATTTGCCTACGGCGGTTCGCCGCGAATTTCAATGCTTTGCTTTGTCGGTGTCCCAGAGGACGATTTTGCCTTGGGCGCGGGTGGAGGGCATATCGATAATTCGTTGGTTGCGCGAGCCGCGGAACACGAGCGAGATATCCTTTTGCGCTTCGATAAATCTTCCGTCCACGAGCACGTCGATAAGGTCGAAAATTTCCTCGGTGACGTCGGAGTGGTGGCTTGACGCGGGGTCGAGGAGTTCTTCGTAAGTGCAGCCGGAAAACGCCCAGATCGTCTTATTCGGGTAAGTTTCGCGCACGCGCCTCAGAAACGGCAGGAGTGCGAGCTGGTTTTGCGGTTCGAACGGTTCGCCGCCGAGAAGGGTAAGCCCGTTGATATACGACGGGGCGAGCATGGCGATTATTTCGTCCTCGGTTTCGCGGGTGAACGGCTTGCCGTAATTAAAGTTCCACGTTTGCTTCTGAAAGCAGCCTTCGCAACGGTTGGTGCAGCCCGAAACGAACAGCGTTACGCGCACGCCGATGCCGTTTGCGATGTCGCAATTTTTGATTTCGCCGTAATACATGAATTTCTCCGATGAGGTAAAACAAAGGGACGAGCGTTTTCGGCTCGCCCCGTTTTTGCGTATGGGTTTACATATGGAGCACGCGCTCTTTGATTTCCTGCGTTCTGCCCTGATTCCAGAACTGAGTGCCGATATAACCGCAGGTGCGGCGGGCGACGTTCATTTTGTCCTGATCCTGATTGCCGCAGTTGGGGCAGGTCCAGACGAGCTTGCCGTCCTGCTCGCGGATTTCGATTTCGCCGTCGTAACCGCAAACCTGACAGTAGTCCGACTTCGTATTGAGCTCGGCGTACATAATGTGGTCGTAAATGAACTTCATAACGTCGAGCACCGCTTCGATATTGTTCTGCATGTTCGGAACTTCGACGTAAGAGATCGCGCCGCCGGGGGAGAGCGCCTGAAACTGCGCTTCGAAACGGAGCTTCTCGAACGCGTCGATCTTTTCGGTGACGTGGACGTGATAGCTGTTGGTGATATAGCTGCGGTCGGTAACGTTTTTCACGACGCCGAACCGCTTTTGCAGGCATTTAGCGAACTTGTAAGTGGTCGATTCGAGCGGCGTGCCGTACAGCGAGTAGTCGATATTCTCGGCTTTTTTCCACTTTGCGGTGTATTCGTTGAGCTTGCGCATGATTTCGAGCCCGAATTTCTCGCCCTCGGGATCGGTAAGCTTTTTATCGAGCATCGAGTACACGCACTCCCAGAGCCCCGCGTAACCGAGCGACAGAGTGGAATAACCGCCGTGCAGGTACTTGTCGATCGTTTCACCCTTTTTGAGGCGGAGCAGCGCGCCGTACTGCCACAGTATGGGCGCGGCGTCCGAAAGCGTGCCCGAAAGGCGCTCGTGGCGGCACTGAAGCGCGCGGTGGCAAAGCTCCATGCGCTCGTCGAAGATTTCCCAGAATTTGTCCATATTCTTGTGAGCTGAAAGCCCGATGTCGGGAAGGTTCACGGTGACGACGCCCTGATTGAATCTGCCGTAATATTTCGGTTTGCCGTTCTCGTCGACGTAAGGCGTGAGGAACGATCTGCAACCCATGCAGGTGTAGCAATGTCCTTCGCCGTTCTTGTCGATCTTATTCCGGAGCATAACCTTTTCCGAGATATAGTCGGGGACCATACGCTTTGCCGTGCATTTCGCGGCGAGGCGGGTGAGGTAGTAGTACTTCGAATTTTCGTGAATATTGTCCTCTTCGAGAACGTAAATGAGCTTGGGGAACGCGGGAGTTACCCAGACGCCCTGTTCGTTCTTTACGCCCTGAATACGCTGGCGCAAAGTCTCCTCGATGATCATCGCGAGGTCGTTGCGTTCGCGCTCGTTTTTCGCTTCGCCGAGGTACATGAACACCGTCACGAACGGAGCCTGTCCGTTGGTCGTGAGGAGCGTTACGACCTGATACTGAATGGTCTGAACGCCGCGGCGGATTTCGTCGCGCACGCGTTTTTCGACGAGCTCGCCGATCTTTTCGTCACTTAGCTCCGTGCCGATTTCTTTAAGCTCGGCAATTACGTCCTTGCGGATCTTCTGGCGGCTGACTTCGACGAAAGGCGCGAGGTGGGTGAGCGAAATGGACTGCCCGCCGTACTGGTTCGAAGCGACCTGCGCTATGATCTGGGTCGCGATATTGCACGCGGTCGAGAACGAATGCGGGCGTTCGATCATCGTTCCGGTGATGACGGTGCCGTTCTGCAGCATATCCTCGAGATTCACGAGGTCGCAGTTGTGCATGTGCTGCGCGAAATAATCGGCGTCGTGGAAGTGAATTATGCCTTCGTTGTGGGCTTCCACGATGTCCTGCGGCAGAAGTATACGGTTGGTGATGTCGCGGCTGACTTCGCCCGCCATATAGTCGCGCTGGGTCGAGTTGATTACGGGGTTTTTGTTCGAGTTTTCCTGCTTGGCTTCCTCGTTGTTGCACTCGATAAGGCTGAGAATCTTGTCGTCGGTGGTGTTCGACTGACGGACGAGCGCTCGGGTGTAGCGGTAGGTGATATAAGCCTTCGCAACCTCGAAAGCGCCGTGAGCCATGATTTGATCCTCGACGAAATCCTGAACTTCTTCTACGGAAGGCGCGCGATCGAGTTTCTCGCACTCGAGTACTACGCGGTCGGCAATTCTGCCTATCTGAAGCGCGGTCATTTTTTCCGCTTCGTCCACCGTGTCGTTAGCTTTGGTAATGGCGGTAACTATCTTATTTACGTCAAAAGTTTCTTCGGCACCGTTACGTTTGATTATTTTCATATCGCTTATCCCTCCCGATTGTGTATGCTTTTGTCTCTGCAACTATATGTTGTGGTCGACAGCATAAATATCATAGCATATATTGTGGTATATGTCAAGCGAAGAGTGATAAAAAATTTAGATATCCGAACGCCGACGGATAAAAAAATATTATGCGCAAAACGAAAATTTGTGCATAATTTCCGAGCGGTCGGGGCGTAAGTTGTACACTTTGTATAACGCGGAAAGGGCGGGACGGGTTACGCGGGGCTTTGAGGCGGCATATACTGAATAGAACGACCCCGACGGGGCGGAAACAATTCACGGAAAAGGAGAAATCTTATGGCGAAAGCAACTTTCAATCAGGCGGCTCTGAGCTCGCCGAAAGTCGCTGCCGTTTTTATTGCCATCAGCCGTCTCCTTATAATTTCGCTCTATAAATGTACGCGCCGAAGCGGGCTTCCGACAGCGCGGGTTTTCGGGAGACGGAAGAAAACGCGGGAAATCGCCGTTTCGCTTTACATTATAAAATATATTCGGGTATAATAAGGGAAAAGCTTTTTTCGGAGGTAAAAACTATGAGTAAAAAACTTGTAGCCTACTCGCGGCGTGGGTGAAAACGCTTGGCGTGTAACGGAATTTCGATATAACTAAAAGAAACGGTCGGACGTAGCTTTTTCGCGTGAAGGCGTCCGACCGTTTTTATATTTTGATTTAAGCGCTTCGGCGGGAGCGGACGAATTTTTCGACGGTTGCGGCGATGAGCGCGCTGCCTTTTTCGGACGGGTGAACGCCGTCGCGGCACATGAGCGACGAGGCGTCGCGCGACCATAAAAACGGCGTGCGTATGTCGATAATCGGCACGCCGAGCTCGCGCGCGACCGAAATTATCGCGGAATTGTAAACTTCCTGATGACGCTGGATCGTGTTCACGTCGCCGCCGAGAAAGCGCAGAACGCGATCGCCGTCGGCAAGCTTGGAGATCACGTTTGAAAAATACCTTTCGGAAAGCACGGGCAGAATCGTGCACGCGATCGGCTCGACGCCCGAGCGTCTGAGTTTGAGGATAAGCTCGCGGTAAAGATCCGTAAACCTTTCGGGATCGGTTTTGGGCGCGTGATCGGCTTCGGGAGAAGAAGCGACTTCCTTCCAGTCGAAATCCGCGTCGTTGCCGCCGAGCTCGACCACGGCGATTTTGCGCGTTTGCCCGGTTGCGGCGGAATTCTGCGAGAAAAGAGCATTTTCCTCGCCGCGCGCCGTGAGCCGCGATAAAGTCTGACCGTATTTCGAGCGGTTGTCGATCGTTATTCCGAATTTTTCCGCAGTGACTTTCGCGGGGTTTTCGGGCAGAACTTCTAGCCGTCCGTTGTCCGTGTATATTCCTTTTCCGACCGAATCGCCGAGTATCGTGACCAGCGTGTTGTCGTGATTTTTCGTATACGTATTCATTTTTTCTCCTTTTTGTCGGGTTTTGTCGCGTAAAAACCGAGATTGTCGGTTTTCGTCCGTTTTCGTCGTTTTTCGTTTTTTTCCGACCCGAACGAGCGGGCGGCGGGAGGGGCGCGATTATATCTTGCGTTTAAGGCAGCCGCGAGCGGAATTTTCCTTCACGAAAAAAGTATAGGACGGATTGGCGAAAATAACAACCTACTTCGCGCGTTTTCGGGTATACTGATGAAAATTTTCCCGTAGAATCGACGAAATTCAACTCTCCTCACGGTAGAATTATGCTTAAAACAAGCAAAAACAGTTGCAAAACGCTCGAAAATGTGGTAGAATACCTTTGTTGCGGATCGGAACGCGGATTCCGGGCGACCGCGCCGCAACCGAAAAAACGCACAAAACGGAGGTAGAGATGGAAGATCTTAAACTTATCTTCGCTAAAAATCTTGTCGCTCTTCGTCGCAAAGAAAAACTCACGCAGGCGGAATTCGCCGAGAAAATAAACTATTCCGACAAGGCGGTGTCCAAGTGGGAACGCGCCGAATCGGTGCCGGACGTAACCGTGCTCGTAAGCATCGCGCGGTTTTTCGGCGTGACTCTCGATTTTCTCGTCACCGAACACGAAAACGCCGCTGTTGCCGCCGAAGAGCTTCACCCGCACAAGCGAACGACCCGAAACCGCTCGCTCACTTACGCTATCGTTATGTTCGGGATTCTGCTCGTCGAAATGATCGTGTTTTTCGCGATCGGCGGCTCTGTTCCGTCTGTCGGCGAGCGCATTTTATACTGCCTTGTTTTCCCTTTGCCCGCGGCGGCGATCGTTTCGATCGTGCTGTGCTCGGTGTGGGACAAGAAACTTTTTACGTTTCTGTCGGTGTCGGCGCTCGTGTGGGCGCTTATCGCGGACGCGTTCCTTATTGTCCGTATCGCGTTCGCGCCGTTCCCGTGGATTTTCCTCGTGGGTTTTCCCGCCGAAGTCATCGTCGCGTTCAGCTTTGGGTTTATCCGCCGCCCGCACAAAAAGGACGACAACGCCGGAAAGGCCGAGTGATTTGCGGCGCGGATTATTAGACGTCTAACAACCTCGAGCGAATGAATTCCCCGTCATCGTAAGATACTTGAAAAAGGTCGTAATATCGTTTACGAAAAAGTGTTGCCGATTTCGCGCAAAAGAGGTATAATATTGCCGTCCGAAAAAACGGCAAGGAGAGGAGTTATTATGAAAGTTTACGTTGCTTCCGCGGCTAAAGAGGGCGGAGTTTACGAATACGACTATGACGGCGGCAAGCTGAAAATAAACAAGGTAACGCGGATCGCGCACCCGATGTTTCTCGCGATCGACGGGATCGGAATGCACGCGGTTTTCGGCGTGGACGGCGATAAATTCACCGAAGAGGGAACTTACGGCGTTTTCTCGTTCGGAAAAGACGGGCTCGAACCGCTCGGCGACCGCATTTCGACCAAAGGCTGCGTTCCGTGCCATCTGTCCGTCGCGGACGGCGAAGCTTACGTCGTGAATTATATTTCGGGCAGCGTCGTTCGTCTCCCCGACGGCAAAATCGTAAAGCACGAGGGGCAGGGCGTAAATCTTCCTCGGCAGAACTCGCCGCATACGCATATGGCTTTGCTTTCGCCCGACAAAAAAATCGTGTACGTCACCGACCTCGGGCTCGACTCGATCTTCGTGTACGACCGCGACCTTAACGAACTCTCGGTCGCCCGCGTACCCGACGGTTACGGTGCGCGCCATATGGCAATTTCGCCGGACGGCAAGTATCTTTACTGCGTCAACGAACTCGTTTCGTCCGTGTCCGTGTTCGGAATCCGCGGCGAAAAGCTCGATTACGTCCGCACCGTGCTCTGTCCGATCGAAACCGACGTTGCCAACACCGCGGGCGCGATCAGACTTTCGAAGGACGGCAAAACGCTGTATATTTCGAACCGCGGCGAAAATACGCTCGTTGCGTTCGACGCGGACGGAGCCGACCTCACGTTAAAGCAAAAGGTCGATTGCAGGGGCAATTTTCCGCGCGATTTCGACTTTACGCCCGACGGCAAATACCTCGTCTGCTGTAATCAATACACAAACGATCTTACCGTGTTCTCGGTCGCGCCCGACGGCACGCTTGATTATTCGTACACCGTACTCGGTATCGAAAACCCGCTCTGCGTGGTGTTCGGCGATTGAGTTTTTATTCCGGATATGACAAAACCCCGCGAGGAAACGTTCCTTACGGGGCTTTACTTTTGCGGCTTTAGTGCCGATCGTTATTTAATGATGCCTTCGCGGATCGTGAGCGAGAAGCGGTCTTTAAGCCCGAGTAGGATCTCGTCCGAAATCACGCGCGGATTGTGACCGAGCGCGAGAACGTAAAGCTGAGCGGTTTTCTCGACTGTTTCCACGAGCCCGAAAGCTTCGTCCATATCGCGGCCCGCGCCGTAAATTCCGTGGTTCGACCAGACGACGAGACGGGTGGATTTCATCTTTTCGGCGGTCGCTTCGCCGATCGCGTTCGTTCCGCATACCATTGCGGGCAGAACGCTCACGCCGTCGGGGAAAACGACGATCGCTTCGGTGTTCGACTGCCAGAGTTTATGCGTGAAATCGTTCTCGTCGAGCGGGCAGACGGTGTTCATGACGATGGTGTAGGTCGGGTGAGTGTGCAGGATCACGCGGTGCGCGGGGTCTTGGGCGAGCCGCACGGTGTGGCTCATAAGGTGCGCGGGAAGCTCGGAAGTAAATCTGCCGCCGTCCGCATAACCCCATTTGAGTTCGGCGCGCTTTCCGTCGTCCGAAATGCGGAAAACGCCGAGGTTGTTTTCGGGATCGGAAGCCACGTTCTTGAAGTATTTGCCCGTGCCCGTCACGATAAAGTGCTTGCCGGCAAGCGCGGGCGCGGTAAAGCCGAGGTCGATTTCGCGGATCACCTTGTCGGTGTATTGTTCGGCTTCTCCGTCCTCGAGCATCATCGAGACGTTGCCGCCGTTTCGTTCGTCCCAGCCGAGTCTGTACATGTTTGCGGTGACGTCGCACATCTGGCGCACGAACCGCGAGGTAAGAATGTCTTTCATAATCGTTTCTCCTTGTATATAACTCAATTTATCTTTTTGCGAGTACGTCTTTTTCGTAAGTTTTCACGGCGGCGAGGGTTTCGACGTCGGACGGAACGCCGGCTCTATGGCAATATTCGTTCCAGATTTCGCCGAACGGCAGAACCTTTACGGCTTCGCGGGTGAGCATAAGCGACGTAAAGTCCGCGTTCTCCTGCATTTTCTTCATTTCGTCGATGGGCTGAAGCGCGGCGAACAGAAGCGATTTCTGCATGTTTCTCGCCCCCGTAGCCCAAGCCGCGATACGGTTGATGCTCGCGTCGAAGTAATCGAGACCGATCAGAACTTTTTCGTCGGCGTCGTTACGCACGATTTCCGAGGCGATTTCGCGGGTTTCGTCGTCGAACAGAACGACGTGATCGCTGTCCCAGCGAACGGGGCGGGTGACGTGAAGCGCTACGCGGTCGTAGAAGCACAGCATCGACGAAATTTTGTCGCTGACGTACTCCTGCGGGTGGTAATGTCCGTTGTCGAGTAGACTGTAAACGCCGCTTTTTGCCGCGTAAGCCTGATAGAATTCGCTGCTGCCCACGGTGTAACTCTCGAGCCCGATACCGAAAACCTTGCTTTCAACGCTGTCGAGAATGTAGGCTTTATCGAACTTTTCGGAATAGATTTCGTCGAGCGAAGCTTTGAGGCGAAGGCGCGGGGAGAGACGGTCGGCGGGAATATCCTTCATGCCGTCCGCTATCCACAGGTTGCAAAGGCACGGCGAGCCCTGGCGCTTGCCGATTTCGGCGCAGATTCGGCGGCAGGCTTTGACGTGGTTTATCCAGAAACGGCGCACGTTCTCGTCGGGCGAGGACAGAGTGAGGTTGTCCTTTACCATCGGGTGCGAGAACAGTGTGGGGTTGAAGTCGATTTTGATATTGCGGCTCTCGGCGTACTCGACCCACTTTTCGAAGTGGCGGAACTCGAGTTTGTCGAGATCGACTTTTTCGTCGGTTATCGCGTAAATCGCGTGCAGCGAAATGCGTTTAAGCCCCGGGACGAGCCCGAGCACTTCGTCGAAGTCCGCCATAAGCTCGGAGGGAGTTTTGGCGGCGTAGGGGTAGTTGCCCGTAGTCTGAATTCCGCCGCTCAGCGCCGAACGGAAAAGGAAACCTTTTACGTCGTCGCCCTGCCAGCAGTGGATCGAAACGGGAATCTTCGCCACGCGATCCATGGCTTTTTCGACGTCTACGCCCATAGCGGCGTATGCCGATTTTGCGTGTTCGAATTCTTTCATTTATATAATCTCCTTATCTGAATTTTCAAATTGCCTATCGCGGTCGCTTCGATCGGGATCGCGACCACTCTTTTTCTCGTCGACGCCTCGGTGAGCTCGTTCAGGAACAGATTCTTCGCGCCGCCGCCCACAATGTAAATGCTTCCGCGCTTGCCCGTAGCCTTTTCAAGGTCTCTGACGGCTATGCGGTAAGCTTCGGCAAGCGAGATGTACGCGCATCTGAAGTAATCGTCCGTGCTTTCGGCGTGCGGCAGACCGTGCGCTGCCAAGTAGCCGTCGATCGCCGCTTTCATGCTGACGGGAGCCGCGAAGTCGGGCGCGTCCACGTCGATGAAATCGCCGTAAGTACTGCAATTTTTCGCGCGGTCGGCGATCGTGCCGAAGTCGAGATCGGGGCAGAGTTCGCGACGGAGATTCTGAACGATCCACATTCCCGTGATGTTTTTGAGATAGCGGATATAGCCTACGCCGCCCTCGTTCGTAAAGCCGAGCTTTTCGCTGCGCTCGTCGGTGACTGCCGATTTTGCTTTCACGCCCATAAGCGACCACGTTCCCGACGAAATGTAAATTCCGTCTTTGGGCATGTCCACGCCTTCCACCGCGCTCGCCGTGTCGTGGCTTGCGCAGAATACGACCGTAAGGTCTCCGCCCACGCGCTTTGCGATTTCGGGACGGAGTTTTCCCACCTCTGTCGAGGGGAGCGAGAGCGGAGTGAAAAGCCGCTTCGGAAGCCCGAGTCTGTCGATGATTTTTTCGCTGAACCCGCCCGTTTTCACGTCCACGAGCGCGCCCGTGGTGGCGTTTGTGTATTCCTTTTTTTTCACGCCCGTGAGGTAATACGAGAGGTATTCGGGCATCATCAGAAAGTCGGTAGCCGTTTCGAGCCTGCCCGCTTTAAGGTCGGAATACAGCTGATAAACCGTGTTGAACGGGTGATACTGTATGCCGGTTTCGGCGTAAATTTCGCGCGGGGAAAGAATATCTTTCATTTCTGCCGCGGCTTTTTCGCCGCGTTCGTCGCGGTAGGCGTAGCAGGGCAGAATCGGTTCGTCGCCGCGCATAAGGACGTAATCCACGCCCCATGTGTCGATCGCGAGCGATTCGATTTCGCCGAATTTCTCAAACGCCTTTTTTATGCCCGCTTCCACCTCGCGGGTAAGAACCCCGAGATCCCAGTAAAGCCGCCCGTTTTCGGACGCGGCGTAACCGTCGAAGCGATGCACTTCGACCGTTTCGATTTTCTTTCCGTCCGTCGTTGTTCCGACAATGTGCCGTCCGCTCGAGGCGCCGAGGTCGATCGCAAGAAAATTCAAAGTTCCCTCCTTGCAAGAGTTTTATTTATCGATATACATATTATACCACCTTTTTACAATCATATCAACGGAAAATATCCATAACTTTACTTGGTTTAAGTCACATTTCGTTTGACACCCCGCCCGCTTTTGCGGTATAATTCGGGTATGGAACAAAACGTGGAAAAAATGCTGACGGAAAATCGCGACGCGGTTACGCGGGCGGCGGTGCGCGATACGGCGCGGCTGTACGGAAAAACGGTTTCGGCTGACGATCTTTGCCGTATTTATGGCGAAAAAACGCTTGAACTCGGCGTGGGAGCGGATCTTCCGACTGCGGGCGGGGTGATCGCGTCATTTCATTCGCCCGCATTCAACGGCGTGCGGCACTCGCACGACTTTTTCGAAATGAGTTTCGTGATTTCGGGCGAAGTCGTCGACGAAACGGGCGGCGAAAAAATCACGCTCGAGGCGGGCGACGCGATAATTCACACGCCGCGCTCGAATCATAAAATATGCGCGTGTACCGACCCCGAAGGGCTCATAAACGTGGTTTTGTCCCGCGAAATGCTGACCGATTCGTTCTATTCGTCGCTGCTTCGCGACAAAAACCTCGAAACGGCGTTCTATTGCCGCGCTCCGCAAACCTCGGGCGCTTTCCCCGTGCGCGGAATCGGCGAATCGACCCGCGCGGTCGTAAACCTTCTTCTCGGCGAGCTCGCTTCGGCGGAGCGGTCGCAAACCGTCATCGAAAGCACGCTTTTGCTGCTTCTCGCGCAGCTCCTTCGCGGCTACAAATCGGCTCCGCGCGACCTCAAAAGCGCGATCGGCGCGTACATCGCCGAAAATCTTACTTCCGTCACGCTCCCCGAGACCGCCCGCGCGTTCGGTTACAACCCGAAGTATTTTTCGGGCTTGTTCAGAAAGCTTTTCGGCAAGAATTTCGTCGATATCGTGCGCGATTCGCGGCTCGACTACGCCGCAACGCTCGTCGGCTTTACCGATTATTCGATTGAAAAGATCGCCGAGCTCGTCGGATACCGCGATCCCGCTTCGCTGTACGACGGTTTCAGACTCCGTTTTTCGACGACCCCCGCCGCCATGCGAAGAAAAAATTGAAATGTATCGTCAAAACCGTTGACAAACGACGGAACAAGTGCTATTATTATCGCATAAGTTAATATCAAACCTGTGATTAAGAAGAGTAATCGCGCGAAAGGCGGCATAGAGAGTTCCGGACGGTGGAAGCGGAACGGGCGGCGCACGACGAATGGACTTATGAGGGCGACCGAAAGG
>CAKQPR010000024.1 GCA_934270565.1 uncultured Clostridia bacterium | reverse complement strand
CGGGCGCGCATAACTCTGTCGTCGAACACCAGACTTCCGAAAGTTTCGGGAACGTTCATAAATTCATACCTCCTGAAAAATGCGAAAAGCGAGACTAAGACCATGTGGCGCCTTTGCCTCGCTTGCTTACTATTTATAAAGATAACGACGCCCGTGATATTACATCTCGGACGCCATTGCCTTTATGCGAGTTATTATACTCCTTGAAATCGGGTTTGTCAACGCTTTTCGACTAAATTTTTAAAATTTTTTTCAAACCGATTGACAACCGGACTTCGGGCGTGCTATAATAACGAGGTAATGAGCAAGGGCGTTCATTCTGCGAGGGTGCGACCCTTGCGCGAATGAAACGCTCTTTTACTTTAAAGGACGCTTACGTTATGCTGAAAGAAGGTCAGATCAGAATACCGTCGGGGTGCGCGATCGCGGCGACGATTTCCCGCGAAGGGCGCAGAACGAGCGGCGAAACGATTATCGAGGGCATGAAGCCGATGCACGACCGTTCGAACGGTCTGGGCGGCGGTTTTGCCGGCTACGGAATTTATCCCGATTATAAGGATTTTTACGCATTCCACGTCTTTTTCGATACCGATAGCGCGCGGTCGGAGTGCGAAACGCTCCTTAAAGAGACTTTTGAAATCGTCAGAGCGGAGAATATACCGATCCGTAAAATTCCCGAAATCACCGACGTACCGCTGATATGGCGGTATTTCGTCGATCCGCTCAAATCCGTGCTTTCCCGCCTGCAACTCGGTGCGGACGAATACGTCGCGCGGACGGTAATGCGGATAAACGTCACGCTAAAGGGAGCATACGTTTTTTCGAGCGGGAAGAATATGGGCACGTTCAAGGCGGTCGGATTTCCCGAGGACGTGGGTAGATTTTATCGCCTTGACGAATACGAAGCCTACTTGTGGACGGCTCACGGCAGATATCCGACCAACACACCCGGGTGGTGGGGCGGAGCTCATCCGTTTACGCTCCTCGACCGCTCGGTCGTTCATAACGGCGAAATTTCGTCCTACGACGCAAACCGCAGATATATCGAGCCGTTCGGCTACAAGTGCACGCTCCAGACGGACACCGAAGTGATAACGTATATTGCCGATTACCTTATGCGGCGGCAGGGACTGAGCGCGGAAGAAACGGCTTCGGTTATCGCCGCGCCGTTTTGGAGCACGATAAAATCACTCCCGAAAGAGGAAGCGGACAAGCTTACTTACCTTCGCACAGTGTATTCGGGGCTTCTGGTAACGGGACCGTTTTCGATAATTCTCGGCTTTACCGGCGGGCTTATGGCGCTCAACGACCGACTGAAACTCCGCTCGATGGTCGTAGCAGAGTACGGCGATACCGTGTATATCGCGAGCGAGGAAGCGGCTATACGCAAAATGCAACCGCTTGCGGGCGAAATTTACGCTCCGGCGGGCGGCGAACCGATAGTCGTGAGGGTTAAGGAGGGCGCATACTGATGTCAGGCTTTTATATTTTTCCCGATTTCGACGTGGTGCGCGACGAGCGCCGTTGCATAAACTGCCGCGCTTGCGAAAATCAGTGCGCGAACGGCGTTCATCGTTACGACGAAAAACTCGGCGTAATGATTGCCGACGAGCATAAATGCGTCGACTGTCAGCGTTGCGTGTCGTTTTGCCCGACGCACGCGCTTAAAATAGTAAAGAACAGGAACGATTTCCGCGAAAACGCCAACTGGCAGTCGGATACGATCAAAGAGATTTACAAGCAGTCGGCAAGCGGCGGCGTGCTTCTGTCGTCGATGGGCGATCCGAAACCTCAGCCCGTTTACTTCGACAAGATCCTTATAAACGCGTCGCAGGTTACGAACCCGCCCATAGATCCGTTGCGCGAACCTATGGAAACGCGCGTGTTCCTCGGCAAAAAGCCCGCTGAAATAAAGAGGCTTGCAGACGGCAGGATCGACACTTCGCTTCCGCCGCAGGTCCGCTTGTCTATGCCCGTAATGTTTTCGGCGATGAGCTACGGCTCGATCAGTTACAACGCGCACGCCGCGCTCGCTAAAGCCGCCGACAAGCTCGGGATATGCTATAATACGGGCGAGGGCGGACTTCACGAGGATTTTTACGTCTACGGCAAAAACACCGTCGTTCAGGTTGCTTCGGGGCGTTTCGGCGTGCACGAAAAGTACCTTTCGGCTGGTGCGGCGATCGAAATCAAGATGGGGCAGGGCGCGAAGCCGGGTATCGGCGGACACCTTCCCGCTTCAAAAATCGTGGGAGACGTCGCGCGCACGCGCATGATTCCCGAGGGGTCGGACGCAATATCCCCCGCGCCGCATCACGATATCTATTCGATAGAGGACCTTCGTCAGCTCGTGTATTCGCTCAAAGAAGCGACGGAGTATAAGAAGCCGATCATAGTCAAGGTTGCGGCGGTGCACAACATCGCGGCGATCGCGAGCGGGATCGCTCGGAGCGGTGCGGACGTAATAGCGATAGACGGACTTCGCGGCGGTACGGGAGCGGCTCCCACGCGCATACGCGACAACGTGGGAATTCCGATCGAACTCGCGCTTGCCGCCGTCGATCAGAGGCTTCGCGACGAGGGAATAAGAAACAACGTTTCGCTCGTGGTCGGCGGCAGTATACGTTCTTCCGCCGACGTGGTAAAAGCCGTTGCGCTCGGCGCGGACGCGTGCTACGTCGCTACCGCGGCGCTCGTCGCGCTCGGCTGTCATCTTTGCCGCAACTGTCAGAGCGGAACGTGCAACTGGGGTATAGCGACTCAGCGCCCCGAACTCGTGGCTCGACTTGACCCCGAGGAAGGCGCCGAACGGCTCGTCAATCTTATGACGGCTTGGCGGCACGAAATCAAGGAGCTTATGGGCGGTATGGGTATCAATTCCATCGAGGCGCTTCGCGGCAACAGGCTTATGCTTCGCGGCGTGGGGCTCAACGCAAAAGAGCTCGAAATTCTCGGTATCAAGCACGCGGGTGAATAAAAAATCCGCATACGTATCGCAATTTTCGCGACGTTTCGGTTGCGGAACGACCGCAACGAGGAGAAGAAAATGACAATAAATGCGGAAGGAGTCGATTTCAGACGGCTCAACGAATTCGTGCGAGCGGAAACCGAATGCGAGATCGAAAATTGTCTCGGGCAAAGGTTTATCGCGGCGGGCACGGACGGCAAAACCGTGACGATTCGCGGGGTAGCGGGCAACGCGCTCGGAGCTTATCTTGCGGGCGGGCGGATTACCGTTTTCGGCAACGCTCAGGACGCGGCGGGTGACACCATGAACGGCGGTGAAATCGTCGTTCACGGGAGCGCGGGCGACGCGGCGGGTTACGCTATGCGCGGCGGTGAAATTTATATCGAAGGAAACGCCGGCTACCGCGCGGGGATTCATATGAAAGCGTACAAGGAAAACAAGCCGATTCTCGTTATCGGCGGCAGAGCGGGGAGCTTCCTCGGCGAGTATCAGGCGGGCGGGCTTATAATAGTGCTCGGGTTTTGTAAGGGTGATAAACCGATCGTCGGAAATTTTCCCTGCACGGGTATGCACGGCGGCAAAATGTTTATCCGCGGCGGTGCGAAAGGGGGTGTTTTCCCCGAACAGGTTACCGTTCGCCCCGCGACCGACGAGGACCTCGGCGAAATCAAACCGTATATCGACAAGTACGTTAAATATTTCGGTGCGGACGAGCGGAAAATATATTCGGACGGGTTCGCGGTGGTTACGCCGAACAGCAAAAATCCGTACAAGCAAATGTACGTTGCCAACTGAGAGGAGAAGAAAAATGAATTATTCGGCAGAAGAAATTTTGCAATATATCGACGAAGAGGACGTCAAATTTATAAGGCTCGCTTTTTGCGACGTTTTCGGAAAACAAAAGAACGTTTCCGTAATGTCGGGCGAGGCCAAACGCGCTTTTTCGGAAGGAATAGCGTTCGACGGCTCGGCGATCGAAGGCTTCGGATCGGACGTCCGTTCCGATCTGTTCCTCGTTCCCGATCCCTCGACGATTTCCGTTCTTCCGTGGCGCCCCGAGCACGGCAAAGTCGTGCGCGTCTATTGTTCGGTGCTCGATCCCGACGGTTCGCCGTTCGCGCTCGACACCCGAACTATACTCAAAAACGCAATCGCCGCCGCAGACAAGGCGGGGCTCAAATTCGCGTTCGGCTCGGAAATGGAATTCTACCTCTTCAAATGCGACGAAGCGGGCAAACCTACGCGCGAGCCTTACGACGAGGCGGGGTATATGGATATAGCCCCCGAGGACAAGGGCGAAAACGTTCGCCGCGAAATCTGCCTCACGCTCGACGCGATGGGAATTAAGCCCGAAAGCTCACATCACGAAGAGGGCGCGGGACAGAACGAAATCGATTTCCGCTATTCCGACCCGCTGTCGGCGGCGGACAATGCCGTCACGTTCAAAACGGTCGTGCGCACGATCGCCGCGAGGAACGGTCTTTTCGCGGATTTTTCGCCTAAGCCGCTCGCGGGCGCGCCGGGGAACGGCATGCACGTCAATATGTCCGTGAAATCGTCGGACGGCAAAGACGTGACTTCGCTCGCGATTGCCGGAATTATGAACAGAATTGCCGAAATTACGGCGTTCCTTAACCCCACCGAGGATTCGTACAACCGCCTCGGAAGCCGCAAAGCGCCGCGGTATATCAGCTGGTCGGCGCAGAACCGATCCCAACTTATACGCGTTCCCGCCGCAGAGGGCGAGTACAAGCGTATCGAGCTTCGTTCGCCCGATTCGGGCTGTAATCCGTACCTCGCGTTCGCGTTGCTTATACATGCGGTGATCGAAGGCGTGACGAGCTCGCTCGAATTGCCGCCCGCATGCGACGTCAACCTTTTCTCGAACTCCGAGGAAGCGAAGAAGCTCGAAAAGCTACCCGCCGACGTGTCGGAAGCTCGTGCGAAGGCGATTAAAAGCGAGTTTGTGAAAAAGGTCCTTCCCGAAGAAATAATAAAAGCGTATTGCAACGGCAGATAATCGGTGTAGGGTAGCAGATGGATCTTAAACTGACGACATACAGCGTTCTGATAGCGTCCTCGTCGGACAAATTCACGGACGCCATAACCGGTATGCTCCCCGAGGGCAGATACCGTCCCGTCAAAATCGCGGGCAGCGTTTCCGAAGCACGCCGCGAGCTTTTGGAGCGCGCTTACGACGTTGTAATCATAAACGCGCCGCTTCCCGACGAGTTCGGTAACCGCTTTGCCGTCGATCTTTGCAGAACGGGCGGTGCGGGCGTGATGCTGTTCGTAAAAGGCGAGCATTTCGAGGAAATCAGCGGCAAGCTCGGCGATTACGGCGTTATGGTTCTCGCCCGACCGACTTCGCCGTCGCTCGTCACACAGTCGCTAGCGCTCGTATGCGCCACGCGCGAGAGAATGAAACGCGTCGAGCAGAAAGCTCAGACCATGGAAGAGAAAATGGAAGAAATCCGTCTCGTGAACCGCGCGAAATGGATACTTATAGATCAGCTCAAAATGAGCGAGCCTGACGCCCATCGCTATATAGAAAAGACGGCTATGGATCGCTGTACCACAAAACGCGCCGTTGCGCAGTCGATTATCCGCACTTACGGATAGTTTTTCTGTCGATTACGGCGAAAAAAACAGTACCGATTTTTGCCCCGCGCAAAGCTTGACTTTGTTCGGGGCGTTTTGTTATACTTTTATATAAGACGGTCGTTTACTTTCGGAAAGTCATATTTCGGTTTCAAAAATGACTTGACTTGCCGTCGGCAAAAACCGTATAATGAATATAATTTAGGTCGGAGGATACAGATATGGGAAAATCGGGTTTGGATCGTTGGCAGATCGTATACAACGATTACAGCGGAGTGGAAGCGAACGCCGTCAAGTTTCTGAGCGGCGAATTATGCAAAACTCTGGCGCGGGAAGCGGGCGTGTATACGCTGTACGTTATACCTTGCGTGAGCGAGGCAAAACGCGACCTTGCGAAAAACGCGATCGTGGTGAGCGCTTATGACGAAAGCGAATTAGCGAAAAAGCACGTCGCAAGCGACGAGATTTCGGAAAACGGCTGGATCGTCAGATCGGTAAAAGAAGGCGATGTTACGCTTATAATAATCACAGCGAAAAAGAAAGAAAATCTTTATTTTGCCGCAACCTCGTTTACGGACGAATTTATGGTGAAATTTGCACCTAAGGTAGGGAGTTTTACAAAGCCCGATGCGTTTTTTGAATACGAAATCGGGGAAAACACGCTTGCGATCGAACCGAAAACCGAAACGAGAAGCGTTTTTACCTGGGCTCACCCGATCAATGATTACCGTAGTTATGTCCGTTCCGTCGCGCGTGTTAAGATAAACCGAATAATTTTCTGGAACGACTATGCGCCCGTGAACGCCCGCGAGGTCGTCGATTACGCGCACGGCTACGGCGTAAAGCTCGTGTGGGGCTTTGCGTGGGGCTGGATAGACGGTTGCGATAAAATAAACGACATAAGCGATGAGCGGCTTAGCGAGCTCAAAAAACAAATTCTCGAACGTTATGATCGCGAATACGCGGGCATTTCCGAGGACGGAATTTACTTTCAGTCGTTTACCGAATACTGGGGCGGCGACGAAATCGGCGGCGTGAGAATTTCGGAAGCGGTCGTAAAGCTCGTAAACGCGACGAGCGCGGCTTTGCTCGAAAAATACCCGAATCTGAACATTATATTCGGACTTCACGCGACGAGCGTTAAAAAACACCTCGACGACATCGAAAAAACCGACCGCAGAATAGAGATTCTCTGGGAGGATTTCGGAGCGTTTCCGTCCGAATACAAGCCCGCTTATAACAAAGAGGAGTATGACGAACTTGTTGCTACTACCGAAAAGATTCTCGCGCTTCGCGGCGGCGAGAAAGTCGGATTTTTGCTTAAAGGCTTTATGACGCTCGACTGGACGAGATTCAAATATCAGAGCGGTCCGTATATTCTCGGCGAGAACGGCAAGGAAGCCGAGGATAACGATTTCGCGCTGAGGTCCGACGCGTGGAGAATTTTTCAGGCGGGCTGGATCGCTTACGGCGATAAAGCGCTCGGTATCGCGCGGCTCATTTCCGAAAAGTCGGACGGTAAAGCGGAGATCGGACTTGTCGGGTGCTTCGACGGCGGCATGTGGGCGACGGAAGCGCTCGGCGCGGAAATCATCGTCGATCCTTTCCGCGAATATGCGGATATACTCAAAGTCGCGCTTAGCAAGAAATGCGTGCGCTTCGCCTGAAACCCGCTTGACCGGAAGCTTTTTTGCCGTATTATTTCGTATTCTGAACGGCAAGAAAGATTTTCGCCATTGATTTAAGAGTATTCTTCGCAAAATCGCGATACGTATTTAAAATTTGACAACAAAACGAAAGACGAACCGAAATTTAGCGGTTCGTCTTATATCGTTACGAAGTCGATCTTTTTGCGATGATTTTTTTAAGCGTCGACATTTTTTCTTCGCTCGGGATTTCGAAGATCGTCGGGTTAAGTCCGAGCGCCCGATACTTGTTTTCGCCCAGCCGATGATAAGGAAGAAGCTCAATTCTTCGCACCGCATACGGGGACAGGAAGTCGCGTATTGCGGTGATATCGGCTTCGTTGTCGTTTATGCCAGGAATTGTCGGAATGCGGACGATAACGTCGGCGCCGAGGTCGAGAAGCTTAGTAAGGTTGGCGAGAATAACGGCGTTGTCAGTACCGATAAATTTCTTATGTTTCTCGCTGTCTAAAATTTTTACGTCGTACAAAAAAGTGTCGACGAAGGGTAAAACTTCGGCAAAACTTTCCCACTGAACGGCTCCCGCGGTATCTACGGCAACGTTTACGTTTTCGGCTTTACAGCGACGGGCGAGAGAAGCGACTTCGCGATAATGAAGCATACATTCGCCGCCCGAAAACGTCACTCCGCCGCCGCTTTGGTCGTAAAACGGCTTGTCGCGCAGAATTATTTTCATTACTTCGTTTTCGCTTTTGTCGAATCCCGAAAGTTTTAGCGCGTTTTGCGGACAAAACAGCGAGCATTTACCGCAGAACGTGCATTTAAGATAATCGACCCTGCCGAAGGAAACGGCTTTTTCGGTGCAGACCGAGTTGCATTTACCGCAACGTACGCACTTTTCCGCGTAGTAGAAAAATCGTTTTTCGCCGCTTTGGCTTTCGGGATTATGACACCATGCGCAACGAAGATTGCACCCGCGGAAAAACACCGTCGTGCGAATTCCGTCGCCATCTACGAGCGAGCCGCGTTGTATATCGAAAAGGGGTAACGTACTCATTTCTTTACGCTCGTCCGGCGTATTACGTCGTCCTGAATCTGTTCTCCGAGGTCGACGAATACTCCGGAAAATCCCGAAACGCGAACTTTCATATCGGGGTAGTTTTCGGGGTGAGCCTTCGCATCGAGGAGTTTTTCCGCCGAAACGTAATTAAGTTGGATGTGCATACCGCCCATGCGGAAGTAGGCGAGCAGAACGTCCACGAGTTTTTCGAAGTTATCGTCGTTTTTAATGAGCGATTCGTCGAGGTTTACGTTACACACGAACGGTCCGCTCATTACCTTGCAGTGAGATACGATCGCAACCGAGCGAAGAAGCGCGGTAAGCCCTTCACGGTCTTTTCCGGCGGTCTGTCCCACGCCCACCATAAAAGGTTCGCCGGCTCGTCTGCCGTCCGGAGTTGCGGGAGTGAGCGCGCCGAACGTAGCGTAATGTGCGTTGTAACCGGTAAGCGTTCCGAACAGAATCCGTTCGCCGAACGGAAGCCTACGATCTTTGGTTAGAGCGTAAAGCGAGTCGCAGAACCGTACCGCGATTTCGTCCGAAAGAGGACTGTCGTTGCCGAAAAACGCTCCCTTTTTAAGAATAACCGCGCGCAGATCTTCGGCGTTTTTCCAGTCCGAACGGAGCGCGGAAATTAGTTCTTTCATCGTAACGAGTTTTTCGTCATACACGAACTGTTTTATAATCGTCAGCGAGTCTATCACGCAGGTGAACCCCATCAGGTTTCCTCCGCCGATTTTCACCGTGCAGCCGCCGCGGGTCGGTGAAATCGCGTTTTCGATCGGTCCGTCGAGCATGATCGAGGACAGCACGTTTTCGTCGCGGGCGCGCATGCGGTTAAACGCACCGTACGTACGGATAATTTCGTCAACGTCTTCCGCGAGCCGCTTTTCGTAAAGAGCGTAAAACGAATCGAAGTCGGCGCAGTTTTTCGCTTCTTCCCCGAAATCGTACAGCGTTCGGGTAAGCGACCGCGCTATATTCGACGTGCAGCCGCCCATCCATACCGCGCCGGCAAACGACGGCTCGTTGCAGCCGACGACTGCGTATCGGCACGCCTCGGTTTCGCTTAAACCGAGAATTTCCTTATACGCGGCGATGCGGCTTTCGTCGCCTGCAAACGCAATCCTTTTGAACGGATCGTGGCGTTCGCGGTCGAGTACGTACCGCAAAACTTCGCGTGGCGTTTTGTTGCAAACGCGCAGCGTAAATTGCGGGCAGTGAATCGGAAGTTCCATAAGTCCGTCGACGAGAATACGCGAAAAATCGTTATACGCGTCGTTGCCGCTTTCGTCGAGTCCGCCTATCACAAAATGACACTCGCCGCCTTTTTTGCGGTTGGGCGTGTTTTTCGGCGTGTAACTCTGAATACGTAAAAACAATTCCTGTACAAGTCGCTTAGCTTCTTTCGGCGTAATTCTTCCTCGTTCGAGATCGCGGAAATAGTAGGGCGAAAGTATGCGGTCGAGAAGTCCGAGACCGTCGGGTTGAAGATCAAAGCAAAAGTACATGGTCGAAATCGCCTCGTAAAACGTATCGGCGGGCTGAGCGGGAACTTTTTTAAGCGTATCCGAGGCAAGTATAAGTTCGGCTTTGCGGCGTTCGTCAGTTTCAGTTTCGGCGGCTTTCCGGCAAGCGTCCGAGCATTTTTCCGCGCGTGCGATAAGCGCGTTGCAAACCGTTTCCACCGCGTCGAGATAGTCGAGTTTCTGAGATTCCGACGAGTGAGCCGCGCGCGACGAGGTTATGTCGGAAAGTACGCCGACAAGCCCGCGCCGTATTATTTTTTCGTAATCGGGCGGGCAATGCTGCCACTCGAAAATGTTAAGGTTGTCGAGCGGTTTACAATAAAGTTGCGCTGCTGCCCGTCCGAAATTTTCGTGCCCCGTGCGCGGGAAAAGCGCGGCGGTAACGCTTCCGTCGAAGCGCAACTGCCCGAAAAGCCGCTCGTTCGGGTAAAACATTACGGGTTGCGCGGCAATGTATTCGCCGAGCCGTTTTGCCGTCTGCATGGCCTGCGATAAAGCCATATCCATCGGATCGTACTTTACCGGCACGATCGCGGGATAAAGATCGGATTCGTTCATATAGTCGTATATGCGTCTGATTTCGTCGTTCATTTTTGTTCCTCCGTTGGGTACATTATATCACGGCAAACGACCGCGTGTAAATACACAAACAAAAATACTTATACTTTTCGACACAAAATATTTGACTTTTTTGCCCGAAGCGAGTATTATACGAACGGAGGAATCAAATGAACGAATTTAACGAATTAACCGTAGGCGATATAATA
This sequence comes from uncultured Clostridia bacterium, assembly GCA_934270565.1. Lineage (GTDB taxonomy): Bacteria > Bacillota > Clostridia > Christensenellales > Pumilibacteraceae > UBA10677. The sequence continues at coordinate 12,252 of CAKQPR010000024.1, read as the reverse complement.
TCAATCATTTACGTAAAGAGCAAAGAACTTGCGAAACGTTCGGATTTCAGTCGAAAACTCGAACATCACGAATTGATATTCAGGATAAGCGGTGCTTGTGAGGTGGAGTTTGACGACCAAAGATTTATCGAAAAAGAGAATTATATCCGATTTCTTCCTCGCGGCGCGGGCGAGAAATATCGTACCGTGCGATTAGACGAGGGTGATTGTATCGATATATTTTTCGACTCTGATAAACCGTTGTCGGATAAAGCGTTTTGCAGACTTTCGTCGCACGCTGATAAGGTGAGGACGCTGTTTCTTCGCGCCGAAAACGCGTGGCGAAAAAAGAGAAGCGGCTATCGCTACGTTGCGCTTGCCTGCCTTTACGGGATTTTATCGCTTATAGAAGAAAACGCGTACCACGGCGACAAGAACGATCGGATAACCGCGGGAGTAGAGTATATCGAAAATAATTTTTCGGGCGAAATCGACTTTAGTAAATGCGGCGAAAAGTGCGGAATGAGTTACACCTACTTTAAGAGATTGTTTTCGGCGAGGTTCGGAATGTCGCCGAAGGCTTATGCTATCTCGCTCAGAATAAAACACGCGGAGGATCTTCTCGGGTCGGGAATGTATTCCGTCGGCGAAACCGCGCGGCTTTGCGGATACGAAAACGAGTATTATTTCAGTCGCGATTTTAAGGCGCGGGTCGGTGTTACCCCGAGCGCGTTCGCGAAAAGATAACGACTTAATTACGGCGCGGAACTAAGGACGGCGTGCGAGCGTTTCAACCCCGCTTTTACGCACGGAAAAGCGGGAAAAACGCGAGAACAAAAACGCGACGAAAAATAGCGTTTCAAAAACGAGTGAAACGCTACTAAAAAAGAAGAAAAACCCCGAAAAATCGGGGTTTGGTGGCTCATCCGGGGATCGAACCCGGGACACCGTGATTAAAAGATATTGAAAAGAGGAAAAACCCTTGCTTACGACATACGCAAAAATCAAGGTTTTTCCCGACGGCGAAATCAATTTAACCGTAAAACAAAACGTAAAACAAACGCCGAAAGTAGTCGAACACGCGAAAGAAACGCGCCTTTATAATAGATTAGCAAAAGCCGAAAATAGAAGAATAATAATAAACGAGTTAAACGGCTTATCATTTTTAGAAGAGGACAGGCGCAAACGCGAAAGACTTATCCGCGAATTAGAAACGAAAACCACTATACAAAACGCGAAACGTTCCGCACGGCGGGCAAGACAAACACTATATGACATTTGCAAGTGTAACGAGTTTTCTTTCTTCGTTACATTTACTTATAGCCCCGAAGAGGTAGACAGGCTCAACGACGAAATCACGCGCCGTACTTTTTCCGTATGGGCGAATAAAATTCGCAAGTACTACCCGAATATGTACTATATAGCCGTACCCGAATACCACAAAAAGGGCGGTTTACATTATCATTTGCTTGTCGGCGGTATAAAATGGGAAGATTTAAAACCAAAGTTTTGGAAGTTTGACAAACACGGCACGCCTTTATACTCCGTTACCGCGTGGAAATGGGGTTGGTCTACCGTCTCACGCATAAAGAACACCGAAGCGACGAAACATTATATTTGCAAATACATAACGAAGCAACACTACGACGATAGATTTTATCAAAAACGCCGTTTTCATACTTCGCATAATATAACCCGCCCGCATTTATACCACGCCGAAAGCGAAGAGGGCGGTATTTGGGAAACGCTCAATTTGGACGTGTGGAAAGTACAATATTTACACGAGCGCAACCGCTACGGCGTATTTACTTTCGACGGAACGGGCGAATATATCCCCGACTACAACGACAACGGAACACGCGAAACAATGAAACGCATTGCGCGCGCGTGCGCCGAGGACAAGGCGAACGCCGCCCGCGCCGCGCGCGGCTACTTGACAATAGGGACACTTAATCAATCGAAAGATTTGGAAGAGAAAAAACGAGCGTTTCAACAATCATTCGAGGACACGAAAAAGTGGTGGAATAGTCAATATTTAGATTTTTAAGCCGAAATCGACCGCCACCCCGAAGCATAAAAGAAAAAAGCGGTAACAACGCAACGCGTTGCTACGGCTTTTTTATTTGTATTTGCGTATATAATTGCTCCCCGCATAAACAACGGCGGTTATATAAACGGTTTTCTTTTGTTCGTTTACAAAATAAATTGCTATGTAGTTCTTTACGCCCATTTTACGATAACGCTTGCTATCGTTGACAAAAGGGAATAGGTGAGGTTCGTTTTTTAATGTTTCAATTTTGGAGCGCAAAGCCGTTTCAAAATCAACGGTTGCTTTTTCGTTTAGTAATATGTGCTTTATATAAGCTTTAATGCTCTCAAATTGTTTAGTTGCTTCTTCGGTAAAAATAACGGAATACATTAGATTTTTTCCATTCTCTCCCAAAATTCCTTTTCGGAAACCCATTTCGGATTGTTGGCTAAAATGCGCTCGCTTTCGGCTATTGCTATATCAAGTCTCTTTTCGAGTGTATTTTTTTCCGTGGTTTTGGAGATTTTTATTTGTTCGCTTTTCATTTTCGACTACCTCTCTATAACATAGTATATCATTGAGTATGCAAAAAGTCAATAGATTTTAAAAATTTATTTTTTATCGCGACCGATTAGCTCGTCAAGCGAAACGCCGTAATAATCCGCGAGCTGAACGCATTGTTGAATATTTGGTATTCCTTTATCGAGTTCTATCCAGCTTATAGTGTTTTGGGGAATTCCTGTTGCTTTTGACACTTGCGATTGTGTCGCACCTTGTGCTTTTCTGATATTTTTAATCTCGTCACCGTACATAAAAACAACACTCCTTAAAAAATAATAGCAAAATCTTGCTCAAAATACTTGACATAGCAAAATCTTGCTACTATAATATATTTATAGCAAAATCTTGCTATAAATAAAACAAAGCGAGGTAAAAGAAAAATGGCAATTTCAAGTAAGTTTGACGGTGTACTAATCGGTTACGACAGTTACACGAAAGAGGGCAAGACAACGCATACATATTACGCGCTTGTCACTCAAAAGCAAGACCCGCAAACGAAACTTTACACGGCGTGCGAGTTGGTAACGATACGCGAGGACGAAGCGCACGCGCTCCCGCAAGCCGATTTGAAATACGGTCAAAAAGTTTCGTTTGACGGCGAGTTCGTAAAAATGAAAAACGGCGCGTTTATGTCGTATAGTAATATCGAGGTGGTAAAATGAACAATCGCTACAAATATTACAAGTTACGCCCGAACGGCTACGGCGTTTGGGACACGCTAAAATTTGCGTTTATCGAGTTTTACAACGACCCCGTAAAGGTTGTACTTCGCGTACAAGAATTGAACGGCGGAAAGGTGGCGTAAAATGCGGTTATTCTTATTTGCAAACACGCGCGACGAAGCCGTCGCATTTTTGGAAAATCATTTTTACGTTGACGGTTGCGTCGTAACGGACATAATCGAAAGCGAAACGCCGAACGGCAAACAGTATATGTTTCAGTTAGACATAGAACGGTCAAAGGAATGGGAAAAATGAACCGCCGAAGAATAGCGAGGAAAAGACGAAAAATTTTACGGGGGTCAATGTACGTGGTTAACGTTCAGGGTGAACAAGCAGCGTTAACTAACGTAGTGAAAAATCGAGGTTAAGAAAAGAGGAAAAGACAATGGCGAAAACGAAAGTAAAAAAGGTCGTATGTAAGTAGCGCGCGGTTTATCTTCGATACCCTTAATGTATTTATGAATGCCAAGGACTTAGAACAAATAACGGTATCGAACGCGGGCGCGACTGTAACGATAGTACGAAAAGAAAAATCGGGCGGTAGTGCTTATGCGGTCGGGTTTTCGTACCCCGAAACGGTAACGGACGAAGCGGACTACGACGAAGAAGAAACCGACGATTACGTCGGCGAGTGGTGCAAGACCAAAAGCAAGCAAAAATCATAATATGCTTATATCTCCCGCCCCGACGAGGGCATAGAAAAACCCCGCGGTAATTCGGTTTTGTCTCTCCTACGAACTTCCGCGAGGTTTTAGATTTTATATAAAACGAGGTAAAAGAAAATGACGGACGAAGAGAAAAAGCAAGCAACGCCCGAAGAAGAACAACGCGACATACCCACGCCCGAGAATTGGCATTGGAAAATAACGCCCGAGGACATAGAAAAGATAAAAGCGAACGACCGCGACACGATAAACCGCGTATACTTCGATAACTTACCGAAATTCGAGAAAATCGCGAAACGGTATATTTGGAGACTTCGCGCAAGTAATATAACGGTGGATATGTCGAACGCCGAGGATATAACACAACAAATATACCTTGATTTGCCGTATTATACGTTTGATAACGCGTTAAAGTTTTATTATAGTATTCGGCGTACTTGTTGTAATATTATTTGGGGGCGTTCGGTTTTGTCGCTAAAAAGTTTAGATACCGCGTTATTTGATACCGAAAAAGACGGAAAAAGCGAAAATATTATCGACTATATAACGGATAATGGGATAAACGACAATATAGAACGCGAAGAAAGCGAACACAAGGTACTAATAGCGTTAAAAAATCAACGGCAATTAACGCAAAAACAAAAAGATATGCTAACGGCATACGCCTTTCACGCGCGATTGTATGACGGTATATTTTTAGTAGAATACGAAACGGCTTTCGGCGAGGTGGCGTAAATGTTTATCGAAGCGCAAAAAATAGATATTTCGCAACTGTTGGGCGATTTGGGCAAGACGGAAGCGGAAGTGAATATCGAGAACCGTATAAAACGAAGAGAAAAAAGACTTTCGCGCCGTCGTGAACTTTACTATGTGAACGGTACAAACGTTAAAAACCGCTTATACTACCTTGCGCATTTAGAAAAATACCAAGATGCGGAATATATGGAAAATAAACGTATATATGCGCGTGAGTATTACCGCAAAAACGTTGATTTGAAAAAAGCACAAAACCGACGGTATCGCGAGAAAAACGGCGAGGAAATAAACGAAGCACGGCGGGAACGTTACGCGAACGATACGGAGTATCGGAACGAAAGACGCGAACAAAATAAACTTTCGTATGAACGGAACAAAGAGAAACGCAAGGCAAAAGCGCGGGAATACTACCAAAAACACCGCGAGGAAATAAACGCAAGAGGGCGGGAAGCCTACGCCCGCAAACGTGCGGAACGCGAGCAAGCAACGCAAGAGAACGAAAGCAAGTAAAACGCTTGCTTATTGACCCCGAAACCAAGCGGAACGCACGGAAAACTCACCCCCGCGAAATATTAACCGAACGAAGAAGAGAGAACGAGGAAAAACAAACGGGCGCGGGGAGCGCAACGCAACGAACGGACGAGAACGAACGAAAACGCCGTAGGCATTGAGCGGGGGAACGAAAGGACACGGAACAATGAAAAACCTAAAAATAACGGAACTATACGAACGGTTTAACCGTGATAACGAAATAAAGCAACTATCACCCGTAACGCGGGAATATTACCGCCGTTTTATAGGGTATTTTATCGAGTGGCTACCGAAATACGCAACCACGACGAAGAAACTAACGCGCGACATATTCGAACGATACGAATATGACATAATCAACCGAATACCGAACCGCACGAGCCAAGGCACATATTTACGCGCGGTACGGCGTTTTTATAATTACGGCGCGGAAACGGGGGTAATATCCCCGCAACGGTTACGACTACCGAAAGCGCAACGGACAATTAAGCCGACGTTTACCGACGAGGAAGTCGCGGAAATGGTAAACACGCGAGGAAAGAACAAAGCGGACGTTATCGCGCTATTACTCATAACAACGGGCATACGCTCGGAAACGTTGCGCAACCTCACGGCGAACGACTTAAACGCAACCGAAAGCACGCTAACGTTGCGACACCTCAAAAACGGGACGCAAGCAATTTTGCCGATACCCGAAACGGTAACGCAAACGCTAACGCGCTACATACGCAAGAACGGCATAAAAAAGGGCGGTTTACTGTTCCCGAACGGAAAAGGCGGGAAGTACTCCCGCAACGGTCTTTACGAATACTTAACGAAGTACCTAAAACGGCACGGATACGAGCATTACGGCGTGCATATATTCCGTCATACGTTCGCGAAAATGCTTGCGAAAGAGGGTTGCCCCTCGATAACGCTTGCGCGGTGTCTCACTCATAGCACGATAATGCAAAGCGAACACTACGTAAACCTATACGGCGCGGAACTAAGGACGGCGTGCGAGCGTTTCAACCCCGCTTTTACGCACGGAAAAGCGGGAAAAACGCGAGAACAAAAACGCGACGAAAAATAGCGTTTCAAAAACGAGTGAAACGCTACTAAAAAAGAAGAAAACCCCGAGAAAATCGGGGTTTGGTGGCTCATCCGGGGATCGAACCCGGGACACCGTGATTAAAAGTCACGTGCTCTACCATCTGAGCTAATGAACCATATGGCTGGGGTGGAGGGATTTGAACCCCCGGATGACGGAGTCAGAGTCCGTAGCCTTACCGCTTGGCGACACCCCATTACGCGAGTAGATAATGGCTGGGGTAGCAGGATTTGAACCTGCGAATGTGAAAGTCAAAGTCTCATGCCTTACCGCTTGGCGATACCCCAATAAATAAGTGGGGTGAGTAAAGAGATTCGAACTCTTGACCTCCAGGGCCACAACCTGGCGCTCTAACCTGCTGAGCTATACCCACCATAGGAAATATTGTGGTGCGCCGGAAGGGATTCGAACCCCCGACCCACGCCTTAGAAGGGCGTTGCTCTATCCAGCTGAGCTACCGGCGCAAAAAAATGGAGCGGGTGATGGGAATCGGACCCACGCAGCCAGCTTGGAAGGCTGGAACTCTACCATTGAGCTACACCCGCACGCCATTTACACAACGCCTAAAAATAATACCACAATCGAAGGAAAAAGTCAACGATTTTAACGCTATATTGCAACAATTTTTGCAAGAAGTTTTCCGTGCTCGACGAAAGCGGTGCAGTAAGCGCGGTAAAACCCTCTCGGTCGGGTGAGACTGGGCACGTTTACGAGCGTAATTCCGCGGTAGGTTTCTTCCGAATAGCAGTGCGTATGTCCGTAAAAAACATATCTGCAACCGTGCTCCTCGGCAGTTAGCGCGAGATCGAGTAAGCCGTCGTTCACCTTGTGCGCGTGTCCGTGTGTGAACAAAACCTTTCCGGCACTCGTATCGACAAAAACGTCCTCGTCGTCGGGCGAAGAGACGTCGCAGTTACCGCGGACTCTGATAATCGGAACGGTAATAAGCGAGCGGTACGCGGCTAAATCTCTCAGACCGTCGCCGAGATGAACGAGCGCGTCGGCGGAGTTGATAACGGGCAGAAGGTTGTCAAGAACCTCGTAGCCGAGCCCGTGAGTGTCCGAAATTATAACAAAGTTATCCATAAGCAAATTAAGCCGCTCCGTTCAGATCTTTTTCGCGAGAGCGGAGAACGCGCGGAAACGGTGGCTTACCGTGTTTTTCTCAGCCTCGGTCGCGTCGCCGAAAGTCTTGCCGAGTTCGGTCGAGAAGAACAGCGGATCGTACCCGAATCCGCCTTTTCCGCTCGGAGCAAGCGCGATATAGCCGTTTACCGTGCCGTCGGCGGTTTCGGTACGCGTGCCGTCATAATAGACCACAGACGAAACGAATTTTGCCGAACGGTCGGTAACGCCTTCGAGATGTTTAAGAAGTTTATCGTTGTTTGCCCGATCGTCGTGCCCTTCGCCGGCGTACCGAGCCGAATAAACCCCGGGCGCGCCTCCGAGCGCGTCAACAGCAAGCCCGCTGTCGTCGGCGATTACCGGCATACGGCACAAATCGTAAACGGCTTTCGCTTTTATGAGCGCGTTTTCGGCAAAGGTCGAGCCCGTTTCTTCGGGGTCGGCGGTAACGCCTATTTCGCCCATTGCTTTTACGTCGAACTTATCGCCGAGAAGTTCCTTGATTTCGCGGATTTTGCCTTTGTTGTTGCTTGCGATTATCAGAGTTTTCATACGCACCTCGTCAATATTTTAGCAAAAATATGCGTATAAGTCAAAAAGTTTGTTGCCTTTTTTCGGTATTTATATTATAATAGTTTACAAAGGAGCAATAAAAATGAGAGTAGTAACGTTCGGAGAAATAATGCTGAGACTTCAGCCGTACGGATATAAGCGGATCGCGCAGGCTGAAGTCTACGAGGCGACTTACGGCGGAGCGGAGGCAAACGTTGCCGCGGCGCTCTCCGTAATGGGTGAGGACGCGGCGTTCGTAACAAAACTGCCGAAAAACGATATCGGACAGAACGCGATCAATACGCTTCGCAAAATCGGTGTAGATACGTCGCTTATCGTTCGCGGAGGAGATCGCGTCGGTATTTATTTTTGCGAAAAGGGCGCGGCGCAACGCCCGAGCAAGGTTGTTTACGACCGTGCGGGAAGCGCGATTTCACTTGCCCGCCGCAACGAGTTCGACTGGAAGAAAATTTTTGACGGCGCAGGCTGGTTTCATTTTACCGGAATTACCCCCGCGCTTTCGGACGAACTCGCCGAAATTTGCCTCGACGCCGCTAAAAACGCAAAAAAGCTCGGACTTACGGTGTCCTGTGATCCGAATTATCGAGCAAAACTTTGGAGCAAGGAAAAAGCGAGCCGCGTGCTTATGAACTTGATGCCGTTCGTGGACGTATGTATTACAAACGTTCCGCAGGTTTCCGACGTGTTCGGAACGACTGCCGACAACGAACGCGAACTTGCCGACAAACTCATCGAAAAATTCGGGTTCGGAACGGTAGCGTTCACCCGCCGCGAATCGTTCTCGGCAAGCGACAACGACTATTCCGGAGCGCTTTATACCGCCGACGGTTTCGCCGAATCGCGCACTTATTCGATGCGCATAGTTGACAGAGTGGGCGGCGGAGACGCGTTTGCCGCGGGGCTTATTTACGCTCGGACGCATGGGTATGACTTGCAGAAATCCGTCGATTTCGCAGTTGCTGCGGCGGTCCTCAAACACTCGATCGAAGGCGATATGGCTTATCTTACAGTCGATGAAATCGGGCATCTTGCTGGCGGCGACGGAACGGGCAGAGTTCAGAGATAACAATTATATTGTAACATAGAAACGAGACAAAATAAAATTTTGTCCGCAACTGTCGTTGCTTACGGCTTTGCCTTCGCAAATCCGCCGTTTCCGTTGAAACGCTGCGCTCGAAAACCCTGAGCCGCGCAAGTTTTCTCGCTTGTATTATAAAGAAAAGGTGCAGGCTTTGTCGGCTTGCACCTTTTTGCTTAAAAAGATTTGCAGTTGTTGTAAATCGCTTTGAAATATTCTTCGGGATCATGCAACGTTTTATATGCTTTGGCTTTTAAACGTTTTTTCTTCAGCAGAGAATGAACGATGCTTCCTGTTGCTACCGTCAGCAGGTATGCGGCAATTATTATAAGATAAACGACGGGAACGCCCGATCCGATTGTGCTTTTCAGAAATTCGAAGCCGATTTTAGATAAGAGAAGATCGAATATGATTTCGTAAAGACCGAGCAGAGGAATCGCAAGAATTAAAAACCAGAATATCAGAACCGGACCTTTCGAAAACTCTTTCAGATTTTCCTTTGCCTTATTATCGCAATCTTCTTTTACCTTTTGAATGTTACCGAGGTAGTCGGGGCAGGATAATGCTTTCTTGTGCTCTTCCTTTCCGTTGTATTTAGGGTTTTTAAGTTTCTTTGCTTTATATAATTCACACCACGCGAGAGCGGCTTGCGGGTAGATCTGGCACATGCGCTTAGAGTAAGTCATTGCTTCGTCGTAGAGTTTTACGTCAAGCAGCTTTTCGACTTCGAGAATTTCGTTTTTTACGGCTTGTTTTTTCAGACAGTATTCGCGAATGTCGTTGTAGGTGCGTTTTGTTTCTTCGTCGGCGAGGCTTAATAATTGTGAATAATTACAAATCGCGATGTTGCCGATGTGTTTCGTCAGTTCGTATTCGTCGCGAACTTTCATACTCGAAAGGTACAATAGTCTCGCGACCGAGAAAAGTTTGTCGTTCACACCGAAAAGCGCCGATTTAACGTTCTCGAATTCGCCTTTTGCGAGATATTCGGTCGCGTCCTTTATCTTCTTGTTCGCAACCATCGTGTCGATATCGAATTCTTCTAATCGGTCGTTCACGTTAATGACGAACGAACGCTTGTTTTCGGCGAGTTTCTGCGCGAATTCTTCGGCGGTGATAACGGTAACGTCCTCGTCGATTTTCGCTTCCACCACGTCGAACATAACCGTTCCGCAATGAGGGCAGGAAAATTTGCCTCCGTCGCCCGTCATGGGAGCGCCGCAGTTCGGGCATTTCATGTCGACTAACATCTGATTTCTCCTCTTGCTATGTTTCTGTTAGAATTTTACCACCGAAAACGGGATAAAGTCAAGCATTTTGGTTTGTTTCGGGCGGAAAAACAAAGAAAACGGCTCGCGTTTGATTTACGAACCGCTTTTGTTTGTATAATGTTTTCACAAATTGCCGACGGCAAGATCTTCGATCGTAATATTCTCGAAGAAATCGTCGATAACGCCGTTCAGTTTTTTCCACATCGGCAGAGTTTTGCATTTCGCCGCCCGCGGGCAGTCGTTTGTGTCCGAGGCGAGGCACGCGACCGAGCTGAGTTTTTCGCCGGTGGCGAGCAAAACCGATTTTGCCGTACATACGGACGGATTTACGGCAAGCGCGTAACCGCCGCCTTTACCCGAAACGCCCGTCACCAACCCCGCCTTTGACAGGGAAGAGGTAATGCTTTCGAGGTATTTGAGCGAAATTTCCTGTCGTTCGGATATTTCTTTCAGCGGAACGTAACCTTCGTCTGCGTGCTCGGCGAGATCGACCATAACTCTGAGCGCGTATCGCCCGCGCGTGGAAACTATCATAATTATTGCCTCTTATTCCGCGTCCGCAAAGAGGGGCGTGGAAAGGTATCTGTCGCCGCTGTCGGGGAAGAGAACAACTATCGTTTTGCCTTCGTTTTCCTTGCGCTTAGCGAGGTCTATCGCGGCTTTGAGCGCCGCACCCGACGAAATACCTACGAGCACGCCTTCGAGCTTGCCGATCTGCCTGCCGTAAGTGAACGCGTCCTCGTTCGCGACGGCGATAACTTCGTCGTAAACGTTCGTGTCAAGGGTTGCGGGAACGAAGCCCGCGCCGATACCCTGAATTTTGTGCGGACCGGCAACGCCTTTCGACAGAACGGGAGAGGTTTCGGGTTCGACCGCTACAACCTTTACGCCGTCGATTTTTTCCTTGAGGTATTTGCCTGTGCCCGAAAGCGTTCCGCCCGTGCCTACGCCCGCTACGAAGTAATCGACTTTTCCGTCGGTGTCGTTATAAATTTCCGGTCCGGTCGTTTCGTAATGCGCTTTCGGATTTGCGGGGTTTACGAATTGTCCGAGGATAATAGCGCCGTCGATTGTTGCCGCAAGCTCCTCGGCTTTTGCGATCGCGCCTTTCATGCCTTTCGCACCTTCGGAAAGAACGATTTCCGCGCCGTAAGCTTTTATAAGTCTGCGTCGCTCGATAGACATCGTGTCCGGCATGGTGAGAATTACTTTATACCCCTTTGCCGTTCCTACCGCCGCGATTCCTATTCCGGTATTACCCGAAGTGGGTTCGACGATCGTTGCGCCCGCTTTCAGTTTGCCGCTTTTCTCCGCGTCCTCGATCATCGCTTTCGCGATACGATCCTTTACCGATCCCGCGGGATTAAAATATTCGAGCTTTGCAAGCAAAGTTGCTTTAAGTCCGTATTCTTTTTCGATGTGTCTGAGTTCGAGCAGCGGAGTCTTTCCTATAAGTTCGTCCGCCGATTTGTAAATATTAGCCATTGTTAAATTCTCCTTTTGCGGCGGGCGTTTTTATAAACCGTTTAATCGCCTCGTCGCTATATTATATATAGATAGTCGCGTTTCTTTTTTTTGTTTTACTTCTTCGCCCGACATCGCTCGCCGGAGTAGGGTAAAACTTCAAAGTATACGTCTCGATTTCGTAACATAAATCAATCACCTACTAATTTGATATGTTATTGTGATTATAGCACTTGTTTCATTGTATGTCAACGGAATAGGGCATATAACCTGCAAAAAAAATTATTTGACAAAAACCGAAAATTTTTTTTGAAAAACCGTGTAAAAATTGTTGACAAAGTAAAGTAGATATGGTATTATATGTAGGCTGTCTCGCGAGGGGCGGCGCTGAACGTTGACAAGAGAATA
>CAKQPR010000023.1 GCA_934270565.1 uncultured Clostridia bacterium | reverse complement strand
GTTGACGGAAACGTCGGCACGAACGACGTAAAACTCACTATTCCGCATTATATGGCGATGTTTTTATAAAAACGGTTATATTTCACTCAATCGGGATTGGCTAAGGATTCAGAAAAAATGCGGTAAAACGGCGCAAAAAAACGCGAAAAAAGATTGCGTACAGTCGGGCGATAACATATATCCCGAAGACGGGCGATTTTCGATTGCAGACAGTAATGTTACCTATCGGTTGCTCTTGGAAGCTTTTGCGCAGGCGAATATCCGCAATCCGAGGGCGACCAAATAAGTCCGAAATCGGCTGAAAAACGCATAATTTATACTAAAATACAACAAAACGCCTTCCTCTCGGGGAAGGCGTTTTTAGCTATATCGACGAGTTTTTACTTATTTATACAGCCAAACGGAAATGCGATTGTCTTTTTCGTTCCAGAACTTGCCGCACGACTGATAATCGGTAAGAATGATTTTGTCGCCGTTTTCCGTTTCAAAAGCGATTCTGGCGAGCTCGCCCGCTTCGGGTTCAAGGAATTCGAACGCAAGCGGAGTTTTCAGCCCGAGCGGCTTCGTAAAGTCGATTTTTTGTTTTCTCTCGTCCGCGGCGAGCACGAGCGGGCCGAAAGTAATCGCGATTTTGTCGTTGAGCTCGTGAATTTTCGGCTCGGTCGGGAATTCGACCCTTATCGTCCGACCGCCGCGTATTTTGTCGCCGATCGCTATCAGATCGCCCGCGAATGTTTCCGCGCCGTCCACAAGGACCTTATCCGCCCAAGCGGGCTTGCGGACGTAAAGCGGCAAATCGCATTTGCCGTCGCAACTCACCGTAATTTCGCCGTCGGTGCGGGCAGGGTAGTCCGACTTTACGGTCAGAAGAACTTTTTTGCCGTTACAGTCGATTTTCGCGCGGGCGTCCGCGAAAAAGTTGACGATAACGTCGTTTCCGCGCCTTACGATCGCCGAGAGCGGCATAAGACCTATTCCGCAAGCGCCGATCGCGATGCAACAACCGCTGAAATCGCCGTTTTCGAACTCGCAGTAGCCGCCCACCCATCTGCCTCTGCGGTCGTTGAACAGCGGACTGTAGCTGTCGAACACGCGCGGCGGCAGGACTTTTTTATCGAAAACCGAATAGAGCTTCTGCGATTTAAGATTGAGACTGCCGTAAAGAGCGTTAAAGCCCGAATTTTCGATACGATCGACGTACTTCTGATCGCCGGTGATCGTATAAAGCCGCGCCATCGTCCGCATAAGCGTGACGGTAACGCAGGTTTCCTGCATAACGTCATCCGAAGGCTCGGTCTGGCGCACGGCGGCGTTGTCGAAAAGCTCGTTCGTACAGCCCGCGCAACCGATGATCGAAACTTCGGCGCGAAGCACTTTGTCGAAGAATTTTTTAGCCGCTTCGAAACAAACCTCGTCGCCCGTCGCTTCGTAGTACGCAAGAAGCCCTTCGTGATAGGACATCGTTTCGTAAGCTTTTACGACGGGGTAGCGGTACGGATAAATCTCGTCGTCGAGGTCGAGTTTGACGAAATCGCAATCCGAGCTCCCGCCGGTGGAAATTATGTAAGCGGCGAAATCGATATACCGCTTTTCGCCCGTAAGCTTATATAGCTCGACGATCGGTTCGAGGATCGTGCACGAATTCACGCAACCCCACCAGTTCGACGTCTCGACGATCGACTTCTTGCCCGCGCCGATCTTGGAAAGGATATAATCGGCGTGCGATTTTTCCGCTTCGAGAATGCGGGCTTTAAGCGCCTCGTTGCGGCAGATGCGATAGAAGTACTTGAGCCCGACGAGAACGTATTTTCTGCACCACATATCCCAGCCGCGGAATTCGTTCGCGATCGAATACGACGAAATTCTTCCGAGCTCGTCGCGCGCGGACAGAACGTCCTCGACCGCTTGGGTAAGCACGTCGTACAATTCCTCGTCGCGCGTGATTTCGTAAATCGTCGCGCCGCCGCGCATCTGCTTGCCGAAATATTCGCCGCGCCACCGTCCGTCGTCGTCCGCGTGCGTTCTGAAAACTTCCGCGTAACGCTTCCATTCCTCGCGGTTTTTAAGCTGATTATCTGCTACAAACTGTGCGTAATCGCGCATAATCCCGCCGATTTCGGTGTTTTTCGGCATAAATTCGATCTTGTTTTCGGGCATAAATTCACCTCGCGGTTGTAAGATTGCGAATACATTTTACTATAAACCCGCAAAAAAGTATAGTATTAAGCGGTCGTTTTATTGTAAAATTTACTCAATTTTGCAACGAACCGTCGGTTTTGCGGTATTATCGCCTCAACGCCGGACGAACAAGGCAAAAAATTCGCGAGGACGAAGAACGTTATTTGAGAGAGGACGGGAGCGCGCCCACCGTGCTTTTGAACAGGCGGGTAAAATACGACATGTTTTCGAACCCGCAGGCGTAGGCTGCGTCCGAAACGTTACTGCCGCGGGCGATCAGCAATGCGGCTTTTTTGATTCTGTAGCCGTTCAGATAATCGACGATCGTCTGCCCCGTGAATTTCTTGAATTCCTTCGAAAGCGTGAATTTGTCCGTAAGCACGTTTTTCGCGATTTCGTCCAGAGAAAGCTTGCGGAAATAGTTCGCGCGCAGAAAAATCACGGTGTTCTTTATCTCCTCGAAACGTTTCGTGCGTTTCGTTTCGAACGTGCGCTCGGCGGAATGATTGCGATACGTTTCGATCAGAAACCGCAGAAGCACGGAATTCAGGAGCGGGCGGCGGAATTCGTCGGCCGAAGCGTAAATCCTTTCGAGTTCGTCTCTTAATTCGTTAAGCTTCGCGTCGCGGGAAATTCTCGGAGCGAGAAGAGCGCCTTGGATGTCGAAACCCGTTTTTTCGAGAAAAGCGTTGTCGACGATAAGGCACGAGTATTCCAGATAATCGTCCGTTTTCGTGTAATGTATAACGTTCGGATTTACGGCGATCACGTCTCCCTTTTCGAATCCGAAACTTTCGCCGTCAAGCAAAACTTCGCCCTTGCCGTCTATGCAGAACTGAAATTCCACGTTTTCGTGCCAGTTTCGCGCCGTGCTGAAAACGGTGCTCGTCCGCACGATCCGCGGTTGAAAATAAAACGGCAGATCGTCTGCAAACCCGACGTATTCTTCGTGTCTGACGTTTTCCATATGCTTGTCTCCTTGCCCGAATTGTAACATTTTCCGACGTAATCCGTCAAGCCTTTTCGCAAGAAAAAGTTATTTTCGCGGCGAATAAAGTCTTAATCGGTCTGTTTTTGCCAAGATTGTGTTATTTTTATCCAAGATGCGATATTGCGGTAAATGTCCGGACGGAGTTATAATAGAGGAAAGGAGAGACAGTATGAAAAAGAGTATTTTTACGGACGATTACGTAACGGACAACGAGCCTGTGGTTTTTCCGCGCGAAAAGATAGAAACCGCGGCGGCGGTGATAGGCGAAAAAATTCCGCGCGGGTGTTACGACAAGGGCGAGGCTTTCGCCGCCGAAATCGAGGAGCGGTTCGTTGCCGACTTCGAGAAAGCGGGGGATAAAATGGCGCACGTTTCCACGTTCGCGGTTATGGACGGCACGATCTATATGACGTATTACGCGAACACGAAAGATCCCGAGGAAAACCCCGAGTTCCAGACCGCGCGATTTGTTTATTGCCCGGAAAGCGATCCCGAAAACAAGGTGTTTTTCGACGTTCAGGCGGCGGGCGACGAGTGCTCGGGCAAGATCATCGACCGCGTTTACGATACGATTATGATGAGCAAGGATCCCGATACGATTTTCATAATGTGGACGGCGCGCACCGACGAAAACTACTACCGCTTTTACCGCACGTTTTCCTTGAAAGACCGAAAGATGAGCGAAGTCGGCGTAAACAGATTTAAGGTCGGCGAGGTCGTGAACGATTTCAGCGCGAGCGGAATACGGAGCGCGCTTACGGCGAACGGGATCGGTTACAAGCGTATGTTCAACGACGTGGGGATTATGCAGAAACTGTCATCGCGCGTCGAAAACGGCGTTACCTATTATTATACGGGCGCGTACAGCGGGGATTTTACCTGCATTATCAAAAGTGCCGACCTCATAACGTGGGAATACGTCGCTCAGCCCGATTTCCCCAACGAGTCGAAGTGGGAAAACGCGACTTACGTTTCGGGCGACAAGTGTTTTTATTTCGTCCGTCAGTACGACGAATCGCCTTACGGTTTTCTTACCGTTTACGACCTGATCGAAAAGTCGTGGAGCGCGCCCGTTCTTATCGACGATTGCCAGTCGCGCTCCGATTTTATCGAATATAACGGCAATCTGTACCTGTTCCATGCGCCCGTTGACAGACAGCATATCGGAATAGTGAGGATAAACCGCGACGACATTACCAAAAGCGAAGTCATGCTACGGGCGCATATGCATACGAGCTGTTTCTATCCGTTCGTGCAGTACTTCGGCGACGAACTCGCTATGTCATATACGATCGACCGCAAACATATCCGCCTCGCAAAATTCTCCCCGAGCCGCTACCTCGACTGAAGAGAATATTTCGGCGGTGCTTTGCATAACACAGAAAAAACGAGCGGCTTCGCAGGGGAAACCGCTCGTTTACGTTTTATAATGATTTTTCTTGCCGCCCGAAGGTCACGCGCGCTTACGGAGCACGTTTATAAGCACGAACGCGCCGATAAGAAGAGCGGTCGCGCCGAGGGTGACGGCGTACATAGCGCCGATCGAAACCGAGTTGCCGAAGAAAGAAATATTGCAGTCGATGCCGCTTAAAACTATGAGTTTTCGCGACCTTAAAGCGGAGTTCGGCGAAATTCGCGCACCATATGGTATTAAGGGCGACAGTGAGGTTAAATAAACGATTTTACGTCCGAACGCGTATTATTTTCCATTAAAAGCGGTATTTATGACATTGCATACGTCCGACGAGTGTGCTATAATTAGCGAGCGGTTTTGTTTTAGGAGCGCAAGCGCATGCGCTAATCCCCGACCGACGGTTGAATTTTGCCGATTTATAAAAGATTTTGCGCACGGAGCCAGGTATGTTTTTGTCCGGTTTTTCACCCCTCTTACTGCTTGTTATTACTTTAATAGATTCAGTCGTTTACGGGTTGTATTCCACGTATTATATACGCAAATATATCAAAGCGGAGAGCGGCTACTATCTGAAAAACGCAGTGGTTTGCGCTTTCGTCTGTCTGATTATATGCATAATCGAAAAGTTTAGTTTTGCGCTTTCGGCGTTGACGATAGTTCTGGGGCTGTTGTTCGGGATTGCGACGCTGGCGCAGGGTATAGTGAATTCTAAGGCGATAAATATCGGACCGTGGTCGTACACGACCGTAATAGCGAATTTTTCGACCGTTATTACGGCAATATCGGGGTACTTGATATTCAGCGACCCAGCGCCTTCGGTGTGGAAATATATCGGCATCGCGTTTATGTTCGCAAGCATGGCAATGTCCGTCAATTACAAAAATCAATCCGTCGGCAAACCCAACGTAAAGTGGTTTGTGTTGTCGGTTGCGTCGATGCTGTTGTCCGCGTCGGTGGGGCTTCTCCAGAAGTGGCATCAAAGCACGAACGCAAAAGACGAACTTATGGGGTTTTTAATGATTGCTTTTGCGTTTTCGACGGTTTTATCGTTTATAATTTACTTTATTTACAGGAATAAAGAAAAAAAGAGCGGCGCGGACGCGGAAAGCAAAGGCGGTTTTTTGACGATAATGGTTTCGCTGTGTCTGATGGGGTTGATGACTGCGATAATGAATATAATTAATCTGTATCTGTCGGGCAAAATCGAAAGCGCGGTATTTTTTCCGATCGTAAACGGAGTGCCTCTGATCGCGTCGGTCGTTTTTTCTTTCGTTATATTCAAGGAAAAACTTTCAAAAAATCAAATAATAGGTTTAATCGCGGGCTTGGCGGGTATCGCGTTGTTGTGCATATAGAAAAACTTTCCGTTGTCGTATTTACACTCGTTTGTTCGGGCGTGGGCTATACGAACCTTGACGGACGGGCTTCGCTCTTTCGCACCTACTTAAAAACCCCGCTCTTTTGAGCGGGGTTTTGGAGCAGGTGATGGACGGGCGGTACGCAACCTTGCGGTTGCTCCCCTTGGTCGCTTGCGCGACCGCGAACCACCGGCGGGGAAGCCCCCGCGGGCAAGTATTTGTGGTGTTCGTGTTTACGTGCTGCGTGCGTTCGACTAAATTTTTACAATTTGTATTCGTGCTTTGACGGGCGGTACGCAACCTTGCGGTTGCTCCCCTTGGTCGCTTGCGCGCCCGCGAACCACCGGCGGGGAAGCCCCCGCGGGCAAGTATTTGGGGTGTTCGTGTTTACTTGCTGCGTGCGTTCGACTAAATTTTTACAATTTTATTCGTGCTTTGACGGACGGGCTTCGCTCTTTCGCACCTGCTTAAAAACCCCGCTCTTTCGAGCGGGGTTTTGGAGCAGGTGATGGGAGTCGAACCCACCTCCAAAGCTTGGGAAGCTTTTATTCTACCGATGAACTACACCTGCATATGAAATCGATCGGAATTTTCGATTACGAGAGGTATTATACCACCGTATCGGAAAAAAGTCAATCGTTTTCGGATTGTGAAAACGCGCGATTTCGGGCGAATATAATCAATTTTAATGAGTTTTTAACGCTAAGTACTGCCGACGGCGTTGACAATCGCGCGGTAAAAGTTGTATAATATCCGAGTAGAACGAATAAGGAGAAATAAAGTGGAAAACGTGATAGAAATATCGCATCTTACCAAGACGTTCGGCGAAGTCAAGGCGGTGAACGATTTATCGTTCCGCGTGACGAGCGGCGAACTTTTCGCGTTCCTCGGCGTAAACGGCGCGGGCAAATCGACGACTATTTCGATAATGTGCGGTACGCTCTCCAAGGACGGCGGCAAGGTAATAGTCAACGGCAACGATATCGACGACGGCGTAAAAGCGGTTACGCGCGACATCGGCGTTGTTTTTCAAAGCTCTGTGCTTGACGGCGCGCTGACGGTACGCGACAATCTTTACTCGCGGGCGGCGCTTTACGGGATCACCGGCAAAGCCGCGACCGCACGGATCGAAGAGCTCGGCGAGCTGCTCGAATTCAAAAACCTTATGAACCGCACGCTCGGCAAACTCAGCGGCGGACAAAGAAGGCGCATAGACGTAGCCCGTGCGCTTATCCATCGCCCGAAAATTCTGATCCTCGACGAGCCGACTACCGGTCTCGACCCGCAGACGAGAAAAACGCTCTGGGAAGTCGTCGAAAACCTCCGCAAGCGCGACGGCATGACGGTTTTCCTTACCACGCATTATATGGAAGAAGCCGCCGACGCCGATTACGTCGTGATACTCGACGCGGGCAAAATCGTGGCGGAAGGCACACCGCTCGAACTCAAAAACAAGTATACGGGCGATTTTATCACGGTTTACAACCCCGACGAAGCGGCGATCGCGAAGCTCGGACTTCCCACCGAAAACATACGCGACGCGGTTCGTATCGCGGTGAAAGACACCGCCGCCGCGCGCGACCTGATAATCGCGCATCCCGAGCTTTTCTCCGATTTCGAGATAACGAAGGGTAAAATGGACGACGTTTTCCTCGCCGTTACAGGCAAAAAACTCGTGGGAGGCAACTGATGAATACATTTTTAAGCCTTACGAAACGCAACGTGAAAATGTTCTTTAAGGACAAGGGAATGTTTTTCACGTCGCTCATCACCCCGATAATTCTGCTCGTTCTTTACGCGACTTTCCTCGCGAAAATCTACCGCGACAGTTTCGCTTCCGCACTCCCCGAAGGATTTACCATAGACGAAAAACTGATTTCGGCGACCGTGGGCGGGCAGCTTATGAGCTCGCTTCTGGCGGTAAGCTGCGTAACCGTTTCGTTCTGCGCGAACCTTCTTATGGTGCAGGACAAGGTAAACGGCGCGCGTAAGGATATGCTCGTTACGCCCGTGCGCCGCTCGGTCGTGGCAAGCTCGTACTACGTCGGCACGCTCCTTACAACCGTTATCGTCAGCCTTGTCGCAACGGGCGCGTGCTTTATTTACCTTGCGATCAACGGCTGGTATCTTTCGTTCGGCGACGTTATGCTGATAATTCTCGACGTAGTGATCCTTACGATGTTCGGAACGGCGCTCGCTTCCGTCGTAAACGTGTTCCTCACTTCGAGCGGGCAGGCTTCGGCTGTCGGCACGGTAGTCAGCGCGGGTTACGGCTTCATCTGCGGCGCGTATATGCCCATAAACCAGTTCGGTAGCGGACTTCAGAAAGTCCTGTCGCTTCTCCCGGGAACTTACGGCACTTCGCTTATCCGCAACCACTGCCTCGGCGGCGTTTTCCGCGAAATGAGCGCGGTCGGCTTCCCCTCCGAAGTGGTCGAAGGTATCAAAGAAAGCATCGACTGCAATATTTCGTTCTTCGGCAACACGGTTTCGATCGGCGCTATGTACGCCGTCACCCTCGGCGCGACCGCTCTTCTTATCGGCGCGTTCGTGCTCATAAACGTGCTCCGCAAACGCGCGTGACCGCCATGAGGCAAGAAAAATCATTATGAAACGTAAACGAGCGGTTTCCCCTGCGAAGCCGCTTGTTTTTTTTACAGGCGCGCACGCGCGCTTAACGTGCTCCGCGCCCTTGACAAACGGCGAGAATTAGGATATAATAAACGGGTAGAGGTGTAAGGTGTCGGCATTATACAGAAAATACCGTCCGCAAAAATTCGAGGACGTAATCGCACAACAGCACATAACGCGCACGCTCGTGAATCAGATCGAGAAAGGGAAAATCACTCACGCGTACCTTTTCACGGGCAGTCGCGGCACGGGAAAAACGACCTGTGCCCGAATTTTCGCGCGCGCGATCAACTGTCTCAACCCCGAAAACGGCTCGCCTTGCGGTAAATGCGAGGTTTGCAAGGCGCTTTCGGGAGGGAATATCGACATAATCGAGCTTGACGCCGCGTCCAACAACGGCGTGGATCAGATCCGCGAAATCGTCGATAACGTGGCTTATCCACCCGTCGCGGGCAAGTACAAAGTGTACATCGTTGACGAGGTTCATATGCTTTCGGGAGCGGCGTTCAACGCTTTGTTAAAAACGCTCGAAGAGCCGCCCGCACATGCGGTTTTCGTCCTTGCGACCACCGAAGTGCACAAGCTCCCCGCGACCGTGCTCAGCCGCTGTATGCGGTTCGATTTCAGACTTGTGCCCGCGCCGATCCTCAAAGAACATCTCGAAAAAATCTACGCCGCGGAAGGCGTAAAGGCGGAAGATTCCGCGCTCGACCTCATAGTCGCGGCGGCGGAAGGCTCGGTGCGCGATATGCTGTCCGTAGCCGACCGCTGCATGAATTATTCGGACAATCTGACTTACTCGGACGTTCTCGGCGTTCTCGGCGCGACGGGCAGAGAAAGCACGCGCGCGCTTTTATCGGCGATAGCCCGTTCGGACGTGGGCGCGACCCTCTCGGGCGTGAACGAAGCCTGTTCGGCGGGCAAAAGCGTGGGGCTTATCGCAAAGGACCTCAGCTCGTATGCCCGCGACCTTCTGGTGCTGAAAACCGTCTCTTCGGGCGGCGGCGTGCTCGGAAGCGCGGACGAAATCGAAAAGATGCGCGAAGAAGCGCAGAATTACACGGTCGAATTTCTCGTTTCGGTCGTAAACATCTTCTCGGCGGTGGATACGGAGCTTCGTTATTCCGTCAGTCCGCGTATCGCGCTCGAATGCGCGGCGCTCAAAGCGGCAAAACTCGCTTCTCCCGACCTCAGCGCGATAGAAGAGCGGCTTACGCGGCTCGAGAGAAAACTCGAAGGCGGCGTTGCGTTCGCCGCGCCTGTGGGGCAGCCTTACAAAGAACCGACACCGCCGCCCGCGCAGTCCGCAAACAAGCCTTCGGACGCAAGAAGCGTGTGGGGCAGAATAACGACTTATTTCAGACTCAACGAATCGCCTCGCGCGCTCGGGCTTCTCGGCTCGGTCGAAGAGGTGGAAATAAAAGGCGACAAACTCGTTCTGTGGGCGGCTCCCGACAGCTTTTTGCAGGTTTCGGCGGACGATATGCTCGCGGCGCTCGGTCGCGCGCTTGCCGCGGACGGCAGCGGACTTACGCCCGAAGTGAACAAGCGGAGCGGGGCGGTCGATATGGACAGCGAAATTAACAAGATCAAAAAAATGATAGGCGACGCTAAACTTAACGTCAGATAGGAGGATATTATGGCATACGGAAAAGGCGGATTCGGCGGCATGGGCGGAATGAATATGCAGGCGATGATGAAACAAGCTCAGAAACTTCAGGAGCAGATGAACGCCGCCCGCGAAGAAATCAAAAACACCGAGGTCGAAGGCAGCGCGGGTGGTATGGTTACCGTCACGATGACGGGCGACAAGCGCGTTACGGGCGTGTCGATCAATCCCGCGGCGGTCGATCCCGAGGACGTCGAAATGCTCGAAGATCTTATCGTTGCGGCGATCAACGCGGCGGCGGAAAAAGCGGACGAGCTTTCGGCTAAGCTTATGCCCGCGGGCATGGGCGGTATGATGTAACCATGCGCCAACCCGAAGTAATCGAACGGCTCGTAAACCGTTTCGCGGCGCTCCCCGGCGTCGGGCGGAAGACCGCTCAGCGGTACGCTTACGCCGTTATAGAAATGTCCGAAGAGGACGCGAAAAGCTTCGCCGAAGCGATAACCGAAGTAAAGGAAAAGGTAAAATTCTGCTCGGTTTGCGGAAACCTTACCGACAAGGACGTGTGCGATATCTGTTCGAGCCGCAGTCACGACGTGATCTGCGTGGTAGCCGAACCGAAAGACGTTCTCGCGCTCGAAAGAGTGGCGGGGCGCACGTTCGTTTACCACGTTCTCGGCGGCACGCTTTCGCCGCTCGACGGCAGAGGACCGGAGAAACTGCGCATAAAACAGCTTCTTTCGCGCCTTGACGGAGTGAAGGAAGTCATTATGGCTACCAACCCCGACGTGGAGGGCGAAGCGACCGCTATGTATATCGCGCGGCTTCTGCGCCCGCTCGGCGTAAAGGTAACTCGGCTCGCGCAGGGCATCAGCATGGGTTCGGAAATCGAATACGCCGACGAAGTGACGCTTACCCGCGCGCTCGAGTCGCGTACCGAAATCTGACGGGATTTGCCTCGTCGATTCGACGGGCAGATTTAATTCGTGTATCAAAATAACAAAACGTATCGAAAAAATCGGGATTTTACGGGAAAATGTCGGTTTTTTTCGTTTACTTTTGTTTCCGCGAGTGATATAATTACATAGGTTGAAAAATTACCGATTGTTTCGTCTGAAAACTACGCGTCGGAAACGGCAAACGCCCCGACGCCGTCGCCAAAACTTATCACGGAAGGCAGTATTTATGAGTGCTAATACGAACGATATGAGCAGGGGCAAACCCCTGAAATTACTGTTGCTGTTCACGCTTCCCATGCTTGTGAGCGTGACTTTCCAACAGCTTTATAATATTGCCGACAGCGTGATCGCCGGCAAATTTCTGGGCAACGACGCGCTCGCCGCGGTTTCCGCTTCCTATCCGATCACCGTAATTTTCACGAATATCGGCACGGGGCTCGGAGTTGGGTGTTCGATCGTTTGCTCGCGCGCTTACGGCGAGAAGAACTTCATTAAATTAAAGAGCGCGGTGTCTACGTCGTTTTTGTCGTTTCTAATGATCGCCGCCGCGCTTACGGTGATAGGCTGGTTTACCACCGAGCCGCTTTTGCGCCTTCTTTCCACGCCCGAATCGATTATGTCCGAAGCGGCGGGATACCTCAAATTTTACGTACTCGGAATGGTATTCGCGTTCCTTTACAACTCGTGCATGTCCGCGTTTCAGGCACTCGGGAACTCGCGGATTCCGCTGTATTTTCTGATTTTTTCCACCGTTTTCAACGTAATCGTGGACATTTTATTCGTTACCGTCTGCGGTATGACAGCGTGGGGGCTCAGCCTTGCGACCGTTATCGCGCAGGGCGTGGCGTGCGTAGGTTCCGTGATCGTTCTCGCCCGCATCCTTCACGAAACGGGCAGCGGGACGAACGGAGACGCCGTGGCGGAAGAATTGCCCCCGGCGGAGCCGAAACGAAATCCGTTCGTTAATATCGCCGTTGGCATAAAGGTGATAATTTCCTTCTTTTTTGAAAAGAAACCTTATAAAAAACTCGACGGCTGCGCGCTTAAAGAGATTATGTACATAGGCGTTCCGACCGTCGTTCAGCAGTCGGCGGTCTCGATAGGTCAGCTTTTTATTCAGAACCTCGTCAATTCGTACGGGAATACCGTCATCGCGGGGTACGGCGCGGGAATCAAAATCAACTCTTTCTGCATCAGCATTCTGTTCACCACGAGTAACGCGTTGTCCATATTCGTTTCGCAAAACATCGGCGCCGGCAAGCCCGACCGCGTTATTTCCGGCACCGGAGCCGCTACGATCATGGTCGCAGTAACCTGCGCCGTGCTTATGGCGTTGTGTCTGCCGTTGTCGGGATTTCTCATAAGCCTGTTCGCAGAAGCGGGCGAAGGCTCGGATGCGGTTATCGACGTCGGACGACAAATGCTCGTCGCGATCGTGCCGTTTTATGCCGTTTTGTCGGTTAAATCCGTTACCGATTCGGTTCTGAAAGGCGCGGGCAAAATGCTCGGTTTCATACTCGGTACGTCCGTCGACCTTCTTCTGCGCGTGTCCTGCGCGTACCTGTTTACGTGGCTGATCGATTCTCCGTCCGGCATCTGGTGGAGTTGGGCTCCCGGGTGGGTGATAGGTACGGCGATTTCGCTTGCTTTCTATCTTATTTATCGCGCGGGACTCGTCCGCTCGCTCCGAACCTCGCCGCCAACCCCCGAAATAATCGACGAGTTAACCGGTGACTGACTGTCGCCGCGCTCGCTTGCGTTATGCTCATGCACCATATCGCTTGACTTTTCTTTTGATTTGTGCTAAACTGAAAAACGTTACGCAAGGAGGCTTATCGAAGCGGTCATAACGAGGCGGTCTTGAAAACCGTTTGGGTGCAAGCCCACGAGGGTTCGAATCCCCCAGCCTCCGCCAACGCCAAAACCCACCCCAAAGCGGGTGGGTTTTAACGTTGACGCGAGTTTATTAAGAATAGAAGCATGTTCTCAAAACGGCAGAGCCGCTTGAGGCTTCCCCTTGGGGGGAAGCTCCGCCGTAGGCGGTGATGAGGGGTTGTCTTTTACGTAACGTTTGTCATAACCCGACCCCTCATTCGTCTTGCCTGCGCTAACGCTTCTGCAATCCACCTTCCCCCCAAGGGGAAGGCTTTAAAAGGCTGCCAAGGCGAGAAGCGTGCGTTATATTAAAACGGCAACGCGGTCTTAAAGAATACTGTTTTTGAACTCGCGGGGGGTCATGGTCGTAATACGCTTGAAGGTTTTGGTAAAGTGGGGGAGCGAGTCGAATCCGAGCAGGTCCGCGATTTCGGAAAAGGTTTTATCCTCGCGGATCAGGCGTTTGCTTTCCTCGATTTTGAGTTCGAGGTAGTAGCCGATAATGGTTTTTCCGGTGCGCTTTCTGAACACCTGACAGAGCGAAGTTTTGCCGTAATGCAGCTCGCCCGAAATCTCGTCGAGCGTAATCGTTCCGTAAACCGAGCGTTCGAGAATTCGCATAATTTCGTCCTCGAGCGCGTCCGAATCCTCGACTTTTGAAATAAAAACCGTCTGCGAAGAGGGTTTTGCGGTTTCGACGCGGATAAGCTTTACGAACAGTTCCTCGAGGTTGTTTTTGATGATCTGCGCTCCGCCTATGCTCGGGTCGGGGCGGAGCGCGAGGCGGTTCAGATTCGGGTTGAAATCGGGTATAACGAACGTGTTTTTCGCTTCCGTCATAATCGAAGCGAGCAGGTATCTCAGCTCCTCGGGCACGGTAAAAATCTTGTCGCGGAAGTACCCCATCGATTTCGACCGGCATACGAAACTCACGATGAAAATGTTCGGATCGGCGAGTCCGTTCGACCGCACGGAATGTTCGACGTTAGGGGCGATAAAGATGATCTCGCCCTTTTTCAGCGTATGCGTTTCGCCGCCAGCGACAACGAGCAGCTCGTTTTTGTCGCAGTAAATTATCTCCCAGAAATCGTGGCTTTCGCTCGGGTACGAGTAAGTTTTCGTAAGCTTCTGATAGTGAATCGTGACGATTTCCGAAATATTCAGAAGCCCGTTTATTTTGTACATATAAAACGTTTTTTGCATTTTCTTTCGCTCCGTTACCATTATACCGCATTTTCTTGGTTTTGCAAAATATTTTAGCCGCGCAAAAGTGAAATATTGTATAAATTTTGGTAAAGATTATGACTATGACTTTTCGGAAAACGGCGTTATAATATAAATAAGACAAACAACAGGAGAAAAAGATATGAAGTTCGTACCATCGCTTGATAAGGGATTTCGTCCGATGTACCTTGAGTTCAAGGCATACGGCGAAGAGGTGAAGAAGTCGGGGCACGCTAAGCCGCTTAAAATTTGCGTCGAGCGCAACGACGGATACAAGTACGTTTACGCATACGATATTTTCGCTTGCGGACACGCCGAGGAAAACAACCGTATGGCGGAGCGCATCATAAAGACGATTCTTTGGGTCGTGGGCGGCTACAAGATCTATATTTGCGGCGACAAGGGCGTTTACGACTACATAAAAGCGGCTTATACCGAAACGGGGCTTCGCAGCTTCGACAAGGGCTTTATGGAGCGCGTTTACGAAAGCAAGTTCGAAGTGATCGAAACGACCGAAAAGGATTTCCCCGAAGAGAAGAAATGCTCGCTTAAAGTGGGCGGACACCTCGACGGCTGCCGTATCGGCTTCGACGCTGGCGGAAGCGATCGCAAAGTCAGCGCGGTAGTGGACGGCAACGTCGTTTACAGCGAAGAGGTCGTCTGGTTCCCAAAAATCAATCCCGATCCGTCGTACCATTACGGCGAGATTCTCAAAGCGATGAAAACCGCGGCGAGTAAGATGCCGCGCGTGGACGCTATCGGCGTTTCGAGCGCGGGCGTTTACGTCAATAATAAAATAATGGTCGCGTCGCTTTTCCTCAAGGTAAACGACGAGGATTTCGAAAAGCACGTAAAGTCGATGTATATCGACATCGCCAAAGAAATGGGCGACGTTCCGCTCGAAGTAGCCAACGACGGCGACGTAACCGCGCTTGCGGGAGCGATCGACCTTAACGACAACGAGGTTCTCGGTATCGCGATGGGCACGAGCGAAGCGGTGGGTTACATCAACCGCGACGGCGGGCTTAACGGCTGGCTGAGCGAGCTCGCGTTCGTTCCCGTCGATTACAACAAGGATTCGATGGTGGACGAGTGGAGCGGCGATTACGGCTGCGGCGTCAAGTACTTCTCGCAGGACAGCGTGATCAAGCTTGCCGAAGCGGGCGGCTTCAAGTTCGAAGAGGGTCTGAGCCCCGCCGAAAAGCTCAAAGTCATTCAGAAGCTTATGGAAAAGGGCGATCCGCTTGCAAAGGAAATTTACGAGAATATCGGTATTTACCTCGGCTACACGCTTCCGTTCTACGCAATGTTCTACGATATCAAGCATATTCTGCTTCTCGGCAGAGTGACGAGCGGCGAGGGCGGCAATATCGTCATAAAGAAAGCCAAGGAAGTGCTCGCCACCGAGTTCCCCGAGCTTAAATTCGAGCTCGAAATGCCCGACGAGAAAAACCGCAGAGTCGGTCAGAGTATCGCGGCTGCTTCGCTCGCGGCTTCGGGAAAGTAATCGGTTTTCCCGATAGAACAAAGAAATATTTATCTGCGGCGGATTACCGCAAAGGAGAAAATAAAATGAAAGTCATCGTTGCAAAAGACTACGACGAAATGAGCGCGAAGGCGTTCGAAGTAATGGAGACCGTCGTTAAATCCAACCCCGAAGCGATCCTCGGACTCGCAACGGGATCCACCCCGATCGGGCTTTACAAGAATATGATCCGCGACCACAAGGAAAACGGAACGAGCTACAAGAAGATCAGAACCGTCAACCTCGACGAGTACGCGGGACTTGACTATTCGAGCGATCAGAGTTACGTTTACTTTATGCGCGACAACCTCTTCGATCATATCGATATCGATCTTAAGAACACGAATATCGAAAACGGCAAAGCCGTCGATCGTCAGGCGGAGTGCGACAGATACAACGCGCTTCTTGCGACCATGCAGCAGGATATTCAGGTGCTCGGCATCGGCTCGAACGGTCATATCGCGTTCAACGAACCCGGTACTCCGTTCGGCAGCGTAACGCATATCGTCGATCTTACCGAAAGCACGATCAAGGACAACTCGCGTATGTTCGCGTCCATCGACGAAGTGCCTCGTCAGGCGTTCACCATGGGGCTTAAAAACATTATGAACGCGAAGAAAATCCTCATCATGGCTAACGGCGCGAACAAGGCGAAGGCGGTTTACGGGCTCGTCAAGGGCGAAGTCACCGAAGCCGTTCCCGCAAGCGTTCTTCAGCTCCATCCCGACTGCGTGCTCGTCTGCGACGAAGCCGCGGCGGCTCTTATCAAATAAGGCGGCGCGGGTATGAAAGGACTTAAAAACGTAACCGCGTATATCGCGGGCAAGGGTTTGATCAGGACGGATATCGCGATCGAGGACGGCAAAATCGCCGCGATCGGTAAGCTTGACGTCGAGCCGATTTTCGAAACCGACGGCATTGTGCTCCCCGGGTTTATCGACGAGCATATCCACGGCGCGGGCGGCGCGGACGCTATGGACGGCACCGAAGAAGCTCTTCAGACCATTTCGGAATACGTCGCGAAAGAGGGAACTACGGGCTTCCTCGCCACGACCATGACGCAAAGCCCCGAAAATATCGGCAAAGCCCTCAAAAACGTGAAAAACGTTCGCGAAAAGGGCGAGTATAAGGGCGCGGAAGTGCTCGGCGTTCACCTCGAAGGGCCGTTCATTTCCCCCAAGCACGTCGGCGCGCAACCGCTCGAGTACGTTGCAAAACCCGCTCCCGAAACGTTCGATAAGTACAACGAACTCTCGGGCGGAAACATTAAGATCGTTACCCTCGCTCCCGAAGTGGAGGGCGGGCTCGACCTCGTTAAACACCTTAAAAACATCGGCGTAGTCGCTTCGATCGGACATACGGGCGCAAAATTCTCCGACGTCGAAGCGGCTGTCGCCGCGGGAGCCTCCAACGTAACCCACACTTACAACGCGCAAACGCCGCTTCATCACCGCGAAGCGGGTGTAGTGGGAGCGGCAATGCTGTTCGACGAACTCAACTGCGAAATGATCTGCGATACGATTCACGTCAGCGTTCCTGCGATCAGAATCTTCGTCAAGAACAAGCCGCACGACAAATTCACGCTCATCACCGACGCTATGCGCGCAAAAGGTATGCCCGACGGTCTCTCCGAGCTCGGCGGTCAGCAGGTTTTCGTCAAGAACGGCGAAGCTCGCCTTGCCGACGGAACGCTTGCCGGCAGCGTGCTTAAAATGAACGTCGCTATCAAAAACCTCGTCGAAAAAGCGGGCGTTTCACTCACCGAAGCTGTCGATTTCGCTTCCGCAAACCCCGCCAAAAACCTCGGTTTGTACGACGAGCGCGGCAGTATCGAAGTGGGCAAACGCGCCGATTTCGCCGTTATGGACAAGGATTTCAATATCCTTTGCACCGTCGTCGGCGGCAAAGTCGTCTACAAAGCGTAAAAATCGTATAACTACAATAAAAACGGACTTATCGCGTCTACGCCTAAGCCCGTTTTTTCGTATAGAAATGATATTTAATGTAAGATCACAAAGAAGTTAGAAAGATGAAGAAATCGGCAAGTGATCCATCGGTGACATTATGAAATACAAAGTCCGCATTCTGTTTGTCTACGAGCCTTACTTTTATTTCTTCGTCCGCATCGGCGATATTGCCGTAACTTACATAAACGTTGTATATTCCTTCTTCATCGTCTATACAGATTTTTAGATCTTCAAAAGTTTCGCATACATTAAAAACTACATTTTTTCCTTTAAGAGAGTTGAACTTATATAAATTGTACATGTATCAGAATTTCCTTTGTGTTATTTTAACAACGATATACTACCATCCGTGCAATAAATAAAAGAATCCCAAGGCCTAACATCTTGGTTCCATAGTTCACTTTTTTTGATTGTGTTCCATTGAAGAATCGAACCTGAATATTCTATTGAATATAAAGATGAGCAAAAGGCAAATGCTTGTTTGCCTATTTTTTTCAAATTGTCCTTCATTTTTACTTTTGTTAAACTTTTACAAAAAGTAAATGCGAAATTATCAATTTCTCTTAGATATGGGGGTAGTTCTACTTCTTTTAAGGATTTGCAACTTTTAAACGAAGAATCACCTATTATTGTTACCTTATCGGAAAACAAAACATTCTTCAAATTTATGCAGTCGTGAAATGCCCCTTGTCCTATAGTATATACTCCGTTTCCTATTGTTACACTTGTTAGTGAATCGCAACCGGAAAAACACATGAAACTTATCTTTGCAATTTTATTTGGGATTGTTATGTTTTTTAATTTGCAATGAAAAAATGCTTTATTGGCGATAAATTGACAATCATTATGGATTGTACAACTAGTTATGTTCGTGTTCTTTGCTTCTATTAGCCACTTGTACTTATTGTTGTCATCTCCTAAGTAATAAGCGTTATCATACAAAGTAAGAGCAGGGCAATTCCGAAATGCTTCATCGCTTATGTATTCAACTGAGTCCATTATCGATACACTTGTCAATGAAGTGCAATTTAAAAATTTTGCGGGTCTTATCCAGCTATCGCTAATTGTGACACGTTTTATAGATTTGCAATTTCTGAAGCAGCTATTGCTTGGTGTTGTCTCGTCACCTACTTCGGTAACTAAAGAACCGTTTAAATACAAATCATATTCGTAAGGAAACCAAACTACGTCCTTACTCATAATGTCAAAAGTTGTAATATGTATTTCTGTTAAAGATGAGCAACCATTAAAAACTCCGGACTGCATTGATGTTAATTCTTCATTTAGCGTTAAGCTTTTTAAATTAACACAATTTCTAAAAGCATATTGTCCGATTGATGTTAGGTTTTTGTTTAATACAACTGATTGTAACCCTGTATTATTCTCGAAAGCGTTATTTGCTATGGCTTTTATGGGTTTCCCATTATATTCGTTGGGTAGTATAATGTTTGTATCAGTGCAAGTCCCTATGCCATTTACTACAAAATAAGTCATATCGTTGCTTGTTTCTAACGATAAACCGGTTGATTCTTGAGCGACAATTTGTTCTTGTTCCTGTTGTTTGCAAGAAAAAAGCGTTGCGCAAAAAGTAAATAATAATAGGGTTTGAGCATACAAATGGACATAAAGAATATAAAAAATTAAATTCAGAATTAAAAGCAGCGATTTCAATGTATAGAAAAAACAAAAATGACAGTTCAAGTATTATAAAGAAATTAAAATTAATTATTAGTTTTGTTTTTTTAAACGATGGCAAAAGACTCACGGTTAATCACTCTGTGAGTCTTTTGCTTTCCTTACTATAATAATGGAGTTTACGCAAACGATTAAGAAAAATCATTGCAAAAAATCATTAAATAAAGCCGTAATTTATGAATAGCGCCGTTCCGATAAAATCTCGGAACGGCGCTGGTTTAATAATATGTTGCGATTATGAAAAAATAAGCAAATTATTTCTTAAATAAAACTGCAAAAAACAAGTAAATATATAATTGTATTGCGGCATCATAATAAGTTATTTTCGGAACAATAGGGTTGCTGCTCGGATACTTGGAGCGTTTCGCCGGAACGATCTACAAGTACCGTTCGTATCGAAGCGGGAGCAATTCCTTTTTCAACCCAGGAAATCAATGCGGTCATTCCGTCTTTATCCGTAATTCCCGGTCCGTGCCACGAACACGTTCCGTGTCCGTCTCCGGGCGTAATATATAATTTTACAAAATCGCCCGTTTCCGACTTCCCGAAAAATTCAATCAGTTTTTCATAATAGTCTATCGTGTTATCCACGGGAATCAGCGGATCGTCGATTCCGTGATCTATCATCAGTTTTCCGCCTCGGTTTTTAAAAGCGGAAAGGTCGGGAGAGTACGCAAGGCAATTCGCGAATTTTCCGACGCTTTTTTCATATAATTCATACCATTTTTCGGTAGTGATATCGTCAAATCTTTCGTTCGGGTTTCCCGTTACCCAGCGCGCGTATCTTACGGCGAGAAAAAACGGCTTCGGTTTTTTGGAAAAAAGAGGATACCAGAACGCGCCTACGGGCAGAACCTTATTCCAGCATTGCACGCCCGGGCGATGTGCGCGGACTAAAATATTTCCGTTATTATCTTTCGGTCCGCTCCATATTTTTTCGACTATTTCGGCGTCTTTTTGCGTAACGACGTCGTTTCCGATCTTTTCGCCGACAAGTGAAAACGGATTAAAAGTAGTTTTCTCTTGTCTTTTATAATACTCTTCTTTTCCGCCGACGGAATCGTGAACTTTGCTCATAAAAAAGTTCATTTTTTTATATCCGACGTAATGCCGACCGCTGTTCATTACGGCTGTTGCCCACAATCCCATCATAAGAAACTTCGACCAGTTGATTGCGGGGCAGGAAGCCCAGATTCCGTCGTAATCTTCGGGGAATTCCTGCGCTTCTACCATACATTGCCGTCCGCCGCCGCTTCCTCCGTGCAGATAGGAATACTTAACGGCTTTTCCGTGCAGAATTTCCGCAACTCTCTTGCCGATCAGCGTCATAAAATGCGTGCTTGCGGCGCGCCAGTTTTCAATCAGTTCGAAATCGAGTTTTCCGTTTTCGTCGAAAGCCCAATCGTCCGTCTTTGCTCCGCCGTCCGTGGTGGCTGCCGTAAAGTGGTTGATAATGCCTTTCGCCATCGTCATTCCGCGGGAAACGTTATTCGGCGCCGTAATATATCTTTCTCCTCCGACGCTCGTGCCGCCGCCCGGACAACCGACGAATCTTTCGTTCCATTCAAGCGGCGACCAGATAACGATCGTCTCTTCGTTTTTCCCCGTTTTATGGTTAATTTTTACCGACACGTAAGGCGGAAGCCCTTCGATTTTCGCCGTACCGCCGATTCCTGCAAGAAAATCCGCCGCCTTGTTTTTGAACACTCCGCTTTCGTTTATCGAAACTTCCGATATTTTTATATCCGAAAACTCTTTGCTTAAAGCGGCATTCATATATTCGACGATGGCTCTTTCTCTTATTCCGCTCGTTTCGGTAATGCCTGAAATATCGTAAAACAAATTATCGTCTTTTTCTTTCATGATTTTATTATACACTCCGTACTTATGAATTTTATAAGTTTTTCGATATCCGCAATATTCGGCGTTCCGTCCATTCCGCGTTTTATCCATTCGTCTATGAACCCGTAAATCATTCCGGCAATCATTCCGCAGATATAGGCGGAAGTATCGTCCATTTCGGGTTTCGGTCCGCAACAGGAAAATACGTGTTCTTTCAAAATAGAGGAAAGATCGTTTTTATAAATAAGCAGAATCAATTTTTCGTTTTTCTTATACACGGCGAGCAGTTCTTTCCAGAACGAACCGTCAAAACTTCCCTGCGGCTTATTGATATACGTTTGCCACCATTCGTCGGTACATTTGGTAAGATATACAGATAAAATATCGCGAATAGAAGAATAATTGCGGTAAAAAGACATTCTGCCGACGCCCGCTTTCATACAGAGTTCGGAAACGCTTATTTCGGCAAAAGGCTTTTTCTCCATAAGTTGAAGCAGGGCTTCCGTTAAACTTTCGATAACGAGATCGTGCACCGAATTTTTTCTGGTCATATATGTTACATCTCCCATAGTTTTGTAACAGTTGATTGCTTTTCCTCTGATTTCCTGCAAAAGTCATTGCAAAAAACAGATTAAAGTGTTACAATTGTATCACTACATTGATTGTATCATCATAGTTATGTTTTGTCAATCAAAAAAACGAAAAAAAACGAGGAGATTTGCATGAACGTTAAAAATATAGACGAAACGATGAATAAATACGTCGCGAACGGCGAACTGTCGTGCGCGGCGCTTGTGGTTACGAAAGGAAAGGACGACGTATATAAAAATACGTGGGGCTATTCCGATCTGAACGACAAAATTCCCGTTGACGACAAAAGCATATACAGGCTGATGTCGATGACGAAATGTATAACCGCCGTTGCCGTAATGATTCTGATCGACGAAGGAAAATTGTCGCTCGACGACTCCGTTTCCGAGTATATTCCCGAATTAAAAAATCTTAAAGTATCGGTTGACGAAAGATACGTTTATCGCGGACAAGTAAATCCGTTAAAGTTAATATGGAAAGTGGCGACTTTTAACCCCGACAAGGTTAAAACCGTTCCCGCAAACAGAGAAATTACCGTCAGAGATCTTTTATCGCATTCTTCCGGGCTTCAGGAAGGCGTGGTGGGTTTTATACAAATGTTAAAAGACAAAAAACCGCGCGCGAGCATGGAAGAAGAAGCAAAAAAATACGCAGCGTTACCTCTCGGATTTCAGCCGGGCGAAGGAACGGGATATTCGCCTATTGCCGGATTCGATATGCTCGGACTTTTAATCGAACGCGTAAGCGGAGAAAAAGTCGGCGATTTTATGAAAGAAAAGATATTTAATCCGCTCGGAATGAAAGACACGTTTTTCTACCCCGATACGGAAGAGCAAAACAAAAGAATTGTTCGCGTTTATAAGCGTAAAAAAGATAAACTTATAGACGTGACGGGCGGAAAAGACGATATTGATTCGTTGCTTAAAAGAAGCAACGGTTATACGGCTTGTTCGGGCGGATTGTTTTCGACCGCGGGCGATTTCGATAAATTCGCAAAAATGCTGCTTTGGGGCGGCGAGTATAACGGCGCGAGAATTTTAAAAGAAGAAGCCGTCCGCCTTATGGCAACGGAAGCGCCGAAAAAACATCTCGAACCCGATCCCGGTTGCGTATGGGGCTTGGGAATGAAAATAAGACAAAACCCCGAAAAAGCAAATTCGTTTGCAACGGAAGGCACTTACGGTTGGAGCGGCGCGTTCGGTACGCACTTTTTTATCAGTCCGAAAGATAATTTAGCCGCGGTGTTTATGACGAACAGAACCGACCTTAACGGTTCGGGATCTTATATATCGAAAGAAATCGAACGGCTCGTATTCGGCTGTTTCGGGGAGGAAAATAATAATGTTTAAGGTTACTCATCTTCGCGTTAATCACAAAAATAACCGTTTTATCGGCGCAGACGACTCCGTCGAGTTTTCGTGGCGGCTCGTAAGCGACGAGAAAAACGTCGTTCAGACGGCGTATCGGATAATCGTATCCGCAAACGGTAATACGGTTTGGGACAGCGGAAAAATTAACGGCGACGAACAAAGTTTCGTTCCTTATTGCGGCGACGACTTTGACGAAAAAACGGAATATACTGCCGAAGTAACCGCTTGGGATAACAAGGGCAACAAGGCGACTGCTTCCGTCATATTCGAAACTGCATATAAAAAGAATCGCCTATGGGAAGCGAAATGGGCGGAAAGCCCGTTTGAACGCAATTCCGTGCCTTACTTTACTTACGGCGTTGAAAATCCCGTCGTTTCGTTTACCAAGACTTTTTCGTCCGATAAAAAAGTAAAAAAAGCGCGGTTATACGCGACGTGTTACGGCGTTTATCGTCCGCTCATAAACGGAAAACGCATAGACGATTGCGAATTTGCGCCCGAATTTACGCCTTACGATAAAATATTGAATTATCAGTGTTACGACGTTACCGAATTTATAAAAAACGGCGACAACACGCTCGAACTTCTCGTAGGCGACGGGTGGTATTTCTGCGGTCAGACGGAAGTGGTTACCGATAACAGAAAGAAAAAACCGTCGGTACTTTTCGCTCTGGACGTTTGCTTTGACGACGGAACGATAAAAAGTGTGTTATCTGATAAAGAAGTTTTATGCCGCAAAACGAATACCGTCTTTTCCGATATTTTTATGGGCGAAAAAACAGACATGACCGCGCCTTTCGGAAAAGCGGAAAACGCCGAAGAGAAAGAGTATGACTATAAAGTTTTGCGTTGCCAGCCGATAGACGGAATAAAAGCGGCTGAGGAAATACCCGCGAAAAGAGTTTTTATTTCTCCGAAAGGCGAAACGATCGTAGATTTCGGGCAGGTTGTCGCAGGCAGAACGAGAGTTATTATAAAAGAGCCGAAAGGACGGGAACTTAAATTCGAGCATAGCGAAGTTCTGGACGCCGAAGATAATTATTTTGTTGCGCTCGTGGCGAAACAATGCGATACCGTGATTGCCGACGGAACGGAATTTGTATTCGAACCGAAATTCACCTTTCACGGTTTCAGATACGTTCGGGTAAGCGGAATGGACAATCCGACGCCCGACA
This sequence comes from uncultured Clostridia bacterium, assembly GCA_934270565.1. GTDB lineage: Bacteria > Bacillota > Clostridia > Christensenellales > Pumilibacteraceae > UBA10677. The sequence continues at coordinate 433 of CAKQPR010000023.1, read as the reverse complement.
GGTTTACAGCCGTGCTTTTAACGTCCGAAAAAGAGGATATTTCGTCGTTTTCGTGCGAAGACGAGCGTTTTAACAGGTTATATAAAAACATACGCTATTCGCAAAAGAATAATATGATGTCCGTTCCGACGGATTGCCCGACGAGAGAAAAAGCGGGCTGGACGGGCGATATTGCGATGTACGCGCTTGCCTCCGCGACTAACGACGATATGTCGGCTTTTCTTTCCTGCTGGCTCGACGGGTTAAGAGCCGATCAACTTCCCGACGGGGTTGTCCCCATCGTTTCGCCGTATACGAATATGTACGATATGGTGGCAAGAAAGACGATGAGCGACTTCAAGGAAGAAAAGCGGATAGACGGGCTTGACGAAATCGTCGGGGAAAACAGTTTTTTAAGTTGCGGCGACAATCCCGCCACGGGCGTTGCGGGATG
>CAKQPR010000022.1 GCA_934270565.1 uncultured Clostridia bacterium | reverse complement strand
GCCGTACTCGTAGTACTGTCTCACTCCGATTACCTCGTTTGCCTTGCGGAGCATCAAAAATCGCCGCGCTAAAAACATATATTATTTCAGGTTGTTGCGCTTCGGTCGAAATGACAGTAAATGACCGATTAGGTAGGGGCGGACGCCCTCGTCCGCCCGCCAACCTTGCGAAACGGTACTTAGTTTCGTCATCTCGAGCGTAGTCGAGAGATCTCGCGGGAGCGAATACGAAAGCGGCGGAACGGTACAACCCAAAATATCCGCGATAGCGGACATAATAAGGCCCACATTGCGCGGAAGGGGGCTCCCACCGCAGGTGGGTGGGGGATTGTAAAGTTGCTGTACGAATAATAGTTTCGTTATAACAATCCTACCGTTTTTCGTCTCGCTAACGCTCAAACTCAAAACACCTCCCTTTACACAAGGGAGGCAAGATAACGACCGCTATCGCGGTTCCCCTCATCCGTCTTGCCTGCGCTTTCGCTTCGGCAATCCACCTCCCGGCTCGCAACATAGTTGCTTCGCCGCTTTGGCTAAAAACAGTCACCTGTGGACTGTTTTTACGGTGCTTCGCACCGCCGCGTCGCGCCCCCAAGGGGGAAGGCTTTAAAAAGGTTATGGTATCCGCGCTCTCCTTTGCGCCCGTCGATGATTGTTTCGTCGCGGAAAAGGTGTAAAAACGTGACTAAACGGTTAAAATTTCCCTCAAAGGCTCGAAACGGTTGACTAACCTCGGGTTTCAATGGTATAATACAAACGAGTTTACCTTGGAGTATTACGGGAATGACAAAAAAACGGATAGTTATCTTAACATTGATCCTTGCGTTTGTGTTCGCGCTGACTGCATGTTCGGGCGACAGTTACGGCAAGGTTACTATAGACGGAACGCAGGACGTTTCGTATGCGGTTACGGGGCAGGGCGGCAGCTCGGTCCGTTACGGCAATTACGTATACTTTATCAACGGCACTCGCGGATTCGAGGATACGGAAGGTAAGAGTAATCTTTTCGGCGAAGTAGTAAAGGGCGGAGTGTACCGCGCGGAACTCAAGGGTAAGAAGTCCGATAAAAAAGCCGCAGAAGGCTATTCGCTTTTCGATTCGTCCGAATTCTTAGGCACCGCGGGCGCGAAAGATCTGTTCGTCACCGAAAAAGCGACCGACTACAAGGGAGACGAAACCGAAGTCGTGAAAACCGAGCTTATCGTTCCCAAAACCGTCGGTACGAGCGGTTACGGCGCGGGCGGCATTTTCTTGTTCGGCAACGCGATCTACTACGCTTCCCCCAACAACCTCAAAGACAAGCAGGGAAAGATCCAGTATACCAAAACCGACTTTTTCCGTATGACGCTTGACGGTAAGGAGACCAAAAAGCTTTACACGACCGAGTCCGAAACCTCCTCGTCGCCGTATACCTTCCTCGTAAAGGACGGCTACGTTTACCTTGTCGTGCTCGACGGCACAAACCTCGTGTCGCTCAGAACGGATATGAAATCGGGCAAAGTCGAGGAAACGTTTCGCCTCGCCGAAAATGTTTCCGCCGCGGTGCTTCCCGTCAAACCCGTTTATTACGAGGGTATAAGCGAAAACACGATTTACGACTTTATCTACTTCGAGCGCGCAGCAACGGACAGCGAATATTCGCAGTCGGGCGACGTTCTCGAACTCGTTCGCCCCGACGGAACGGGCGACAAATCCCGTCACATTTTCGCCACCGGCAAGGATCTTCAGCTCGATTGCGTGAAAGACGGTTACCTTTTCTACCGCAACGCCGACAAGCTTCATCAAGCTAATCTTTACACCGAGCTTTGCAACGACGAAGCTTTCAAGGCGGCTAATAAGAGCGAAAAAGAAGACGAAGAGAAAAATAAAGACAAGGATATAATTCTGATCGAATCCGTAGCCGATTCGAGCTCCGTCTATCCCGTCGTTCCGAATTACGAATTCGGCAAGCTCGTAAACGATACCGCCGACGTCGTGGTTCTCGAATCTTCGAGCAGCAGTAGCAGCAGCGGTTCGAGCTCGACGACCTATACGCTTTCGTACTATTCGGGCGGATCGAAAAAAGCTACGATCGCGAGCGGTAGCGCGTTAAGTATGGGCACGATCGCAAACAATAAGGTTTATTACGTCGAAGATACCGACCTTAAGTCTTACGACCTCGGAACGGAAGAAAAAGCGACCCTCGCTTCCGAAATTTCGACTTCCTCGTTCGTTGCCGATTATGTGGACGTTACCGGCGTCGCTACGGGGACGGATGACGACGGCAAGGAATACGTCAATGAATATTCGGGCTCGGTGTACGTTAATTTCTTCGGCAAATACGCCGAGGCGACCGGCTATACGATGCTTGTCCGCACCGACGCGGGCGAGAGCGAAACCGCTCCGTTTATGATCGGTAAATTCACCGAGGACGACGAGCCGAGCACGATCGAGTCCATCACCATCGAAACCAACCCGACCAAAACCGCTTACACCGTAGGCGACAAGATCGATCTCGACGGTATCAAAGTTACCGTTCAGCACTACGCCACCAAAAACGGCAAGCCCGACGATACCGAACTCGAAGTTACCGAAGATATGATTTCGGGCTTTGACACCTCCAAGGCAAACGACAGCGTTACCGTTACCGTAAAATACCTCAAGCGCACCGCGACCTTCACGATTTCGGTCGCCGAAAAGGCGAAAACCGGTTGCGGTACGATCGCCGTTACGCCGTGGCTGTTCATCGGCGGCGGTATGATCCTTCTGCTTGCGGCGGGCGTACTTCTGCTCGGCAAGCGCAAAGCGATCGCTTAATCGAAAATTCAAGACGGCTTGACGGTCCTCCGCCGAGCCGTTTTTCGTTTATACAAAAGGACACTTTTTTAGGAATAATTCCGCATAAGGTTAAATAGATTTGCTAAACCCGAGCGGTATGCGATATAATGAAAACCGACGGAGGACACAACGTTATGATCGAAATAAAAACCTATTCTTCTCTCGAAAAATTCGTTCCCGGAATCGCTCCCGCGCTCGAAGAAACAAAGGGCAGTATGCTCAGAGGCGAACGCTATCACTTTCAGGTCGCTCTGTCGACGAGCTCCGATTACACGCCCGCCCTCGCTCGGATCGAAATCGGCGGTTCGCTCGCCCGCTACGTTACCGTTCGCCGCGAGTTGTACGTTCCCGCGCTTTTTAACGCATACCCCGATCACGACGATCTTATCATAAGCGAAACGGCAAAGGTTTTCGCCGATCCGCTCGCGCCCGTAGACGGCGGCGTGCAGATTAGCCGCGACGCAATCACCGCGCTTTGGGTCACGGTAGACGGCGCTTGCGATATGCCGGCGGGGCTCGGCGACGTTACGATCACCGTAAAACGAGACGACGAAATCGCCGGAATTCGGTACGAAATCGAAGTAATCGACGCGGTTTTGCCGAAATCCGACCTTATCTGCACAAACTGGTTCCACTACGACGGACTTAAAGATTATTACGGAATCGAGCCGTGGACGGACGAGTTTTTCGCGCTTGTCGGACGATTTGTCCGCTCGGCGACGAGCCACGGAATAAATATGCTTTACACGCCGCTTTTCACGCCCCCGCTCGACACGCATATCGGCGGCGAACGCCCCGACGTTCAGCTTGTTATCGTTAAACGCGACGGCGGCAAGTATTCGTTCGATTTTTCCGTGCTCGATCGGTTTATGAGCGAAGCGCTCGCAAACGGCGTCGAATACTTCGAATTCAGCCACCTCACCACGCAGTGGGGCGCGAAAGCCTGCCCGAAAATTATGGCGCACACCGAAAACGGTTACGAAAAGATCTTCGGCTGGGAAACGAGCTCGACAGGCGACGAATACAAGAAATTCCTTTCGGCGTTCCTTCCCGCGCTCGATAAATTCTTAAAGAATAAGCACGTTGCGGAAAAATGCATGTTCCATATTTCGGACGAGCCCGCACCCGAGCATTACGCGCAGTTCAAAGAAGCGTTCGACTTTATCCGTCCGCTCATAAAGGATTATAAGGTTATGGACGCCACGAGCGAGGCGGGGCGCGACATTCTGGATATTCCGGTTATGGATCTTGCGCACGTTCCCGAAAAGCTCAACGGCAACGAGTGGGTTTACTATTGCTGTTCGGCGTACAAGGATCATATCCCCAACCGCTTCATCAATATGCCGTCCTTCCGCAATCGCGTGCTCGGCCTGATGCTGTACCTCGGCAAGGTGAACGGTTTCTTGCAGTGGGGCTTCAACTTCTATAATTCGTGCCTGTCGTACTTCCCGATAAATCCGTTCGTCTCCACCGACGCAAACGGCTTTTTCCCCGCGGGCGACGCGTTCGTCGTGTACACGGGCAAAAACGGCGAGCCGTGGGATTCGCTCCGTCTCGAAGTGTTCTTCGACGCGATTCAGGACCGCAGCGCGCTCCGCCTTCTCGAAAGCCTCACGTCGCGCGAAACCGCCGAAAAGCTTGTCCGCGAGGCGGGCGTGGATATCTGGAACAAATACCCGACGGACGGCGCGGCGATAAAGGAAATCCGCGAAAAAATAAACGCCGCGATAAAAGCCGCCGCGAAATAGCGTTTTTCCCGACAAACTGCGAAAAACGAGCAAATTTGAACGAAAAACCGCGTTTTTTCGCTTGACATAACCGCGCAATAATGGTAAAATATTAGGGCACGTTGCGTTAGCGACGGTTTTTGCGCGTTCGGGACAGCCCCCCGACCCGCATTCGCCGCTTGCCATCGGGCAGTCTTTTGTCGGCAACGGCGTGAAACGTTGCGGACGGGAGCAATAAAATTTAAATATTTTTTGAGGATATTACCGTGAAAACTTTTATGGCAAATGATCAGAATATCTCCAAGAAGTGGTACCTCGTGGACGCAACGGATATGCCTATGGGTCGCCTCGCAAGTCAGGTGGCGGCAATCCTTCGCGGCAAGAACAAGCCCACTTTCACCCCTCATGTGGATTGCGGAGATTTCGTTATCGTAATCAATTCGGACAAGATCGTAGTCACCGGCAACAAGCTCGTTGACAAGTACAAGAGCCACCACACCGGTTATATGGGCGGTCTTAAACAGGTTCAGTACAAGAAACTTATGGAAGAGAAGAGCGACGAAGCGCTTTACCTCGCCATCAAAGGTATGCTCCCCAAGAACAGCCTTGGCAGAAAGATGCTTAAGAAAGTTCGTATCTACAAAGGCGCAGAGCACAACCACGAAGCTCAGCAGCCCGAAGTCCTTAATTTAGTAAAGAGGTATAACTGATATGGCAGCAAAATCCGGCGCAAAGAAGAAATTGCAGTACTGGGGTACCGGCAGACGTAAAAAGGCTATCGCCCGCGTTCGTCTCGTTGCCGGCAACGGCTCCGTAAACGTCAACCGCAGAAGCCTTGACGATTATTTCGGGCTCGACACCCTTAAGCTTATCGTAAATCAGCCCCTCGCGCTCGTAGGTGCCGCCGACAAGTTCGACGTCATCGTAAACGTTAAGGGCGGCGGTCTTTCGGGACAGGCAGGCGCTATCCGTCACGGTATCGCCCGCGCGCTCGTCGTTGCGGACGAGGCGTATAAAGTCGAGCTTAAAAAGGCAGGCTACCTTACCCGCGACCCGAGAATGAAAGAGAGAAAGAAATACGGTCTCAAAAAGGCGCGCAGAGCTCCTCAGTTCTCGAAGAGATAATTCCTTATCGCAAATATCAGAAACGGTTTGTCTTTCGCAAACCGTTTTTCTTTTCGGCAGGGAACCCCTGCGGGAAAATCGGCGATGCCCGTACTTACAAAATAACATTATAAAGCCAAGCGAAACGGTACTTAGTTACTGTCATTGCGAGCGAAGTCGAGACCAAAGCGGGAGCGAACGGCGAGCCGCCGTGGGCAAGTACGCGCTGGCAGGGAAGCCCCTGCGGGCAAGTACGCGCTGCCGCTATGGCTTACTTTGAAAATAGTAACAAATATCTTTTTTAGGAAAGAAAGGTAAAGGTATTCTACTTTTTTCAGGCGGAGAAAACGCGCTATCGCTATGATTTACTTTGGGAATAGTAACAAATATTTTCTTTAGAAAAGAAAAGGAAATATATTCTACTTTTTTCAGGCAGAGAAAAAAGTAGCAAAAAAGCCGCCGGCAGGGAACCCCTGTGGGCAAGTATAAGGGTAGTGCATATAACAAACTAATGAAAAGAACGAAACCGATCCACTCGCCCGCGGTGGCTCACCGCCTTGCGGCTGTGTCCCGGACCCCGCAACGCTTTAAAGGTCGAAAACAGTTGTAGTAGTGAGGTAGTCGGGTGATATTCGTAAGGTTGCGCTATATCGCTTTTGACAACGTATTTCGCCTCGGTAGGGCGGGACGCCCTCGTCCCGCCGCCAACCAAACGAACACGCTGTCATTTCGAGCGTAGGCGAAGCCGAAGTCGAGAAATTCCCCACGGCAGAAACAAATACAGTCGTACACGACTAACCCGAAATACTTGCCCTGCGGTGGCTCACCGCCTCGCGGGAGCGAACACGAACATTGCGAAACGGTACAAACCCAAACACTCGCCCGCGGTGGCTCACCGCCTCAACGACACGAAAAAGGAAAAATTATGGATATCACGTCATTATTGAAAAAACACGGTTTTTCGTTCTCCAAAAAGTACGGACAGAACTTCATAACCGACTATAACCTTCTTCGCGCGATCGTGTCCGACGCGGGCGTAACGAGCGACGATACCGCTTTGGAAATCGGCGCGGGCGCGGGAACGCTTACCCGAGCTATTGCCGAACGCGCGGGGCGGGTGGTCGCATTCGAAATCGACCGATCGCTTTCGACGGTGCTCGACGAATCTCTCGCGGGGCTTAACAACGTCGAAATAATAATGGATGACGTAACGAAATGGGCGGACGCCGAGCTTGACGAGCTTGTCGGCAAACACTACAAGGTCGTTGCGAACCTGCCGTACTATATCACAACGCCGCTGCTTTTCACCTTTCTCGAGCGCGAAAACAAACCCTCGTCCGTCACCGTTATGGTTCAGAAGGAAGTCGCCGAGCGTATCTGCGCCACGCCGCAAAAGGGCGATTACGGCGCGCTTTCTGTAGCCGTTGCGCTTCGCGGCAAAGCAAGCATTACCCGCATCGTAAAACGCGATTGCTTTACCCCCGCCCCTAACGTGGACAGCGCGGTCGTTCGGATCGAACTCGACCCCGCCGCGCCCACGGATCAAAGCCTTTACGCGCTCGTCGGCAAAGCCTTCGCGATGAAACGAAAAACGCTCGTAAACAACCTCGCCGCCGGTTTCGGTTTCGACAAATCGACCGCAGCAGAACTGCTCGTTTCGCTCGGCTTTTCTCCCACCGTCCGCGCCGAACAACTATCCCCGAACGACTTCATTAAGCTCGACAACGCGATAAAAAAGCTGCAAAAAAGCTGAAATTTCATCGCAGACCGCCCATAACAAAATTTCATACAAATTTTATTTCGATAATAATTTATTATAATTTACGCCGAAAGCCTCGATTTTATCAGAATCGGGGCTTTTTTCGTTTAAAGATTTAATACAAACATCAACTTTAACCCGACATTTAAAAATAGTAAACGTAATGTTATTAGTGCAAAACCGTGTAACCCGTGTAAAAGTACAATAAAACTACTTGTCTGATTTATAAAAAACCATAAATGCATGAAGCATTACGGTTTTTTTAATTATACGGCAAAAATCGCAGGCAGTTTGTTTCGTTTTTGGAGAAACATTTTGCTGTTTTACGTCTCGAAATTCGGTTAGTTTCGTTTCCGGAAGAGTGAAAACCGAAAAATCGAAAGAGGAGACGAAAAATGAATTTCAGAGAATTGACGATAAAGCGTGAGCCGTCGTTTTCGCAAACGTTGCTTTTGCTGATTGACAGGAAGGGCATGATCGATTCGCAGTGCTACAAGCGGGCGGGCGTTGACAGAAAATTGTTTTCCAAAATCAGATGCGACGCCGATTATCGACCGACGAAACGTACCGCGCTTGCGTTCGCGGTTGCGCTCGGGCTTACGAGAAGCGAAACGGACGAACTTTTAAAAACCGCGGGGTTTGTGCTGTCTGATAGTCTGGCTTCGGATATAATCGTGGGTTGGTTTATCGAAAACGGCGTTTACGATCTGTACGAAATAGATGACGCGCTGATAGAGAACGGCGAAAAACCGCTGTCCGATTAAATGTCGCTTTTCGGGCGACCTATTTCGTTCGCGATTAGTGTATAATTGTAAGGCTATGCAAAAGGAGGTGATTTTTTCAGGGAAATTTTGGGTTCGGGCTACTTTTGTCCCCAAAATTTTGCTATAATATATATGGAGGGTAAAATATGAAGATTGCCAAGAAAACGATTATTTTATACGTTCTGTACTGTTTGCAATACGGAAGCAGCAAGGAGCATACATACTCGCAATCCCAGATAGCGAACGTGCTCGGCTCGCTCGGCATAAAATGCGACAGAAAAACGGTCGGACGTAATATAAAGTATCTGACCGACTTCGGCTATCCGATAGTCAAAGCCACGCGCGGAAGGTATTATTACGACGGTTCGCGCGAAGTCAGTCCGGCGATTTTCATAGAGAAGAACGTGAGCCGAAATTAAAAATCGGCGGCATTTTAACGACGGAAATTTTTATAATACGGAGGCAGAAATTATGAAAGAAATTACAGAAGTGGTGTTTGTGCTCGATATGAGCGGGTCTATGCATCATCTTACCGACGATACGATCGGCGGGTTTAACTCGTTTATCGAAAAACAGAAAGATCCGGAACGCGAAACGCTCGTTACGACCGTTTTGTTTAATATGGGAACGAGAATCCTGCACGACCGCGTGAGCATAGAGAAAATCGAGCCGATGACGAGACGCGATTACCGCCCCGACGGCGTAACGGCGCTTCTCGACGCCGTAGGCGAAACGGTAGATCGCGTCGAACTTATACAGGATCATCTGAAAAAAGAGGACGTGCCGAAACATACCGTGCTTGCCATAACGACGGACGGTGAGGAGAATTCGAGCACGAAGTACGATTATGGAACAATCAAAAAAATGCTCGACAGAGTGCAAAACGAAAAGGGCTGGGAAGTGGTTTTTCTCGGTGCAAATATCGACGCGGAACGCTTCGGACGGTCTATAGGTATCGGCAGGGAACGCTGCGTCAGCATGGATAAAGACTTCAGGATGTCGAACGTGTTTGATGCAATGGGCGATGTGATTTACGATATGGATTTAGGGTTGGGATTCGCGGAAAGAAGCATGTCCGATTATTATCATGAAGCGGTCGGACGAAACAAAAATAAAGCCCCGACCGAAGCCGAGGATAAGGATAACAAATAATTAAATCGCGGTGCGCCCGACTAAACCGTCGATGGTTACGTCGAAGTAGTCCGCAAGCCGCCACAGATTAGACATTGTGGGCTCGATTTTGCCGCGTTCCCATTCGGACACGCATTGTTGCGTTACGCCGCAAACTTCCGCAAGCGCCGCTTGGCTTACGCCGTATTCGAGCCTCAATGCCTTAAGATTTTTTACGAACGAGCTTTCCATACGACAATTTTACAACTTTTCTTGTTAATTTCTTGACAATACAAGAATACTTGTTGTATAATTTTGTACGGAACTTTAACAATTATACTTGTTTTCGGAGGGAATATGGGTAACAAAAGAAATACGACTGTCAGGGTGTGTGAAATTGTAGACGGCGCGCTGTCGGCTGTATGGGGCGTATTCTGTTTTGTTGCGATAGGGTTGTACGGCGAAATGCCTATATTACCGGAATACGGCACGATAATGACGATAGTGTGCATTTTATTGTTTTGCATAGGGTGCTACAATCTGATTGTCGGTATTTACATAGCTGTAAAGGGATGCACCGTACACGGTGTGGCTATCGCAAAAATAGTAATTTCGACAGTTTTATTCGTTCTTACGCTACTTAATCCTGTGCCCTCGACGGTTATTTTTTATTTGCTTTGTGCTTTGTTTGATTTTATTATGCTATACGTCGTGCCGTCTGCGAAAGGTGAGTGGAACAAGACAAGCGAACCAAGAAGGAAAGAAACCCCAACTGTTTCGGCACCTTCGTCTGTTTTTGAACCTGCGCCTGTTGAGACACTCGCGCCCGTTTCGGAATCTTCGGTCATCGCACCCGCTCAGACCGGAATTCAGAAGTACATAAAATGTCCGATTTGTCATGAAGCGTTTATAAAAGAGAACGAGAAATGCTGCGACGGTTGCCGTCTCGAATACGAGCGTCTGGAAGCCGCTTCCGTCTTGCGCGTGGTCTCGGCAAAGGGCGTTTACAACGGTAAAGAGGGCTACAAGCTTATGGACGGCAAGTGGCAGAACGTCGGGATTGCCGCGCTCGATCAGCCGGACAGATATACGATCGAGCTCGATTTTTTCGATTCGTACAAGAACGTTTACGAGCGCTTCTATAAGAAAATTATATTAAAGGATTCGGAAAATCAAGCCGCGTTCGAACGAAAAGTCAATTATTACGGGTCTGTTAAAATCGACCTTATATCCGATCCGTCGTACACGCCCAAACCGCCCGCACCTACCCCGCCGACGATTTATTCAGGCGGTTCGGCACACGATACAACGAGCGGGCAGGAAGATCAGAAAGAACGGAACACAACTGTAGCGACGGGTAAGTCGAATTTTGAATCATGGAGGTCGGGTATGTGGGGCTTAGGTGACGAAGGAATGAAACAGGAATACCGTAAATTTCTCACAAAACAGGGTTATAAGGACACAACCGTAAACGCTTACGTTTCGGCGATAAACAAAGTTGCGGGGTTCGAGCAAACCGACTGGGAAGGTGTTTACAGAAACGTGAAAGCGCTTTGCCGCGATTACGACAGCTACGGTCCGAAAGCCGCTCTCGGCGCGCAAGGGCACAACACCGTAATTTCCTCGCTGAAACAATTCCATGTGTTTTACTACAAGAATGAAAACAAAATATAAAAAACCTAAAGGAGAAGATTTTAATGTCTAAGATAGTTAAGTTCTATAAATCCGCGACTGACGCTCGAGGGTGTAAAGCAAGCGAGGTGAACTGTGTCTATGAAAAAAGTTTTTTGCCGAATAATACACCGTGCGTTGTTCTCAAAACGTACAATCCAAACAGTCAGAACGCGAGTGTTTCGCAGACATTGCACATTACCAAAGATATAGCTTTACGTTTAATTGAAATATTTACAGAAGAATTAAGTTTATAAAGTTTTGCCATTGCTGTATGTCTCCTAAGCGGGGCGCGCGTCGGAAGTTCGTTCTTTCGGGGCGCGTTTCGTTTCTCCGTGCGTTTGCGGTCAGAAGGTTGTGCCGGAAGCGTTGTCGTCGGGAGTGAAGAGCGAGGTGAACATAACGAGGATCAGCAGGTCGTTTATTCCGGTATAGGAAAAATTGCCCGACGTCGAAGTCGAGGAAGTCGAAGGACCCGAGTTGCAGCAGTTTCGGTTTTGCGAGGAATCGTCTGGCGCGTTCAGCGACGAGAGCTGGCGGTTGGCGAAAAGCAGAACGGTAAGAAGCAGTCTGTAAATATCGCTTTGAGTCATAATCGCCTCCCTCGGACGAGCGCCGTTGCGTTTGTCTCTTATAATATTTATTCGGTGCGGCGGCGATTGATACGATTTTTTTGCGATCGGGCGCGAAAAAGCGTTCGGAATTGCCGTTTTTACGCCGTTTTCGGTAGGAGCAGAAAAAGCCGAGTAAAACCGAAGCGCGTTTTCGTCGCATAAGATTATCGTGAAGTCCGTCGGTAGGGCGTTGCGGAATTCCGACAAACGCCGTTTTCGGCAGAAGTCGGGCGAAAGCGCGATTTTTCGTCGTAAAGGGAGTTTTCGGAACGAAAAAATGCGGTCGGAAAAAGCGTTCGGCGTGGTATAATGTCGGTATGGATCGGATAAATTGCGAAAGTCTGATAGTAGACCCGAAAAACGCGGAGCTTGTGCTCGAATATCTGCCGGACGGCGAAACGCTCGACGGTTTGTGCGGGCTTTTTTCGACGCTCGGCGACGGAACGCGGCTTAAAATTCTGTCGGCGCTGTCGATAACGGCGTTGTGCGTGGGGGATATCGTAAAGCTTCTCGGGCTTAATCAGACGACCGTATCGCACCAGCTTGCGGCGCTCAGAATCGCGGGCGCGGTGAAGTGCCGCAGGCAGGGCAAGGTTTCGTTTTATTCGCTCGCCGATCGCAGAATTCTCGACGTAATGCTTTCGGCGACGGAATTTACGGCGCGGGGATAGATTATACGGCAGCCTCGCGTTTTTCCTGCGCAAAACATAGACATTTCACGCAAGTTGTGTTATAATTGTCCTATCGGACAAGCGCGCTTGCGTTTTTTTCGCGGGCGCAAAACGAATGAAAAGGAGAGTGCAAAATGACGGTCGTCGGCAACGATTGGGACGAAATTCTCGAGGAAGAGTACGGCAAGGAATATTTCACGCGGCTGATGAAGGAAGTGGACGAGGAGTACGCTAAAGGCGTGGTTTACCCGCCGCGCCCGCTCGTGTATTCGGCGATGGCGCGCGTGCCTTACGACAAGGTGCGCGTGGTTATACTCGGGCAGGACCCGTACCACGGCGAAGGGCAGGCTAACGGAATGGCGTTCGCCGTCGGGAAAGGAGTGCCGTTGCCGCCGTCGCTCGTCAATATTTTTAAGGAAATCGAAGCGGAAACGGGCGTCGAGCCGAACGGCAGTACGCTTACCGGCTGGGCAAGTCAGGGCGTGCTGTTACTCAATACCGTGCTCACCGTGCGCGAACACTCGCCGCAGTCGCACGCGGAACTCGGCTGGCAAACGTTCACCGACGCGGTAATCGCTTCGCTCGCCCGCCGCGAAGAACCTATGGTGTTTATGCTTTGGGGAGCGAACGCGCTTCGCAAAAAATCGCTTATTCCGTCGCGCCACCTCGTGCTCGAAAGCGTTCACCCGAGCCCGCTTTCGGCGTATCGCGGGTTTTTCGGATGCGGGCATTTCGTAAAAGCGAACGAATTCCTCGTTTCGCGCGCGCTCCCGCCGATCGACTGGGCGTATGCGGACGACGACGGCAAAGCCGAATACTACAAGCCGTCCGACGGCATAATAGAACGGATTTAAGGTCGCTGCCGCTATGGGCAGGGAGCCCCTGCGGGCAAGTCGGCGATGACTCTTTAAGTAAAATGTTTGTTAGATAAAAATCGCCCGCACGGGCACCGTGCTTTATTTTTTTTCAGGCGGAGAAAAAAGTAGCAAAAAAGCCGCCGGCAGGGAACCCCTGTGGCAAGTATTTGTGTAGTGCATATAACGAGCTAACATAAAGAACAATCCCCTATACTCGCCCGCGGTGGCTCACCGCCTTGCGACTGTGTCCCGGACCCCGCAACGCTTTAAAGGTCGAAAAAGGTTGTGGTAGTGAGGTAGTCGGCGGACTTCTGTAACGTTTGTTAGAACTGTGGTAGGGGCGGACGCCCTCGTCCGCCCGTGGGTATAACGAAGCACCCGCAACGCTTTAAAGGTCGAAAAATGGTTGTGTCAGTGGGGTAGTCGGCGAACTTCCGTGTGGTTACGGTATATCGTTTTAACAGCGTACCTTGCTTCGGTAGGGCGGGACGCCCTCGTCCCGCCGTCAACCAAGCGGAACGGCACTTAGCCACTGTCATTGCGAGGAGCAAAGCGACGTGGCAATCGCACTGGCGCGACGCGGCGGTGCGAAGCACCGTAAAAACAGTCCTCAGGCGACTGTTTTTAGCTAAAGCGGCGAAGCAACTATGTTGCGAGCGGGGAGGGAATACGATCGTAATGTAACGGTACACCCCCAAATGCTTGCGCGGGCTCCGCGCCGAGCGGGAGCGAACACGATCTTAGCGTAACGGTATGCTTCAAATACTCAACCGCGGCTGAACGTTATGCGGCGGTTCGAGGGCGAACCGCCCTACCGTCGGCTTCGCCGACAAATAAGGTCGAAAACGAGCAGGTAGTATCATCATCGGATGACTTCCGCGGGGGATTTCTCCACTTCGCTAACGCGTCGGTCGAAATGACATTAAAAGAGCGACCGCTAATGTCTTCCCCCTTGGGGGAAGGTGGCACGAGTGTGAGCGTTAGCGATCCGAGTGACGAATGAGGGGAATAGACCTTATAAAACCAGACATACACTTTGTCATTTCGAGCGAAGGCGAAGCCGCAGTCGAGAAATCCCCTGCGACAGAAAGAAAAACAATCGTACACGCACTATCAAATACCCGTCCGCGTGGGCTCACCGCCTTAAAAGAATAACAATTATGCGCGGGGCGGTTTACATTTTCCGTAAAGTGTGGTATAATACGAAAAACGCAACGAACGGCGCGGCGCAAGACGGAAAATCGGACGAAAAAGCCGATAACATATTCGTAATCACCCGAAGCGTTCGCAACGATCAAAAAAACCGGAAGGCGCAAGGAGAGAAATGAAAAACGGCGTTAAAAAGTTAATAACCGCGGTTCTGGCGGCGATAATAGCTGTAAGCGCGTTTGCGTGCGGCGACGTGCCGACCGAGCGCCAACCGCTTACCGCCGATCGGCTTTACGCGACCTATGCGCCTTACGCGGTCGAGCTTCGCGAGGGAGCGAACGCGGGTTCGGGCTTTATCGCGGCGGGTGAGGGCGACGACGTGTATATCGTTTCCTGCTTCCACGTCGCGAAAACCGTCGTTCCGGACATAAAATTCCACGGCGAAACCGAGTACCTTACCGCTTCTTCCACGCGCATAATCGGTTACGACGAAAAAACCGACGTGATTGTGTACAGAACGAGCAAGAGCGGCTTTGACGGTAAAGGCGTGTTATCGCCGTACACGATTTCCGACCGAACCGAAGGCAAGGAAGTCGCGGTTATCGCGAGCCCTTACGGCGACGGCGTTTCGTATCTCGAATCCAAAGTTTCTCTTGCGGAGGACGTCCGCAACATCGGCGGCGTCAATCGGATCGTTACGCGCATAAGCGGCGGAATTTACGACGGTTCGAGCGGCGGAATGGCGATCGACAAGTACGGCGCGTTCGTCGGTATGGCGATCGGCAGAAACGCCGAGGCAACCGGCAACGATATGTGCTATGTGACGTCGGCAGAAACAGTCGCGGCGGTGTACGAGTCGATCCGTCGCGGAAAAGTCACCGACGGCGCGGGAACGACTTATAAATTCGAGCTTATCCGCCCCGATTTTTCGGTTTCGCGGCGGGAAGTCACAACGGACAACGTTCGCCGCGACGTAAAGGAAATCGTGCGTGAGGAAAATGGCAAAACGTACCGCTTCGAGTATGCGGACGGCAAGCTGTATCTGCTCGGCTACGAGTACGCGGACGGCAAGCTTACGCGGCTCGGTTCTGCCGACGCGAGAGGAACGATAGTAGACGAAATAAACGGAGTAAGAGCGGACACGACGTTCGCCCGAACGGTTGCAGGCTTGCTGAGAAGCGGCACGACCGACTTTTACGCCGAGACAGGCGGAGCGAGAATTCCGTTATGAACGACGATATAATAAAAAACGCGGACAAGTACACGGACGAAGCGGTAAAATCGGCGAAAAATATGCTTCTGCACGTTTGTTGCGCGCCGTGCGCATGCGGCGTTCTGCCGCGCGTGATCGCCGCCCGCCCCGCGCTTTACTTCTATAATCCGAATATCGATACGCGCGAGGAGTTCGATAAACGCCTTCGCGAAGTCGAAAAACTCGCGGCGGTTTACGACCTGAGACTTATAGTCGAGCCTTACGACCACGCCGAATTTTTGTCGGCGGTAAGCGGCTTCGAAACCGCGCCCGAGGGCGGGAGCAGGTGCGGAAAGTGTATCGCGCTCCGTATCCGAAAGACCGCGGAAAAGGCGAGAGAGCTCGGCTTTACCGAATTCTGCACAACGCTGTCGGTGAGCCCGCACAAGTCCGCGCCGCTCATAAACGAGCTGGGGCTCGAAGCCGAAAAAGAGACGGGCGTAAAGTGGATTTTGTCCGACTTTAAAAAGCGGAACGGCTTTTACGAAAGCACGGTCAAAAGCCGCGAAATGGGAATTTACAGACAGAATTATTGCGGTTGCGAATTCGCGAAAAACGGAAAATGAACGACAAAATTCGACAAAAACTCAAAGATTTGCCCGAAAAAAGCGGCGTTTACATCATGCGCGATAAAGGCGGCAATATAATTTACGTCGGCAAAGCCGTGCTTCTGACGCGGCGGGTAAGGCAGTATTTCGGCACTTCGCCCAAGCTTCCGAAAGTTCAGGCGATGGTGGACAACGTGGACGATTTCGACTATATCATCACGCTCACCGAAAAGGACGCGCTCGCGCTCGAAGCCAACCTGATCCGCAAGTACAAGCCGCATTACAATATCCTGCTCAAAGACGACAAACATTCGCCGTATATCAAGATAGACCTTCGCCCCGAATACCCCGCGATCGAAATCACCCGCAAGGTGCGGCGCGACGGCGCGCGGTATTACGGACCGTTTTTCAACGGCATCCGCGCGGGCGATATCGCGGACGTGATCCGCTCGTGCTACAAGGTGCGCTCGTGCCCGAAAGTCATGCAAAAGCGCGTCCGCCCCTGCCTCAATTACGATATGGGCTTGTGCGACGCGCCGTGTATGAAGTATATTTCGCCCGAGGACTACCGCGAATCGGTAAACCGCGTAATGCGTTTCCTGTCCGGTTACGACGACGGAGCGGAAAAGATTCTGACCGAAAAAATGACCGCCGCAGCCGAAAAAGAACAGTTCGAGCGCGCGATAGAGTTCCGCGATCGGATCGAAATGCTAAAAAAACTTCGCGAAAGAACGGTCGCAAACCTCGGTTCGGTTACGGATATCGACGCTTACGCTTATGCGTTCGACGGCAATCGCGGCGTAATTTCGGTCGCGGTCGTGCGCGGCAACAAGCTTATCGGCGTTCAGAACTTCGCCGTCAGCGACGGTTCGCCCGATATGGGCGACGCGCTCTCGACGTTTATGGCGCAGTATTACGCAAACAAGGAATTGCCGCAGGAAATCTGCCTGCCCGAAGAAATCGAACATACCGCGCTTTCCGAGCTTCTCGCGTCGTACGGCAAGCCGCCCGAATTCACCGTGCCGCAAAAGGGCATGAGAAAACGGCTCGTCGAAACCGCTGCGGGCAACGCTTCCGATTACCTCATAAAGAGCCGCAAAAAGACCGAGCGCGAATACGATATGACCGAGGGCGCGTGCGAGTCGCTCGCTAAAATTCTCGGCATAAAGTCCGCGCACCGCATCGAGTGTTACGATATTTCGAATATCAGCGGCGTGGACAAGGTCGCTTCGCAGTCGGTGTTTATCGGCGGCAGACCGTCGCCGTCCGATTACCGCAAATATAAGATAAAGACGGTCGAGGGCTCGGACGACTTCAGGTGCATGGAAGAGGTTATACGCCGCAGATTCCGCCGAAGCCGCGAGGACGAGAAGTTTTCCTACCTTCCCGATCTTATCGTCATCGACGGCGGCAAAGGGCAGCTGCATTTTGCATACGACGTTATGAAAAGCGAGGGTTTCGACGTGCCGATGGTGGGGCTTGCCAAGCGCGAAGAAGAGATTTTTACGCCGCATAAACCCGAGCCGATCGTACTTCCGCACGACCATTTCGCGCTTCGGCTGATGCAACGCGTCCGCGACGAAGCGCACCGCTTCGCGATAACTTACCATCGCAAAACCCGCTCGAAACGGTATTTTTCCGAGCTTGACGAGGTGAAGGGAATAGGCGAGAAAAAGCGCGCGATGTTGCTGAAAGCTTTCCCGTCGCCCGCCGCGATCAGGGAAGCTTCGCCCGAAACGCTGAGGGCGGTCGGGCTTGACGAGCGAACCGCAAACGCCGTTTACGAGCACTTTCACAAGGAGAACGACTAATGAAATACAAGGCTTTTTTCTGCGATTTCGACGGCACGCTTTGCACCCGCGACGAGTACGTTTCGCCCGAAAACCGCGCCGCGATAAAACGGTATCTTGCGGCGGGCGGGCACTTTATTCTTAATACCGGTCGAATGACCGTGCCAACGCACAAAATTCTGGTTTCGCTCGGGGTCGACGATCAGTTCGTGCCCATGATCGGGTATAACGGAGCGCACGCGCTAAGCCGCGACGGCGAGACGGTTTTTTGCAAATTTCTGCCTTTGGAAACGCTCGCCGAAATCATAAAGATTGCGAAAAAAACGCATACGTATATGCATTTTTACGACGATAAGGTGGTTTACGCCGCCGAACGCAACGAAATCAACGAGTGGTACGAACACCTCACCGGTTCGCCGATAAAGGCGGTGGGAGACCTCGGAAAGTACGTCGAAGCGCACCCCGAACTTACGCCGATGAAGATTATGATCGTGCGCGAAAATCAGTCGGACGAGCAGTGGCGCGGCGTTATAGAAGAGGTCGCGAAAGCCGAACCGAAAGGCGTCGAATACTATATGACGACCAAAAATTACCTCGAATTCGTATCCGCTACGGCGGGTAAAGACGAGGGAATGAAAGAAGTCGCGGCGATATACGGAGTGCCGCTCGAAGAGTGTATTGCGATGGGCGACGGACAGAACGATATCGGAATGATCCGCGCCGCGGGGCTCGGGGTTGCGCCCGCTTCGGCAAGCGCCGAGGTTCGCGCCGCCGCCGACGTGGTAGCTCCGCCCGCCGACGAAAGCGCGGTCGCGTGGGTAATAGACAAATACTGTACGGAGGAAATATAAATGGCTAAACTCAAACTAACCGAGCTTCAGGAAACCGAAACCGACGTGTCCGTCGCGGACTTTGCCGAGCGGCTCAACCTCGACGTGATCTACGGCGATCCCGAACGGCTTATCCATATCGCGACGTTCAACGTTTCCCGCCCGGGGCTTCAGCTCGCGGGCTACTACGAGCACTTTTCCGCCGAGCGCGTCCAAGTCATCGGAGAGCAGGAAATGAGTTATCTTCTGTCCCTCGACAAGGTAGAGCGCGCGTTCGTCTGCGAGCGGTTCTGTTCTTACGGGTTTCCCTGTCTCGTGCTTACCACGGCGGCGAAACCGCTTTGCGAACTCGTCGCGGCGGCGAAAAAGTACGACCGAGTTATTCTGCGCTCGCCGCTTCGCACTACCGCGTTCGTCAACGAGCTCAGCATTTACCTCAACGAAATCCTCGCGCCTACCGAGACGATCCACGGCGTTCTGATGGATATGTACGGCGTGGGCGTGCTCATCACCGGCGATTCGAGCATCGGTAAATCCGAAACCGCGCTCGAGCTCATTCAGCGCGGACATCGGCTCGTCGCCGACGACGCCGTTACGCTTCGTCGCGTTTCCGACAGGCTCGTGGGCGAATCCCCGCAGGCGATACGGCACTTTATGGAGATCCGCGGCATAGGCATTATCGACATCAGCGCGCTTTACGGCGCGGGCGCGATCCGCAACAGCAAGGTCGTGGATATCGTCGTCAAGCTCGAAGACTGGGTAAACGGCAAGGCTTACGATCGGCTCGGCGACGAACAGAATTTCTATACCCTGCTCGAAACCGAACTCCCGCTTTACGTTATCCCCGTCAAGCCCGGGCGTAATCTTTCCATAATACTCGAAGTCGTTGCGCGCAACCACCGCCTCAAAACAATGGGATTCTCCGCGCTTGAAGAACTCAACAACCGTATCCGCTCCAAAACAAAAATATAACGGCGCTATCACTATGATTTACTTTGGAAATAGTAACAAAACGCGCTACCGCTATGGTTTACTTTTATAATAGTAACAAACATTTTTTTAGAAAGAAAGGGAAATGTAGTCTACTTTTTTCAAGCGGAGAAAAAAGTAGCAAAAAAGCCGCCGGCAGGGAACCCTGTGGGCAAGTATAAGGGTAGTGCATATAACAGACTAACGTAAAGAACGAAACCTATCCACTCGCCTGCGGTGGCTCACCGCCTTGCGGCTGTGCCCTGGACCCGCAACGCTTTAAAAGTCGAAATAGTTGTGGCAGAGAGGGTTTCGGGTGACTTCCGTAACGTATGAGAGAACGGGTAGGGGCGGACGCCCTCGTCCGCCCGCAAACCAAGCGAACACGATGTCATTTCGAGCGTTAGTCGAGAAATCCCCTGCATAAGAAAACAAAAACAAGCGAACACGAACCCCCAAATACTCGCCCGCGGTGGCTCACCGCCGAGCGTAGTCGAGACCAATGCGGGAGCGAACACGGTCGCCGCGGAACGGTACGTTTCAAATACCCGACCGAAGCTTTACGTTATGCGGCGGTCCGAGGGCGAACCGCCCTACCGTCGGCAGAGCCGAAATTATAAGGTCGAAAACGGTTTTGTCAGTATTGTTGTCGGGTGACTTCCGCAGGGGATTTCTCCGCTTCGTTCGGGTTAAAACCCTCACTTCGGTCGAAATGACATTACCCCCAGCGCGGGCTCCGCGCCTTACAGAACACAAAAAACAAAACTCATATGAGGTGACAAAATGTCGAAAAAGAAGGAAAAAACGATACGCGACGTCGATAAAAATCTGACCGCAGGCGGCGTGGTTGCGCACGACTTACGCGAATACGAATTGCCGTGCGAGCCGTTCGACCTTTACGGCGTGAAGTTCGACGAGCGAGAAGGCGTGTTTTACAGACTCACAAAATCGGAAGCGGAAACCGTCGGCGAAAACGTTTCGGCTTTGCGGCGCATAACCGCGGGCGGCAGGATAAGGTTCAGAACCGATTCGACCGTTATTCGCATACGAGCGAAATCGTGGGAATTCAGACTGTCCCAAATGCCGGACAGCGGCGTGAGCGGATTCGCGCTCGTCGAGAAAGAGGACGGCGTATTCGTGCATGTGGCGACTTTCAGACCCGAACAGGGCGAAAACGGATTTCTGGAGCGCACGGCAAAGCTCAAAGGCGGCAAAATGCGCGAATATATGCTGTCTTTTCCGTTGTACGTCGGCGTGGAATCACTTACGCTCGGCTTTGACGAAACGGCGAAAATCGAGCACGGCGAGCGATACGGGATCGAAAAACCGATCGTGTATTACGGCTCGTCGGTAACGCAGGGCGGGTGTGCGAGCCGACCCGATACGACGTTCGAGTCGCTTATTTCGGTTGCGAGCGACGTCGATTTTGTCAATTACGGGCTTTCGGGGAGTGCGCTCGGCGAAACGAGCATGGCGGAATTTTTGTCGAAAATCGCCGCTTCGGTGTTCGTTATCGGCTACGACGCAAACGCGCCTTCGGTCGAGCACCTCCGAAAAACGCATTACGAATTTTACAAAACATACCGTGAGCGTTGCCCGCGAACACCGATTGTGCTTGTATCGCGCCCCGACATCGAGCCTATTCCCGACTACGAAAAACGCGTCGCGGTCGTGCGCGAGAGTTACGAGAGAGCCTTAGCCGACGGCGATAAAAACGTGTACTTTATCGACGGAAGCAAGCTTTTTCCGGACGAGTACCGCGGGTTTTGCACCGTAGAGGGTAGCCACCCGAACGATCTCGGATTTTATTTCATCGCAAAAGGACTGAACGAAGTAATAGCCCCGCTGTTAAATCGATTAAAAAACAAATCAAACTCATAGGAGGTAAAAATTTATGTCAGAAGAGAAAACGAAAAAGACGGCGCTTGACGTGGACAAGAACATGCAAAGCTCGGGAGTGGTTGCGGACGGTTTAAGAACGTTCGTTATGCCGTGCGAGCCGTTCGACCTTTACGGAGTGAAGTTCGACGAGCGGGAAGGCGGGTTTTACCGCGTACCCGAAGCGGTCGCCGTCACCTCGAACGAAGGCGTGACGGTGCTTCGGCGCAACACGGCGGGCGGCAGAATCAGATTCAGAACGGATTCGTCGGTTATCCGCCTCAAAGCGACCTACGGCTACGTTTGCGATATGAACCATATGCCGCTCACGGGCAGTTCGGGGTTTGTCCTCGTCGAGAAAAGGAACGGCGTTTTCGTGCACGTCGCGTCGATGCGCCCCGCGCATTTCGAAACGCAGGGCTTCGAGCGCACCGAGCCGCTCAAAGGCGGCGAAATGCGCGAATACGTGCTGTATTTCCCGCTGTATAACGACGTGGATACGCTCACGCTCGGCTTTGACGAAACCGCGAAAATCGAGCACGGCGAGCGGTACGGGATCGAAAAACCGATCGTGTATTACGGCTCGTCCATAACTCAGGGAGGATGCGCGAGCCGCGCCGACGCAAGCTATCAGGCGCTTGTTTCCAAGTGGTTGGACGCGGACTACGTAAACCTCGGTTTCAGCGGCAGCGCGCGAGCCGAGACAAGTATGGCGAAATTCGTCGCGGATATCGACGCGTCCGTTTTCGTAATGGACTACGACCACAACGCGCCCACGCCCGAATACCTCGCCGAAACGCATTTCCGCTTCTATAAAACTTACCGCGCCCGTCGCCGCGAAACTCCGATCGTGTTCATAACAAGACCGGACGTCGAGCACGACCCGTATATCGCCGACCGCGCCGCGATCGTGCGCGCCACCTTCGACCGCGCGAAAGAGGAGGGCGACGAGAACGTGTATTTCATAAACGGCGGCGAGTTTTTCCCCGAAACCGAGCGCGGAAACTGCACGGTTGACGGCTGTCACCCCACCGACCTCGGGTTTTATTTTATGGCTAAGCGCGTGCGCGAAGTCGTAGAGCCGCTGCTTAAATAACGGAAACAGATGATAAAACGAGAGGATAAACGATGAAATTTTACATAATTCAGCCGTGGTATTCGATGAACGCAAGCGACGTCGACCGATGCTTTGAAGAGATGATCGGGCTTCTGAACGGCATCGACGAAAGCGCGGACGTTATCGTAATGCCCGAAGCGTGCGACGTGCCCGCTTCGGTGGGTAACGACAACGAAAAAGTCCGCCGCAAGTTTGCCGAGCCGCTCCGAAACGCCGTGATCGCCGCGGCAAAACGTTGCAAAGCGACGGTGTTCGCGAATTTTGCGGACGAGACGGAAACGGGGCTCAGAAACACCACGTTCGTAATAGGTGCGGACGGCGAAATCAAGGGTAGGTACGACAAAGTTCAGCCCGCTCCGAGCGAGTTCAAAAAGGACGAAAACGGCGTTTCGCTCCGCGACGATTCGTATGCGAATTCGTACCGCGAGCCGTACACGCTTACGCTCGACGGCGTGAAGTACGCGTTTATGACGTGCTATGACTTTTACTGCTTCGAGAATTACGCCCGTATTGCGCTCGAAAAGCCGGACGTGATAATAGGCTGTTCGCATCAGCGCACCGATTCGCACGAATTTCTGGAAACGACGGGCAAATTCCTGTGCTACAACACTAACGCGTGGCTCGTCCGCTCGTCCGTTTCGCTCGGCGAAAACAGTCCCGTCTGCGGCTGTTCGATGATCGTTTCCCCCCAAGGCGAAATGCTCGTGAATATGCGTAGCCGCGTGGGCGTGGCGAGCTTCGAATTCGACCCGCACGATAAATTCTATAAGGCGGCGGGCTTCGAGGGCGCGCAAAAATCGCATTTCGATTATATCGAGGACGGACGCCGCCCGTGGCTTTACCGCAATTCGGGTTCGTCCGTCGTTCTCCCCGACGAATTCGCTCCGTACCCGCGAGTCTGCGCGCACCGCGGTTTCAATACCGTTGCGCCCGAAAACACAATGCCCGCGTTCGGCGCGGCGGTGGCGCTCGGCGCGGAAGAAATCGAATTCGACCTTTGGACGACCAGAGACGGCGTGCTCGTGTCCGCTCACGATTGCGACCTCGAGCGCGTTTCGGACGGCAAGGGCAGAATTTGCGACTACACGCTCGACGAGCTTCGGCAATTCGATTTCGGCGGGTATTTCGGCGAGAGAACGAAAGGGCTTAAAATTCCGACGTTCGAGGAAATCCTTGGCAAGTTCGCCGCCCGCGTGATTATGAATATCCACGTCAAAATCTGGGATAACGATTACGAGGACGACAAAATGGACGAAATCGCCTCGCTTATCCGCAAGTACGACTGCGTTAAATATTGCTACGTTATGAGCGGAAACGACCTTAAACTCGACAAGTTCCGCTCGGTCGCGCCCGATATAAAACGGTGCACCGGCGGCGGTAACGCGCCGTGGCAGATAGTCGATCGCGCGATTAAATACGGCACGGATAAGGTTCAGCTGTTCAAGCCGTACTTTAACGAGGAAATGATCGTAAAGGCGCACGAAAACGGCATACGTTGCAACGTTTTCTGGTCGGACGATCCCGCCGAAGCTCAGAAGTTCGTCGCTATGGGCATCGACTGCATACTTACAAACGATTACCTCACAGTCTCCAACGCGATAAAACGCTAAATCGCTGCCGCTATGGCTTTCTTTGGAAATAGTAACAAAGCTCGCTACCGCTATGGTCTACTTTGAAAATAGTAACAAATAACTTTTTAAGAAAAGAAAGGAAAAGATATTTTACTTTTTTCAGGCGGAGAAAAAAGTAACAAAAAAGCCGCTGGGACACTTGCGGCTGTGTCCCAGACCCCGCAACGCTTTAAAGGTCGAAAACGAGCGTGAAGTGGATTAGTTGCGGGACTTCTGTAATGATTGCGAGAACAGGTATGGGCGTTCCTCGTCCGCCCGACAGGGAACCCCTGTGGGCAAGTATTTGCTTGGAATATGTCCCACGCCTCGGTAGGGCGGGACGCCCTCGTCCCGCCGCCAACCTTGCATTGCGTTCTTACTTTACGAAAAAAATAATTCCGCGTAAGTGGACTGTTCAAGGCTTCCCCTTGGGGGGAAGCTGTCGCGTAGCGACTGATGAGGGGTTGTTTTTTACGCCGCGCTTGTCATATCCCGACCCCTCATCCGTCTTGCCTTCGCTGTCGCTTCGGCAATCCACCTTCCCCCCCCAAGGGGAAGGCTTTAAATGGTAGGGGCGATCCTCGTCCGCCCGACAGGGAACCCCTGTGGGCAAGTATTTGCTTGGAATATGTCCCACGCCTCGGTAGGGCGGGACGCCCTCGTCCCGCCGCCAACCTTGCGTAACGCTTCCTTGCCCCGTCATCTCGAGCGAAATCGAGACCAAAGCGGGAGCGAACGGCGAGCCGCCGTGGGCAAGTCGGCTACGCCCAAACTTACAAAATAACATTATAAAATCAAACAAAACGGTACTTAGCCTCGTCATCTCGAGCGAAGTCGAGAGATCTCGCGGGAGCGAACACGAACGCTTTGGAACGGTATACCCATAAATATCCGCGTAAGCGGACTGTTCAAGGCTTCCCCTTGGGGGGAAGCTCCGCCGTAGGCGGTGATGAGGGGTTGTCTTATACGTTACGTTAGTCATATCCCGACCCCTCATCCGTCTTGCCTTCGCTGTCGCTTCGGCAATCCACCTTCCCCCCAAGGGGAAGGCTTTAAAAGGTAGGGACGCCCTCGTCCGCCCGCAAACCTTGCATTGCGTTCTTACTTTACGAAAAAAATAATTCCGCGTAAGCGGACTGTTCAAGGCTTCCCCTTGGGGGGGGAGCTGTCGCGTAGCGACTGATGAGGGGTTGTCTTATACGTTACGTTAGTCATATCCCGACCCCTCATCCGTCTTGCCTTCGCTGTCGCTTCTGCAATCCACCTTCCCCCCAAGGGGAAGGCTTTAAAAGGTAGGGGCGATCCTCGTCCGCCCGACAGGAAATCCCTGTGGGCAAGTATTTGCTTGGAATATGTCCCACGCCTCGGTAGGGCGGGACGCCCTCGTCCCGCCGCCAACCTT
>CAKQPR010000021.1 GCA_934270565.1 uncultured Clostridia bacterium | reverse complement strand
GCGGGAGCGAACGGCGAGCCGCCGTGGGCAAGTCGGCGATGGCAGGGAGCCCCTGCGGGCAAGTCGGCGATGCCCGTACTTATAAAATAACATTATAAAACGAAGCGGAACGGTACTTTGTTTCGTCATCCTGAGCGGAGCGCAAAGCGCGCAGTCGTAAGGATCTCGCGGGAGCGAATACGGACTTAGCGGAACGGTACTAAAAAAGGCTTCCCCTCGGGGGGAAGCTGTCGCGTAGCGACTGATGAGGGGTTGTATTTTACGTTGCGTTTGTCTTAGCCCAACCCCTCATTCGTCTTGCCTTCGCTATCGCTTCGGCAATCCACCTCCCAGCTCGTAGCATAGCTACTTCGCCGCTTTGGCTAAAAACAGTCACCTGTGGACTGTTTTTACGGCACTTCGTGCCGCCGCGTCGCGCCCCAAGGGGGAAGGCTTTAAATGTAGGGGCGTTCCTCGTCCGCCCGCAAACCAAACGAACACAATGTCATTTCGAGCGCAGTCGAGAAATCCCCCGCAGCAGGAACAAAAACAAGCGAACACGACTAACCCAAAATACTCGCCCGCGGTGACTCACCGCCGAGCGGGAGCGAATACGGACATAATTAAACGGTACAGTAAAAGCCTTTCTCAAACGGGAAAGGCTTTTTCTCTTATAACCGTTGTTTCTTTCGTTACACCGTAACGACGATAACTTTTTCTACTCCGTCGCGCACAACCGTAAGCTCGACCTTGTCGCCCTCGTCGGCGTACATCATATAATCGGACAGCTGAAAGTTACGCGTGATAGTAAGAGGTTCGGCCGAACCGCGAACGGACTTCGGCGTAACGCCTGCCGAAGTCAGAAGCCGAGCCGATTTTATCACGTCTCCGACCGCGAGCCCCGCCGCAGCCGCGGGCGAATTTTTCACAACCTCGGCGACATAAACCGTTTCCGTAACGGTAATCGTACCTTTCTCCGCGTCGTAACGATTAGACGTATCGCTTACGTTCGTGGAAATGCCTATCATTCGCTTATCGAACGCGCTCGTTTTATCCTTCCCCGCCTTGCTGTGACGGATCACGTTGTCTGCGACGCCGCGCACGATATTTGCGGGGATCGCGTAAGAAATGTTGTCGATACTCGATGACGAAGCCTTCGCCTCCACAAGCCCGATAAGGTTTCCCGAAGCGTTGTAAAGTCCGCCGCCGCTGTTTCCCGCATTGATCGCGGTATCGACGCGCATAACGCGGTAAGCCATCGTTTTCGAAGAATCGGTTATGCTCTCCATTACGATGTTTTCCGAATCGACGGACAGAGTGCCGGTTGTTGCCGAAAAGCCGGACGCATTCGGGTTTCCGATCGCAATCGCCTTCTGCCCGAGACTCAGAAAATCGGAATCTTCGACCTTAGCCGCGGCGATCGAGTGAGTTTTTCTCTCATCCTCGGAGATTTTAACCTTTAAAACCGCAACGTCGTGATCCGCGCTCCCGCCGATAAACGTCGCTTCGACGAAAGTTCCTTCTCTTAAAGTACGATCGGTAAGCGACGAATAGGTCGAATTAGTAGTCGCTTCTATCGTCGGATAATCGCCGTACAGGCAAACGCCGAGTTTCTTCGCAAAACCGCCTACCGTATCCGCACCGTAAACGACGTGATAATTCGTAACGATATAAGCCTCGCCCGAATCCTTGTCGTATTCGTAAATCGCGCCCGCTCCCGCGCCTATCGTTGTGTACTCGCCGTAAACGGTCTCTCCGAACGCACCGTTCTTCCGTCCGACTTTCTCGCGCGCCGTAAACTCGCCGAATACGATCACCGACGAACACATGGCTCGACTTACCGCCGCCACGCCGTTATCGACCCCGTAAGCGGTAGCCGCCGCGTCGTAGGTAGTCAGAAATTCATAGTACGAGCCGGTGTAAATTTTGCTGTCGTGCCATTTTACCCAAGTATTATACAGATAATCTACCGCGTCCGCGCCGTCCTTGCCGTCCGCGCCCTTGAGGCTTTCGAGCCAGTCTTTCTGCGAACCCGTAAAGCCGTTTTTCACGGCGATATCGTAAGCGTTATCGTCGGCGTCAAGTCCGTCTTTGCCTTTGAGACTTGCAATCCACTCCGCTTCCGTTCCCGTAAAGCCGTTTTTCACCGCCGTTTCGTAAGCCGAATCGCCTTTGAGACTCTCGAGCCATTCCGCTTCCGTACCCACGAAACCGTTCTTAACCGCGATTTCGTATGCCGAACTCTCGCCGCACGCCGACAGCGGCACTACCGCCATGCAAACACACATAATCGCCGTTGCTATCTTCATAAAAGTCTTTTTCATATAAGTATTTCTCCGTTTTCTCTGCCGCCGATCGGGCGGTTTTATTCTGCAGGTAACGCCGCTTAAAAAACGCCGCTTCTGCGATTTCACGACTATATTGTAGTATGTTCAAGTTAAAATAAAGTTAAAAATCGGTGGTTTAGGATAAAAATTTTTTACTTCATACCCGAAACGCCCCGAGCCTCAATCTGTTTGGCGGTTTTTGTCATATCGCGCGAGGAGAGGACATAAGATAAAATACAGACTTAAAAGGAAGCGTGAAAATGAAAGAGAGCATCGAAAAGAGAACGCTTGAGGAGGCGGAACACATCCTCTCGACGGGAGCGACCGTCCGCGAAACCGCGGCGACGTTCGACGTAAGCAAAAGCACCGTTCATAAGGACGTTTCCGAGCGGCTTAAATACATAAACGCGGACCTGTGGCGCGAAGTGAAAAAAATTCTCGAATTCAACCTCGCCGAAAGGCACATAAGAGGCGGAAACGCCACAAAAAACAAATACCTTCATTCCCGCGACTAACGACCGATAAGAAAATACGACCCCGCAAGGTCGTATTTTTTCGTATGCGTTTTATATTTTTCGCGACAAAGCGGGTTTACATATCCTTTTTCGATTCGTCGTCGATGGGGCGGTCGCGGTAATAGAATTCGTAATCGCGCTCGCTAATCGGGCGAAGAATGCGGGCGGGCGAACCGACGGCAACCACGTTTGCGGGAAGGTCGTGCGTAACCACGCTGCCCGCGCCGACCACGGTATTGTCGCCGACGGTAACTCCCGGGAGCACGACCACTCCCGCGCCAAGCCAGCAGTTTTTGCCGATACGCACGGGGAGATTGAATTGATAAGCCTTTTTTCTCAGTTCGGGGCAGATCGGGTGCGAAGCGGAAGCGAGAACGACGGACGGACCGAGCATTGTTCCGTCGCCGATAAATATTTCGCAATCGTCCACGCAGGTGAGATTGAAATTCGCGTACACGTTGTCGCCGAGATGCACGTTCTTCCCGCCCCAGTTGGCGTGGAAAGGCGGCTCGATATAGCACCCCTCGCCCGCCGATCCGAACATTTCCTTGATAAGCGCGGCGCGCTTTTCGCCCTCGCTCGGTCGGGTCGCATTATAATCGTACATTTTTTCGAGGTATTTCGCCTGCACCGCGAGAAGCTCGGGATCCCCCGAGTTATAAAGCATACCTTCTCTCATTCTGCGTCTGATTTCGTCAAGTTCCACAATCAAGCCGTCCTTTGCCGTAAAATTACAAGCTTAAAACGCCCGTAGCCCCCTGCGAGCGTCTTTTCGTTTTTTCGGTAACCTTTATTGCTTAAGCTTCGACAGCCGCCTGCGAGCGAACCTTCTCGAATTCCTCGAGAACGGCTTTTTTCAGCATTTCTCTGGTTTCCGTATTAAGCGGGTGCACGATGTCCTTGTATTCTCCGTCGGGCGTTTTCTTGCTCGGCATGGCGATGAAAAAATCGTCCTGTCCCTCGAGAATCTTCACGTCGTGAACGACGAAGCAATCGTCGATGGTGACCGACGCAACCGCTTTGAGTTTGCCCTCGTCTTTTTTGACTAATCTGACTCGCACTTCACTGATGTTCATAGCTTTTCCCTCTATAAGTAATTCGCGGCATGTTGCCTCGCTAAGAACATTTTACAATAGATTTCGGGTTTTTGCAAGCGTTTTTCACTTGTTTTCGTCGGTTTTTTGCAAAAAACAGCAACAAATCGCAAATCCGACCCGCTGCAATGCGTTTTATCGTTCCGCCCGCTCAGCCGCGAACGGTTTTCACTATGTCGCTCGCCTCGCGGCAAAGCTTTTCTATTTCGTCGAAACGCTTCCCGCGAACGAGCGAAGGTTCTGCCATCCAACTCCCTCCGCAAGCCGCAATCCTGTCAAACGCGAGGTATTCGGCAAGGTTAGTCGCATTCACGCCGCCGGTGGGCAGAAATTTAACCGTGGAAAACGGCGCGGACAACGCTTTGATCGCTTTAAGCCCGCCGTAAACGGACGCGGGGAAAAACTTGACCGTCGTAATTCCCTCGTCGAGCGCGGCGATTATTTCGGTGGGCGTAACGCACCCGGGGAGGTAAACTACGTTTTGCTCGCGGCAGACCTTTGCAACCTTTGCGCTAAGACCCGGACCCACGATAAATTTCGCACCCGCGTCGATCGCTCTTTTCGCCTGATCGGCGTTAGTCACGGTGCCCGCTCCGACAAGAACGTCGGGTAAGCGCTTCGCAACCTGCTCTATCGCGCCGAGCGCGTGAGCCGTGCGGAAAGTGATTTCGGCGGCAGGCAAACCGCCTCTCGCCATAGCCTCGACAAGCGGGAACGTATCGGAAGGATCTTCGATCTTAACTACGGGAATTACCCCGATCTTTGTCATTTCGTCGTAAATATTCATAAGTGTTCCTTTAATATCAGCCTATCGAACCGCTGTTCACTATCGGCTGAGCGTCCTTGTTTCCGCAAAGCACGACCAGAAGATTGCTTACCATCTGCGCTTTATGCTCGGCGTCGAGCTCTACGATAGACTTTTCGCTGAGCTTGTTGAGCGCCATTTCCACCATACCGACCGCGCCTTCGACGATCTTCTGACGTGCGACGATAATCGCCTTTGCCTGCTGGCGCTGAAGCATTGCCGCCGCGATTTCGGGCGCGTAAGCAAGGTGCGTGATGCGCGCTTCGAGGATTTCGATACCCGCGAACTCCACGCGCTTTTGAAGGTCGTCTTTAAGTACGTCCGCGATTTCCTGACTCGAGCCGCGAAGCGATTTTTCGTCGCCCGCTTCGCTCACGTCGTAGGGGTACGCGCGGGCAACGTTGCGGATCGCCGAATCGGCTTGCGTGGATATAAAGCTCATATAGTTATCGACGTT
Organism: uncultured Clostridia bacterium; assembly: GCA_934270565.1. Classification (GTDB taxonomy): domain Bacteria; phylum Bacillota; class Clostridia; order Christensenellales; family Pumilibacteraceae; genus UBA10677. The sequence goes on along the minus strand of CAKQPR010000021.1, from coordinate 21,699 downwards.
GAACACGGCTTTGGCGGTGTTCACGATGCGCCAGATGACGACAACGCCGATTTCGATCGGGTTACCCTCTTCGTCGTTGACTTTCTGTTTGTCGTTGTTGAGCGTCATCGCTTTAAGCGACAGTTTTTTCGTGCCGAGCTCGAACGAAATCGCATCGTCGGACTTGCTGTCCTTTCCCGATCCCGATTTCATCGTAAGTCCGCCGCGCGCCGCGGGATTGTACGCCGTGCAGAACGGATTTACCCAGAAAAAGCCGTCGTTTGCGATCGTTCCGTAGTATTTACCGAAGAAAAGAAGCACGAGCGCTTCGTTCGGCGCAACGATCTTGAAGCCAGGGAGAAGCAGAACGCACGTCGCGAGCGCGCCGACTATCGCAATGCCTATCCCCGCGCCCGAAAGCGTCGCCATAAGCGGATTTATGCATTTGTATATCACGTCGCCGCCCGCGGTCGTGCCTGCGGGCACGTTCGCTTTCGTCATAAACACGATCGACACCGCGAAAAGCGCGATCGCCGCAACGAGCGCGAGAATCGTGACGGCAAGCATTCTGCCGCCCTTTCTCGGCGACAAAACCTTTTCTTCGACGTCCCTGTTAAGTCCGTTTTCCATAATTCCTCCCGAAAGCGCCTTTTCTTTTTCGCTTTCATCGTACTCATTATACTACTTTTTATCCGAAAAATCAACCCCGCCGCATTAGAATACAATTAAAATCAACCCCACACAAACAATTCAAGGCTTCCCCTTGGGGGGGGGAGAAGCTCCGAGCGAAAGCGACCTTATAAGGCTTCCCCTCGGGGGGAAGCTGTCGCGTAGCGACTGATGAGGGGTTGTCTTTTACGTTGCGTTTGTCATAGCCCGACCCCTCATTCGTCACTCGGATCGCTACGCTCACACTCGTGCCACCTTCCCCCAAGGGGGAAGGCTTTAAAACGAAACCCCGTCGGGGTGTTTCCGACGGGGCGAACGTTTATTCGGTTATCATTCCCACTCGATGGTTGCGGGGGGCTTGGATGTGATATCGTAAACTATGCGATTGACGTGTTTTACCTCGTTGACGATACGTGTGGAAATCCGCTCGAGCACGTCGAAAGGAATACGCGCCCAGTCGGCAGTCATTCCGTCCACGCTGGTAACGCCGCGAAGCGCGACGGTATAGTCGTAAGTGCGCTCGTCTCCCATAACCCCCACGGTGCGGGTGTTGGTAAGCACGGCGAAGTACTGCCATATTTCTCTGTCGAGCCCCGCCGTAGCTATTTCCTCGCGGTAGATCGCGTCGGCTTCCTGCAAAATCGCGACTTTTTCGCGCGTGATATCGCCCATAATACGGATCGCAAGTCCGGGACCGGGGAACGGCTGGCGCATGACTATCGACGCGGGCAAGCCGATTTCGAAGCCGCATTTACGGACTTCGTCCTTGAACAGATCGCGAAGCGGCTCGACGATTTCCTTGAAGTCCACGACGGACGGAAGCCCGCCCACATTGTGATGGCTCTTGATCGTGGCGCTCACGCCCTTGCCCGACTCGATGACGTCGGGATAAATCGTGCCCTGAACGAGGTAATCGACCTTACCGATCTTCTTCGCCTCAGCTTCGAAAACGCGGATAAACTCCTCGCCGATGATTTTTCTCTTGCGTTCGGGTTCGGTAACGCCTTTGAGAAGTCCCAAAAATCTGTCCGAAGCGTCAACCTTGATAAGGTTCATTTTCTGTTCGTCGCGGAAAACGCGCACGACCTCGTCCGCTTCGTCCTTCCGAAGCAAGCCGTGATCGACGAAAATGCAGGTAAGGTTGGGGCAAGCCTTGTGAATAAGCGTGGCTGCAACCGCGGAATCCACGCCGCCCGAAAGCGCGCAAAGCACCTTTTTGTCACCGATTTTCTCTTTAAGCTCGCGGATCTTGCTTTCGGCGAAATTCGCCATCGTCCACTCGCCCTTAGCGCCGCAAACCTTGTAAAGGAAGTTGCGGAGCACGTTTTCGCCGTACTCGGTGTGCATGACTTCGGGGTGGAACTGAACGCCGTAAAGCTTTTTTTCGTCGTTCGCCATAGCCGCCACGGGGCATGTGTCGGTAGTGCCGATCACTTCGAATCCCTCGGGCACGGCGCTGACGTACACGGTGTGACTCATCCATATCCGCGAAGTCTCGGGAACGCCGTCGAAAAGCACGCTTTTGCCCGCTTTAAGCACCTGTTTGCCGTATTCGCGCGGACCTCTGTCCACCTTGCCGCCGAGCTCGTAAGACATCAGCTGACAGCCGTAGCAGATTCCGAGCACGGGAATGCCGAGCTCGAAGATTTCCGTACTTACGGTAGGCGCGCCCTCGTCCGTGACTGCCGCGGGACCGCCCGTAAAGATAATTCCGATCGGGTTTTTCGCCTTGATTTTCTCGATCGGGGTGTCGTGCGGCAGAAGCTCGCAATAGACGTTATGTTCGCGGACTCTGCGCGCGATAAGCTGATTGTACTGCCCGCCGAAGTCGAGCACGATTACGTTTTCCATACTGTCTCCTTGTATTCCGGTTAATCCTTGTCCTTTTGTTTCGGGGCGAACATTTTACCCGTCGCGCCGAGTATCGCGCCGAGCGGGAAAATCCGGTACAGCGCGTATAAAGCTTTGTATTTGCCGCCCACGATATAGAACGGCTTATATTTGCGTTTCACTATAATCTTTTCGATCTTGCGGCAAGCGTAATCCACGCTCATACGCTTGTTTTCGCGCGCCGAAATATGATCGTCCGCGTCCTTGATCCTCGATCCGTAACGCTCGTTGGTGGTGAAATTCTTGACGCGGTTGCGCGTGAACGGAGTCTTTATATCCCCGGGGCAAATCGCCGTAACGTCGATTCCGTAAGGCTTGACCTCTTCGCGGAGCGAGTGCGAAAGCATGCTCACCGCGGCTTTGGAAGCGCAGTACATACCGCGGAAGGGCAACGGGAAAATCGCGCATGCGGACGAAATATTCACGATCTTCGCGCCCTCGCTCATAAGCGGCAAAGCGTACTTGCAGCAGCGGAACACTCCCATGAAATTGACTTCGAAAATGCGCTCGACTTCCTCGTCTTTAAGAAGCTCGACCGCGCCCGAAACGCCGTAGCCCGCGTTGTTTATAAGAAGGTCTACTCTTCCGAACGCCGACTTTATCATACCGAACGCCTCGATAACGTCCGCTTCCGAACTCACGTCGCACTTTATGTGATAAAGTCCGTTTTTCGCTTCGCCGCCGTCCGTGAAAAGCGCGCTCGTTTCCGCGCTACGACTCAGATCCACGACGGCGTTTCCGTCCGAAAACGTTTCCGCGATATGCTTTCCGATGCCGGACGAACCGCCCGTAATCGCTATGATTTTGCCGTTTAACTTTCTCATTCTTATATAATAGCAATTTCCGCGCGGTTTGTCAACCGAACGGCGGCGCCGCTTGTGTTCGTTTTGAAATAATCGCCGACTAAAGCGCGATCATCTGCCCGTGGGCGTTCTGCCGAGAAGCTCCTTGTACACCCTGTTGAACGACCGTATGCTGTTAAAGCCGCTCCTCATCGCCGCTTCCGTCGCGGAAACGTTTTCCGTTCCGATAAGCCTTGCCGCCTCTTCCGCGCGGTATCGGTTGACGAGCTCGGAAAACCTTATCCCGAACCGCGCCGCGAAAAGCCGCGAAACGTAGTCGTAAGAGTACCCGAGCTCTTGCGCAAGCGTCGCGACCGATATGTCCGACCGGAAATTCCGCTCGACGTAACCTATGACCGAATACACGAACTCGTCGTCGCGATCGCTCTCCGCGTAAGCGGCGGTTTTATCGAACTCGGCGATCATCGCGTAAAGGCAGGCGCGCACGGTAAGCCCGTCCGGTTGCGGAACTTTCACGCGGTCGCAATCTACCGAATGCAAAAAGGCGGTTGCTGTTTTCGTTTCGCCCGAACCGAAGAATTTCGACAACACGAAACGAAGCGTTTCGGAAGAGAGCGCGAAGCGGGCGTCAAGCGGCGTTTTGCCCGACAGGCGCGAACCGAATTCTTCGACGTAAGCGCCCGAAAAGACGATAACGAACGTTACCGACCCCTCGGTGCGCTCGTATGAATGAATCCGGTACGGCGCGACGAACAGCGCCTCGCCCGCCTTTAAGTCGTAGCGCTCGCCGCCGACGACGGCCTTTTGCGTGCCCTGCATTGCGATAAGAATTTCGCACCCTCTGTGAAAATGCGCGCCGTAATCGATTCCGTCGTACAAAAACGCGTTGAAAACGTCCGCGTCCGAGTTTGTCGGCTGATGAAAAAACATAATTTTCCTTTCGTCGGCAGAAGTCGGAATTTGGCTATATATCGTCGGAAAAGCACTTGAATACGCGTTCTTCGACGGTGTATAATTAAGCCGACGGTTGAATTTTGGCTATATTATACCACAAACCGAGCCGAATGTAAAGGAAAAGGAGCGAAATAATGACCGCAACGGTATTTTCGATAGAAGAATTTTCGACTTTTGACGGGCCGAACCTGCGCACGACTGTGTTTTTCAAGGGTTGCCCGCTCCGTTGCGAGTGGTGTCACAACCCCGAAGGGCAACGCCCCGACAAGGAATACGTCAGAAATAAGAACGGTTGTATCGGGTGCGGCGAGTGTCTGAAAAACGCAAATCTGGTCGCGGGCAGAACGGAATTCACCGAGAAAAGCGCGGCGGCTTGTCCGAAAGGGCTTATTCGGGTATGCGGCACGGACTACACGCCCCGCGCGCTCGCGGATCGGCTCAACAAGAACGCAGATATTCTGTCTGACGGCGGCGGGATAACGTTTTCGGGCGGCGAACCGCTTCTGAGGACGGACTTCATCGTCGAAACGGCTTCCCTTCTCGACCCTCGGCTTACAGTCGCGCTGCAGACGAGCGGCTACGCGGACAACGCGACGTTCGAAAAGGCGCTCGGGGTATGCGATTTCGTGCTTTACGACCTCAAAATCATCGACAAGGGCGGTTTCGCGAAATACTGCGGCGGCAATGCGGAAATCGTTCTACGTAACTACCGCGCGCTTGCCGAAAGCGGCGTGCCGTTCGTCACCCGCGTACCGCTTATCCCGACCGTCACGGACACGCCCGAAAACCTCACGGCTATAGCGAAAACGATCGCCGAAGTCGGAGCGAAACGCGTCGAGCTTCTGCCCTACAACCGCTTTGCGGGCGGCAAATACCCGACGGTCGGACGGACGTATTCGCCGTCGTTCGACGAAACCGTACCGCCCTCGCCCCACGCGGAAATATTCGCCGCGTTCGGGATCGGAACGAAAATTTTATAAACGCGCTTGCGTAAAAGGAGTAAACAATGACGGAAAAAGTCGAAAAATGCAAGGGTTTTCTTTTGAATCGCGGATACCGTAAAAATCGCAACTTTCGCAAGGCGGACGTTACCGCCGAAACGCGCGATTTAAGCGAGGAAGAACGGATTTTTATACGGTTCGAGCGCGCGGCGAACGACGAAAAGCCGATTTTTTACGAATCGGACGATTTCGGATTCAACCGCTACAATACGTTTCTTCCCGAAATCGAAGCGGGCGAAATGCTCGGAAACGTTACCGTGGATTACGAAACGTTCCTTTCCGGCGGTCTGAACGGCTTGAAAAAAGCAATATGCGGTCGCTTGCCCGACGCGGACGACGAAGCGAAAAGGTTTTACGAACTTGCGTTGCGGTACCTGCAGGTGTGTTCCGACCTTGTCCGGAAATGGCGTGACGGAGCGGAAAAAGCGGGGCGCGAGCGGCTTGCCGCGGCACTTGCCGTCGTACCCGAAAGCGGCGCGACTACCTATTACGACGCGCTCGTGGCGATAAAGTTTCTGCATTACGCTCTCAGGCTCGACGAGAACAATCATCTCACGCTCGGAAGATTCGATCGGTATATGCTGCCCTACGCGGACGAATCGATCCGTCGGGGCGCGACTATGGACGAGCTTATCGAGGACACCGAGCTGTTTTTCATCGCGATGAATTACGACGCCGATCTCTATAACGGCGTACAGCAAGGCGACAACGGGCAAAGTCTCGTACTCGGCGGGTGCGACGAAAACGGCAACGACGCTTTTACCTATTTAAGCGAAATCGTGCTTACCGCGAGCGAAGAACTCGAACTGATCGATCCGAAAATAAACTTGCGCGTAAACTCTTCTACTCCGATCGGACTTTACGAGCGAGCCACCCGTCTTACGCGTCAGGGGCTCGGCTTTCCGCAATACTGCAACGATGACGTGGTTATAAAGGGGCTCACGGCGCTCGGCTACGACCTTGCCGACGCGCGCAACTACACCGTCGCGGCTTGCTGGGAATTCATTATTCCGCGTTGCGGCGCGGACGTCCCGAACATCGACAAATTCGTTTTTCCAGAAATCGTGCGGCGCGTTACCCTTTCGTGTCTTAAAAACTGCGATACGTATGCGAGTTTTGAGAACAAGGTGCGCGTTGCGATCGAAAAAGAATGCGACCGGATTATCGACGTATGCAATAATTTCGTTCAGCCGCGCGGAGCGTTTTTGTCGATGCTGATCTCTCCGTGTATAGAGCGCGGGAGGTTCTCGACGGAAGGCGGCGCAAAATACAATAATTACGGTATTCACGGCGTAGGGTTATCAAACGCCGCGGACGCGCTCGAAGCGATTAAAAAGGCTGTTTTCGAGGACAAAACGGTAGATAAATCCGAGCTTATCGAGGCGCTCGAAACCGACTTTGAGGGGCGCGAGGACCTTCGGCAAACGTTGCTTTCGCTCCCGAAAACGGGTAACAATAACGAAGCGGACGACCGCCTTTGCTTCCTGATGAGCGCGTTCTCGTCCTGTCTTAACAGGAAACCGAACAATCGCGGCGGGATATTCCGCGCGGGCACGGGCAGCGCGATGGAATACGTTCTGTCCGCAATCGGCGTAGGCGCGACTGCGGACGGACGAAAAGCGGGCGGAGCATTCGCTTCCTCGTTCTCACCTGCCATAACTACCAAGCTCGACGGACCTCTTTCTGTCGTTCTGTCGTTCACAAAGCCGGATATGAGCAAGACGATAAACGGCGGACCGCTTACGATGGAAATGCACGACACCGTTTTCCGCAACGACGAGGGCGTAAAAAAAGTCGCGATGCTCGTAAAAGCGTATATCGACCGGGGCGGACATCAGCTTCAGCTCAATTCGGTAAACCGCGAAACGCTCCTCGACGCGCAGGCTCACCCCGAAAATTACCCGAACCTTATCGTTCGCGTATGGGGCTGGTCGGGATATTTCGTCGAGCTCGACCGCATTTATCAGGATCACGTCATTTCGCGCACCGAATTCGGCGTCTGACCGACCTTATTCGCTTGACGAAAGGCGGGCAAAGCTGTATAATTTTCGGCAAGGAGTATATTATGCAAGTTTCGAATCTTTCCGTACCCGCTTTCCCCGACCCGCGGCTCGAGCGCGAACGCACGACGAAAACGCACGATATCCGTTGCCGCGATCCGTTCGTTATGCTTGCGGGCGATACCTATTATCTTTACCGCTCGCGCGGCGGCAAAATCGAGTGTCTGACGAGCCCCGACCTCGAATTCTGGTCGGAACCGACCGTTGTTTTCGACCCGCCCGCCGACTTTTACGGTTGCGACAATTTTTTCTGGGCGCCCGAATGTCACTTCTACGGCGGCAAGTTTTATATTTTTACGTCCTGTAAATCCCGCGAAACGGGCACGCGCCGCATTTCCGTATACCGCGCTTCCACTCCGCTCGGACCTTTTACCGAAATCACGAAAGGCGGCATAACTCCCGCCGCGTGGGACGCGATCGACGGCACGCTCCGGATCGAAAACGGCGTACCGTATATGGTTTTCGTGCACGAATGGACGAGTATGCCCGATCATATCGGCAGTTTCGTAGCCGCGCCGATGAGCGATGATTTTACGCGTTTCACCGACGAGCCGATTCACCTTTTCTATGCTTCCGAGCTCGAAGGAGCAACAGAAGGCGTGACGGACGGCTGCTACCTCTACCGCACCGATTCGGGTAAGCTCGGTATGATCTGGTCGAATTTCGTCGCAGGCGAATACGTCATCGCGAAAGCTTGTTCCGACAACGGCGCGCTCGACGGCAAATGGTCCCAAAACGGTCTTTTGTACGCGCGCGGACTTCAAAACGGCTTCGACTTCGACGGCGGGCACGGTATGATTTTCCGTAAAAAAGACGGCGGTTTCGCAATCGCGTACCACTCCCCGAACGCTCCGCAAAAGGGCGATTTCGAGCACCTCACGATTTCCGATCTCGACGTTGCCCGCGACGATATCCGGATAAAATAACGAAACAAACGAAAAACCGCCCGAGCAATCGTTTTCCGACTGCCCGAGCGGCTTTTTTATGCGGTTTATTTTTCGAGACGGAACGAAACATAATCCTCGCACTCGGCGTTCTTGCCGATATACGCGCGGAATTCGCCCACTTCTGCGGCGCGCACGAGCGAAGCGTTATAGAACGCCAGATCGTCCTCTTTGATCGTGAACGAAACGGTCGTTTCCTCGTTCGGCGCGAGCGTGACTTTCTTAAAGCCTTTCAGCTCTCTGACGGGTCTTACGACCGACCCCGCAACGTCGCGGATATAAAGCTGAACGGTTTCGGTCGCGGCGCGCTTGCCGATATTCTTTATCTTCGCCGAAACGACGATTTCGCCGTTCGGAGCGAGATTTTCCGCGCTCGCTTTGAGGTCGGAATACTCGAATTCGGTGTAGCTAAGCCCATACCCGAACGGGAACAGCGGGCGGGTCGGTCCGTCGATATACGACGAGCAATAACCTACGCGGTGCGTGTTGTAGTAGCTCGGTCTGCCGGTGTTGTACCGATTGTAATAGATCGGACACTGCCCCGTCGCCGCGGGGAAAGTCATCGGAAGCCGTCCTTCGGGTGCGACTTCTCCGAACACGAGACGAGCAAGCGCATTGCCCGTTTCCGTTCCCGCCTGCCACATATCGAGCACCGCGGGCGCGGTTTCTATAAGTCTCGGTATGGCGAGCGGACGGCCGTTGAAAAGAATTACCGCCGTGTTCTTATTCGCCTTTATCACTGCGTCGAGAAGCTCGTACTGCGCGGCGGGAAGCTCGATATTCAGCTTGCTGTTGCCCTCGCCGCTGTCGCCTTCGGGCTCGCCGAGCGTTAGAATAACGACGTCCGATTTCGCCGCAAGATCCGCGGCTTTTTCGATTTCGTCGGTGTTTGCCGTCGCGTCGAGCGCGCCGCTCACGCCCTCGGCGTATTCCACGATCGCATGGGGAAGAAGGTTTTTAACGCCCTGTATTACGGTCACCGCGTCGCTTGCCTTGCCGTAGCAATGCCAGCATCCGAGAATCGCGCCCGTATCGCCGAACGGTCCGATAACCGCGACTTTCTTTACGCCTTTATCGAACGGCAGAACGCCGTCGTTTTTCAGAAGAACCGCGCATTTTTCGGCGGCTTCGAGCGCGATACTGCGGTGTTCGGGGCTGAGCACGACGCTCTTATCGGGCCATTCGCGTTTGCCGAATACGCCGCGATTTTCCTTGAGCTTCAGAAATCTTTCGACCGCCTTGTCGATCTGTTCGATCTTGACTTTGCCTTCGGAAATCAGTTTTTCCATATTTTTGAGGTACGACGAGGACATCATTTCGACGTCGCTCGTTGCGGTTATGGCGAGCAAAGCCGCTTCTTTCATATCCTCAGCCACTCCGTGCGTGACGAGCTCGCCGAACGCGTTGTAGTCGCTGATAACCACGCCGTCGAAGCCCCATTCGTCGCGAAGTATGCCTTTAACGAGCTTTTCGTTGCCCGACGACGGCATTCCGTCCAGAACGTTGAACGAAGTCATTACCATGTCCGTGCCCGCGTCCACCGCGGCTTTGTACGACGGCAGATAGTATTCGCGGAGAGTGCGCTCGCTCATATCGACGGTGTTGTAGTCTCTGCCCGCTTCCGCTGCTCCGTAAGCGGCGTAATGCTTGACGCACGTTGCCAGCCCGCCGTCGTGGAAACCCTCGACCTGAGCCTTTGCCATAACGCAGTTAAGGTACGGATCTTCGCCCGTAGTCTCGGCAACCCGACCCCAACGCGCGTCGCGCGCAAGATCGACCATCGGCGCGAAAGTCGCGTCGATACCGTCCGCAAGGCTTTCGCGAGCCGCCATCGCGCAACACTTACGCATCGTTTCGGGCGAGAACGTCGCGCCCATCGCAAGCGGTATCGGATAAGTCGTGTCGCTGCCGTGCACGACGTCCATCATGAACATCATCGGAATCTTGTTCCGATCGCCGTCGAGGTGATCCTTTTGTATCTTCTCGGCTTTGTCTTGACCCCAGAAGTTAAGTGCCGAACCGATCCCGACAAGATCGCTCGCGTTAAGCCCGAGCTCGCTCAACGGACCCGTAGCCGCCGCTCCCGACTCGAGGAAAAAACTCGCGTTCAGTTGCGTGAGCTGCATAAGCTTTTCGTGTAAAGTCATTTCGCCGACAATTTTCTTTACGTCCATTTTTCATACTCCTTTCGGGCGGTTTCGTTCCCGCCCCGACGTTAAAAAAATTATACCATAATTATCCGCGCAACGCAAGCGAACGCAATATATTTTCCGCTGAAATTCCGTCGGCGCGGCGCCCGCGCGGGCAGGTCGGCGATGCTTGTATTTACTTTCGATAGAATAATCCCGCGATAGCGGACAACTCAAGCCTTCCCCCTTGGGGGCGCGACGCGGCGGCACGAAGTGCCGTAAAAACAGTCCACAGGTGACTGTTTTTAGCCAAAGCGGCGAAGTAGCTATGCTACGAGCTGGAAGGTGGATTGCCGAAGCGATAGCGAAGGCAAGACGGATGAGGGGTCGGGCTATGACAAACGAAACGTAAAAGACAACCCCTCATCACCGCCTACGGCGGAGGTCCCCAAGGGGAAGCCTTGCAAGGTAGGGGCGTTCCTCGTCCGTCGGGGAGCCGCCACGGGCAGGTCGGCTACGCCGACATATAAGGTCGAAAAATAGTAACAGTATCGTTATCGCGTGACACCCGCAGGGGATTTCTCCGCTCCGCTAACGCTTCGGTCGAAATTACATTAAAAAGTCACAAATTTTTAAAATTGATAGAGCGTGGTAGGGGCGTTCCTCGTCCGCCCGCAAAACCGCGATAGCGGACTAATTAAGGCCCACATTGCGCGGAAGGGGGCTCCCACCGCAGGTGGGTGGGAGATTGTAAAGTAACTGTGCGAATTGCAGTTGTGTTAAAACAATCCTACCGTTTCTCGTCTCACTTCGTTCGAGCTCGAAACACCTCCCTTTACACAAGGGAGTCAAAGTAAAGACCGCCTCACGGCGAAAACTTAAAGCGACAACGTTTTACACAAGGGAGGCAAAATAACGACCGCTTGCGCGGTTTCTCTTATTAAAAACCTCTTGCCCACGTTGTCATTTCGAGCGTAGTCGAGAAATCCCCTGCAACAGGAAGAAAACAAGCGAGCACGAATACCCAAATACTTGCCAACTATCGGCTCGGTTATCCCTTGCCCACCGAAAAAAGGAGCGGCTACAAAGCCGCTCCTTTTCCCTGCTTTATTATCCGATATAGTAATTTTTATGCAACAGTCGGACCGTTCTCAACATAGTTGCGACCCGTTACGCCTCCGTTATCTTTAAGGAAATGCAACATAAACTTGCCGAATTCGTTTTCAAGATCGTCAAAATCAACCTTATCGGACTCGTTTTCCGCAAGCGCATCGAGCAAAATCTTCAGATTGTTTCGATCTTGTTTCGACGTGTCGTTTACTATCAGACAAGTTTCATATCGATCCGAAGCCGAATCGTCTTTGAACATTCTGAAAGTTGCAAAAATTTTCTCTGCACCAAACCTTTGATCCGATCCCGACACATTGAATTTGTCGTTAATTTCATACTCGAAAGTAACGAACGAATACTGTGTCAGCTGATCGTTATAATAGCCGACGATCCTACCGAGACTACCGAACTTCGAAGATGCTCCGCCACTACTAGCGTATACCGTCATAATATCACCCCATTTCTGGTTGAACCTGAACGCTTTTTCTTTTTCGTTACCAAAGAAGTTATCCGTTCTGTTTTCAAGCTTGAAATTACTGTATATACTGTTAGTGCCGTACACATAATCGAAACCGGCATACTCGCCGTCGGATCCGTTTGTTACATAATTTTGCTGATCGGAGCTTGTTCCTTCTGATCCATCGGTCATTTCTTCTTTCAGCGGGGTGTACAGACCCTGCATAACCTCTTGAAGCTGTCCGGCGCTAAGTTTCTTATCGGGTCCTGTCTCGTCTTTGAAAATTTCGGTTGCGAGGACGTCGAACAGCGAAGCCATAGAAGCTCTTTCTTTATTCAGTGACAACGAGCCCTCACCGAGCTTGTTCTCGACTTCATTGAGCGCGGTTCCTATCTCCGTCTGAATATTTCTTAAATCGTCCGCGGCGAGGTAATCCATAAGAATTTTGCTGATCATCTCGGCGCGGTTGCAATCCTCGACGGACGAGTAATAAACCTTTACGCTCTCCGTGAATTCGTCCGCCTCGTTCTTTGCGAGAGGCACAACGACGACGATACCTATTCTGTCCTCGGCGAAAAGGTCTTTAAGCTTGGCGGCGTTTTCGGTAATGACGTCCTTTTTCGCGCTGAAACCGAGTTTGAGCGTGTCATTTTTCGGCAAACGGACGAATTCGAGTTTAAGATCGTACTTTTTAAGATCGCCGACGATCGAGGACGAAACCTTGTTTTCGAGCACCGCTCCGAGCATTTTTTCGGTAAGGTTAAGACGAAGGTCTTCCGGCGCGGTATCCACAAAGCGTATGTTCGTTTCGCCTACTTTTTCTCCGATTTTCGAAGTATCGACAAGCGACTGCACCTCGATACCGTTTACCTGAACGGCGGTTTCGTCGGTCGCTTTCATTCCCATAAGAACGAGCACGTCGTCGAAATTAAGCGTAATTTTATTCTCTTCGTCAAAACCTTTATTTGTCTTTACGTCGTTGGTTGGATTAAGATAAACGTTCCCTTCGCTATCTTTCCAGAACTCTCTCGCGATAAGGTACTTTTTGCAGAATTCTTCAACGAATTTATTTTGGCTTTCGGTTGCCGTTTCGGTCGTTACGCCGTCAACGGTTACTTCTTTTCTGAACAAGCCGCTCTCGTTTTTAGCCTTCATGTTTCGAAGTTTTCCGTCGAGAATACCGGTATACAGCGCGGCAACGCTCTCTGCGTTGTAGATCGTCTCGTCCTTGCCCGCAAAAGCCTGATCGGCAATAATTTGGAACACTTCAAGCTCGTAACCCGTAGTGCAGGTTGCCTTTATATCGAGCATTTCGTCAGCCTTTCTGATCGGCTCGGAAACGTAATTTTTGACGATATCGTTGAGATATTCTTTGGGATCGACCGTTTCGCCGCTCGTCATTTTGAGCACGCCGCCTATTACTTTATAGGTGCTTTGGCGCTGTTCGTCGTTCATGCTGTTGATAACGACGTCCGTCGAAAAATCGTAAGTGCGTTCCTCGCCCTCGCCCGCGATAATCAAATCGACGTAGCAGGTAAGATACATTTTCTCGGGCAGAAAAGCCTGCGCCACGCTGACTAAAAACGAAGGTATTCCGGCGCCGCTCATTGCCGTACCGACGTTCGCCTTTACGGGAAGCGAAAGCGTGATCGTAACGCGCGGATCGGTTGCGCCCTCGGGAACTTTCACGAAAACCTGTTCGACCTTCGCGCCGTCGAGAATCGACCCCGAGGCGTTACCCGCCGACAACAATTCGGTCAGTTTGTCCTCTATCGCGCCGTAAGCGATAGCCGAAATCGCTTGGGGCGTGATCGTCACCGAGAAAGTCGCGTCGAAATCCGCGCTCTCTCCGAACTTATCGTCTATACCTACAAGCTTGTTTTCGTCAACGTTGTCGTATTTGAGCTTGCTAAGAAGCATATCGCCTATCGACTGCTGGTTTTCCGTTTCGCCGCTCTCGTCCACGTTGCCGCCGTCCGTTTCGCCGCCCGAAACGCCTTCCTCCGTCCTGATCGCGGAAGTAACGACACCTTCTTCCGTCGCCGAGCCGCCCGAGCTTTCCGAGCCGCCCGAAGCGGAAGACACGATCGCGGAAATATCGTCCGCCGTGAACGTGCCGTCTTTGAGCATAAGCGCTCCGCCGAGCTCGTCGCACATATCGGTAACGGCTTGTTCGTTCTCGGAGGGTGACTGTTCGACAATTTTGCTTCCGTCCGTTTTCAAACCTTTGAGAATGGCGAAAGCGTCGCCGATCCCGAACCCGTAATTCTGTTTGAGGTAGCCGTTGCCGATGAGCAGTCCGCCGCCCACGAGCACGACGACCACAATCAGAAGCGAAACGCCGCAGGTGATAATGCCTTTAAGACACCCGCCTTTCTTTTTGCGGTTTTTGTCGTCTCCCGACCGATCATTGACTTTTTTGCCGCGAACATCGTCGCTTATAACGTCCGAATTTCTTTTCACAATTTTATCCTCGCGCGGGGATTGTCGTCCGAAAACGCCCGCCATTCATTATATTCGGTATGATTTGTCCCGTTTATCCGTTATTCGGCGAAACGGCATAAAAAACGAGCCGAAACGCCTTCTTCGACTATATTTTAGCAGTCTCGCGACCGTTTAGTCAAGGCATATCGGCTCGGAAAAACCAAATTTAATTAAACTTTAATGCGAAAGCTCGCCACTGTCTTCCGAAACGCTCCGAACGACTTCCGAAGCGATATAAAGTCCCGCCACCGCGGGGCAAAAAACCATACTTGCGGGCGGACGGCGCCTGATGACGGGAATTTCGGGCGAAAAAACTACTTTGAGTTCGTCCGCGCCCTCCGTTCCGCGAAGTTCGCGGCGCATAACCTTGCAAAGCGGGCAATTATAAGTGTCTTTCAGCCGAGCGACCCGCATTTTTTCGGGTTCGAGTTTGTTTCCCGTACCCATACACGAAATTATATTTACCTTTTCCGCGAGGCATTTGCGGATAACGGCGAGCTTGGTAGTCACCGTGTCGATCGCGTCCACGACGTAATCGTACCGCGAAAAATCGGTGTTTTCGACGTCGTCTGCCGACCAGAACGCGTTTATCGGAATAACTTCCGCGGCGGGGTTGATCGAGCGCGCCCGCTCCGCCGCGACTTCGGCTTTGGGTCTATTCAAAGCGCCCTCGACCGCGATGATCTGCCGATTGAAATTGCTTAACGCAACCGTATCGCCGTCTACGATCGTAAGGCTTCCGATACCGCTGCGGACGAGCGCTTCCGCGACATAACCGCCCACGCCGCCCACGCCGAGGAGCAAAACGCGCGCACGCGCAAGTTTTTTCAGGTTTTCGTCGCCGACGAGCGCCTCCGCTCTCGAAAATCTTTCTTCCATGGTCACGCTCCCGTAATAAGGTTTACCGCAACGCCCGCGAGCACGCCCGCAACGCAACAGATCGCGGTAATCGCGACGTTACGCTTGGCGCTTCTGTTCTGCCTGTAAAGCACGAGGTAGCCGAGCCCCGCTCCCGCGCTAAGTCCCGCGACCGCGCCGCCGAGGCTTAACGCGCCCATTCCGTAAAGTCGGGCGATCGCCACCGACCCCGCGCACGACGGGATAAGCCCGACGATAACCGCAAAAATCGGTTGAAGCAGCAGCGATCTGTTCATAAACTCCGCAAGGCTTTCCTCTCCGACGAAATAAACGATCGTTCCCACTATAAGATTTACCGCGAGCATAAACCCGAGCACCGTAAGCGTATGAATTATCGCGTGAACGAGCGCATGCCCGACGCTTTCGCCGCCGACCTCGTGATCGTGACAGCCGTGCGGGTGGGTTTCCTCACTCTCTTTCGGCTCGTTTTCGCCCTCGGTATCCGACGTTTCGTCGCGTTTTTCCGCATACGTTATCGTTTTTTCGTTACGTTCGGCGGGTTTCGAAGCGCTTTCGGCGTTAAGCGACGGGAACAGAAAATGCACCACATACCCCACCGCGAGCGCAAGTCCGAACTTTATCGCGAGAAGCGGCAAAAGCTTGGGTGCGGAGGAAATATCGCCGAGAAGAACCGGCACGGCTTCGTCGCTCGTCGCCAGAAAAACGGCTATGAGCGCGCCCGCAGACAGACGGCGTTTCGAGTACATATCCGCGGCGAGTACCGAGAATCCGCATTGCGGAACGAGCCCCACCGAAGCGCCTATAAGCGGCGTGAGCGCAGACGGAAAACGCCTGCGTTCGGCTTTGCCGGCAAGCGCCCGTTCGACAAGCTCCATAGCGATATACACCGCAAGAATCAGCGGCGCGGCTTTGAGAGTGTCGAGTAATCCGTCTAAGAGAACTTCTTTCATTATTTGATATTGTCTTTGTCCTTATCCCGCGCGCCGTCGTCGAACAACGCGTATCTGCGGTTGAGTCTGTCGAGCCCGAAATACAGCGGAATTCCGAGCGCGCAAACGCTTACGAGCTGACCGAGCCCGACCGTGAGCACCGTCATGAAGTAGGTCGTTTCCAGCCCGCCGCTTCCGAGAATTATGATAAGCGGAACGGCGAACGCGTTGACTACAACGGGCGGTATGACGCCGAAATACCATTTTTTGCTAACGCGCGTGAGCGTTGCCGCAACCGCCGTCGCGAGCGCGCCCAGAAACATATCCCAAAGTCCGCTCGGAATATTCGCAAGGAAGCACCCCAAGGTAAGCCCGACGATCGCTTCGGGGCAAAGTAGCGGCAAAATAGTAAGCGCTTCACTCAGCCGGAACTGCACCGCGCCGTAGGAAATCGGAGCGAGCACGAGCGTGAGCGCGGCGTAAAGCGCTGCTATCACCGCCGTGCGGACAAGTTTCACCGTCGCCGATTTCATTCGATAACGCTGACTTTCGTCATAACGACGGGCTCGAGCGGAACGTCGTCGTAACCGTCGATTCTGCCTGTGCTTACTTTCGAAATTTCGATTGCCGCGGCGAGACTTTCGGGGTCGGAAGTCTGACCGAACGCGGCGTACTGTCCGTCAAGATAAGGCACGTCCTCAACGCAGATGAAGAACTGCGAAGAAGCCGAATTCGGGTACATCGTTCGCGCCATCGAAATAACGCCGGCGGTATGTTTAAGGTCGTTTTTTACGCCGTTGGCCGAAAATTCGCCACGGATCGTGCGGGGCGCTTCGACGTGCGTAAGTCCGCTTTTACTCTGACGGAATCCGCCGCCCTGTATCATAAAACCTTCGATCACACGGTGGAAGCAAAGCCCGTCGTAAAACCCCGAACGCACGAGATCGAGGAAATTATCAACGCTTTCGGGCGCGCACTCGCGGAACAGTTCGAGGTTTATCGTTTTGCCGTTATTAAGCTCTATTTTAACTCTGTCCATAACAGTCTCCTTTTCGGGTATATAATATACTACTTTTCTTCGGTTTTGTCAACGCTTTGAGCGTTTTCCGCTTCGCGCTCGGCGTTTCCGACAAAGTTTTCGCTCGGTAAGTCCGGCTTCGATTGCCCTGCCGCGCGCTTATTCATAAGCGTGGGCGTGAGCTCGCTCACCGTCATTCCGACGAAAATCACGACGAATCCGATTACAAGCCACGCGGTGAGGCTTTCCTTGCCCGCGAGCACCGAAAACAGCGTGCCGAAAACGGCTTCGAGACTGAGTATGATCGAGGACTGACTTGCCGAAGCGTATTGTTGTCCGATGAGCTGCGCCGACTGCGCGAACGCCGTGCACACGAGCGCAAGGTACGCTATGCGCAGGAGCTGATCGCCCGTCATCGCGTATGCCGCTATGCCGTTTTTCGGCAGCTCGAAGATCAGCGAGCACACCGAGAAAATCACGCCCACGGTCGTAAGTTCGATAATGATAAGGTTCATTTTATCGTCCGCGTTGCCCGATTTTCCCGAAAAACGGTCGATCGCGATTATCTGCAGGGCGTAAAACACCGCGCCGAGAAGCGTGAGCGCGTCGCCGAGAAGCAGGTTTTCGCCGCTCTCGCCGCTGCCGCCCGAAAGCGCCACAAACCCTATCCCCGCTATACACAATACCGCCGCGATCACGTTGTAAAGCTTGGGGCGACGACGGAAAAATCCCCACGCGAGGAACGGACACATCACGCAGTAAGACGCGGTTATGAACGCGTTGCGGGCGGGCGTGGTATAGTTGAGCCCGAGCGTTTGCGCGAGGTACGCCCCCGTGAGCGTCAAGCCTATTATAAACCCGCGGAACGCCGTTCCTTTGTTCATTTTGCGCACTCGACCGATAAAGATCAACGCGAGCACCGCCGCCGAAGAGAGAAACCTCACGGCGATAACGTACATCCACGGAAGCGCGTCTATCGCTTCTTTCAGAATAAAAAAAGACGAGCCCCAAACCACCGTTGCGGCAAGAAGCAAGCCCTGTCCGAGCAAATTCAATTTTTTTTCTTTAGTCATTCCGCGCCTCTATGCTGCGTAAAATTTCACCCTTTTCTGCACCCGCTCATATTATTACGAAGAAACGAGATAAAACGGTGTTTTTCCGATAACCGTCTCTGTCCTCGCTTCCGCTTCGACAAATCGGCGTTTCCGCCGGACCGTAGCGCCCGAAAGCTTTTACGGCTTTCTCCCACGTATTATAACAAACTTTCCTTCCGTTTGTCAATCTTCCGCGCCCGCGCCACACAAAAAAAGCCGCGGGATACGCGCCCCGCGGCTTTTAATGCAGTCCGATTTACTTCTTCGCAAGCAGCAACGTCACGCCGCCGAGTATCGTTCCGATACCGAGCAGGTACGCGCCTACTCCCGCCGTCCAGGTGTACTGAGCCACGGAGCCGCCGTCAAGCTCGAACTGTCCGCAGAACGTAAACGTGAACACAAGCGCGAGCACGCCGATTACAACGGTCGCAGCCGCGAAAAGGAGCTTGAGAAGTCCGTTGCGCGGAATTATGCGAAGCGATACGAGCACCGCGCCGACCGCCGCGAGCACCGCAAGTACAACCGCGATGATCGCAAACGTGCGAACGAGCGATACCGAGGTGTCCATATTCGCGCTCAGATCGGTTACGGTTTCGTTGAAAAGCCCGTAAGTCGTGGTGCTTTTCGATCCGATAAGTTCGCTTTTTGCCGTTCTCGAGAAATACGGAACGAAAAGTCCGACAATCGCGAGCACGATGGAAACAAGCGCCATGCCCATGGTAATGATCTGACTGTTTCCGATCTTCATCTTCTTCTTTTTTGCCATTGAATAGGTTCCTCCCGAAAATTCTTGAATTCATTATAACACAAATTCGCCTTTTAGGCAAGAGAAAAACATAGACAATTTCACTGTTTTTGTCGATTGCAAAATTCAACTCACGCTCGCACAAACACAACGAGCCGTCCGCGAACAGGTCGGCGATGGCAGGGAGCCGCCTACGTTTATTTTCTGTCGCAGGGGATTTCTCCGCTCCGCTCACGGCTTACGCCCCTCGCTTCGGTCGAAATGACGTTGAAATCAAAACTTACACGTTGTCATTTCGAGCGTAGGCGCAGCCGCAGTCGAGAAATCCCCCGCATCGGGAACAGAAACAATCGTACACGACTATTAAAGGCTTCCCCTTGGGGGGGGAAGCTGTCGCTTAGCGACTGATGAGGGGTTGTCTTTTACATTACGTTTATCTTAGCCCGACCCCTCATCCGTCTTGCCTTCGCTTTCGCTTCGGCAATCCACCTTCCCCCAAGGGGGAAGGCTTTAAAAGGTAAGGGGCGTTCCTCGTCCGCCCGCCAACCAAGCGGACAACATCTTGCCTCCCTTGTGTAAAGGGCGCGACGCGGCGGTGCGAAGCACCGTAAAAACAGTCCACAGGCGACTGTTTTTAGCCAAAGCGGCGAAGTAGCTATGCTACGAGCCGGGGGTAGTTTTGAGTTCGAACATTAGCGAGACGAAAAACGGTAGGATTGTTTAAACGCAACTACTATTCGTACAGCGACTTTACAATCCTCCACCCACCTGCGATGGGAGCCCCCTTTGCACAAGGGGGCCTTGAAAGGTTGCCTGCGGCTTATTGCGGAACGGTACTTAGCCGCTGTCATTGCGAGCGAAGGCATAGCCGTAGCGTGGCAATCTCCCGGAAGGGAATACGATTCCCGCGGAACGGTACTTTATTTTCTATCTCACCCCGCCGCCCCTTAGACCCGCCGCACCCCTCTTGACAAAAACGGAAACCCGTGGTATAATAACCGAAAGCCGACAAACCGCGCTCATGTCGGTTTCGGCTCAAAAACGGAGGTAATATGAAAAAACTTTTCAAAGCGTTAAGCTCGTTCGGCTGGGGAGTACTTCTTTACGCGTTACTGTTTATAGTCGCTGGGGTACTGCTCCTCGCGTTTCCCGAGGACGGACTTCCGACGGCGATTATCGTAATCAGCGTAATAACGATGCTTTACGCCGTAATAACGGCGGTTATCGCGCTCACCGGCAAGAAACGCGGATTTAAATTTTTCATCGATCTGATCGGCGCGATCGCCGCGCTTTTCTGCGGAATTTTCCTTATCATAAAACGCAATGACGACGCGGTAACTCTGCTCGCGTTCTTTATCGGCGCGCTCATCGTAATCGACGGTTCGTTCAAGCTCCACACCGCCACCGCCGCGAAAGAATACAAAAACGCCGCGTGGTGGATACTGCTCGTGCTGTCGCTGATCACGATCGTAGGCGGCTTCTTCCTCGTGAAACGCCCGCCCGAAGCCGTAAAAACCTGCTCGGTCGTACTCGGTCTGCTGATGATTATCGACGGAATTCAGAACGGTTTCATTACCTTCTACGCGCCCGCGCTCGAAAACCGTCTTAAACGCGAAAACTCTGACAAAAACGCCGAAACCGATGCTTCGTACGAAACCGCCGAACCGAAAAAATCCGACCGTAAAGCCGAGAAAGCGGCGCGTAAGGCCGAGAAAAAATCCGCGAAGAAAAACAAAGCCGACCACGACGACGAAGTCTCCGTTTTGCCGCTCGACAACGATGAATATCCCGTACCCGACCTCTCCTTTTCTTTCCCGAGCGAAGAAAAAACCGACCACGACAAGAAGCCGACCGAGAACGTCAAGACGGTGGACGCGGAAGAATCGAAAACAGCCGATCACGATAACGCCGATATCGACGCCGCACCCGACGTTTCGGACTCCGAACCTGTCGATTCGGTCGAAATCGTCGTAGATCCCGACGAAAAATAACGCCCCTCCGCGACTTCGGATAAATCACCGAAACCGACATCCGCCGCGCGGCGTTCCCGATCCCGCCAAAGTTTTGAAGCGTTACGAAACTTTATTTGGTTTTTGCGTTTATCAAAACCACGAGTATTCGCACCGATGCCCTACACACAATATTTTTCGGAATTCACCCCGCAAACGCTTGCGAAAAATCGAAAAATATGATAATATGTTCGTATCGGCTCGGGGTTATGGCGCAGTTGGTAGCGCGTTTGAATGGCATTCAAAAGGTCAGGGGTTCGAATCCCCTTAGCTCCACCACCAAAAAAGACACCTACACGGTGTCTTTTTTAGTGCGTGGCAGCAGGGCGAGAACCTCGTCCGTCTAAGTGCGTATATCCTACACAAAGAACGCTCAATGCTAAGCGCCTCAATAAAAACATACCGCTCGTCCGCAGGCGATAGTTCGCGGTGGCGCAGCCACCAAGGGAGCTCGGCGACCGCCACCCACCTTAGCTCCACCACCAAAAAAGACACCTACACGGTGTCTTTTTTAGTGCGTGGCAGCAGGGCGAGAACCTCGTCCG
>CAKQPR010000020.1 GCA_934270565.1 uncultured Clostridia bacterium | reverse complement strand
AGCGGAACGGTATTTTGCTCCGTCATCTCGAGCGAAGTCGAGAGATCTCGTGGGAGCGAATACGATCGTAGCTGAACTGTACGCCCCCAAAATGCCCGCGCGGGCTCCGCGCCTCGCGGGAGCGAACACGGGCGTAACGGAACGGTACAACCCCAAAATACCCTCCCGAGATTGCACGTTATGCGGCGGTCCGAGGGCGAACCGCCCTACCGTCGGCTTCGCCGATAAATACGGTCGAAAATAGTTGTATAAGAGGGGTAGTCGGGTGACTTCCGCGGGGGATTTCTCCACTACGTTCGGGTTTCACCCTCACTTCGGTCGAAATGACGATAAAAAAGTAGTAACCTCAACGATTGATAGAGCGCGGTAGGGGCAGACGCCCTCGTCCGCCCGACGGGTATAACCCCGCGAACAAATATTCGTTTGAAATGTCGATCCCCGCCCCTACAAGTCGGTCGAAATAACATTAAAAACCAAACGTACACGTTGTCATTTCGAGCGTTAGTCGAGAAATCCCCTGCAATAGGAACGAAACCAAGCGAACACGACAGCTCCCATACCCTCGCCCCCGTCGCTATACAAAATCGCCCCGAAACCGCGAAAACGCTTGATTTACGGCGGGTAATGTGGTAAAATAATACGGTAGTCGCTACCGAAAGCGGGGCGAACGCATAAAAAACGGCAAAAGGCAGGGTACGGAATCGACCCGAGCCGAAGGAGCAATAAATGAAAAACAATACGAAAACGATCGCGCTTTACGCGACGTTAGGCGCGCTGATATTCGTCGCAATGACTATGGATCGCGCATTTACCCCGTATCTGCCGTTGTCGGCGGCATTTATAACCTTGACGGTTACGTACACGTTTGCGCTTGTGCGACCGTCGCTTTTGGTCTCATTCGTGTCCGGCTTGATATTCGGATTTTCGTCGTGCATTACGGCTGTATTTTTCGGAAAAACGTCCGTTATCAACCCGCTTATTTCGGTGTTGCCGCGAGCGGTTCTCGGATTTGTCTTGTTCGGAACATACGTTTTAATGCGGGGAATTCTGAAAAGATCAAAGCCGATAACACGCGAAAGCTTATCGATCGGCGTAGCGGCGGCAATTACCACGGCAACGAACACGGTATTATTCCTGTTTGCTTTGGTGCTGTTCGGAGAAGGTAATTCAATCGACAGCGTATTCAAAGTAACCATACTAGCCAACGCGATCCCCGAACTCGTAATTACGACGGTTTTGGTACCGCTCGTCACCCTCGGCGTTCGTCGCGGACTGAGAATAACGGACGAATTCGGCAATCGGAGCAAAACCGCAACCCCCGCAAACCCCGAAAACACGGACGACTTCCGTTTCGTTCAATCCGGTTTCGCCGAGACGGACGAACATATCGAGAATTCCGACGAAAACACCGTAAAACCCGACCTTACCGACACTAAGGAGAAAAAATGATACTTGCCATAGACATAGGAAATACCAACGTCAAGCTCGGCGTGTTTTCCGAGGACGGGAAGCTTCTCGACTCGACGCGGCTTTCGTCGTCCACGCACAAAACGAGCGACGAATACTTCCTCGCGATCCGCGATTCGTTCGCTTCGCGCGGGATCGACCTCGGCGCGATCGACGGCGTAATCATATCGAGCGTCAACCCGAACCTCAACTACACGTTCGAGCACCTCATTTCGTTCTACTTCAAAGTAAAGCCCATGATCGTGGGCAGCGGCATAAAAACGGGGCTTAATATCCGCTACGACAACCCCAAAGAAGTGGGCGCGGACCGTATCGTGAATTCGGTCGCGGCGTACTGCACTTACGGCGGACCGTGCATAGTCGTGGACTGCGGCACGGCGACGACTTTCAACGTTATCGGCGAAAAGGGCGAATTCCTCGGCGGCGCGATAAGTTTCGGACTGAAAGCGAGCGCGGACGCGCTTTGCGCAAAAGCGGCGAAACTCCCGAAAATCGAGCTCGTCAAGCCCGAAAAAGTAATCGGCAGATCGACGATCACGAATATGCAGTCGGGTATAGTCAACGGTTACGTCGGAATGGTCGAATATCTGATCGGTAAAATCAAGCTCGAGTACGGTAATCCCGATATGCGCGTGATCGCGACGGGCGGGCTCAGCGAAATAGTCGCTGGCAGCGGCGAAGCGATCGACGTAGTGGACCGCACGCTTACCTTGCGCGGCTTGTATATACTTTATAAAATGAACAAGGAGACGGACAAATGAAAAAGGTTTACGTTGCTATAATAGGTTGCGGAACGGTGGGCGGCGGCACGCTCGACATACTCACCGAGAACCGAGAAGTCATCTTAAAGAAAACCGGCGTTGACGTCGAAGTCAGAAAAATTCTCGACAAGTACCCCGAAAAACTCGCCGGCAAGGTGAGCGCGGAAGTAATCGCCCGCGACCTCGACGAAATTCTTGCCGACCCCGAAATTTCGGTCGTAGTCGAAACGATGGGCGGGGTAGAACCCGCAAAAACCTTTATATTAAAGTGTTTCGCGGCGGGCAAAAACGTTGTCAGCGCCAACAAAGAACTTATCGCCAAGCACTGGGGCGAGCTCGAAGCGGCGGCGAAAGCGAACGGCGTCGGCTTTTATTTCGAAGCGTCCTGCGTGGGCGGCGTTCCGGTTATCCGCACGCTCACCGAAAGCCTGCAAGGCGATAAAATCACTTCCGTTGTGGGAATTTTCAACGGCACGACCAACTTTATCCTCAGCAAAATGACGGACGAGGGCTCGGATTACGCCACCGTCCTCAAAGAAGCGCAGAAGCTCGGGTTTGCCGAAGCCAACCCCGCCGCGGACGTCGAGGGTTACGACGCCACTTATAAGCTTTCGATTCTCTCGTCGCTCGCGTTCGGCGAATACGTTCCGTATACCGCGATCGACCGCAAGGGCATCACGGGCGTGACTTCTTCCGATATCGCCGCGGCTCGCGCGGGCGGCTACGTTATCAAGCTCATCGCGAGCGGCTCGCGCACCGAAAACGGTCTCGACGTCAGCGTCGCGCCGACTTTTGTTCCGTTAGCCGACCCGCTTTCGACGGTGGGCGGCTCGTTCAACGCGTTCAAGATCCACGGCGATATGGTAGACGACGTAATGCTTACGGGCAGAGGCGCCGGCGCTCGTCCGACCGGAAGCGCTATCGTCTCCGATATAGTCTATTGCGCGCTTCGTTCCGCGCCGCTCCGCGTGCCGTTCCCGATCGGCTCGGCAAACGACAAAATCGCTACCGCTCCCGAAAGAAAGAAATATTTCTTCTCGGTGTCGGGTGCGGACGTAAACGCCGTCGAAGCCGCGCTCGGCTCGCTTCCGACCGAATCGGTCGCAATCGACATAGGCTCGGGAAGGGTGGAAGTTTTCACCGCTTCCGTGGAAAAAGCCGAACTCGAAACGGCTCTCAGCGCCGTAAAATCTACGGCAGCCGCCGCGTCGATCGGAGAAGTTTTTCGCGTTCTGGTATAATTTTACATAAATTTCACCTTTATCACTTATAATATCTTTGCAATTTTCGCCCAAAGTGTTTGACAAATGTCGGGCAAGATTGTATAATTGATACGTTAGACTGTATAAGTTTAAAACACCATAGGAGAATTGAGTTTCAATGAAGAGATTTAAGAGCTTACTTGCAGGACTTTGTACGCTTGCGCTCGTAGTGGCTTTCGCGGTCGGCAGCTTCGGCTACGTTCCCACGGCATATGCGGCGGCGGGAACCGTTGAGATAAAATCGTCGAGTATAGCTTTCGGCACTGCCAAAGCGCCCGCAAAGACCGTAAAGTACGGCGCCGAGTTTGCCGTTCCGGCTGCGACGGGAAGCGGTATTACCGTTACTGTTACCGACCCTGCGGGCAAAACCTACAACGCCGAAGCAGACGGCAAGTACCATGCAAGAATGCTCGGTAACTATATTATCGAATATAAAAATACCAACGGCATTACCTACACCTATAAGATGCTTTCCACGCTCGACGACGAGCTCGAGCTTCGCATTGCCGAAGCCGATATTCCGTCCGTCGTGAAGAAGGGCAAATCCGTAGTTCTTCCCGAAGCGAAAGTCGGTTTCTACAACGAAGACGGCAAGTGGGTAGGGTATGCTAATGCGTCGGTTAAAATCACCGTGACCGCAGGCACGGAAACCGTCGGGGTTACGAAAAATAGCGACGGCAATTATAGTTATGAGTTTAAGGCTAACGGCACGACCTTTATCAAGTACGTTGCTACGCTTAACAACGGCACGAAGCGCCTTGAGAAAACTTACGAGGTAAAGGTTCAGAACGAGTTCTCCGATACTTCCGCACCCACGCTTTCTGTCAGCGGCGTTCCTTCGTCCGCAAGCGTCAATACCGCCGTCACCCTTCCGGTCGCAACCGCAACTCACGGCACCGACGAGCGCGTTAAAGTCACCGTCACCGTCAAAGATCCGAACGGCAACCCTGTTAAAGACGTTACCGTAGGCGACGACGGCTTCGCAACCGCAACTCTCGAAAACGCTGTCGAATTCGACAACGACAAGACGATGAAGTTCTATCCCACCGTAGACGGAACTTACGAAGTCACTTACCTTGCCGAAGCGGACAACGAAAAACAATCTTATCCGAGAACGTACAGAATTACCGTTTCGGATAAAAAAGCTCCCGTTGTCGAAATCGACGATACCAAGATCCCCGCAAAATGGGGCTACAGCAAAGTAACGAACAAGACGACGTTCGACGGACATAACAAACCGATCGAAATCGAAAAAGAAACAACCGTAACATTCCCGTTCCCGTCCAAACTCGTAGATAACGTAACGGAGAAGGGCAAACTTACCGTTCGTTTCGAGATCACCGATCCCGAGAAGAAACAGGCTGTCGTAGTTGCCAACGCCAACTCGACCGAGAGCGGAAATAACAAAAACACCATCGCTTCTTACGAAGGCGCTACCGACGTCGAATTCACTGCCAACAACGGCTTCACGTTCGATTTCGGAAAATATGCCGACAGCAAGAGCAACGACAAGAGCTATCAGGTAGCCGGTGAATACACCGTCAAATACGTCGTTCGCGACGAAGCGGGCGTTTCCACGACCAAGACCTACACGATCGAGCTCGTAGACGAATTCGTCGACGAAGCCGCCGTTACCGTTTCCTTCGACGACGTTCCCTCGCAGACCGTATACGCAAGCGCGACCGAAGCGGTTAAATACACCGTTCCCGCCGCAACCGTAAGCTGCGAAAACGATTCGAGACTTTCCGTAACCTACAAAATCGGAACTACTGAAGTCAAAGCAGGCGACGAGTACGAAATCACCGAGAAAAACAATAAGTACTATCTCACGATCGACGGAACCGAAATCGAAGTAACTTCCGCAGGTTTCAAAGTCGAAGCAACCGCCGTTTCCGACACCGGCACGAGTAAAACCGCTTCGATCGACGTAAAAGTATTTATTCCGTCCGAAAGCAAGACCTTCACTTTTTCTTCCGAAAAGGTTGATAGTTTGCTTGATGAATGCGTCGCGGGAAATGCAAATCTTACGATCAACAGATATTTCAAAGTGTCTGATACCGTTTTGAGTGCAGACGATCTCGGTATCGAGCTCGGCTTCAAGAATTCGGACGGTGCAAATCTCAAGTTTGAAGCAGAGTTCTACGTTGCAAACAACGCTCTTTACGTTCGCAATATATCGGTTGATAACCTTGGCAAGAACGGCCTATATTATCTCGAAGTAAAGGCGTTCGACCGCAACGGCTTCGAAGAAGTAATGGTTTACGAGTACGACGTTAAGTTCGCAACTTCCGGAGGCGGCGGATATCCCGCAAATTCCGCTTCCGCAATCAAGGCTTCTTCGTCCGAAATCAGTTCTTCCGTCAAGCTCGACAAAACTTCTATCGATAGCGGCGATATCAACAACTCAACCTACTTTGAAGATGACGAGACTAACGCAAACTATGAAACTCAGGACAAGTATATCGTCAAACTCGCATACGAAGTAAAGGGCGACAAGTTCTCCGTAATCGGCGACGATTTCACGGCTCTCAATACCGGCGACTATTCCATAACCAAGAAAATAGTCCTGCTGAATGCTACCAGCGCCAACAAGCAATACAAGTCGGCTAATGCCGAAAAAGCAACTGCTCTTGCCGAATACCTTGCAGGCAAAGAAACGACGGATAAGCTCAGCGTAAGCGACACGAGCACCGTTAAATTCGAACTTACCGAGGAGCTCGTTCCTTACGTTAAGGATATGGGTTCGACCGTTAAGATCCCCGCAGGTATCGCTTACACCGAGTACGCTAACGCGACCGTAACCGCAAAAGTTACCAAGCCGAACGGAAATCAGGAAGATGCAACTATCGGCGGCACTTATAAAGTAGATCAGAACGGCACTTACACCGTAACTTACACCGCTAAGATCGACGGCAAAGAGGACAAAACGTTCTCCTATACCTTTAAGGCAGGCAACGTTACTGCTCCCGAATTCACGGTTGACGGCGGCAAGGACTACACCGCCAAGATCGGTTCGACCTTCAAGTTTGCTAAGATCAACAAAGTCGAAGGAGATGCCGACGGCAAGACTTACACCTACACCAAGACCCTTACCCTCAACGGTACGACGATTGCTTCCGGCACGGGCAGAGATTACGAGACTTCGTCCGACGCGATCACGCTTTCCGAGAGCGGCAAGTACACCGTGACCTACACCGTCACCGACGAAGCGGGCAACAAGTCCTCCGTCGTGTACAGCGTTACCGTTACGAGCGAGAGCAACAGCGGCGGTATATCGCTTGCGGCGCTTTCCGCGATCCTTATCGTTGTAGGCGTGCTCCTTATTGCGGGCGTCATCGTATATCTGTTCAGATTCCGCACCGTCAAGAAAGGCTAACCTAAATAGGAATAATCAAGTAAGCGGTTCTTCTTCGGAGCCGCTTATTTTGTATAACGCACCCGCGGCGCTTGCCGCATCCGAAACAAAGAGGTATAATGAGCGCAATTCCCGATAAAATCGAATACCGCGACTGTTCGCCCGAAAAAGCGAACGATTTCGTGTCGGCTATAGAACAAAAAGGCGTCGCTTCGAGAGTGAGTTTCGCCCCGGCAAGCGACAAAAGTCACTTCGACCGCTACGGCTTCGATTGCGACGGAAAACGGCTCGGCGTAGTCTACGACCGCAAAGCGAAAATTCTGTCCGTCACCGCCCCCGACACCGTCTCCGAAAAACTCAAAAAACTCTACTCGTCACTCCAAAAGACAACCCCCGCCGCGTTGTCATTGCGAGGAGCGAAGCGACGTGGCAATCTCCCGGAAGGGAAAACTGACGCCACACCCGCGAAAGCCGCCGCAAAACCCGCGCCGAAATCAACTCCAACCGACGGTAAAGGCGCAGTAGGGGAGTTCCTCGTCCGCCCGCAAACCCCAAAAAGCACCGCCACGGACGCCGCTCCCGCAACACCCGCCCCAAAACCCGCGCCGAAATCGAACCCCGCCGGTAAAGCCACGGTAGGGGCGGACGCCCTCGTCCGCCCGCAAACCCCGCGTAACGGTATAACGCCTCAACCGCCAGCCGAAGCGGACGCGCAAGGCGGCAACCTTTCTTTCAAAAAATTCACCGAAGAGCGTTTCGGCGACGTCGTGTCCAAACTGAAAAAACGCAAACAGTTCAAGGTCGCTTCGCCCGTCGTACAGGACAAGGGCAAACAAACCGAAACGATCACGATCGCGGTTTCGGACGGCAATCAGAAGCTCAAACTTCGCTTCATGCCGAAAAAACAGGTTCTTCAGGTACAGGGCAAGCAGGAAACGCTGTTTTCCGAAGTTCGGCTCGTAGTCAGCGAAGAGTCCGATTTCAAATCGGCAGTCACCGCCCACGCCGAAAGCGCGGACAAAAAAGCTTCCGAATTCAACCGCCAGCTCAAAAAGCTTATGCCGACCGCCGTCGGGTACATGAGCGAACAGGTTAAACTCGATTTCACGATCGGAGTTATCGAAATTCTCGATTCGACCGCCGAACATTACGACTATTCGATGCTGCTTCTGCCGCCGTTCCGAGGGCTCGAGCGCCTGATATTCGATATCCAGCGCGCGCAGAACATAGTCGTGAAAATGATAGGGCAGGCTTACGAGAAAGAAAACAACGAATACGTTCTCAAAGCTTCCTACCGCCGCAGAATAAACAGCGTGGTTTACCCCGAGGTTCTCGGCGCGCTGTACCGCGAGTACTTCGCAACCCGCAACTTTTACGCCCATTCGGACGCGATCGGCGGCGAAAACCGCGTGATTTCCACCCGAAAACAAGCCGTGGAAGTATTCACGCATATGTGCGGAGTAGTGGAGTACAATTGCCGCAAACTCGACGAAATCGGCTTTTCGATCGACAAATCGCCGAGCGAGCCGAAGGCTCCCGCTGCGAAAAAACCGACTAAGAAAGGCAATAAATAATCATTCGCGTATGCGCATATGTGCATGCGACCGAAAACAATTTAATATCGACCGAAAATTACGCAAAACCGCCGACTTTCATATGAAAGCCGACGGTTTTTTTGTTTTTAAACGGTTGTTTTTACCGCCTCGGATCTCAATAACGATCGAGGAGGAGCATACAAGCGGGACAATGAGAAACGGACGGAACGCCGACTACCCCGTCATCCATGGGCGTCAGTCGAGACCAAGACAGGAGCGAATACGGTCGCCTCGGAACGGCATGAAACGTTACTCTCCGCGGGTATTCGATCGGAGCATATCGGCAGGAGGCGTTTCGCTCCCGCGAGATCCTTACGACTACGCGCTTCGCGCTCCGCTCAGGATGACGAAACGTTATTCTCGTCCGTTTGGTTTATAGGTGTATTGCTTGCCTTAGCGGGGCAGTTATCGCATGATTCATAATGAGGGGAATAAGACCTTATAAAAAACTATCCTTTCAGAAATCCTATCGTTACGGCGCGGGGCGAGGTAACGGCAAGCGTGGCGGGCGAACAAAAGCCCGCTTTTATTTTCACCTCGGGCGAAGTTTCGGCAATCGCCGTTGCGATTTTCCCGACAAAACCGTAGTTGCCCGCGTGCGAAATATAAACGCACCGCGTTCCGCTCGATTTCACTTCGGCGGCAACGATAGCGGCGGTTTTCGCTTCGCCGCGGCTAAGCCTGTCGAGCTCGAAGCCGTTGTCGTAACGCATAATTTTGTAAGAAGCAAACCCGCCGTTCGGCAGTATCGCTCCCGAAACGAGGTTTTTTGCGGCAAAGGAAAGCTCGGAAAAGGTCGATTGAGCGCTTTCGCCGCGGGAAAGCGCGTTTTGCGCAAGCTCGAGAAGCGGAACGATCGCAGCTCCCGCTCCGAACGCGGGGAGAACGAAAATGTTCGAGCCGTAGAATTTGACCATGCAGTTTTTCGCGGCGGCAAGCGCTGGCGCGTAGCAGACCGAAGGCGTAATAAAAATAAGATCGCCGCCGTCTCTCTCGTCGAGCACGGCATCGAAAAATCGTTCGTATTCTCCCGCAACGGACGGAATAACCGTATTTTCGCTCGTTTTCGATACGGCTAAAATGCGGTCGCGCTCCGAGTTGCTCGTCGGAGGGTCGATCGGCACGCCGCCTATGAATACGCGCGTCGGAAAAAGCTTGACGCCGTCGGCAAAAAGCTGTTCGGCGTTTTCGTCGCAAAATCCGTCCACGGCTATTACGAATCGATTTTTGTCTGCCATACCCGTATTATACCGCCGTTTTTTCTCACGGTCAAGCGATTTCGCCGCCTTTCGGGGCGATTTTGTGCGGCGGACGAGGCGGTGAGCCCGCGCAAGCGGGTGTTTGGGGTTGTACCGTTCCGATACATTCGAATTCGCTCCCGCGAGATCCTTACGACTGCGCGCTTCGCGCTCCGCTCAGGATGACGGAGCCAAGAAGCGTTACGCAATTCCGCGAAGCGGACAAATTAAGGCCCACATTGCGCGGAAGGGGGCTCCCACCGCAGGTGGGTGGAGGATTGTAATGTTACTGTACGAATTACAGTTGCGTTCAAACAATCCTACCGCTACTCGGATCGCTTCGCTCACACTCGTAGCTACCCCCGGCTCGCAACACAGTTGCTTCGCCGCTTTGGCTAAAAACAGTCGCCTGTGGACTGTTTTTACGGTGCTTCGCACCGCCGCGTCGCGCCCTTTACACAAGGGAGGCAAGATAAAGACCGCCTGCGGCGGATATTCCATCGTAATGTAAGAGCGTTTCCGCAAGGTTGGGCGGCGGGGCGAGGGCGCCCCGCACTACCGAGGCGGGAAGTAATATTCCAAACGAACATCTGCCCACAAGGGGTTTAACGTCATTTCGACCGAAGCGAAACGGCGTAAGCCGTGGAGCGAAGTGGAGAAATCCCCCGCGGAAGTCACCCGATAACGATACTACTTGCAATATTATCGACCTTATTTGTCGGCGAAGCCGACGGTAGGGCGGTTCGCCCTCGGACCGCCGACAGGGAACCCCTGCGGGCAAGTATTTAAAGCGTACCTTTCCGCAAAGATCGTATTCGCTC
The DNA here is from genome assembly GCA_934270565.1 of uncultured Clostridia bacterium. GTDB lineage: Bacteria > Bacillota > Clostridia > Christensenellales > Pumilibacteraceae > UBA10677. The sequence goes on along the minus strand of CAKQPR010000020.1, from coordinate 17,353 downwards.
CCGCGAGATTTCTCGACTAACGCTCGAAATGACGGGGCGAAATACCGTCCCGCTTGAATTTTATAATGTTTTATTCGCCTCTGCGACGCCTATACGAGCGCTTTGCATAAGCCGCGTCGAGCTTCGGAAACGTGGGGTAAATATCTGACTTAATTCGGTTTCCGTTTCGGTAATACGCTACTAAAACGACAGGAAATCGCCCAAAATTAAGGTAGCGAAACAGCGCAACAGGGGTAAAAAACCGAACAGACGGGTATTGACAGTTAGATACGCCGTTTGTTATAATTTGCGTGTCAATCTTAGGAGCATAGGGAAAATGGGAGATTCGATAGCAAGAATAAAGAAATTTCTCGAAGACGAAACAAATTTCACAAGGTATCAGATCACGGGATTCGAGTACGATCGCGGCAAGCGGATTCTCAGCGAAATCACGCAAGCCAAGCCGAACGATCTGGCGGTATTTCTGCCGATACACGAGCGATGGGTTTCCGAAAAATTTACGGCAAACGCCCGCAGACCGTTTCATCAACTGCATTACGTCGTCAGAGGCAGGGGAGTGATTAAAATGAGCGGCGTCGCCGTTCAGGTCAAGCGCGGCGACGTGTACTGCGGAATAGCTTCCGAAGACATGGAGTATCGAACCGACCCAGACGATCCATTCGAAATCTATTCGTTTGCGTTTACGGGGATTCTGCAGGACGAATTCGTTCGCCGAAGCGGCTTCGATCGCGACAGAATAGCCTACGGAGTGAGAGACAAGGACGAAGCCGAACGTCGGTTCTGCGCGGTGTACGACGCGATGACGACTTACGGATCGGACTCGTATACGACGCTCGGAACGGTGTATTCGCTGTTCGGAATGCTCGAGCGCGAAAACGGAATCGGACAGCCTCGGACCTTGAAAGAAAGGTACGCGTATCAGGCGGCGGAGCTCGTCCGCGAAAATTTCCACGCCACGGTGGCGGATATCGCGAGCGAATGCGCGGTAAGCACCGAATACCTCTCGCGCGTTTGCCGCGAAATAATGGGAATTTCGGTGAAAGAGCTCATAACGGTTTACCGAATGAAAATCGCGACTAACTGGCTGCGCTATACGTCGATCACGATAAAGCAAGCGGCAGAGGAAGTCGGTTACAGCAACAAAAAATACTTCGTGCGCGCGTTCCGCAAGATATTCGGAATGACGCCCGCGCAATACAGACAAAAGGAACGGGAGAACATATTAAAATGGTCAACATCATCGGAATAGGCAACAAGAGCATTGACAAATTCTCGGTATACAGGCGGGGCGGCGAGTGCATCGATTACGCCGCAAATCAGCTTTGCGAGTATATAAAGCGCGCCATCGGCGTATCGCTCGACGTAACGGGCGAGCGGAAAAGCGGACAGATCGTCCTCTCCGCGGACGAAAGAACAGAGAAAGACGGCTTTACGATCGCGTGCCGCGGCGGCGAGCTTTACATAACGGGCGGAAGCGAACGCGGCGTGCTTTACGGCGTTTACGAGTTTCTCGAAAAATTCATAGGCTGGCGGTTCTTTGCCGCCGAATCGTGCTATCGCGGCACGGAAACGGGCGCATACCTCGCTCCCGTCGAAAAGCTTCTCGCACCCGAAACAAACGAAATCCCCGAGGGTTACGAATACACGACCGCGCCGGCAATCAAATTCCGCGACATATTCGGACACGCCACCGTCAAAGAGGACTGGTGCACGAAAAACCGCCTCAACGGCGATATCTGGAAGCTTAAAAACACCCCCGCGTATATGGGCGGCACCGAAACGTTCGCGACCGACGGCGGGCACAGTTTCGATCGGCTTATCCCCGAAGCCGAATATATGCCGACCCACCCCGAGTATTTCGCGCTCGTGGAAGGCAAGCGCACGGGCGGACCGATGTCGCAGTTGTGTCTTACCGCGGACGGGCTCGCCGAAGAAGTAGCGAGACGCGTGCTCGAAATCGCGGAAACTCACCCCGAAGCGAAATACATAAGCGTTTCGCAGAACGACAACAACAACTTCTGCCGGTGCCCGAAATGCCGCGCCGAAGAGGAAAGGGTGGGAAGAGGCAATCTTTTGTTCGCGTTCGTCAACAAAGTCGCGAAGATCGTCGGCAAATCGCGCCCCGACGTAAAAATTCACACTTACGCATACGAAAGCACGATCGACGACAACCCGATCAAGCTCGAACCGAACGTTTTGTTGCAGTTCTGTCTCAGATATTGCCACTGTCACGCGCTCGACGATCCGGACTGTTCGGTCAACGCCCGCGTGAGAAAGCGTATAAAGAACGCCCGCGACTGCTGTTCGGAACTGTTCATTTACGATTACCGCTCGAGCGAAGCCTACGTTCCGTTGCTGCTTCCGAACATATTCAAGCTCCGCGACGATATGAGATTCCTCGCCGATTCGGGCGTGGTCGGAATGTATGCCGAAACGGACATTTTCTGTCAGAATTCGCCCGCTACGGAAGAGCTCCGCAACTATGTTACCGCGCGGCTTATGTGGAATCCGTATATGAGCGACGAGGAATTCAACCGCCATATAAACGAATTTCTTGAGGGATACTACGGTAAGGGCTGGAAGCATATCCGCCGCTTCCTCGAAATCTACGAGAAAGAGAGCAGCCGCAGTCATATCGACAGCGTTTCGAGCGCGAACGTCCTCGACGGAGCTCAGGGCTGGTTCGAAAACGGCAGGAACGTGCGCTGCGTGACTATTCCGCGCGAGAGTGTGAACGGGGTTTGCGCCGAGCTCGAAGCCGAACTTCAAAAAGCGTACAAAATCACCGCGGAGGGCAGAACGCTCGAAGAATCGACCGAATTACCGCGGATAAAGATGCTTTACGCGTTCACGATGTGGTACAGACTGTATCACACGATGGAGAAGATAATGGAAAGCGGCACAGAGGAAGAGAAAAAGCGGGCGGTCGCCGACAACCGCGAGCTTTGCTCGATAATGCGGCGCTACTGTATGAAATACACGGTGTTCACCGCGATGACCGAAACTACGGAAATGTTCCGCGACTTCACGCTTCCGCCCTCGAAGTGGAAGTACTGGGGAGCGCAGTGTCAGTTCAATAAAGTATTTTAAGAAAGGAGAAAATAAGATGAAGTTCAAAAAGATCGTAAGCGTTTTACTCGCAATTTGCTGTCTCGGCTCGGTCGCGGCGTGCGGAGAGACGTCCGGCTACGCAAAAGCCGGCGCGCCCGACTACTCCGAAGCGAGCGGAGAAATCGTATTAGACAGCTGGCTTGCGCCCCGCGCGAGCGAGCAGGCAATGGCGGATTACGCCGATTGCGGCTACAATATGATGCACATCGGCAACGACTCGATTATGCCTGCGACCGGCGGCGGTATTAACGGAAACAGCCTTTCCGCTTCGGCAAAGCAAAAAATGAACGATGACCTCGATCGTTATCTTACTCTCGGCGAAAGGTACGGAGTAAAAGCCATCCTTTCGATGAACGCGAGAAATATGAACCAGACGGATTATATGGACTTTTCGTATATGGATAAGATCATATCGCCCACGCTCGAGAAGTGGAAGGACAAGGACACGTTCTACGGCTATATGCCGCTCGACGAGCCGCGCTTCCTCGATCTTCCTATCACCGTAAAGCAAACGGCAACCGGCGGCGAGCGCGTTTACTCGAAAATTATCGACTGGGCAAACGACGATTACACTTATTTCGCGTCGAAGTACCCGAACAAGAAATACGAGATAGTTCTTCTCGGAATAACCAACACTCAGCAGGCGATCGGAGCAAGTTTCGCGGACGGCTGGGAAATGTTTGACTACTATTGCGAAAACTTCGCCAAAACCCTCCCGAGAAGCGAGAGAATAATTTCTTACGACGCGTATCCGTTCTCGGCGGACTCCCGCACGGGCGAGATTTACAACCGCGGCGGCTTTATGGCTTCGCTCGAGTACGGCGCGATCAAAGCCCGCGAGCTCGGCGGCGAAAACTGGACTTATACGCAGGCTCATAACTACATAACCAATCCTCAGCAGATCACCTATCAGTACTATACCGCTATGGCTTACGGAGTAACGCATTTCGTGACCTACTGCTATATGGGCGAAGTCTGGAAGAATCTGCAGTACCTTATGTCGGACGCGGGCGAAAAAACCGATCTCTGGTACTACTATCAGTCGGCTAACAACGACATCAAGAAGATGGAAAAGGTCTATCTTCAGTTCGCGAAGAAATGGAAGGGCGCGCTCGCTATCGAAGGAAGTCAGCGTCTCGAAGGCTCGTCCGCAATGAGCAAGATCAAGTACGCGCTTAACGGTTATGACGGAATCAAGTCTGTAAAAGCAACGCAGGACACGGTTATCGGCATAATGCAGGACAAGAACGGTTACGACGGTTATATGATCACGAATCAGGTGATCGCTACCGGCAACACCCGCGACAAGGTAGACGTAACGTTCGACGGCGCGACCAAAGCGCTCGTGTTCCTTAGCGGCGCGGACGAACCCGAAACCGTTTCGCTTAATAAGGGCGAACTGAACCTCGATATTCCCTCGGGCGGCGCGGCGTTCGTTATCCCGTACAAGGAGGCGTAAGTTGAAATTCTTCGATATGTCGAAATATAACGACTACCCGAAGCCGCTGAGGAAAGGCAAGTATCCTTTCATAATCTGCATGCTTTCGCTGTCGATTATATCTTTCGCCGTATTCTACCTCGGCGTAAACATTCAGTCCATACTTCTCGCGTTCAAAAAGTTTACGGGTTACGCCGCGGACGGAAGCGAAATCTACGTCTGGTCGTGGGACAATTTCCGCAACATTTACCTCGAACTCACTAGCGGCGGAACGTCCTCGACTCAGCTCAAACAAGCGTTCAAAAACTCGCTGTTTCTGTTTTTCGCGGGTAACGGCGTAACAATTCCGACGGGTTGCTTTATCAGTTACTATCTGTGGAAAAAGATGCGGGGATACTCGTTCTTCCGCGTAATCTTCTACCTTCCCGTAATCCTTTCGTCGGTAGTTATGGTAATAATGTTCCGCAGTTTCATCGCTCCCAACGGATTTCTGGGCGCGATCAATATCGCAATCAAGGGCGAACCCGTCCCGCCGTGGCTCAGTCAGGAAGGCTCGGCGATGTGGTGCGTGTTCGCGTACAACACGTGGGTAGGATTCGGAGGAATGTATCTTCTTCTCACCGCCGCGCTTCACCGTATCCCCGCCGACGTTATCGAATCGGCGCAACTTGACGGAATCACGCCGGCGAAAGAGTTTTTCAAAATCTGCGTGCCGCTCGTCTGGCCGACGCTTTCGATAATACTTCTTCAAAAGGTCGCGTCCCTGCTTGCCGCGGACGGTCCGATACTTCTTCTTACCAACGGCAATTACGGAACGTATACGCTCGGATTCTGGTCGTATATGCAGGTTATAGTCGGACACAGTTACGAATTCCCCGCCGCGGTCGGTATCGTAATGACGCTTTGCGTCGCGCCGCTCGCGATCGGTGCATGGCTTATTATGTCGAGGATAAACAAAGATGTTGAGTACTGATAACTTCAAACCTTATAAGAAAAAACGTCGCTTCTCGGTGTACGAACTCATCGGCTTCATCGTGTTCGGAGTGTACACGCTGCTGCTTTTGGGACCCATTTTCTGGACGTTCCTCAACTCGCTCAAAACGCGTCTCGAATACCTCGAAAGCGTAGTCGCGCTTCCCAAGCAATGGCTTTTCAGCAACTACATTCAGGCGTTCAAGGTACTGTCGGCGGGCGGCAAAAACGTGTTCGTAATGCTTATCAACTCGATGTGGCTTGCGGTCGCGCAACCGACGATAAGCATACTTACCGCGTCCATGGCGTCGTACGTCATGAGTAAGTACAAGTTCCCTGGGCGGCACGTCATCTGGACGACGATGATCGTCATGATGATCGTACCCATTTACGGATCGGGTGCGTCGGTATATAAAATGTATCAGGCGCTCAATATGTACGATTCGCCGCTTATACTGCTCGCGAGCATAACGGGGCTCGGAGGCAGTATGATGATAATCGCGGCGTTCGACGGCGTTTCGAAAACGTATATGGAAGCCGCTTTCATCGAGGGCGCGGGACACTTCCGAATCTTCTGGAAGATAATGTTCCCGCAAGTCACGGGACTATTGTTCGCGCTGTGGATTATGGCGTTTATAGGCGCGTGGAACGACTATATGGGACCGATAATGTACCTGCCGTCGTTCGTAACGCTCTCGTCCGGACTTTATATCTATCAGGTCGAGCAGGCGCGTAAACTCAACACCCCCGTACTTTTCGCGGGAGCGCTGATGTGCATCGTACCGGTTGTAACTTTATTCATCGTATTCCAGGACAAATTTATAAACCTGTCTTACGGCAGCGGAATTAAAGGCTAAGGAGGCTAAGAAAATGAAAAAACTTTGGAAAAAAATCGTATGTATCGCGCTTGCGGCGGTTACCGTATTTCCGGTAGCGGCTTGCGGTAAACCGAAACGCCCGAGAAGCGAAACGCTCACCGTAACGGTATCCAACCTCGGATTCGGCACGGCGTGGCTCGAAGCGATCGCCAAGGAGTTCGAAAACGCTTACAACGTTTCGGTGGAAATCACTCCGACGATTATTCAAGGAAGTTTGCTTACGCAACTTGAGACCGGCTACCAACTCGACGATCTTTGTATGTTCGCGGGCGTGTCTGCCGTGTGGGATACCATGCGTAAAGGTAAGTTCATGGAGATCGACGACGTATGGAGTTCGACGGTAGAGGGCGAGAGCAAGACGATCGCCGAAAAGGCACTTCCCGAATTTGCCGAGGCGTACAAATTCCAGAATCACTACTACTCGATGCCGTTTATAACCGAAATGGGCGGAATGGCGTACAACAAAACCACGCTCGACAAACTTTACGGCGCGGGAAACTGGACCCTCCCGACGACTACCGGAGAACTTAACGAAATGTGCGCCGAAATCGTGTCGAAGGGAGCGTATCCGTTCGTGTGGTCGAACAAGGAAAATTCGTGCTACTGGGGTATGACGGCGGAAGTGTGGACGTCGCAGTACGACGGAGTAAAAGCGTACGAAGGCGCGGGTCGTGCGTCTTACTGGGACGAAACGAAAAACGATTACGTTCTCGCCGATACTGCCGAAGTCGCTAAAGAAAAGATTCTTTCCAACAAGGGCAGATATTACGTGTACGACATCGGGTACGGTTATACGAGAGGAGACTACTCGCACCAGTATTCCTCGTCTATGACCTTCTCGGAAGCGCAACTTGCGTTTGCGGGCGGCGGATACGCAAACGACAAAAAACTTTGCGTATTCAGCAACAACGGCGACTGGCTGTACGAGGAATCGCAGGAAGACTTCGTGCTTCGCCGTCAGAATATCGGATTTATGAAAGTTCCGGTTACGAGCGCGCTTGTCGAAAAACTTTCGTTCTATGCCGCGGCAGACGGCACGTGGGATAAACTTTCCGCCGAGAAAAAGACAAAATACGACAAAGTTCTTCGCGCGATAATCGCTTACGTCGACGGCAAAACCGAAACAAAGCCGACCGAAGTCGAAGGATTCGCGGTAACCGACGCGGATATCGATCGCGTTGCCGAAGCTCGCGGAATCGTGTACATCAAGGATCAGGCGCACGCGTTTATCCCCACCAACTCGCAAAACCCCGAACTCGCCAAGAAATTCCTTAGATTCTTCGCTTCCGATTACGCGGGCAGTATTTATCAGAGCGTAACGCACGGACTCAGCCCGTTCTATTACGCGCTCGACGAGGACGCGCTTGACGAGAATAATAAGTTTACAACCGACTTCGATCGCGACGTTTCGGCTATGCTCTCCGGCGCGACTCACAGAGTGGGCGCGGATTCGAGATTCGGATTCTACCTCACGAGAAGTGACCTCGAAGCGGACGGAACCATGTCGGCACAGGAGACTTACGACAAGTATATAGTCGATAACACCAAGAATACCGCCGGCGGAAACGTTTGGGTAGACAAACTCATCAACGCAGGACTTAAAATTCAGTAAGGAGGGAAAATGAAAAAGAAAGGACTAATCGCGTTATTCGCGTCTGCGGCGCTTGCGTGCACGCTCGGAGCGTGCGGCAACCCCGCGGGACTTGAGAAAACCGACTTCACGGTCGAGCTCGGCGAGCGCTTCACGCTTCCCAAGGTCGAGGGCGCGAAAATCACGCTCACCGACGAAGCGGGCAAGCCCGTCAAGAACCAGTTCGGCGCGTTCCAGCCCGCTCTCGGCAAGTACACCGCGGTGTACGATGTGGACGGCAAGAAAACCACCGTCACCGTAACGTGCGTCGATACCGTCGCGCCGAAGATCATGTTTCAGGAATTCGATGCGAACGCAGTCGTCGGCGACGAAGTATCGCTTCCGCCGTTTTACGTCGAGGATCACGGCGCCGTTACCGAACAGAAAGTAACCGTCACAAACTCCTCGGGCGCGACCGTACTCGAAAAAACCGTCGGGCTCGGCGAAACAATCGACACCGACAATACCAAATTCACCGCCGCAAACGACGTGTATACCGTCACGGTAAAGGCGACCGACGCGAGCGGCAACGAGGGAACGCGCACCGTTTCGATCGGAGCTCGCGCACGCTTTGTCGATGCCGATCTTGCCGAAAGAACGGCGTTCGACTTCGACGAGGACGGATATTTCAACCTCGTATGGAGCAGCGATTCGCTTCAGGAACAGCTCGTTCCGTCCGTCGTGCGCAGCGGTTATCCCGCGATTGCGGACGAAAAACAGGACAACGGCGTGCTTAAACTCACTTCCGACCTCGATTACGGCTACGTTTACACCCGCCTCAAATCGTTCGAGCCCGTCCTCGTTCGCACGGCAAACAAATTCGTCGTGCGCGTGGCGGTCGATCGCGATACCGACCTTATCGAGTTCTACAACGGTCAGGGAAATCTCGTCGGCGCGAAGTATATGGTAAAAGCGAACGAGTGGACGGACGTCGAACTCAGTACAATAAAATTCGGTCTCGACAACGATTTTTCGGACGTTATCGTCAAAACCCGCGCGGACAAGAACAAGGCTTCGGACGGCAGCGGTATCAACCTCTATATCGACGATATAACTTACGTGCCGCTTTTCGCGGACGATACGCTTGACGCGAATACGCTCGCGAAATTCGACAAAGAAGGTTACGTTGACAGAATGTATCAGAACGTGTATAACGCCTCGTCTTTCCGCGCAGGCGGCTCGACCTTCGAAATCGTCGATTACGAAGGTTATCGATGGACGAGAGACGCTGACGGAAACAACACCGGCAGGGTCGCTTACACTTGCAAGGCGATGAAAGTTACCACTTCGGCAAACAGCGGCGGCTTTACCTATATGTTCAACGAGACGCTCGACGTAAGCCGCATCAAAAATATAATTATCCGTATGGACTGCATGTATTCCCCGAATCATATCTGGCTCGGCGCGATGAACGGCATGTGCAGGGGCGGCAGTTACAATTCGATTGCGGGCTGGCAGTCAAAGTGGGAACACCTCAATGCAGCCGAAGCTCACGGAATGACCGACTATCACCTGCCGGACCCCAAAGCTATCACTTCCGACGGCAAGATTTCGGGTATATGGGTTTCGGTCGGTGACGGCAGCCGTACCGGTAACGAGCTTTATATCGAGAGTATAACGGTCGAATATGACGACTGATACTAAAATTTTTCAGGAGGAGAGAAAATGAAAAGAAAATTGTTTGGAATTTTCCTCGCGCTCACCCTCGCTTTCACTTGCTTCGCCGTAGCGGCGTGCGGAAACGACGGAGATAAGGAAACGCCGACCGGCGATCCCGTCACCGTCGAGCTCGGTTACGCCGAGGACACCGGCGTGCTCAGCTGGAACGCGGTAGAGGGCGCGACGAAATATATCGTCCGCATCAGCAATATCAACGATACCGCAAAAAGCACCGAAACCACCGAGACTACCTTGCAGCTGTACCTTCGCGAAGGCACGAGCCGCATTGCGCTTATCGCCGAGGACGCGCAGGGCAGAGAACTCGGCAACGGCTCGAAGATCGTCGAGCTCGCAACCGACTTCGGAGCGCCCGAAATGGTAAGCGGGCTTGCCTACAACAAAGAGGCGGGCGCGCTCGGCTGGACGGCGGCGGAAGGCGCGGTGAAATACCTCGTTTCGATAAGCAGTATCAACAACGAGCAGTTCGCTGCCGTAACTAACGCCGAAACGATTTCCGCATCGTATACCGTCGCGCTCGAAAAGGGTATTTACGACGCTTCCGTAATTGCGGTAAACGAACACGGTGCGAAGTCGCTCGCAAGCGCTTGCCGTTACGCAAGTTACGTCGATCCCGCTTACGGCACCGAAATTGCCGAGGGCGTTTACAAACTGTTCGACTTCGAGGACGAAAACGTTCTCGACCTTTCGCGTTACGCAAGCGATTACAAGGCGTGGTCGCAGGAGAATAAAAAACCCGAGTGGGCGATCGTGAACAAACACGAGAAGTTAGAGGACTATATCGAAGCCGACACAGTCGACTTTACGTCCAAAGCGCTCAAAGTCCGCGCGGCTTATAACGAGGAAGGCGATGAAGCGACCCGCACGAGCGCGGTAACGTTTACGCTTCCCGAGCCGCTCGAAAACTGGGGCAGAATCTATTACGATATGTTCCGCACCACGAACCCGCCCGCAGGCGTGCTTCTTACCGACGTAACCGGCAAACGCGTGCTCAAAAACGTCGAGTTCTCGCACGCCGCAACGCTCGGTAAGTGGGGTACGGTTTCGTTCACCCGCTCCGAAGTTCTTGAATCCGAACCCGAATTCGGCGCGCTTGCCGAAATCTCGTTCGTGCTTGTAAACGGCAAAGGCGGAGTCGCTTACTTCGATAACGTTCGCTTCGATACGGTAGACCTCGGGTACTTCGGCGAAAGCCTCTATCGTCGCTCGACCGATACTTTCACGTTCGACGCGGTGGCGGGCGCTCAGAAATACGATATGTTCGTAGACGGCGCCGAAACCCCGATCGAACTCACCGAACCCGAATACCGGTTTGAAACCGCGCTTACGACCGGCAACCACTCGATCAAAGTAATCGCTTATAACGGCGATTGCAGCAGAGAACACACTTACGAATTTGCCGTCGGCGACAAGATCAAATTCAACGTCGAAAAGGAATCCACCGGCGAATTTGTCCTCGCGGACTTCGATACCGTAGAATACAGAGAGTATATGTCCCGCGACGGAGCTCAGGCGAACTATGGCGATCCGCAAAGCGAATATTCCATTTCGGGCGGCAGTATTCACGTTATCAGCCGCAGAAACTGGGGTAACAGTTATATCAAGTACACGCTTCCCACGCCGATAAGCAAAGCCGATATTTCGGGCATTTGCGTAAACTACAAGTCGAGCAACGACCTTATGGTTTACCTTATCGACGAAAACGGAAAAGGTATGTATATGTACACTGCTCCGAATTCGGCGAAAGACTATACGACCATAACGAAAATGCTTTCCGAGTTTGAAGGTACGCTTGACGGCGAGCAGATCGTAGCTATTGCGTTCTCGTCTCGCTTCTCTGCGAACGACCCCGTAACTATCGACGTCAACGAGATTTCTTACCTCTCCGCCGGCTATGTGGGCACGTTCGATACGACCTCGAGCTACAAGCGTTCGTCCGACCTGTTCACGTTCGGCGGCGCGGCTAACGCAACCTCTTACGACCTCTATGTAGATAATGCAACTACCCCGATCACCGATGTCGAAGAGAATAAGTACGATTTCAGCGCAAATCCGCTCGAAGCGGGCGATCACTCGATCCGCGTAGTCGCAAAGAAAGGAAGCAAATTCCGCGAATACACCTACAATTTCACCATCGGCGAAAAGATCGTATTCAACAAGGAAACTTCCGTCGGCAGCGGCGAATACGTTCTCGCCGACTTTAACACCGTCGAATACAGAGAGTATATCAAGACTTCCGCGCGTACAGATTTAGGCAGATACTATAATTACACGATTTCCGACGGAAAGCTTAATATCTCGCATAACGAGGATTGGGAAAACGGCAATCTTGTATACACTTTCCCGACCGAAATTCAGGGTGCATACATTATTAAATTCAACGGCGTTATAACTTCTCACCCGTATTTTATCGGTATAATCTATAAAAACAGCTGGACTTACACCGACAAAGAAGGCAATGAAAAATCGGATAATACGGAAAGCATTTATAGCTCGAGCGCGTTAACCGCTACAACCGACTTAACTTATTCTGTCCCGATGGACAAACGCGACAATCCTATAGTCGGAATAAAAATAAACGCTTGTTATGCAAGTGACGCCGCCGGCGTAGCAAAAACCATAACGCTCGATTCGATTACTTACGAGAAATACGTTGCGGTTACAGGTTTTAATACGAAAGTTGCCGACACCGAAAACGATTACCTTCTTGCAGACTTCAACGCAAACGGGTACAATGACTATTTGGCTGTTGCGGGTGAACGTGCAAGTAACGGAGAAACGAAATACTCGGTTAAAGACGGTAAGCTTGTAATCGATCCGTTGAAAGAAAGCGGGTTCTACCAGACCGTGAAATATACGTTCCCGCAACCGATCGACAAATCCGAAGTTTACGCTATTAAGTTCAGACTTACGACCACTGCGCCTTTAGCTATGTGGGCATTTGACGAAAACGGTGACAAAATTGCGGCTTCGACAGGTCTTTGCGGAATTACTTCGGAAATGACTACCGTTTCGTGGAGAGGATTCACAACGCTTGCAGGAAACAAAATCTCCGCAATTGCATTCACCCTTAGCGACTGGACAAAACCTGCAACCGTAAACGTTGACGAAATCGCTTACGAGAAATACGTTGCGGTTACTAACTTCAATTCGGAAATCGCAGGCACCAGCGACAGACTCCTTGCGGACTTCAACGCAAACGGTTATAACGATCATATTTCGGTTGCGGGCGCGCACGCAAGCTGGGGCGCGACCAAGTGGAGCGTGGGGTTTGGATACCTTACGATCGATCCGCTTGCAGAAAGCGGCTACAATCAGACCGTAAAATACACGTTCCCGCAAGCGATCAGCAAGGCGAATATGTTAAGCATCAAAGTTAAATTTTCTACGACTAACTCGATAAGAATTTATGCCTTTGACGAACTCGGTAATAAGACCGGCACAGATAGCGCCGGCGAGTGGCTCGGCGGGACACCTAATATGGAAGATTCGACTTATGATGGATTCAGCAATCTTGCCGGCGATAAAATCGTAGCTATAGCGTTTACGCTTGATAATTGGGAGAAGCAGGCGGTAGTCAATATCGACGAAATCACTTACGAATATATCGATCCGATTACTAACTTCGATACGCTTGTCGAAGGAACGGAAAACGAATACCTTCTTGCGGATTTCTCGGTCAGCGGATACAAAAAGTATTTGTCGAGCGGTGGCAACGGAACGTATGCGCTTGGTGATAACAAATGCGTCGTGTCCAACTGCAACTGGGGTAGTCACTATGTGGAGTATACTCTTCCCGAAGTGCTCAACACCGCCGACATCGACAAGATAAAGTTCACTTTCGAAGCGCCTGGCGTTGACGCAGATGGCAAAAGTGTGCACGGTACGGCTTACATTGTTCTTACCGATGATAGCGGAACGGAATTAGCCGTTTACACCGATAGTAACGCGGGAACGGGTTACGAGGTCACTCTTTCCGAACTTTTAGTTAGCGAAGGAGTTAAAGTCGATCTGACGACGTACACGAAATTAAAGGCTATACGCATTTCTTCAAGTAATGCAGGTACGCCCGTGACTTACACTAAGCTTTCCTACACGAAAAAGACCGCATAGGTTTCGCTTAAACCAAACAATCTGAAAATGGTTTTCGCCAAAACTAAGTGAAAATACCGAAAAGCAGGTAGATACACTTAAAAATTGAGCGATACACCGAAAAGTAAGATAAGTAAGTTGCAAAGCTGAATAGTAAGTAAGAACACTTATAAGTAAGTTGCAAAGTTGAAAAGTAAGTAAAACGGAAAAACGCCGCGAACGTTACGTTCGCGGCGTTTTTCCGTTCGCTTCGATAGAATTCGGTAGTGGCGTTCCTCGTCCGCCCGACGGCGAGCCGCCGTGGGCAAGTCGGCGATGGCAGGGAGCCCCTGCGGGCAAGTCGGCGATGCCCGTACTTACTTTTGATAGAGCGTGGTAGGGGCGTTCCTCGTCCGCCCGTAAACAAAGCGTAACGGTACTTCGCCCCGTCATCTCGAGCGAAGTCGAGAGATCTCGCGGGAGCGAATACGAACGTTGCGGAACGGTATGCTTCAAATACCTATCCGAAGCTATACGTTATACGGCGGTCCGAGGGCGAACCGCCCTACCGTCGGCTACGCCGACAAATAAGGTCGAAAAAGTAGTAACAGTGGGGCAGTCGGGTGACTTCCGCAGGGGATTTCTCGACTGCGGCTTCGCCTTCGCTCGAAATGACATTATAAAAGTGGCAAATATAACTTTCAACAGAGAGCGCGGTAGGGGCGTTCCTCGTCCGCCCATACCACATTCTGCCAAAACAGATACGAGCCCCGCCGACTTGCTGACGGTGGCGCGCCGCCATTGCCAAACTTCGCGCACGGCGGGGCGAATTGCGGCGTATAAAGGAGTATGAGAGTACATTTTATAGGCGATCGTGGCGTGAGCATGCGCACGCTCAAACGAATAACGGCGCGGCTCGGGCACGAAACGAGCGGGTCGGACTTAGCCGCAGGCGGGCACGACCCGAAAAACGTCGAAGGGGCAGATCTCGTCGTATTCTCCGGCGCGATAGGCGCGGACAATCCCGAACTTAAAGCGGCGCGCGGGAACGGCATACCGACGATCGAACGTTCGGAGTATCTTGCGGCGATTGCGGCTTCGTTCGGGCGGGTGATCGCGATTGCGGGGTCGCACGGCAAAACCACGACGACTGCGCTTACGGCGGCGGCAACGGCGAGCCTTAATCCCACGTTACATATCGGCGGCGATTACGAAACGAGCGGCGACGGCGACGAATATTTCATCACCGAAGCATGCGAATTCCGTCGATCGTTTCTGGCGCTCGAACCGGACGTCGGCGTGATTCTAAATGCCGACCTCGACCACACCGATTGCTACAAAACCGAGCGGGAAGCGGTCGAAGCTTTCCTTGCTTTCGGGCGCCAAAGTCGCAAGCTTTACGTCAACGGCGACGATCCGAGGCTTGCAAACCCCGAGCACCCCGATCTTACGACGTTCGGTCTCGGCGAAAACTGCGACGTTCGGGCGGCGGGGCTTTGCGCGGACGAGTACAACCGCTATTCGTTCTCGCTGTTCTATTCGGGCGTGAATATGGGCAGGCTTTATCCGAACCTTGTCGGCAGGCACAACGTGTATAACGCGCTTGCCGCGGCGGCGGTCGCGCTCGGCGAGGGCGTGAGCATGAGCGAAATAGCGCGGAGCTTTGCGAATTTCGGGGGAGTGGGGCGGCGTATGGAAACGCTCGGGAGCGTGCGCGGCGCTACGATAATCGCCGATTACGCGCACCACCCGACCGAAATCAGGGCGCTTATTTCCGCGCTGAAACGACGGGGCAGGCTGATCGTCGTTTTCGAGCCGCATACCTATTCGCGCACCCGCGACCTGTTCGATAAATTCCGCACCTGTTTCTGCGGCGCGGACGAAGCCGTGTTTCTGCCCGTGTTCGCCGCAAGAGAAAAGATCGGCGAAGTAACTTCCGTCGATCTTTATAACGAGGTTTCAAAGCTGATGCCCGCCCGCTATTTCGGTTCTTACGACGAAGCCGAAAAGTATCTTTACGGTGAGGTCGGCGAGGGGGATACGGTCGCGTTCGTGGGCGCGGGAACGATTTATTCCGCCGCGACCGAGTTCGTGAAAACGCACCGCAGGTAGAACGGGATCATATCGCCGATCTTCGCCGTGGATGAAAAAGTGAAATCGTCGAGGGGGATACGGTCGCGTTTGTGGGCGCGGGAACGATCTATTCCGCCGCAACCGAGTTCGTGAAAACGCACCGCAGGTAGAATTCGTGTTCTTCGATTTCTTCGTCGCCATTTTCGACCGAATACGCCGCCCGTGCCGAAATCCGATCGTTCAGCTGTTCAACGAGCAGTTCGCGGGTTTCCACGTCGAGCGGGTAGGAGTGTAACCCGTTCGTTTCGAGGCTGAGCCCCGTCGTGCGCCCGCGCGCGAGCGTGAGCGTGTATCCGACTTCGCCCGATAACGCGATCTTTATTTCGTGCGCCGACAGCGTGACGTAATATCGCCCCGCTTCCGTCGAAAACATAACCGCCGTGCTCGTTTCCGTAAGCACCGCTTTGCCGCGCACCGAAGGTAAGTCGTTAAGATAAATTTCCGCATTTCGTATCATACACCGATTATACCACCCCGCGATAGAAAAGTCAAGTTTCGCTGCACGCGTTGCCACTATGGATTCGCTGCCGCTATGGCTCTCTTTTGGAAATGAGACAAACAGGGGCGCTGCCGCTATGATTTACTTTTAGAATAGTAACAAATATCCTTTTTAGAAAAGAATGGAAATGTAATTTACTTTTTTCAGGCGGAGAAAAAAGTAACAAAAAAGCCGCCGGCAGGGACCCCCTGCGGGCAAGTATTTAGGCAGTGCATATAACGAGCTAACGTAAAATACGAGACCCATATACTCGCCCGCGGTGGCTCACCGCCTTGCGGCTGTGTCCCGGACCCCGCAACGCTTTAAAGGTCGGAATAAGTTGTAGTAGTGGGGTAGTCGGGTGACTTCCGTAATGTTTGTTAAAGCCATAGTAGGTGCGTTATCGGGTGACAACCGCTAATGCCTTCCCCCTTGGGGGAAGGTGGCACGAGAGCGAGCGGAGCGAACCGAGTGACGAATGAGGGGTCGGGCTGAGACGAACTAAATGTAAAAGACAACCCCTCATCAGTCGCTACGCGACAGCTTCCCCCCAAGGGGAAGCCTTATAAGGTAGGGGCGGACGCCCCGTCCGCCCGCAAAGGTCGGAAATAGAGTAAGCAGTATCGTTATCGGGTGACTTCTGCGGGGAATTTATCCACTACGCTAACGCTTCGGTCGAAATGACATTTTAAAAGTGGCAAAATCAGTGATTGTGAGGATAGGTAGGGGCGTTCCTCGTCCGCCCACGGGTATTTTGTTTGTGTACGACAAAATTTTTGGCGGGCGTAGTATCGTTTCGGTAGGGCGGGGCGCCCTCGCCCCGCCGCCAACCTTGCGGAACGGTATTTTGCCTCTGTCATCTTGAGCGAAGTCGAAACCAAGGCGGGAGCGAACGGCGAGCCGCCGTAGGCAAGTCGGCGATGCCCGCACTTACAAATAACATTGTAAAACAAAACGGAACGGTA
>CAKQPR010000019.1 GCA_934270565.1 uncultured Clostridia bacterium | reverse complement strand
CAGGCACTTAACAAAAATATGCAAGGAATAATTAAGCAAAAAGCAAAAATAAAACTCAATAATTTCTTTTTCAATTTAATTTCCTCCCTTTCGTTCGGCAAATTCGCGGAACGACGTAAAATCAGTCTTTGTTTTCTTTTTCGGCGGCTTTCGCTTCCTCGGCGGCTTTTTTCTCCGCTTCTGCTTTGCGCTGATAGTAGTTCTTGTAGCCTACCTTCTGGTTGTCGCCCGAATCCCACTTCTTTCCGCCGACGACGATATAGCCGAGCAGAAGCGCGGCAACGGCGATAACGGTGATTGCGGGAGCGATGGTGTTTTTCGGAAGAGCGAGCTCGACCGCGAGCTGAATAAAGCACACGACCAGTAGAGCCGCACCTATCATAATGCTGAGTTTTTTAAGCACGCCCGACTCTTTGACGCAAACGCCCTTGAGCACGAACGCAAGCCCCGCTACGCCCGAGATAACCACGACCGCCCAGCCGCCGCTGAACCAGCCGAACGTATCGGGAACAATTACGCTCAAAAGCCACAACACCGCCGCGGCGAGCGCCGCAACGCCTATAATGAAACCAAATAAGAATCTTTTATTCATCGTTTTTTCTCCTTGATAAACTTTTTATTTTACCGTAAAATGACGGTGTGCGAAACGGCGCAGATTTCGTCGCCGTCGCCGAGCACGATTTCGTCGCCGTGCCCGTATTCGCGCACGATCCCGCCGATACGAAGATTAAAAACCTTTTCTTCGCTCGCGGACAGAACCTTGTATTTTCCCGCAAGAAGCTTGCCGCCTTTCGACGCAACAAGCGGTTTGCCGACGGACAAAATAACGTCGCCTTCGTTGTGAGTAACGGCGCCCTCGTCCTCGCGTTCGGTGTATCTTACGCCGTCTTTTACGACGACTTTATCCGAACCCGCTTTCTTTTCAAGTTCCTCTTTGAGTTTTTTTAGCGACGAGGCGCGGACGGCGAACACGATCGCCATCACGAAACACGCCGCGGCGCAGGCTAAACACAACCAGCCGTACCATTCCATAATTTTAACCTCCGTATTTCAGGTATAAGTATGCGATAAGTCCGACTACGGCAATTCCGAGAACGACTACGCCCAGAATTTTAAGCGGAGACAGAGGCATTTTGCCTGCGACCTTGCCGCTTCTGCCGTTGACGAAGAAGTTGTAGACCTTCTTTTTCCATTTCGTCGCGCCTACGTACACGGGTAGCAGCAGATACTTGTAAGTAATATTTTCGCACGAGGTGCTTACGTTGAGATAATCGATGACGTCGTAATCGTAACGCGCGAGTATCGCGGTTCTGATCCGTCCCTTTATGCGCTGTTTCGCCGTCTCCCAGCAGTCCTTTCCGGAAGTCGTGTACCTGCTCGCCGAATAACCCGAAAGATACTGTTTCCTGTACTCGCGGCTGTCGTTGGTGTCGAACGGCTGCATATTGTCGATATTCTTCTGGCTGATCGCGTCCGAAGCCTGAATAAGCACGTCGTCGAAGAAACAGTCGTAAATGCCGCCGACGGGGAAATACTTGACTTTTGTTTCGGTGACGGTTTTGCCGTTTACGGTACGCGTCTCGGTATAGCGTTTTCCGAGCCGACCGCTGTAAGTCGAGTGGGTGTTCGTATCGAACGAGAACGCCGGATTGTAAACGCCGCCGATTTCGTCCGCTTTGACTTCCTTCTTGAACTTGCGGGGGACGAAAAACTTCTTTTTAACCCACGTTTTGAATTTTTCGCAGGCTTCTTCGGCGGTGAGCACGAACGGCACGACGGCGTTCGGCTTTATTCCGCACATCTCCTTGGTTTCCACAACGTGGCTTGCACCGCAGAACGGGCAACGTTTACTGATTTCGTTCGCGTCGAGAATAGTAGTCGCGCCGCAGTTTTCGCAACGGAAAACGTGAGTTTCGTCCGACCACGAGTTGTTCTCTTCCAAAAGTTTGGTAAACTCCTGCTCGGTCGCGTTATTCGCCTTTATCTCGCGGATCGTGCCGCAATACGGACATTCGAGAGCTCCGCGGGCGGGCGAATAAACCATATTACCGCCGCACGACGGACACTTTTCTACGTTGGTTTCTATTTCTTCTGCGGTTTTGTAACCGGAAGAAACGTTGTTATAGTCGTCGGACATAATTGTTCCTTAGAGTTTTTCGCCGCAATCGGGGCAGAATTTAGCTCCCGCTTTTACGCTCGCGCCGCACTTTGGGCAGGATGCGGTAAGCTTTTTGCCGCATTCGGGGCAGAACTTCGCGCCCTGCTTTATCGGAGCTCCGCAATCGGGGCAGGTAAGACCCATCGCCGAACCGCATTCGGGGCAGAATTTCGCGTGCGCCGAAACTTTTGCGCCGCACTTCGGGCAAACGTTTTTTTCTTCGGCGGGCTTATTAGCGGCTGCTCCCGAGTACATGTTCGAGAAAGCCTGCCCCATTCCGAAGCCCATGCCCGCGCCCATAGCCGAACCCGCCATTCCGGGGTTTTTCGCGGCTTCTTTAAGCGCGTCGGCTTGCGCCATCTGGGTATACGCGTCGAGGTTTCCGCGCATAATGCCGAGGGTCGCGTTCTTGTCGAGCGCTTCTTCGAGCTCTTTGGGCATCGAGAAGTTCTCGAACACGAATTTCGTGAGCTCGAGACCAAGCGAATTGAACGTAGGTTGCATGGACTTCTGGACCATTTCGCCGAGTTCGATGAGGTTTCCCGCCATGTCGAGTACGGGAATCTTGCATTCGCCGATTGCGTCGGATATGCCCGAAACGACTACCGATTTGAGGTATTCGGTGATGTCCTGCGTAGTAAAGGACGAATTTGTGCCCGAAAGCTCCTGCATAAACACGAACGGATCTGTTACGCGGAACGAATAACTGCCGTAGCCGCGAACGCGTACCGCACCGTAATCTTTGTCACGGATAATGATCGGGTTCGCCGTGCCCCACTTAAAGCCGGTGAACTGCTTGGTGTTGACAAAATAAATATCCGAGCGGAAGGGGTTCTGAAAACCGTACTTCCAGCTCATAAGCGTGGTAAGAATAGGTATCGAATCGGTGTCGAGCTTGTAGTACCCCGGCAGGAACACGTCCGCCATTTTGCCCTTGTGCGCGAAAATGCACGCCTGCGAGTCGCGAACGGTAAGCACTGAGCCTTTCGATACGTAATCGTTGCGCATGTCAACCTTGTAGACGATCGTGTTTTTGCTGTCATCAGTCCACTCGATGTTTTTGAGTAATCCCATTTGTGTTCTCCTTGTAAAGTTTTACATATAGATTATACAATATAATAATTAAAAAATCAATTATTCTGCATTAAAAACAGATTAAAGCATATAAATTTTAGCCCATGAGGGGCGGGTGTTTGGGGGGTATGCGTTTCGTTACGTTCGTTTTCGCTCCCGCGTTTCGTCGACTTTGCCGACGGTAGGGCGGTTCGCCGTATAACATTCTGCCGCGGAAGAAAATAAACGTACCGTTCAGTTGCAATCGTATTCGCTCCCGCCTTGGTCTCGACTTCGCTCGAGATGACGGGGCTAAGTACCGTTACTCTTTGATGGCGGGCGGACGAGGGCGTCCGCCCCTACCACGCTCTATCAAATGTAAATACGGGCATCGCCGACTTGCCTACGGCGGCTCGCCGTTTTGCTTCATTTTGTAAAGAAGCGCTTAGCGCTAACGCCCCCCCTTAGAGTATGGTTTCCATCATGGTTTTGCGCACTTTCATGCCCATTTTTTCATAGAAACGGCGGGCGGCGTTGCCTTCCCACACGTTGAGCGTAACGTTATAGCAACCTATGCTCTTCGCGAACGCCAGAACGTAATCGTAAAGAACTTTGCCGACGTGCTTGCCGCGGCTGTCGGCGTCCACGCAAAGATCGTCGATATACACGGTTTTCATGGCGCGGGTGTTGGGCGTGGCGGGATGATCCTCGATCACGCAGAACGCGTACCCCTCTACCCGACCTTCGTCCTCGGCGACGAAAATCGGCGCGTTATCGTCCTTGATTCTCGCTTCGAGTTCGGCGCGGGTATACTTGGTCGTACCGTGCATAAATATGTCGGGGCGAAGCTCGGCGTGAATTTCGAGCACTTCGCCAAGTAGCTTCATTATCGCATCCGCGTCTTTGTTTTCGGCTCTTCTTACAATCATATTGTGGCTCCTTGTCGTGAAATTTGCTAAAACAGATAGATGAACAGGCACAGGGCGAGCGCCGGCACGAGATCGGCGGTACGGATCTGTCTGATTTCGAGAATATTGATCCCTACGCACATAACGAGCGTTCCGCCCACCGCGGTGAGCAGGTATTCGAAATTTGTGCCTATGATATAATCGGACAGAAGCCCGCCGCAAATCGCGAACGCTCCTTGCAGAATCAGCATCGGAACGGCGGAAAGCGCGACGCCGAAGCCGTATTTCACGGCGAGCGCCATACAAACCACTCCGTCGAGCACACTTTTCAGATATAAAGTGTTGTTGTCGCCGAGCCCCGAACGGATCGAGCCGTATACGACCATCGCGCCCACGCAGGTAATAAGCGTCGCATTTACGAACGCCGCGCCGAGCGTGGAATTTTCGTCTTTCGTCAGTTTGCGTTGCAGAAATTCGCCCAGACGGTTAAGCCCGTCCTGCAAGTGTATGAGCGAACCTATCACGCCGCCGAGAACGACCGCGAGAACGATAAACAGCACGCCCCACCTGAAACCGTTTTCCGAAAGTTTGCCCGCGCCGTTCACGAGGTCGAGAATTCCCGCACCGAAAACCGTGATACCGAGCGCCTGCATAATAACGTTCGTGACACGCTCTTTGAGCACGTTTTTGAGAAGCACGCCGAGCGCCGCTCCTACGACGACCGCCGCCGCATTTACCAGAACACCGAGACCCATAATTTAATCCTCGCTGAAATTATATCACAAAAACGGCGAAAATCAAGCGTTTTCGGGCATGTTTCCTCACAAAAAATAAAAGCCTCGCCGATTTTGCACCGACAAGGCTTTTTGTTTTATTCGTAATTACGCGCGGGTGATAAGCTCGGGTTTGATAGCGAACTTGATCTTGTCGCCGATGTTGAGCTTGGGCGTACCGGGAACGATCGCGGTGAAGTACGGCTCCACTCCGTCCACGCGAGCGTAGATGACGGTATTGTCGCCGAGAACGTCCGCGTCCTCGACAACGCCGGCAACAACCTGCTTCGGGTTGAGCGAAACGGCTTCTTTGGAGCAATCCATTCCGTTGTAGCCGAGCGTGAGAACGTACTCGCCGTTTTCGTACTTGCCGCCCTCGTTGGGAAGAACGAGCTTGGTTTTGCCGAACGAAACGGTTGCGTAGTTGGTCTCGGGTTTAACGACGACGCGAGCGGCAACGGTGTTGGGCGTCATAGCGCGGAACGCAATGAGCTTCTCGCCGGTGACGGCGTCGAAGAGCATGATGTCCGCGGGGTTGACGTAGTAAACAACCTTGTCTTTCGCTTTGAGCTCGGTGTCGATAACGTCTTTTGCGACGAGGAAAGTCGTCTTGCCCTTGACTGCCGAGTAAACGGCGGTAAAGCGCGGGAACGCTTCGGTGAAATCGACTGCGGCTTTGATCTGTCCGTCGCCCTCTTCTCCGGTGAGCTTGAGCGCGTCGGGAGCGATACCCACTTTGACGGTCTTGCCGACAACCGAAGGATCGGTAAGCTTTGCCTTGACGTCGGCGGGAAGCGCGATTTCGGTATCGCCGAAAGCGACCTTGAGACCCTCTTCGGTTTCGGTAAGCTCGGCGTCGATCATGTTGTACTTGGGAACGCCCATAATCGTGAGCTCGGTCTTGTTATCGAAGAAATGGAGGTGATGAGCGTCGATAGCGAGCTTGACGTCCTCGCCCGCTTTGATCGCGCAACGAGCGTCGATACGAGCGACGGTGTAATCGTCCTTGCCGCTTACGTTCATATAAAGGAAGGTCTCGTTACCGAGTTTTTCCATAACGTCGACGTGAGCGTTGATAACGGTGTTGGGGGACGACGAAATAAAGATTTCTTCGTCGTGAATATCCTCGGGACGAACGCCGAGCGTGATTTCCTGACCGATATAGCTTTCGTCGATGAGGCGTTTTGCCTTCTCTTCGGGAATTTCGATCTTGTTGTCTCCGAACGACGCGTACATCTTGCCGTTTTCGCGGCTGAGAACTGCGTGCTCGAAGAAGTTCATCTGGGGCGAGCCGAGGAAGGACGCCGTGAACTTGTTCTCGGGGCTGTCATAGAGGAACTGCGGGGTATCGACCTGCTGAACGATACCGTCCTTCATAACGACGATTCGGGTACCCATCGTCATAGCTTCGGTCTGGTCGTGGGTGACGTAAATGAACGTCGTGGCGAGCTTGTGATGAAGCTTGGTGATCTCGGTACGCATCTGAACGCGGAGTTTCGCGTCGAGGTTCGAGAGGGGCTCGTCGAGAAGGAAAACTTTGGGTTCGCGGACGATCGCACGACCGAGCGCGACACGCTGACGCTGACCGCCGGACAAAGCCTTGGGTTTACGCGAAAGAAGCTGAGTGATGCCGAGGATCGAAGCCGCTTCCTTTACGCGGTCGTCGATTTCTTTCGCCGCCATCTTACGAAGGCGAAGACCGAACGCCATGTTCTCGTAAACGGTCATGTGAGGATAGAGCGCGTAGTTCTGGAAAACCATCGCGATATCTCTGTCTTTGGGCTCGACGTCGTTGACGAGTCTGCCGTCGATGTAAAGTTCGCCCGCGGAAATCTCCTCGAGTCCCGCGATCATACGAAGGGTAGTAGATTTACCGCAGCCCGAAGGACCGACGAAAACGATGAACTCCTTGTCGTCTATTTCAAGGTTGAAATCGCTTACCGCCTTAACGTTGCCGGGATAGATCTTGTAGATGTGTCTCAGTGATAAACTTGCCATAATCCGCTCCTTATTCGGTTTTTTTATCTTGTTGATATTATACTACATCGCGACCCAAACTATCAACCTCATTTTGCACAAATTTTAAGTTGCAAATTGTGCAAAATGTCGGCTCGGCGCGATTAAACGAACAAAATCAGACTTTGCGTTTAAGATTTACGATCAGAACGTTCACGTCGGCGGGGGTTACGCCGCTTATACGGGAAGCCTGCCCTATGCTGAGCGGGCGGATCGCGTTGAGTTTTTCGGCAGCTTCGAGGCGAAGTCCTTTCATTAAAGTATAATCGGTGTCGGGCGAAAGGGGGGTGTTTTCGAGCCGTTTCTGTTCCGCGCGGGCTTTTTCGGCGCGGACGAGGTAGCCTTCGTACTTGATCTCGGTGAACAGCGTGGAAACGGACGCCGCGTCGAGCGAACGGAAGAAGTCGAAACGCGCGTTGAAAACTTCGGGCGTGACGAACGGGTGACGAATAAGCGCGCGGAGCGTCAGTCCCGACGCGGGCACGGGTTCGCCCGCCTCTTCGAACATTTCTTTAAGTTCGGCGGGAGGAATTACGGTATCGAGTTTCGCCCTCGCCTCGTCGAGCTTTTTCACGCGCTTGCGGTAAACGCGCCAACGACGGTCGTCCACGAGCCCCGCTTCTCTGCCGATCGGGGTAAGGCGAAGGTCGGCGTTGTCCTGACGAAGCGAAAGACGGAATTCCGCGCGCGAAGTCATCATGCGGTAAGGCTCGTTCGTGCCTACCGTGACGAGATCGTCGATAAGCACGCCGATATACGAATTGTCGCGGGTGAGGATCATGGGCGGCTTTCCTTTAAAGTACAACGCGCCGTTTATGCCCGCGACGATTCCCTGCGCCGCCGCTTCCTCGTAACCGGAAGTGCCGTTGACCTGCCCTGCGAAGAACAGACCCTTTATCTTCTTGTGCATAAGGCTGGGGAAAAGCTCGAGCGGATTGATGCAATCGTATTCGATCGCGTAGGCGTCGCGCATTATTTCCACGTTTTCGAAGCCTTTTATCGAGCGGTACATATCGCTTTGCACGAACGCGGGAAGCGAAGTCGAAATGCCCTGAACGTACATTTCTTCGGTGCCGTCGCCCTCGGGTTCGAGGAAGAACTGATGACGGCTTTTGTCCGCGAAACGGACTATTTTATCTTCGATCGAGGGGCAATACCTCGCCCCCACGCCGTGGATAAGTCCCGAATACTTGGGCGAAAGCGAAAGATTTTCGCGGATAACCTCATGCGTGGTTTCGTTGGTGTAGCCGAGGTAGCAGCAGCGTTTTTTCGCGTTGACTTTGCCGCCGAGCGCGGAGAACGAATACACGTCCGTTTCGCCTTCCTGAATTTCGAGCGCGGAAAGATCGACTGTCGAGCGCTTTACGCGCGCGGGCGTACCCGTTTTGAAACGGCGCACCTCTATGCCGAGCGCGCGGAGACTGTCGGAAAGATAATTCGCGCGGTTGAAGCAAACGGGTCCGCGCTTTTCGATCACGTCGCCCACGATGATGGTGGACTGAAGATACACACCCGAAGCGATTACCACGACGGGAGCGTAATAATTCATAAGATAGACCGTCTTTACGCCCTTGACTTCGCCGTTTTCGACGATGAGTTCTTTGGCTTCGCCCTGACGAAGGTGAAGGCGGGGCTGGTTTTCGAGCGCGCGTTTCATATAGTCGTGGTACTTGTACTTGTCGACCTGCGCGCGGAGCGACTGTACCGCCGCGCCCTTGCTGCGGTTGAGCATACGGAGCTGAGTAAGCGTTGCGTCCGCGGCTTTGCCCATTTCTCCGCCGAGCGCGTCCACCTCGCGGACAAGGTGCCCTTTCGCCGTGCCGCCTATGCTCGGGTTGCACGCAAGGTACCCCACGTTGTCGAGGGTTATGCTGAGCACGAGCGTTTCGAGCCCCATACGGGCAAGAGCAAGCCCCGCTTCCGAACCCGCGTGACCTGCTCCTACCACTATTGCGTCGTAATATTGTTTGTCGTTCATAAATCCTCAACTGTTACGCACGTTAGCCCATTTTACGCTGATGTCCGCGTCGCGGCTGCCGAAGTCGCGCATGGTTCCGCAACGGTTAAGCGTTTCGGCGGACGGGAACATCATATCGAGGTACATTGCCTTCCACGCGGCTTCTTCGCCCGCGGCAGCGCCCTCGCCGAGCGTTTCGTCCGCTTCGTATTCGGCTTTGAGTTCGTCATAAGCGGCGGTTACGGGGCTTATCGCGCCGGCGTACTCGCTGTTACGAAGCGCGATTTCTTTGGTGCAGAGGAATTCGAGGAAGTAGTTTGCCGCCTCGGTGTTTTTAGCGTACTTTGAGATGACGAAACAATCGAGATAGATGTTGCCGCCCTCTTTGGGAACGACGTACCACATATTGCGGTTGCCGGTATGTTCGACGCCGTCGTCGTCCTCGTAATCGTTCATAACGTATCCCGCGTCGCACGACCACATAAGCGCGACTTCGACGTCGGTGCTACCCGAAGCCATATCGAATTTAAGGCTTTCGCCGCCCCAGAGGAAGTTGGACTTAGCCGCGGAAAGCGTGGCGGTTGCCGCGTTTACGCTCTCTTCCGAAATGTCTTCGTAAATCGTCTGCAACTTCTCGTTGTCGTACGCGCCCGTCATAAGCGACTCGCGGTTGTTCCAGATCGCCGCGGAAGTAATTGCCTCGCGAAGCGAATCCTTGTTCGCGCTCTTGCCCTTATACTCGTCGGTAAAGATCGCCGACCAACTGTCGATATGTTTGCCCGTTTTCGCGTAGTCGTACATAAGTCCGAACGTTCCGTACATATAAGGAACGGAATATTCGAGCGTGGGATCGGACTTTTTAGCGCGCTTGACGTATTCGGGTTTTATTACGCTTTCGACGTTTACGCGGTCTTTGTCCACTTTAAGAAGAAGATCTTTCGCGATAAGTTGCTCGACGGCGTAATCGGACGGAAGAAGAAGGTCGTAGTCGGCATGATCGCGCTCGACGGCGGTGAGTATTTCCTCTACCGCGTCGAAGGTGGTGGGGGTGACGACTTCCACTTTTTTGCCCGTTTTGTCGGCGTACCAACTCTCGAACTCGGTAAAGATTTCCTCGTCGATATATTCGCCGGGAACGTACATTTTAAGTTGTTCGGAACGATTTCCTCCGCAACCGGTGAGAAGGACGAACGGCATTGCCGTTACGAGTACCAGAAGCACTGCGATAAACTTTTTCATTTTTTACTCCTTTGAATTTTTTGCGGTCACGCCGCGGTCTGAGTTTTTTTGCGTTTGTTGCGTTTTACTACGTTTACTATTATAAGCACGGCAAGCACGGTTATGAAAAGTATGGTGCTGAGCGCGCGTATAGCCGGATCGAGGTTGCGGCGGAGACTTGCATACACGTAAGTCGAGATCGTGTTTACGCCGTTCGTGCCTTTATTGAGGTTGGTTACCACAAAGTCGTCGAGCGAAAGCGTGAACGCGAGCGCGAATCCGGAGATCATTCCGCCTACGAGTTGGGGAACTATTACGGTGAAAAGGCTTCTCAGCGGACTTGCGCCGAGGTCGAGTCCCGCCTCGTAAAGGTTGGGGTTGAGTTGACTGAGACGCGGCGACACGGTAAGGATTACGTAAGGGGTAGTCATTACGGTATGCGCGAGGATAAGCCAGCCGACGCCCTTTTGCACGGGCAGTCTAAGCACGTCGCGAAGAAATATCGACAAAAGGAAGAATCCGACGGCGGTTACTATTTCGGCATTTACGACGGTAATCTGCGAAACGAAATTCACCGTTTTTTTACCGCGTTTCATATAATGCAGCCCCACGGCGGTGAATGTTCCGACAGCGGTCGCGAGCGTTGCCGACACGAGCCCGATTACAAGCGTGTTGAGCGTTGCCGACATAATCTGACGGTTGGAAAAAAGGCTGGAATAAAGAGAAAAGGTAAATTGTCCGAATCCGTTCGCGCTGCCGATGTTCTTTTCGGACGAGAACGAGTACACTACGATAAGCGCGATGGGCGCATACAACGCGACGAGTACGACGATAAGGAAAACCCATCTTAAAACGAGCGAAACTTTCTTGTTCATTGCGCGTCGCCTCCTTTAATCGTAACGGGTCGGTGTTTCGTTTCTCCGCCGCCGACGAGCGAACTTATCAGCATGGTGAGAAACACGAGTACAAGCAGTACGAACGACAGCGCGGAACCCACTCCCCATGTGCTTGTCGTAGTAAAAAGCCCGTTGATTTTATTTCCGATTACGTTTGTTCCGGTGTTGCCCATCATATTAGTAATTGCGTACGCGCTGAATACGGGCATAAATACCATTGTTATTCCGCTTACTATACCGCCCTTCGAGAGCGGAAGCGTTACTTTTACGAAGGTGGTAAAACCGTTCGCGCCGAGGTCGGCGGACGCTTCGGCGTAACTTTTGTCCATATCGGTAAGCACGGTATATATAGGCAGCAACATAAACGGTAAAAAGTCGTAAACCATACCGATTATTACGGCAAGAAGCCCTTCGCCTATCCCCAAAACGTACAAAAGCGATTTGAGCGCGATTATCCGAAGCACGAAGTTCATCCACATCGGAATTATGAACAAAAGCGCGAGGATTACGTAACGATTGAACGGTGCCGACGCGAGTATAAGCGCGGTCGGGTATGCGATAAGCAGGCAAATGGCTGTGGTAAGTGCGGCGATTCCTATCGTTTTGAGCAGCAATACTACGTTGGAACTTTCGGTAAAAACAAGTCTGAAATTGTCGAACGTAAAACTCCCGTCCTCTCCGACGAACGCGTACACAAGTACAAGCACGAGCGGAAAAACGACGAACAGAGCGCAGATAACAACATACGGAAGCGCAAATACGAACGGCTTGAACGTACTACTTCTCTTCATCTTCGTCCTCCTCTTCGATCTTTTCGAACGTGATTTTCGCGGGATCTATCTTAATACCCACGCGGTCTCCCATATCCCACTCGTCGGGGGTGTCGGTGTAGAAGTCCTCGTCGGTGTCGGTGTAAACCTGAACCTGATAGTAGCTGCCCTTGTAAAGCGTCTGCGTAACGTTGCCGCCGATCGTTCCGTCCTCTTCGTCGTCGGTGAGCTCCACCGCATCGAACGGTACGCGGACTTTTACGGGCGTACCTTTTTCAAGCTCGGTTTCGCCCGCGAATTCAAACGTTCCGTCGCAGAAACCGACGGTGTTCTCGCCGCTTATCACACCGTGGAATTCGTTTACCGTGCGCAATTTTTTCATTATATGAATACCGTTCGGCTTGATCCCGAGACGGACGCGCTCGCCCTGCTTAGCCTCGGTCGTGGACTGAACGGTGAATTCGTAGCCGTTCGCCTCGACTTCCATTTCGTACCAAGTACCCTTGAACACGGACGAAAGTACGACGCCTTCGAGCTGACCTTTTTCGCCGCCCGACGGGTAAAGCTTGATGTCCTCCGGACGGACTACGAGGTCGACGGGCTCGTTGCGGTCGAAACCTTTGTCCTCGCACTCGAAGTTCGTGCCGAGGAATTTAACCGAATAGTCGCGCGTCATTACACCCGAAAGAATGTTGCTTTCGCCGATAAAGTCCGCGACGAACGCGTTTGCGGGCTCGTCGTAGATCTTCTTCGGAGTGCCGATCTGCTGAATAACGCCGTCGTTGATAACCACCACGACGTCCGACATCGTGAGCGCTTCTTCCTGATCGTGCGTGACGTAAATAAAGGTAATGCCGAGCTCGGAATGCATCTTCATAAGCTCGATCTGCATTTCTTTGCGCATTTTGAGGTCAAGCGCGCCGAGCGGCTCGTCGAGGAGAAGAACTTTGGGTTCGCACACGATCGCGCGGGCGATCGCCACACGCTGCTGCTGTCCGCCCGAAAGCGAAGTTACGTCGCGATGACCGTAATCTTCGAGACCCACGAGCTTGAGCGCGCGGTTTACCTTCTCTTCGATTTCATCTTTGGTAAGCTTGCGCGTAACCGCAACTTCTTCGCCCTTGCGGTTTACGGTCGTTCCCGCGGGAATACGCTTGAGTTTGAGCCCGTAAGCCACGTTTTTGAACACGTTAAGGTGCGGGAAAAGCGCGTATTTCTGAAAAACCGTATTGATCGGGCGCTTGTACGGCGGCACCGCGGTAACGTCCGCGTTCTCGACGTAAATATTGCCCGAATCGGGTATCGTAAAGCCCGCTATCATTCGAAGTAGCGTGGTTTTTCCGCAACCGGACGGTCCTAAAAGCGTTACGAACTGCCCGCGCCTTACCGACAGATTCATATCGTCGATAACCGTTTCGCCGTCGAAAACTTTGGTTACGTTCTTCACTTCGATGATCTTATCGAATTTTTCTCTCGTTTCTCTCATTAAGGTTCTCCTCTCTTTAATTCCCGCGCCGAAACGGCGCTGCGTTTGTGGGTTTTTGTTGTTTGCGGTTTCGGACTACCGAGGTTACACGTTCGATCCGACGGCTTCTTTGACGACCGAATCTATAAATTCGCACACGCCGTCGGAATTGTCATTTATTTCGTTGTTCGGAATTCTTACGATTTCAAGTCCGTATTCTTCCAGAAATTCGCTACGCGTCAGATCGTAACACAGCCCCTCGTCGGTGAAATGTTGCGACCCGTCGAGTTCGATGACGAGTTTTGCCCGAGCGCAATAGAAATCGGCAATATATTGTCCGAGCACCTTTTGTCTTGTAAATCGTATCGGATACGAACTCAGAAAATCATACCACAGTTTCTTCTCTTCTTTCGTCGGATTATTGCGTAACTCGCGGGCAAAACAAAGCAGGTTCTTGTTGTGTTTACGACGCATACAACCTCCGTCCTAATATTGTCTGTCCGAATTCCCGCCGCAAGTCGGACAAAATCTTGCTTTTCTTGTATTAAGAATTACCGTTGAGTAACAGCTTTGAATTTCCGCCGTGAGGCGGTCGTTATCTTGCCTCCCTTGTGTAAAGGAAGAATAGCGCGTTGTCACTCTATAATTCCGCCGTGAGGCGGTCTTTACTTTGCCTCCTTTGTGTAAAGGGCGCGACGCGGCGGTGCGAAGTACCGTAAAAACAGTCCTCAGGTGACTGTTTTTAGCCAAAGCGGCGAAGTAGCTATGCTACGAGCCGGGGGTAGGCACGAATACGAGCGTAAGCGAGTTGAGTGACGGTAGGATTGTTAGAACACAACTGAAATTCATACAGCAACTTTACAATCCCCCACCCACCTGCGGTGGGAGCCCCCTTTGCACAAAGGGGCCTTAATTTGTCCGCTTCGCGGAATTATTCTTCCGTAAGATAAGAATAATTCGCTTGGTTGGCGGGCGGACGAGGGCGTCCGCCCCTACCACGCTCTATCAAAAGTAAGTACGGGCATCGCCGACTTGCCAGCGGTGGCTCGCCGACGTTCGTGAGATTTGACGAGGTTATTTTCGATGCTCCGCGAGGCAAACGAGGTAATCGGAGCGAGACAGTACTACAGGTACGGCGAGGCTTTACGATCGGACGAGTTTTCAAAGCAGTTCGCAAAACGTCCGTGCGATTTGACGAGGTTATTTTTTCGTCAGACGAAAAAACGTATCGGGAGCGGCGCGACGGCGTACTGACGGTACGTCGAGCGTCGCGAGCGGGTGCGTTTTTGAAGTATCACGGAAAAAGAACCCGTCAAATCAAAAGTTGGGGGGACAGGAAAGCCACACCACCACCGCTTTCGACTTGTCCTCGTTCTCGAGATAGTGCGTTTTGCCGGAAGAAAAATAGAAGCTTTCGCCGGCATGAGCGCGTTCGACGTGGTTGCCGAGGTGAACGGCGATGCTGCCGCTGAGGACGAAACCGAATTCCTCGCCCTCGTGGGGAAGGTCCTTTTCGGTACATGCTCCGGCGGCGAGCTCGACGTGGATAGGCTCCATCATGTTCTTCTGCGCGGTGGGAACAAGCCATGTTGTAGTCACCTTCTCGCCCGTCTTGACGAAATAATCGTCCTCGCCGAACACTATTTTCGTTTCGTCGTCCGAAGCGAAAAAGTCGGTGAGCGACACGCCGAGCGTTTGCAGAATATCCTTCAGAGTCGCGATCGACGGGCTGGTAAGATCGTTTTCGAGCTGCGAAATATAACCTTTAGTAAGTTCGCAACGGTCGGCGAGTTCCTCCTGCGTGAGCTGATTTTTCAGCCTGAGCTCTTTGATTTTCACGCCTATTTCCAAACTCAAAACCTCCTCGGCTGTAAGATTAGTATAACAAAACCCGAAGTTTACAAGGTTACGGGATAATAAACTAAAAGTTTATTTTTGCTAAACCGCGAATATTGTAT
Source organism: uncultured Clostridia bacterium (assembly GCA_934270565.1). Classification (GTDB taxonomy): domain Bacteria; phylum Bacillota; class Clostridia; order Christensenellales; family Pumilibacteraceae; genus UBA10677. The sequence goes on along the minus strand of CAKQPR010000019.1, from coordinate 16,130 downwards.
GTTAAATGCGGAAATTTGTCAATCGTTTTGAGGGCGTTTGACGATAAAAGTTTAAAATTTTTTTGCCGAAGCTATGCTTACGCTTGAAAAAAGCGGGCGGATATGCTATAATACGCTTGCTCGTGGGGAAAATCCGCGCGGCAAACGCCGTAAAACCCGATTTGCGGCGCGCAAACTCAAGGAGAAAAAAATGAAACAATCGACGCTTAAAATAATAACGGTCGCGGCAGTTGCGTTTTTATCGCTGCTGGTCATCGCGCTCGTGATAAACGTGGTAAAACTCGGCGCGACAAACCGCCGCAAGAGAGAGCTTGCCGCCGAGAAGGCGCGGATAGAGCGCGACATAACCGACGCGAACGGGAAAATCGACTATTTCGGCTCGGACGAATACGTCAGCCGTTACGCGCGCGAATACCTTAATATGAAGGGCGAGGACGAGGAGTCCATTTCCGGTAAATAATGGACGCCGTAATCGATATAGGAAGCAACTCGGTCAGGCTGATGACGGACGACGGAAAAGCCGTAAACCGCAAAACGTTGGCGTCTACCACGCTTGCGGACGGGCTGGCGCTGACGGGGTATCTGTCGGACGAAGCGATGGACAGAACAGCGGCGGCTATACGCACGTTCGTGGCGGAAGCGCGGCGGCGCGGCGCGGATAATATTTACGTTTTCGGAACGGAAGCGATGCGCGCGGCGAAGAACGGCAAAGCGTTCAAGGCTCGACTCGAAGAGGAAAACGGCTTGACGGTAGACGTTATTTCGGGCGAGACGGAAGCTCGGCTCGGACTTATGGGCGCGGCGGGCGATATCGCGGGCGAAGCGACGGTAGTCGATATCGGCGGCGCGAGCGTGGAAATCGTTCGCGGGAACGCCGACCGCATAACTTACGCGAAATCCGCTCCGCTCGGCATGGTAAGGCTTATCGACCTCGTGGGATCGGAAAAGAACGCGATCGAACGGTTTGTCGAGCGCGAACTGCCCGTTTTCGGGATTGTGAGCGGCACGGACGACGCGATCGCGATAGGCGGAACGGCAACTTCTCTCGCTTCGATGGACCTTCGCCAGACGGTATATAACCCCAACGAAATTCACGGACACATACTCACGCTCGCTTCTTTGTCGAGGCTTCGCGACGAAATCTTCTCGACCCTCGACCTTATATCGCGCTTCCCCACTCTCACGCCCAACCGCGCGCGGGTGATCGGGCACGGAGCGATAATGCTATTGTCCATCGTCGAATACCTCGGACTCGAACAAATCACCGTTTCCGAGCACGACAATATGGAAGGCTATCTGGCTTACATAAGGAACAGAAAATAAATAAAACCCTCGCGGGGATCGACCTTGCGAGGGTTTTATTTTGTCCGATTTTATCGGATTTTTGTCTGATTTTGTCGATTTTCGTATCAGTCCGTGCCTTTCATTGCGAGCGATCTGCCGCCGTCCACGATATAAGTCTGACCTGTGATGAAGTCCGCTTCTTCGGACACGAGAAACTTAACGAGCGCCGCCACGTCCGAAGCGAGGCATTTTTCGCCGAGGAAGTTGGTTTTGCACTCGTAAGCGTCCGAATTCCCTTCCGCGGGGCGCGAAACCACGCCGGGAGCGACGGAATTCACGTTGATTTTGTACTGTCCGACTTCTTTTGCGAGCGATTTGACGAGCCCGAGAACGCCCGCTTTCGCCGCCGCGTATTCGGTGCACCAAGCGAGCCCGTTGACGCCGACGACGGACGAAAAGTCGATGATTTTGCCGCGATGCGGCTGTCTTTCCCTTCCCTCGACTTTCTCCGGTTCCATTTTAAGCATAAGGTTGATCGCGGCGCGGTCGGTATATATCGCGCCCATAAGATTGACGTCGATAACCGTTTTGATAACGCGGACTTCCTGTTCATGAAGAAGTCGGTATCCCGTGCCTTTTCCCGCGATACGCGCGCTGCCGCCCGCAACGTGAATCATAGCGTAAATGCCGCCGAGATCGTCATACGCCTTTCCGAACGCTTCGTTTACGTTGTCGGGATCGGCAACGTCGATCGCGTAAGCGCGAGCCGTTCCGCCCGCCGCGACGATTTCGTCAGCGATTTTTTGCGCCGTTTCTGCATTGATGTCGAACGCCGCGATCGCATAACCCGCCGCCGCGAGTTGTCTCGCCGTTTCCGAGCCGATATATCCGCCCGCGCCCGTTACAAACGCCACTTTTTTGTTTGCCATACTCTCCTCCGTTATGTTTGCGGCAACAGCCGTATTTTACTTTATAAGACTCCTTACGCCGTCCGTGACCTTCCGCATAGCCGCGATATCGAGCTGCCCCGCCGTCGCGAATTCGTCGGCGGCGTCCACGCAGAACGCGATCTTCCCGCCGAGAAGCGGATTTATGACCCGCGTAATTCCGCCGAATTTTCCCGCCGCGTGATAGGATACGGGCGTTTTTATTTCGGTTTTAAGTCTCGTCATAGCGCGCACAGCTTCCATAGCGGCTTCTTCGTCGTCGGCAATCGTGACTATCTTTATTATATCCGCGCCGCGGGAATCGAGAAACGCCGCAAGATCGACGACCGCGTCGGCGCTCATTCCGATATTCGGGTGGCAGGACAAAAGCACTTCGCCGCCCGCATCGTGTACTTTGGCGATAAATTCGCGCTGCTTTTCTATTACTTCGGGGTCGGTAACGACTTCGAGCGGCTTATTCTTCGTAAACGAATATTCGTCCGTACCGCAGAAAGCGGACTTGCTTTTTACGTCGAACGTGTAGCCCTGCATATCCGCGCCCGCCGCTCCCACACGGACCGCGGCGAGAAGCGAAGCCGTCCGCGTTTCCTCGTCGAAACCCGCGTCGCCCCATTCACGCTTTAAGTTGTAGTTAAGCGCAAGCACGGGAACGGTCGAAGCCTCGATAACACGCGCGTAAGTCGCTTCGTCGGCGTTTTCGAGACAAGACAAATGAAGATCGATCATATCCGCGCCGTTTTCTATGCACCTCTTTATCCGAGCTTTCGCGGCGGCTTCGGTAACCTCGCGCACGACTCCCGCGACCGCGGGCGCTTCGATTTCGGACAGTTTCATTTCGTCACCTCGCTTAACGCTTTCATTATATATCGCCCCCGACACTAAAATCAAGCAACGAACGATAGCATTTGCCTTTTTTGATACTTGTATTATGCCCGCATAAACCTGCCTTAAAACGCAAAAGCCCGCTCGGCACAACCGGACGGACTTTTATTTTCGTCGCGAAAATCGCGATACGTTATCGTTTTTTCGTTAATTCGAGCGCTTTATAAGGCGAACGGCGAGCTTGTAGATTTCCATAATAACGACTATACCGAACGCAAGAGCGACGGCGATTCCGAGTTGAGCGGCGCTGAGCGCGACCGACTGAAAAACGCCGTTAAGACCCGGAACGTACACCACGAACATCTGCATCGCCACGCCGACGACGAACGCGAGATTGAGGAATTTGTTGTCGAAAGTTTCCTTGCGGAATACCGAACCGTCGCTTTTTACGTTGTACGAGTGGAAAAGCTGAGTGAGCGACAGCGTGACGAACGCCATAGTCGAGCCGACTTCGTGCGAACCGAGCACCGTTTCGCCGATGATATAAGAAGTAAGCGTCAGAAGCCCGACGAACACGCCTTCGATCGCGATATGAAGCCCGAGGTTGCCCGCGAAGAATCCTTCCTTTTTATCGCGCGGCGGCACGGACATGGCGCCATGGTCGGGTTTTTCCATTCCGAGTCCGAACGCGGGAAGCGAATCGGTGACGAGGTTTATCCAGAGAAGGTGTATGCCCGCAAGCGGAATTCCGAGCGAGAACAGCCCGACGGCGGTCGCGATTTCGGCGAGAAGTATGGTAAGCACTTCGCCGATATTGCTCGAAAGCAGGTACTTGACGCACTTGCGGATATTCGCGTAAATGCCCCTGCCCTGACGAACGGCTTTTACGATTGTCACGAAATTGTCGTCGGTAAGGATCATGTCCGCGGCTTCCTTGCTGACGTCCGTGCCGGTAATGCCCATCGCGCAACCGATGTCGGCGCGCTTTAATGCTGGCGAATCGTTCACGCCGTCGCCCGTCATCGCAACGACTTTACCGTGCGACTGCCAAGCTTCGACTATGCGGACTTTATCCTTGGGTGCGACGCGCGCGTAAACCGAAATTTCCTCGATATGCGCCCTCAGTTCCTCGTCGCTCATATTATCGAGTTCTTCTGACGAAACGGCGCGTTGACCGTCCTCTAAAATACCGAGCGAACGCGCGATTGCCGAAGCGGTAACCACGTTGTCACCCGTGATCATAACCGTTCGTATTCCCGCCTTTTTCGCCTCCGCGATAGCCGCGGCGACTTCGGTCCGCGGCGGGTCGATCATACCGACGAGTCCTACGAGTTCGAGATCTGTTTCGAGTTCAGACGTGATTTCGGGCATTTCGCCGAATACCTTTACGCCCGCGGCAAGCACCCTGAGAGCGCGGTCGCTCATCTCTTCCGCCGCCATACGCGCTTCGTGAGCTTTGCCCGCGTCCGATGTCCGTTTCAGAAGAATGTCGGGCGCGCCCTTGGTGATCGAAACATAGCCGCGTTCCGTTTTCAGTACGACCGTCATAAGTTTGCGATCCGAATCGAACGGAATTTCGCCAACGCGCTCGGCACTATCGATCGGAATTCCGTAGCGGTCGTTGAGTTCGATAAGCGCGACTTCGGTCGGGTCGCCTATGCGCTTTTCGCCGTCCGGCGTTTTCTCGATCTTGGCGTCCGAGCAAGCGGCGAAATACGCGGCAAGCGTTCTGTCCTCTTCGCCGAGCTCGGAAAGAAGTTTGCGCTTTCCGTTATACACTTCCATAACCGTCATTTTGTTCTGCGTGAGCGTACCCGTTTTATCCGAGCAGATAACGGACGTGCAACCGAGCGTTTCGACGGCGGGAAGTTTTTTGACGATCGCGTTTTCCTTTACCATTTTCTGCACGCCGATCGCAAGCACGATCGTAACGACCGTCGCGAGCCCTTCCGGAATCGCGGCTACGGCGAGCGCCACGGCGAGTTTGAAGCTTGACAGCAGATCCGCTTTCATCACGAATTTGTCGAGCAGGAACACGACGAGGCAGATCACGACGGAAATAAACCCGATCGCCTTGCCGACCTGCGCGAGTTTATCCTGAAGCGGCGTAGTTCCCTTTTTCTGCGCGCCGAGCATCCCCGCGATCTTGCCGATTTCGGTGTCCATTCCGGTTTCTGTAACGATCGCTCTTCCCCTGCCGTTGGTAACGAACGCGGACGAGAAAAGCATATTCTTCCGATCGCCGAGCGCGGCGGCTTCGCCGCGGATCGGCTCGGTATTCTTGCTGACGGGAAGCGATTCGCCCGTAAGCGCCGATTCGTCCGTCTGAAGGTTGGCCGCTTCCGTAAGGCGGGCGTCGGCGGGCACGAAATCGCCCGCTTCGACCAGAATTATATCGCCGCGAACGAGCTCGGACGACGGAATTATATCCGTTTTGCCGTCGCGGACGACCTTGCACGAGGGCGCGGACATCTTCTTTAACGCGTCGAGAGACTTTTCGGCGCGGCTCTCCTGCACGACGCCGAGCACCGCGTTCACGGCGACGACGATTAAAATCACAAGGCTGTCCACCCACTCGCCCGGATCAACGATAAGCGAAATCGCCGCGGCTATGAGCAGAATTATTATAAGAACGTCCGCAAACTGCCGCGCAAGCTTCAGTATAAACGGCTCGCGTTTGCCTTCCTCTATTTCGTTAAGTCCGTCGCGCTCCCGCCGTTTCAAAACTTCATCGTTCGTAAGCCCCGATTTAATATCGGTGCCGAGTTTTTCTGCCGTTTCTGCAACCGTTTCACGATACATTTTTGCGGTTCTCCTTCAAAAATATAAAAAACCCTATGCGTTTATGCATAAGGTCTTGCAAGATCTCCGACCGTCGCGCCCGAACGAAACCGTCGTGATGACGAACGCGACCGAACGCCCGAAGCGTCCGCTGCTACTCCCCTTACGGAAGTCTTTTTTCACCGATATTATACTCCCGTGAACCGATTTTGTCAACCGTTTTCGTTAAATTTTTCCGCGTTATCGTTCCGAAAACGGATATGTTCCCGCCGTAAACTGTTTTATCCGATCGGGATTTCGCCGAAACGTTACACGTTTAAAACCGTTTGAGCGCGTCCGCGAGCGCGGCGTATCCGTCGCTCGATAGGTGCAGGTCGTCGCACTGCAACAGCGAATATCTGTTTTCGTCGGTGACGAGCCCGCTGACGTCGGCTACCGTAACGCCGTACCTTTCGCCCACCGTTTTCACGGCTTTTACCACGTCGGCGAGCGTGTAACCCTTACCGTTCGGCTTGGTCATTCCGTAATCCGCGTCATAGCGCTCGACGGGCGTGATAAGCATTACCTTTACGGTCGGATTTATCTCGAAAATTCTGTTAAGCACGAGCTTGATCGAGCCGTAAACCGATTTTTCGGAAGGCGCGGCGGCAAACGTGCCGAGCTCGCGAGCGAAGCCGTAATCGTTAGTGCCGAGCATTATCGAAACGTAATCGGCAGAAGCGAGGATCGCTTGCGAATTCTGCATTTCGACAAGCGCGTTCTTGATCGTTTCGGCAAAGGTCGCGCCAGAAATCGCGTAATCGGCGAAATAGAAGCCGAATTCGTTCGCAAGAAGCTGGGTATAATGCGGACGGAAATCGGACTCGATATTGAGCGGGTTTATATACCTTGCCGTAATCGAATCGCCGTAAAAAACGACCGATTTTCCGCGCATTTCCTCGCCGTAAGAGAACCCTCTCGACGGCGTAGCCGTTTCGGCTTCGCCTGCCGCCGAAGCGGGCGCGAACGAAACCGCCGCAGTCGCGAAAATCGCGACGATTAAAAGACAGAACAACGTTTTTAACCGTTTCATATTATTTCCTCCTTATAACAAGCGCCGCGCCGACTATCGCCGCGAGTACGCCGAGCGCGTTTACCGCCGACGCGCAACCCGTTTTTTCGCCCGCTTTGTCGATAACCGTTACGGTGAAAGTCGCGGTTTTGCCTTCCGCTGTGACGGTGATCGTCTGTTCGCCCGTTTTCGTCTTGTCGTAGCCCGAAATTTCGTATTCGCTTTCGTCAAGCGCCCGCGTTTTGCCGTCCGTACCCTTCGCCGCGACTTCGAGCCCCGCGAGGTCGAGTTCCTCGCCCTTGACGTAGGTCGTTTTCGTCGGTTTTCTCACGCTTATCGACTCGATCGACGGATAATTCGCGGCAATGCTCACCTTTACGTTGAATACGCTTTCGTCCGCGATAACGATATTCGACGGAACAAGCGAGGGCGTAAACGCGAGCACGACTTCGGTTTCGGTCGAGCTTTTCACGCTCCATTCGCCGCTAAGCTGCATAATTCCGCCGTACTGATTGCCGAACGCGAACCCGTCCGGCATTGTTTTCAGAATCGCGGCGGCGGTCGTTCCCTTCGGATAGACGGTTTTTGTCGATTTCGGATAAAGCGCTTCTTTGAGAACGAAATTGCCCGGCAGTCTGTAATACAGCTTCGGACGATAAACCGCGCTCGCCGCGCCCTCGTACCCCTTGACTGCCGTTACCGAACCGCCGATATACGCGGTCGGATCGGCTTTGTCGTAACTGCTCGCCGCCTCGTCGAGAACGTAAGTCTTGCCGTTGAACTCGATTTCCGTTTCGAACTGCGCGTCGGGTTTGAATTCAGCGCCGTCCGTGAGCGTATACCCGAAAGGCGCGGATTCGAGGTATCTTCCGTCCTCCCACTGAATGTATCTGAGCGCGATCACGCCGACTTTCGCTTCCTTTTCAAGCCTGAAATCGGAAAGCCGGAGCGCTCCTTTGGAGTACGCGCCCGAGATCTGGAACGTAACCGAGAGCGAAGCTATATCGTCGGTATCGAGAACGCTTTTCCCGTCGGGGAGCTGTTTCCACGCGGGAGTGACGAATGCCGAAAACGGAACGACGATTCTCCCGTCAAACCCCGCCGGAATTACCTGACTGTTATGCTGACCGTAATACTGCGTTTCGCCGTTCGTTTCGATAACCGCGTAATTCTGATTGTCGTACCAGATTTCGCACTTGTTTCCGATAATCGGGTTTCCTTTATCGTCAACGAGCCCTTCCGTTTCGGTCTTTTCGTTGAAGTACTTATTAAAGAAAATCGGCTTGTCGGACGCGTTTTTTACGCGGATACTTATTCCCCTGTACGCGCTCATATCCGTTATGAACGCGGCGAACGGCAGATCGAAAGCATGCCAGCCGTCGCTCGCCCCGCCGAGATCGAAATTTGTTTCGTTGAGTTTTTTCTTTACGATAAAGCACTCTTTCGAGCCGCCCGACGCGTAAACGTAATTGCCCGCGCCCTCTTCCGCCGCCGATTTTACGGTGCATGTTTCGGGATCGAAAAGTCTTACCTTTTCACCCGAAGCCGTCTCGCCGTAAACCGAGCCTATTTCGAAATGCGTCGCGAGCTTAGCGTGATCGATTTCCCACGAGAAGCTTTCGAGCGTCTGAAGTCCGCTCGTCGCGCCCTGCTCCGTCTGAAGCCCAGCGTTAGCGGCAAGCGAAAAAACGTACCACTTGCTCGAATTTTCGGTCAAAGCGACCCCTTCTCCGTCAAGTCCTACGCTTCCCTCCGCGTTTCGGGCGATAGAAGAAGCCGTCGCGATCGTGTTTGCAAGCCCAGATCCCGCCCAGCCGTAAGCCGTTCCGTCGGTATCCTTTACAATCGGTTTTGACTTTATAGCGCCCGTACCGCCCTCCGAGGTCTCCTTCGCGCCGTAAGAGGTCGTATACACCCAAAGCCTCGAGAAGGTTTTACCTTCTGCCGCCGACTTATCGAAAACCACGGTAAACGCGTCGGCATCGCTTGCGGATCCGTCGCCGTGATCGCACGAACGCTCCACGTCGATATACGCGATCGGGCTCATTTTCACGCCGTCCTGAACCCTGTACTCGTTCGCTAGCTCGAGGTCATACGAAACCGCAGGCGTTTCCGCACCCGCGACAAGCGCTTCCGCCCCGCCCGTCCGAAACGGAACGGCGCACGCGGCAATCGCGGCTATTCCCGCAACGGCAGCGATTATCTTCTTTGCAAGTTTTTTCATCTATCTCCTCCGTATGGTTTTGGCTTTTTCCGTAGCGAAATCGGTCTGCGACAACCGCCGCACAAGTCTCCGAACCCGCTTCGTCTTTCGCGATCATTATACAACGCCCCGCTCGCCGCTGTCAATAGGTTTTGATCAACACCGCCGATTTCTGATATGTTTCCCATATTTTTTATTATGCGGTTTCCTCGCTTTTATATGAAACCGAAAAGAAAAACCGCGTTTTGCCATATAAAATCGACATTCTGCCGTCCCGAACCGACTTTGTTTTAAGTTTCTCTCTCCGTCGCGCCTCTCCCCTCCGCACGTTTTTTGTTATTGCTATCGGAATGCGGGGAGGCAACCTTGAGGTTTTCTCTTTAAGTCACTCACACAAGCGTAAGCGAATTGAGTGACGGTAGGATTGTTTTTATCGCAACTATTTTTCGTGCAGCTTTCTTTACAATCCCCCACCCGACTTTCGTCGGGAGCCCCCTTTGCACAAAGGGGCCCTAATACGTCCGCTTCGCGGAATTATTCTTTCGTTAGGTAGACACGTTTCGCTTGGTCGCGGGCGGACGGCGGGCCGCCGTAGGCAAGTCGGCGATGGCAGGGAGCCCCTGCGGGCAAGTCGGCGATGCCCGCACTTACATTTGGTAGAACATGTAGGGGCGTTCCTCGTCCGCCCGCAAACCAAGCGGAACGGCACTTTGCCCCGTCATCTCGAGCACGGAAAAAGCCGCTCCGAAGCGTTATTCGCGCTCCGAAGCGGCTTTTTGTGATTGCTTATTCGGTTGCGGAACGGTTACTGATTGTCACCGCTCATAAGTTCTTTAATACTGTCGAACATTTTTCCCACTTGCTCGCCGTTAAGATCGCCGTACTTAGAGAGGTTCGGGAACTTAACCGCTTTTGCGTTAGCTTCAACGCTTGCGACGAGTTTGCTCTTCGAGGTGGTTTTAACGCCGTCCTCGTCGGTGTATTCGCAGTCGTACTTCATTTCGAACTGAATGCCTTTAAGCTCGGAAAGATCCTTGTTGAAAACTACGATAACGTCCATCGTGGCGTTGCCGTTGAATTCGATATCTTTCTCTTGAATGCTGTCCTTGATAGCGTCGGTATTGAACGCGTACTTGATCTTGAAAGTGTCGCCGCTATTATCGACGTAAGCTTTGATACCCGCCGCCTCGAGCGAAGCGCTGCCCTCGACGGTAAGCGCGGCTACTTCGTCCGCATACATACCTATGTACATAGGACCGCAAAGCTGCGTAAGCCCTTCGATCATCTTATCGTACATGCTGTAATCGAACTTGTCACCCAAAATACTGCCTACAACAGACGGAGCGGTGGGAAACTTGCCCATACCGTCGCCGACTTTGAGGTAAATATCGCCGTCCTTGCGATAGGTTTCGATATTGAATTTCTTGCCGCCGGCGTTAGCGCTGAGCTTCATCGCGAGCTCGAGTTTGCCGTCGGCGTTCGTGCCGATCTGAACGTTGCCGTTCATCTTGTTCGTTTCGGTTTTGCCGTTCGCAGTGGTCTTATCCTCGACCGTCAGCTTGTAGATCCAGCCGTGACCGTCCTCTTCCTCGATCTTCTCGCTGTAGGACGAACCCGCGGCGGTCTTGATCTGGGTAAGCTGCTCCTCGGTCGCTTCCTCTTTGAAGTTTCCGTCGAACGTTCCGCACGCGGTGAACGCGAAGATCGAAACGACTACTAAAAGCGCCGAAACAATAACTTTAAGTTTCTTCATTTTTCTTTCACTCCTTTTCAGAATTCGTATTGATATTATACCTTTATATATGCCGATTGTCAAGAATTTTGCCACATAAATTCCGCCCCTCTGTCGAAATTCGCAAAAAAGAAAAACCGAAAAATATTTCTCAATTCCCTACTAAAACGGTTGACAAATACTTTTGCGTATGCTAAAATGATTGCGAAATAAGCGAAAGGACGGCAAAAACGAACAAAATGATCGGTTTTTACGACAACGGTATGATGCGAATGTTCGGTTCTCGGGTAGAATTACACGAGTTTGTCGCCGTGCGCTTTTAAGCGGACGAAACGCTGAACGATAGTAAATTCTGCTCGGGATATTATAAGGTATCCCGAGTTTTTATTTATCAAGGAGAGTTATGATTGAATTCAGACAAGTAACCAAGACTTACGCGCAGGGCGGCGGCTACATAACGGCGCTAAACTCGATCGACCTTCAGATCAGAGACGGTGAAATCTTCGGAATAATCGGGCTGTCGGGCGCGGGCAAGTCCACGCTCGTGCGGTGCATCAACCTTCTCGAACGCCCCACTTCGGGTAGCGTGATCGTAGACGGCGAAGACCTTACGACGGTTTCTTCGAAGCGGCTCGGCGAAGTGAGACGAAATATCGGAATGATTTTCCAGAATTTCAACCTGCTCGACCAGAAAACCGTTTTCCGCAACGTGGCTTTCCCTCTCGAGCTCACGCACACACCGAAACCGACAATCGCCGAACGAGTCAAAGAACTGCTCGAGCTTGTGGGACTGACCGAAAAAGCTCAGGCTTATCCGACGGAACTCAGCGGCGGGCAGAAACAAAGGGTCGCTATAGCGCGGGCGCTCGCGACGAACCCGAAATACCTTTTGTGCGACGAAGCGACGAGCGCGCTCGATCCGAACACGACGAATCAGATACTTGCGCTTCTTAAAGACATAAACGAGAAACTCGGCGTAACGATAGTCGTCATCACTCACGAAATGCGGGTTATAGAAAGCATCTGCACGAAAGTCGCGGTAATCGACAAGAGCGTGATTGCCGAAGAAGGCGACGTCGCGGAGGTCTTTGCCAACCCGAAATCGGAAATCGCGCGCGAACTCATCATACCCGACCTTATCCGCTCTATCCGTACAAGCGACGACAGCGCGAAATTCCGTCTGATATTCAACGGCGAAACCTCATATCTTCCCGTCATATCCGAGCTTACTCTCACATGCGGAATTCCTGTAAATATTCTGTTTGCGGACACCAAGAACATAGAGGGGAAAGCTTACGGGCATATGGTTGTCACCATTCCGAACGATGAAAAAATCACAGAAAAATTGAAAGCTTACCTTACCGAAAAGCAGGTCGCTTTCATAAAGGAGGAAGAATGAGCCAGATTTTACAACAACTTTTCAGCGAAGGCACGATAGCGCTTGCGGTTTGGGAAACGATTTATATGACAATCCTTTCCACGCTGATTGCTTACGTTATCGGACTTCCGATAGGCGTGATACTGTACATAACCGACAAGGGCGGCATCAGGCAAAACATTATCGTGAACAAGATCGTAGGCGTCGTCGTGAATATATTCCGCTCGATCCCCTTCATTATTCTAATGGTCGCGTTCCTGCCGGTGGCGAAAGTCATCGTCGGAACGAGCATCGGAAACCGCGCGATGGTGGTAATGCTGATAATCGCAGCCGCCCCTTACGTTGCGCGAATGACGGAAAGTTCGCTGAAAGAAGTGAACGCGGGCGTCATCGAAGCGGCTCGCTCGATGGGCGCAAGCACGATGCAGATCATTTGGAAAGTTCTTCTGCCCGAGGCGAAACCTTCGCTTATAGTGGGCGCGGTAATTTCTACCGTAACGGTTTTAGGTTATTCGGCAATGGCGGCTACCATCGGCGGCGGTGGGCTGGGTAAAATCGCCATTATCTACGGATATCAAAGGTTCAAAAACGACGTAATCTGGGTAGCGGTGGTGCTTACCGTAGTCATCGTCCAGATAATTCAGGAGCTCGGTATGCTGATAGCAAAACGAGTGGACAAACGGCTTCCCCAAAAGCCAAAAAGGAAAAAGGCAACGGACAAAACCGAAGCCTGACGGTAAAACAAAGTAATTCAATTTAAAAGGAGATAAAAAAATGAAAAAGTTTTTAAGAACACTGCTCGTATCGGCACTCACGTTCGCGCTTGCCGCTTTCGCCTTCACCGGTTGCGGCGCGGACAGATCGAAAACCATTATAGTCGGCGCAAGCTCCACTCCTCACGCCGAAATCCTCGCTCAGATCAAAGACGACCTCAAAGCGGACGGCTGGACGCTCGAAATAAGAGAATTCGACGACTACGTTCTTCCCAACACTTCGCTCGAAGACGGCGAGCTCGACGCGAACTACTTCCAGCATAAACCCTACCTCGACGACTTTAACGTAAACCATAATACCCACCTCGTTTCGGTAGGCGCCATTCACTACGAGCCGTTCGGAATTTACGGCAAGAACGTAACCAAAGCCGATTTCGACTCGAATAAGACCGGCAGAACGATTATTCTTCCGAGCGACGGCAGCAACTGCACCCGCGCTCTCTTCCTCCTTCAGGAAAACGGTTTCATCACTCTCAGAGCGGACGCAAAACCGACCGACACTCTCTCCGATAAGGACGTAACCGACAAAAAGGGCAACACGCTCAGTCTGATCGAAGCAAAAACCGTTCCCGCACAGTTGGAAATCGCAAACGCCGGCACGATCGCAGTTATTAACGGCAACTACGCGCTTGCTGCCGGACTTAAAATCGCAGACGCGCTCGCGACCGAAAACGCGGACAGCGACGCCGCAGTAACTTACGCAAACATCGTTGCGGTAAAGGAAGGCAACGAGAACAGCGACAAGACCAAAGCGCTTCTCAAAGCACTTAAATCGCAGAAGGTTATCAACTACATCAACGCCACCTACGGCGGTGCGGTAAAGCCGTCCTTCACTCTTTAATCGAATAACACGCAAAGCCGCGTTCCACCGAACCGAAAACGCCTGCATAATCGGGCGCGAGTAAGTCGCGGCAGTCAAAACCCGCCGGAGCAATATCAGCTCCGACGGGTTTTATTATGCTTTTATGAACGTTACGGCTTAATTATATCGCCGTAAGTACCGCGCCGATGACGGCAAGGACGGTTGCGGCGGCGCGGACGGGGGTTAGTTTCTGTTTGAAAATCAGCGTATCCATAAGCGCGGTGATCACGAACCCGCCGCCGTAAGAAAGCGGATAAAGCACTCCGGACGGCAATAGCGCCGAAGAAAGCGTCATAAAATAATTAGTCGCGTACATACCCACGGCGGCTATCGCGATCCACAGATACGTTTTCGCGGGAAGCCGGAAAAGCTCGCGCGGCTTCGTTTCTTCTTCGCTCGGATCGGCAATTTCCTCGTCCTTCGAAGCGGCTTTTCTGCGGTTTACGATAAACATAACGGCAGCGGTTACGGCGAAGAACGCGAACACGATACCGAACGAAACGAGGTTGAGGAACGCGGCGTATTCGCTGCCAACGCGCACGGCGTAAAGCTTGGACGAAATATTCACTCCCGCGGAAGACAACGCGCAGACGGCGAGCCACACGATTCCCTTACGGCTGAATTTCGCGCCGCGCCCGACGCAGAACAGCGCAACCGCCGCAAGGATCAGCCCCGCTCCGAGCCACTGCATAACCGAAACCGTTTCGCCCGCGTACAACAGCGGCGAAAGCGCGAGCGGAACAACGACCGACCCGATCATAACGAACGTTTCGACCACGCAAAGCGACACGGAAGTCGCGCACACGATCCAGCTCAGCATATTGATCGCGTTCGAAGCGCCGCTCAGCACCGCGATCCAGAGTCCGTCCGCGGTTGCCGAACGGCTCGCGGCAAAGACGATCACGCTGACGATCAGAATAATCGCCGAGCGTACCGTATTCACTTTCACGGCGGCTGTCGTCGGATCTTTCGAATCGCCGCAGTTTTTCATCGCCGCCATTTTCGCCGCGGCGCAAAATTTACTTATCGCAAGATACAAATATCCCATTTCGCTCTCCTGACTTACATTATAACGGTTTTCGCGCGGAAAAGGTGCGTTTTTTCGTATCCGAAATAGGATTTTTCGAAAGTAAACGGCTTTTTGCGCGACTTTTCTTGCGTTCGTGAGCAAATGGCGGTATAATAGAAGTATGAAAAAGCTGACTTTATCCGAACTTTACAGAACCGATTTTGACTGCACGGTGCTCAATTCGCTTATTCAGCGCTGGGAAGACGTGAAATTTTTCGATTGCCGCAACGACCCAAAGCGCGAGGATATCATGCTATTTCTCTCGGGATACGACGCGACGTACACGCTCGAGGGCGGGCAAAAAATCGAAGCGAAAAGCGGCGAAGTGACTTACACCGCCACCGGAAGCCGCTACCGCGTGGACTTCCGTCGGGCAAAAGGCGCGGAAACGGCGCACGACGATTCGATTCGGTTTCGCCTGAATCTGCACGGCGAACCGATAAGGCTGGACGCCGACGTAGCGGTTTTCCGTCCGAGCTCGGCAATGATCGCGGCATTCCGGCGCGTTCATTCGCTCAGTCGTCTCGTCGATCCGCCCCAAGCCGAATATAAAGCCGTGCTTTATTCGATACTCACCGAAGCGTGCGTTCTCGACTGCGACAACGACCAGACCGACGATTTCGCGCTCGTCCGCCCCGCTTACGATTATATAAACCTACATTACGACGAGGACTTTTCGATCAAAACGCTCGCCGACCTATGCTACGTTTCGGAAGTGTGGTTTCGTAAAGCCTTCCGCGCAGCCACCGGACTCTCGCCCGTCGCGTACAAAACCGAGCTTCGGCTCGGGCAAGCCGCGAAGCTGCTCGCCTGCGGCAATATGTCCGTTCAGGAAATTGCCACCGCCGTGGGCTACGACGACGTTTCGCTGTTTATCCGTCGGTTCCGCGAGAAGTATTCCCTTACCCCGCTCGGCTATCGCCGATTCTCCCGCGAACGGGAGCAATAATACAAGGCGCGCCGAGGGTGCAAACGATTGCAGAATTTCGTGTACGATTGTTACGTTTCGCTCCCGCGAGATCTCTCCGCTCCGCTATCGCTTCGGTCGAGATGACGTAAGAGGACGGGTGTACGCAAGGTTAAAAAACGTTATTTCGGTCAGCCGATGCGGAACGCTCTCTTGCCTCGTCATCTCGAGCGTAGTCGAGACCAAGGCGGGAGCGAACGGCGAGCCGCCGTGGGCAAGTCGGCGATGGCAGGGAGCCCCTGCGGGCAAGTCGGCGATGCC
>CAKQPR010000018.1 GCA_934270565.1 uncultured Clostridia bacterium | reverse complement strand
ACGCTGTTCGGAAAAACAAGTTTTACCTATTCCGAATTAGTTAATTTCCTTACTCTTGCGCTCGGCGGTATAGCCGCAATTTTTCTGGCGGTCATAATCATCATGAGAAGAAGTACGAGAAAGAACAAATTGATACAGAAATCCGAATACCGTTACCTTGAAGAACGTCTGGAATATTTTGGGGATCTCGCTTTTAAAATGGAAGATCTTTACGACAAACTCAACGACTTAGCGTAACTTTCAGAAGAGTAAAAGCCGCGTAAACCGCGCATAAACGCCGTTTTCAGACAAATTTTTCATCTCAAACATCCACTTAATGATTTCAACAACATATAGCAAAATCGGGTACAAATGTCAAGATGAAATGTCCCTTATATTGTCCCCCATTTATGCCGTATGTTAAAATTATCGTCGATTTAGTAATAAAAAGCATATTTAAGAGCTTGACAAATATCAGCATTTGAATCGGAAATGCTTGACAAAAAAGATTTTTTGTGATAGAATGCCGTGAGAGTTAAAATTATGCTTTGGGTACATAGCGAGATTTTTGAGGATTTATGGAGCAGATAAAAAGAGTCAAAAATAAATATGGAGAGTTTTCTGCATTTATAAACGATTTTTTACGACAAGGTAGTATTTTTTCCGTTTACTCGAATCAATATCTGATTTCCCCCGGTTTCTGTGATGTTCACGTTCATTTCAGAGAACCGGGTTTTTTTTATAAAGAAACAATAAAAAGCGGGAGTGAAGCGGCTGCAAGAGGAGGGTATACTACGGTTTGTACGATGCCAAACCTTAATCCGAGTCCGGATAATATCGAAAAGCTAAGCGTACAAACGAAAATCATCGAACGCGACGCGGTCATAGACATCTATCCTTACGGAACGATCACTAAAGGCGAAAACGGCAAGGAACCATCGGATATGGAAGCTCTTGCTCCGTATGTATGCGCGTTTTCGGACGACGGCAGAGGAGTGCAGCGCGAGGATATAATGCGCACAGCTATGCTTAAAGCAAAGTCGTTAGACAAAGTGATAGCGGCGCATTGTGAGGACAATTCGCTTCTCTTTGGCGGCGTTATACATGACGGCGAAGTGGCAAAAAGGCTCGGCGTAAAGGGCATTTCGGCTGTAAGCGAATACGCTATGATAGAAAGGGATTTAAAATTAGCCAAAGAAACGGGCGTAAAATATCACGTTTGCCACATTTCGACGGCGGAGAGCGTGGAACTTATTCGTAGAGCAAAGAAGAACGGAATAGACGTTACTTGCGAAACGGCTCCGCACTATCTCGTGTTGACCGACGAGGACGTTCGGAACGAGGGACGGTTCAAAATGAATCCGCCGCTACGTACCAAGCGAGACAGACAAGCGTTAATCGAAGGGATTATAGACGGAACGATAGATATTATCGCTACTGACCACGCGCCGCACACTGCAGAGGAAAAGTCAAAAGGATTGACGGGTAGTCCGTTCGGTATCGTGGGACTCGAGACGGCGTTTCCGATATTATATACGCATCTTGTAAAAACGGGCACAGTTTCGCTTGAAACGATAATAAATGCGTTTACGGTAAACCCGAGAAAGCGTTTCGGATTGCCTGTCGGTAAAGAAGATTTTACCGTATTCGAGATTGCGACTCCGTATGCGATAAAATCCGATGATTTTTTATCAAAAGGTAAAAGCACGCCGTTTGAAAATTCAGAGGTTTACGGCAAGTGTGTTATGACGGTTAAAAACGGTAAAATCATATACTTAGACTAACTTAGGAGGGTTTTTAATATGCCTAAAAGAACAGATTTGAAGAAGATTATGATTATAGGCTCCGGTCCTATCGTGATAGGGCAAGCCGCAGAGTTCGATTATGCGGGAACGCAAGCGTGTCTTGCCTTAAAGGAAGAAGGTTACGAGGTTGTTCTTTGCAACTCTAATCCTGCGACCATTATGACCGATACACAAATAGCGGATAAAGTCTATATGGAGCCTTTAACTCTCGAATATATCGCAAAGATTATAAGATACGAACGCCCCGATGCGATTATTCCCGGAATCGGAGGACAGACGGGACTTAATATCGCTATGCAACTCGAAACGAAAGGCGTTTTGAAAGAGTGCAGAACGATTCTTCTCGGAACAAGCAGCGAAAGTATTAAAGACGCAGAAGACCGCGAAAGATTTAAGGAACTTTGCATTAAAATCGGAGAACCTACGATTCCGTCCGAAATAGCGTATTCTGTGGAAGAAATCGTATCTTCCGCAGAAAAAATCGGGTATCCCGTTGTGCTTCGCCCCGCGTTTACGCTCGGCGGTACAGGCGGAGGATTTGCGGATAACGAAGAGGAAGCGATTGAAATCGGAACGAATGCGCTCGCTCTTTCGCCCGTCGGTCAGGTTCTCGTCGAAAAAAGCGTTAAGGGTTATAAAGAAATTGAATTTGAAATGATGCGTGACGGCAAGGATAATGTCATTACCGTTTGCGGAATGGAAAACGTCGATCCCGTAGGCGTACATACCGGCGATTCTATCGTCGTCGCTCCTGTTTTGTCTCTCAGTGACAAGCAGTTTAATATGCTTAACGAAAGTGCGATAAAGCTTATTCGCGCGCTAAAAATAGAGGGCGGGTGTAACGTACAGTTCGCCCTTTCGCCCGATAGCGACGATTATTATCTCATCGAAGTGAATCCGAGGGTTTCCCGTTCGTCTGCGCTTGCAAGCAAGGCAAGTGGGTATCCTATTGCAAAGGTTACTGCAAAGGTCGCTATAGGAATGACTCTGGACGAAATCAAGGTGTCGGATACGTTCGCTTCGACCGCTCCGTCGCTTGATTATTTCGTGGCGAAGTTCCCGCGTTTCCCGTTCGATAAATTTACCAAGGCGTCTAACGTGCTCGGAACGCAAATGAAAGCGACGGGCGAGGTGATGGGCATAGGCTCGACGCTCGAAGAATGCTTTTTGAAATCGGTCAGATCTCTTGAAATAGGCGCGGATCATTTACATCTTGCAAAATTCGATAAGTTTACTACCGACGAATTATGCGACTATATAAAAGAATTTCGTCACGACGCTATTTTTGCCGTATGCGAACTGTTAAGAAGGGGTAAAAGCGTAGAAAGTCTTTATGCGATCAGCAAAATTACTCCGCTTTTCCTCGAATCGTTCAAAAAAATAGTTGACTTTGAAAAGACGTTAAAAGAAAATCCGAACGATATAAATGTTTTGCGAGAAGCCAAAAAAATCGGGTTTTCGGATAAATATATAGCGAAAGACTGGAGCGAAAAAGAACTTTCGGTGTTCGATATGCGCCGTAAAAACGGAATTATGCCGATATACAGAATGGCGGATACTCTTCATACGGGCGGATACATACCATGCTTCTATTCATCTTATCGGAACGAAAACGCGTCGGTAAAAACCGAAAAGAAAAAAATAGTGGTTCTGGGCGCAGGTCCTATCAGAATAGGTCAGGGCGTGGAGTTTGACTATTCGACCGTGCATGCGGTTCAGACGATTAAAAAGACGGGATATGAGGCGATTATCATAAACAACAATCCCGAAACGGTTTCTACCGACTATACGACCGCCGATAAACTTTATTTCGAGCCGCTTACCGTCGAGGACGTTATGAACGTTATAGAATATGAGAAACCCGAAGGTATAATCGCTTCTCTCGGCGGACAGACGGCAATCAATCTGGCAAGTCCGTTAAGCGAAAGAGGCGTGAAGATTATCGGCACGGATTGCGTTGCGATCGACAATGCGGAAAACCGAGATTCTTTTGAAAAACTGCTTCTCAAACTTGAAATTCCTCAACCGACGGGACGAGCCGTCACGATGGTTGAAGAAGGGGTTAAGGTCGCGGAAGAAATCGGATATCCCGTGCTTGTTCGTCCCTCTTTCGTACTCGGCGGTCGTGCGATGCAAATCGTTTCAAACGAAAAATCTTTAAGAGAATATTTGCAATCGGCAGTGGAAATAAGCGATGAAAAACCGGTACTTGTAGATAAATATATTACGGGTAAAGAGGTTGAAGTCGACGCGGTTTGCGACGGTACGGACGTTTTTGTTGCGGGTATTATGGAACTCGTCGAAAAAACGGGCGTACACAGCGGAGACAGTATAAGCGTGTATCCTTCTTTCAGCTTGTCCGATAAGGTAAAAGGAACTATTCTGACTTACACTAAACAACTCGGACTTGCGATAGGAATCAAAGGTCTTTACAACATTCAATTCATCGTCGATAAAAACGATAAGGTTTTCATCATAGAAGTCAATCCGCGTTCGTCGAGAACGGTACCGTTCCTTTCAAAGGCGACGGGATATAGTTTAGCGGATATAGCCACCGAGGTAATCCTCGGAAAGAGTCTTAAAGAACAAGGAATATTCTGCTTGTATCCCGAAGAAAAGAAACGTCGGTACGTTAAAGTTCCCGTATTCTCTTTCAGTAAAATCAGAGGACTCGACGCTTATCTTTCTCCCGAAATGAAGTCTACGGGCGAAGCGATAGGTTATGACGATAAACTCAACAGAGCCTTATATAAAGCGTTGCAGGCGTCCGGTATGAAATTGCACAATTACGGCACGGTTTTTATTACTGTCTGCGATAGAGATAAAGAAGAGGCTTCAGGGCTTGCAAGAAGATTTTACAATCTCGGCTTCAATATAGAAGCCACTCGCGGTACGGCGGAGTTTTTGAAAGAAAACGGTATTAAAACGCGCGCTCTCAGAAAAATAAGCGACGGAGCGAACGATATACCGACGGCGCTTCGTCAGGGGCACGTAACTTACGTTATCAATACGAGCGATCTTTCGGACAGCGGCGTAAACGCTGACGGGTATAAAATAAGAAAGCTCGCTACCGAGCATAACATTACGATGTTTACTTCTCTCGATACAGTCAGAGTTCTGCTTGACGTTTTAGAGGAAACCACGCTCGGTATTTCTACGATAGACGCGGAGTAAGAGGATGGAGAAAGTTTTTCTTACGGTAAAAGACAATAAAATTTTGACCGAAAGCGTTTACGAAATGAAACTTTCGGGCGATATTTCGGCTGTTAAAAACCCTGGGCAGTTTGTCAATATTTCGATTGACGGTTGCTATCTGCGCCGCCCTGTTTCCGTTTGCGACGTTGACGGCGATACGCTCACGCTTATATATAAGGTAGTGGGCAAAGGAACGGAAAGATTGAGTAAATACGCAGCGGGCGAAAAAATAGATACGCTTGTCGGACTCGGTAACGGTTACGACCTTTCTTTAAGCGGCGAAAAACCTTTGCTTATCGGCGGGGGTGTGGGCGTTCCGCCGATGTATTTACTCGCAAAAAAACTCGTTGAAAAAGGCGTTAAACCGACAGTAATACTCGGCTTCAACACGAAAAGCGAAATATTTTACGAAAACGAGTTTAAGACTCTCGGCGCAACTGTTTATGTTACGACAGCCGACGGAAGTTACGGGAAAAAAGGCTTCGTAACCGACATTATGAAAGACCTCGATTACACTTATTTTTACACCTGCGGACCGATGCCTATGTTTAAGGCAATAGAAAAAATTGCAAAGGGAAGCGGCGAATTTAGTTTTGAAGAAAGAATGGGTTGTGGTTTCGGCGCGTGTATGGGATGCTCGTGCAAGACAAAATACGGCAATAAACGGATTTGTAAGGACGGTCCCGTTCTGAAAAGGGAGGAAATCGTATGGTGAACACAAAAGTTACTCTTTCGGGCTGGACGATAGAGAACCCTGTTATTCCCGCAAGCGGTACGTTCGGCTACGGAAAAGAGTATTCCGAGCTTTACGATATAAACGTACTCGGCTCGTTTTCCTTCAAGGGAACGACACTTTTGCCTCGCTCGGGAAATCCGCAACCGAGAATTGCGGACGGTAAGGTCGGTATTATAAATTCTATAGGACTTGAAAATCCGGGAGCGGAAGAAGTTATCGCAAGAAAAATTCCCGAAATGGAAGAGTTTTTTCATAAAAAAGTCATTGCCAACGTAAGCGGTTCGTCGGTTGAAGACTACGCTAAAATCTGCGAAATGTTTTCCGCCGTCGAAAAAATGGGAATTATCGAAGTCAACGTAAGCTGTCCCAACGTAAAAGATGGCGGAATGGCGTTCGGCACGAAGGAAGAAAACGTTTATGCCATAGCGAAAGCCGTAAAAGAGGTATGCGGCAAGCCGATTTATATAAAGCTTTCTCCGAACGTTACCGATATAGCGTCGATAGCGAAAGCCGCGGAAGAGGGCGGCGCGGACGGCGTGTGTCTCATCAATACGCTTATCGGCATGCGAATAGATTTGAGAACGAAAAAACCGATAATCGCAAACAAAATAGCAGGATATGCGGGGCGCGGAATATTCGCCGTAGCGCTCGCTATGGTTTATAAGGTTTACGAGGCGGTTAAAATTCCGATTATTGGTTGCGGCGGCGTTGAAAGCGCGGAGGACGTAATCGAAATGATGCTTGCGGGGGCTACAGCCGTGGAAGTAGGCACGGCGAACTTAATCGATCCGTACCGCTCTAAAACGATAGTTGAAGATTTGCCCGGGGTTATGAAAAAATACAAAATACAGAATCTGAAAGAAATTATAGGAGGCGCGCATTATGGCGATTGACGTTATTGTAGCACTCGATTTTCCGAGCGCGAAAGAGGTTTATTCTTTCCTCGATAAGTTTGACGATGAAAAACCTTTCGTAAAAATAGGTATGGAGCTTTTCTATGCGGAAGGTCCCGAAATCGTAAGAGAAATAAAGAAGAGAGGACACAAAATATTTCTCGACTTAAAGCTTCATGACATTCCCAACACTGTTATGAAAGCGATGTCCTCACTTTCCGAACTTGACGTCGATATGTGTAATCTCCATGCGAGCGGCGGGAGCGAAATGATGAAAGGAGCGTTGAAAGGACTTACGAAAGGAGACGGTACACGTCCGATTCTTATCGCCGTAACGCAACTTACGAGTACCGACGATAAAATGCTCAAGGAAGAACTTCTGATAAACGAGACGATGGAGAAAACGGTTGAAAGTTACGCGCTTAACGCTAAAAATTCGGGACTTGACGGCGTTGTATGTTCTCCTCTCGAAGTTGCTAAAGTCCATTCGGCGTGCGGAAAAGACTTTTTAACCGTAACGCCGGGCGTGAGATTTGCAGGCGGCGAAAAAGGCGACCAGAAACGCGTTATGACTCCTGCGGAAGCTAAAAAAACCGGCTCTGATTATATCGTTGTCGGCAGACCGATTACGCAAGCGGACGATCCCGTGGCGGCTTATAAACTTGCAAAAAAAGAATTTTTAGGAGAGTAAAATGGAAAACGTAAAAGAGCTGATAGCGAAAGATTTATTATCCATAAAAGCGGTATTTTTGCGCCCCGAACAACCGTTTACCTGGGCAAGCGGGATAAAAAGTCCGGTGTATTGTGACAATCGTTTAACGTTGACTTCCGTATCCGTCCGCAACGACGTAGAGAACGCTATAGCCGAGGTAGTGAAAAGTGTTTATCCCGAAGCGGAAGTTTTAATGGGAACTTCTACCGCAGGTATCGCACATGCGGCGATTTCCGCGCATATTCTCGGCTTACCTATGGGATATGTCCGCTCGGGAGCAAAAGACCACGGCAGACAAAATCAAATCGAAGGCAGACTTGAAAAAGGTCAGAAGGTAGTTGTGGTAGAGGATCTTATCTCTACGGGCGGAAGTGTTATAGAGGTGGTTGACGTTTTGCGTGAGGCGGGCGCGGAGGTTCTCGGAATCGTAAGCATATTCACTTACGGTATGAGAAAAGGACTTGAAAGGCTTGCCGCAGCAAACGTTAAAAACGTCAGTTTAACCGATTTTGACGTGCTTGTCGAGGTGGCTGCCGACGAGGGATATATAAAAATCGAGGACAAGGAGAAATTACTAATTTTCCGTGATAATCCGTCGGACGAGAGTTGGATGGGATAAAGGAAAACCGAAAATGAGACACTTACTTAATATTCTTGATTTAACTACTAAAGAAATAAACGAACTGATAACTACGGCACTCGATATAGAAGAGAATCCCGAAAAATATTCGGAGAGTTGTAAAGGTAAAATTCTTGCTACGCTTTTTTTTGAACCGTCTACGCGTACAAGGCTGAGTTTTGAAACGGCTATGCTTTCTCTCGGCGGCTCGGTTACGGGCGTTTCAAGCGCAAGTTCATCTTCTGCGTCAAAGGGCGAAAGCGTTTCGGACACCGTGGAAGTGGTTTCGGGTTACGTAAATATAATTGCGATGCGGCATCCTAAAGAGGGTGCGCCTTACGTCGCTAAAAGACATTCGCTCGTTCCGATTGTCAATGCGGGAGACGGCGGACATTATCACCCGACGCAAACGCTTGCCGATCTTATGACGATTTACAAAAAGAAAGGCACGTTTGAAAATCTTACGATAGGCTTATGCGGCGACTTGAAATACGGCAGAACCGTTCATTCGCTTATCGAGGCAATGTCTCGCTATAAAGGCGTTAAATTTTGTCTTATTTCTCCCGAAGAGTTGAATCTTCCCGACTTTGTAAAAAAGGAATATATCAAAGATAAAGGAATAATGTACGAAGAGATTTTTTCACTTGAAGAGGCAATCCCTTCGCTTGACGTTCTTTATATGACGAGAATACAAAAGGAACGTTTTTTAGACGAAGCGGAATACGAGAGACTTAAAGATAGTTATGTCCTGAATGAAGACAAAATGAAGTTGGCTAAATCGGATATGATAGTTTTACATCCGCTGCCGAGAGTCAATGAAATTTCGGTAAAAGTGGACGAAGATGACCGTGCTTGTTATTTTTTACAGACTCGTTGCGGAAAACTTATGAGAATGGCTCTTATATTAAAACTATTGAAAGAGAAAAACGAACCGGAACGAGCGGATACGAGAAAAACGTTTGTTGACCCCGATAAAATCTGTAAAAATCCGCATTGTATCCTTACTTCCGAGCAAGAGATTGAAAGAAGTGTTTATAGGGATAAAAATGGTGTAACGCATTGCACCTATTGTGATTCGGTTATATGATTATCGGCAAATACCATTTTGCGTATTAAAAACAAATATATAATTGACGAGTATGATTTAATTGAATCAAAAATGGTAAACAAGATCGAGAGTTGCACGGACAATATCGACGTATACGTCGCGCGTTCGGGGAGAAGAGCGGACGGAATCATGGGCGATTTCGTCAAACGACGAGCTTGTGAGGGCGTATTCGGCGTTCATAAAAAGTGAGTAAGAGAAAATGCGGCGGCGAGTTGCCGTCGTTTTTTTGTGCGGTAAAAAGGCGCGGTTCGTCTTTTTTTTCGCCTTTGCGTCGCGTTGCGAAACGTCGGGGCGGCTTCGGAAACGGAAGTTCACAATAAAGTACGGTATTTGTTTTACTTGTTTGGGTTAACTTGAAGTACCGTCTATTTATTGCGTTTCGGAGTTTTTTGCCGCAAAACACGGTGATTTTTTGTCGAAAACGTCGGGTACTATACCCGATAACGCATAATTCGGGGATATTATGGTGATTGACAAAAGCGTGTTTATGCTATATAATTAAGCCAAGGAAATTCAAATATCGGTTCAACCGATAAGAGGAGAGTATATGAGTATGATTTATGACAAGACTCCGTCGTACTGGTGTACGTGGTGCACGCAGAACCGTGCGGGCGAAGCCGAAAATGCGGAAATCAAGAAAAACGATCCCGCGATTTTCCTCGGCGATCAGGGCGCGCAGTTCGCACGCGCGACCATGAACGAGGACAGCATTTTTCGTAAAGGCGGCTGGGCGGACTATTTCCCCGAGATCCGCGGCGATCTGATTTTTTTGCTCGACGACGGTTGGGACGTTGCCTACGGAATTCACCCCGACAAGAACCGTAAAATGTTCGGGTCTTTGATTCTTGACGAGCAGAGGTTTCCGTCGTTTAAGGGCGATAACAAAACCCGACTGAAAAAACTTTCCGATGCGATCGTGGCGCGCGGATGGAGAGGGCTCGGCATCTGGGTAGCCGCTCAGATGTGCGGCGACGACGATAAATATCCGTTCGATCCCGAGGCAAACGAGCGCTACTGGACCGAGCGTCTCGAGGAGAGTAAATTTGCGGGCATAATGTACTGGAAGGTCGATTGGGGCGCACGCGCTTATTGCGTCGAATTCCGTCAGATGCTCACGCGGCTCGCGAAAGAAATTTACCCCGAGCTTATAGTTGAGCACGCGGTTTGTCAAGGGCCGATAAACGGCTTCGGGTGCAACGATAAAAATCTTGCGGGCAGATACCTCGGCGATAAGGTTCAGATCCGGCTCACAGACGAATTGCTTCCGTTCAGCGACGTGTTCCGTTCATACGACGTCATCGAATATACGTCCGAAGTTACCACGCTTGACCGCCTGTCGTATATTCTCAAGCGTGCGAAAGGGATCGTAAACGCCGAGGACGAGCCGTACATAGCCGCGTCGCTCGGCTGCGCGAACGGCGTTATGCGTTCGCCCGCGGGAAAAGGAATAAAACCCGACTGCGATCGCCTCGACGAAACGGTTGCTTCGGTGCGGTTTCAGAGAGAAGTTCCCGCTTTCGGAGGCGGGACCATTAACGAATCGGATGAATTGCTTGCGGATACGCGCACGATTACCGACACATGGTTCGCGCCCGCGCTCGGCAAAAAGATAACGCAGTACGCGCCCGCGGTAATCGCGAGAAACACGTCCGTTCCGCAAGTAATCGGCGAGCGTAAGCCGTTCGTAACCTGTTGCGGCTTCGACGGCAAAGCGTACGCCGTCGCCACGCACAAGCGTAACGTGGACGACGGTCCGAGCGAAGTTTGCACCGTGATATGCGACAATATGGGCGCGCCCGAAAAGATAGGCGTGTTCGGCAGATATAAAAGCCTTGAACTCGTGCCGTCGCGCAAGATCGAAAGTGCGGTTATCCGTTCGCTCTTCGACGACCGCACCGAAAAAATAGAAACAACCGATGATAGTCGCATTAGTCTTTCGTCGCAAACAATCGATAGTTTCGCGTCGAAAAGAGATAATTCGCTTCCCGCGTTTGTCATCGACGTACGTTATAAAGACTAACCGAAAAATCGCTTCGGAGCAGTGTTCCGAGGCGATTTTTATATGATCTGAACAAACAAAAAAAGCAGTCCGCGGTGTTACGGACTGCTTTTAACGTGTTAGTCGTTATTCGGCTTGCGCGATTACGCTTTCGGGCCTGCTTTGACGAGAGCTTTGCCCGCTTCGGAAATGGTGTACTTCGTGAAGTTCTTGACGAATCTGCCGGCGAGGTCCTTGGCTTTATCTTCCCAGATCGAAGCGTCGGCGTAGGTGTCGCGCGGATCGAGGATAGCGGGATCGACTCCGGGGAGAGCGGTCGGGACTTCGAAATCGAAGTGAGGGATCTTCTTGGTGGGAGCTTCGTTGATCGCGCCCGAAAGGATAGCGTCGATAATTCCGCGGGTATCCTTGATCGAGATACGCTTGCCGGTGCCGTTCCAGCCGGTGTTGACGAGGTAAGCCTTCGCGCCCGAAGCGTTCATCTTCTTGACGAGTTCTTCCGCGTACTTGGTGGGCGGGAGTTCGAGGAACGCCTGACCGAAGCAAGCCGAGAAGGTGGGGGTGGGCTCGGTTATTCCGCGCTCGGTGCCCGCAAGTTTAGCGGTGAAGCCGGACAGGAAGTAGTACTGAGTCTGCTCGGGGGTAAGGATCGAAACGGGAGGAAGTACTCCGAACGCGTCCGCCGAAAGGAAGATGACGTTCTTCGCCGCGGGAGCGGACGAAACGGGGCGAACGATGTTTTCGATGTGGTTGATCGGGTAGGAAACGCGGGTGTTTTCGGTAACGCTCTTGTCCGCAAAGTCGATCTTACCGTCTTTGTCGAGGGTTACGTTCTCAAGGAGCGCGTCGCGACGGATAGCGTTGTAAATATCGGGTTCGGAATCCTTATCGAGGTTGATAACTTTCGCGTAGCAGCCGCCCTCGAAGTTGAACACGCCGTTGTCGTCCCAGCCGTGCTCGTCGTCGCCGATAAGAAGGCGTTTGGGGTCGGTGGAAAGGGTGGTTTTGCCTGTTCCGGAAAGTCCGAAGAAGATAGCGGTGTTTTTGCCGTCCATATCGGTGTTAGCCGAGCAGTGCATCGAAGCGATGCCTTTAAGGGGCAGGTAGTAGTTCATCATCGAGAACATACCTTTCTTCATTTCGCCGCCGTACCAGGTGTTTACGATAACCTGTTCGCGCGAAGTGATGTTGAACATAACCGCGGTTTCGCTGTTAAGTCCGAGCTCTTTGTAATTCTCGACCTTAGCTTTGGAAGCGTTGTAAACCACGAAGTCGGGCTCGAACGAAGCGAGTTCTTCGTCGGTCGGGCGAATAAACATATTAGTTACGAAATGCGCCTGCCATGCGACCTCGACGATAAAGCGGACAGCCATACGAGTGTCCTTGTTCGCGCCGCAGAACGCGTCCACGACGAAAAGGCGCTTGTTGCAGAGTTCCTTGATTGCGATGTCTTTCACCGTCTTCCAGGTCTCTTCGGAAGCGGGGTGGTTGTCGTTCTTGTAGCTTTCGCTCGTCCACCATACGGTGTCGCGCGAATTGTCGTCCATAACGATGTACTTGTCTTTGGGCGAGCGTCCGGTGTATATGCCGGTCATAACGTTCACCGCGCCGAGCTCGCTTACCTGACCCTTTTCGTAGCCGACAAGGTTCGGATCGGTCTCTTCGACGAAGAGTTGTTCGTAGGACGGGTTGTGCACGATTTCGGTCGTGCCGGTGATACCGTACTTGGTTAAATCGATTTTTGCCATTTTACATACACCTCACTGTAAGATTTTTTAACGATTTCGCGGGGTTTGTCGGGGGTTTCCGAAGTTTGTCGAAACGTGTCCCCAACGTACCCCTTATACATTTTAATATTAAAAAAGAAAAGTGTCAAGCGTTATTCGCCGAATAAAAAAATTTTGTCGTAACTACACAATGGGGCGAAAGTGTGACGGAAACCGAAAAAAATCTTCGCTATTTCGTTGCATTTAGCCCACGCGTGTGTTATAATGTATTCGTAGAAAGTTTTGCACTTGGCGGAGGAGTGTTATGCCCGTAAAGATTCCGCAGGATCTGCCTGCGAAAAAGTTCCTCGAGAACGAGAATATTTTCGTAATGACTTACGAGCGCGCATTAAGTCAGGACGTCCGACCGCTCCGGATCGCGGTTCTTAACCTTATGCCGGACAAAACCTCCACCGAAACGCAGCTTCTCCGAATGCTCGGAAATACGCCGCTCCAGGTGGAAGTCACGTTTCTGACGACGGCGAGCTACCGAAGCCGCAATACGAGCGAGGAGTATCTTCGCGCGTTCTACAAGACTTTCGACGACGTGCGCGCGGAAAAGCTCAAATTCGACGGGCTCGTAGTGACGGGCGCTCCGGTCGAGAGAATGGACTTTACCGAAGTCGGGTATTGGCGGGAGCTCAGCGAAATAATGGAATGGGCGAGCTCCAACGTGTATTCGGCAATGTATATCTGCTGGGCGGCTCAGGCGGCGGCGCATTACTATTACGGACTCGACAAAGTCGCGCTCGACCGTAAACTTACCGGAATTTTCACCCACCGCGTTCACCATCGGACAAACCCGCTCGTGCGCGGTTTCGATGATTATTTCAACGCTCCGCACTCGCGCTACACCGAAATTCCCGAAGCGGAAATAAAAAAGATCGACGATCTCACCGTGCTCGCCGACAGCGAAAAAGCGGGGGTTTACCTCGCCGCGAGCCGCGACCGCCGTCGCGTTTTCGTGTTCGGGCACGGCGAATACGACCGCGATACGCTTCGCCGCGAGTACGAGCGCGACTTACTGAAAAAAGGCGACGACGCGCCCATGCCGCAAAACTATTTTAACGGCGACGATCCGCAATCGTCCGCGCCGCTCACGTGGCGGGCGCACGAAGCGCTTCTGTTCGCAAACTGGCTTAACTATTACGTCTATCAGGCTACGCCCTATGATATCGACGCGATCGAATAAACTTTCGGAGGCAGACTATGAGAAAAACAAAGATCGTATGCACGCTCGGTCCTTCGACCGACGACTACAAAGTGCTTAAGGAGCTCGTGCGTTCGGGTATGAACGTCGCGCGGCTCAACATGTCGCACGGCTCGCACGCCGAACACCGCGCGAGAATGGAAGCTATCCGCAGAGTGCGCAAAGAACTCGGCGTTCCGCTCGCCATACTTCTCGACACCAAAGGACCCGAAATCCGCGTGAAAACGTTCAAAGACGGCTCGGTAGACCTTAAAGACGGCAAAATTTTCACGCTTACCACCCGCGAGGTCGAAGGCGACGAAACCGAAGTTTCGGTGTCGTACGAGCTTTTGCCGGGGTGCGTGAGCGAAGGCGACGTTATTCTTCTCAACGACGGAATGATCGAGCTTTGCGTGGATAAAGTAACGGATACCGATATAGCTTGCAAGGTCGTTCACGGCGGCGTTCTTTCCAACCGCAAGAGCATCAACCTCCCCGGGCGCGAAATCGATATGCCGTACCTGTCCGACGCCGACCGCGACGATCTTCGGTTTGCGGTGGAAGAGGACGTGGACTATATCGCGCTTTCGTTCGTGCGCACGTCCGACGACGTTCGTCAGGCGAAGAATTTCATTTCCATGTGCGGCGGCGATAATATTCAGCTTATTTCCAAGATCGAAAACCGTCAGGGCGTGGACAACGCGCGCGAAATTCTCGAGCTCAGCGACGGAATTATGGTTGCGCGCGGCGATATGGGCGTGGAAATTCCGTTCGAGGAACTCCCGAATATTCAGAAAACGCTTATAAAGAACTGCTACAAGATCGGTAAGAAGGTCATTACCGCGACGCAGATGCTCGAAAGTATGATTTCGTCGCCCCGCCCGACCCGTGCCGAGATCAGCGACGTCGCAAACGCGATTTACGACGGTACGAGCGCGATTATGCTTTCGGGCGAAACCGCCGCGGGTAAGTACCCCGTCGAAGCCGTCCGCACTATGGCTAAGATCGCCGAGAAAACCGAGGGTTGTATCAATTTCAAAAAACGGTTTCAGGCGCACGAATACACGATCAAAAGTATTACCGACGCCGTTTCGCAGGCGACTTGCGCGTCCGCTTTCGACCTCAACGCAAAGGCTATAATCACCGTTTCGCAGTCGGGCTATACCGCGCGTAAAGTTTCGCGCTTCCGCCCCGAATGCGTGATCATCGCCGCTACCACGTCCGAGAAAGTCTATAATCAGCTCGCGCTCAACTGGGGCGTGCTACCGACTATGGCGCTCGTTCAGAAAACGCCCGACGCGCTGTTTTCGCACGCCGCGAAATGCGCGCTCAATACCGGCGCCGTGCACGAAGGCGATCTTGCCGTGCTTACGGGCAGCAGCGAAGTGGGCAAAGCCGGCAACTCCAACACCATGCGTATCGAATACTTGCATTACTGATCGCTGCCGCTATGGCTTACTTTAGAAATAGTAACAAAACGGCGAGCCGCCGTAGGCAAGTCGGCGATGGCAGGGAGCCCCTGCGGGCAAGTCGGCGATGCCTGTACTTACTTTCGGTAGAGCGTGGTAGGGGCGGACGCCCTCGTCCGCCCGCTAACCTTTTCTTTTGGAAAGAAACAAAGAGAAAATTTTTCTTTAAGAAAGGAAATGTATTTTACTTTTTTCGGGCGGAGAAAAAAGTAACAAAAAAGCCGCTGGGACACTTGCGGCTGTGTCCCAGACCCCGCAACGCTTTAAAGGTCGAAAAATGTTGTAAGTAGTATCGTTATCGGGTGACAACCGCGGGGGATTTCTCCACTCCGTTCGGGTTAAAACCCTCACTTCGGTCGAAATGACATTATAAAAGTGGAAAATATAAAGTTTGTTAAAGCGTGGTAGGGGCTGACGTCCTCGTCCGCCCGCAAAGGTCGAAAATCGTTATGTCAGTGGAGTAGTCGGCAAACTTCCGTGGGGTTACGGTATATCGCTTTTAACAAGGTTTCCCGTTTCGGTAGGGGCGTTCCTCGTCCGCCCGACGGCGAGCCGCCGCTGGCAAGTATTTGTTTGAAATGTCGTTTTTCGCCTCGGTCGAAATGACATTAAGAAGTGACATAATTCAAGCCTTCCCCCTTGGGGGAAGGTGGCACGAGTGCGAGCGAAGCGATCCGAGTGACGAATGAGGGGTCGGGCTATGACAAACGCAACATAAAAGACAACCCCTCATCAGTCGCTACGCGACAGGTCCCCAAGGGGAAGCCTTATAAGATAGGGGCGTACCTCGTCCGCCCGTCGGGGAGCTCCCGATGGCAAGTATTTGTTTGGAATGTCGTTTTTCGCCTCGGTAGGGCGGGACGCCCTCGTCCCGCCGCCAACCAAGCGTAACGCTCCTTCGCCCCGTCATCCCGAGCGAAGTCGAGAAATCCCCCGCATTAGAAACTAAAACACTCGTAAACATCCGACCTGAATACTTGCCTGCGCGGGTTCCGCGCCGAGCGAAGTCGAGACCAAGGCGGGAGCGAACACGATAGCAAGTGAACGGTACGCTTCAAATACCCGCCCGCGCGGGCTCCGCGCCTCCCGGAAGGGAATACGAACGTTACTGAACGGTATAATAAAAAATGCTCGTCGGCGGGGCAATCCTGCCAAGGAGGAGAAAATGTATCACATACTGATAGTAGAAGACGAACCGAAGATTGCGCGTTTCGTATCGCTCGAGCTCGAGCACGAGGGGTACAGAACGACCGTCATTTCAGACGGGCGCGAAGCGCTTACGGCGGCGACAGAAAACGATTACGATCTGATCGTGCTCGACGTAATGCTTCCGTCGCTCAACGGCATAGAGATACTTCGCAGACTTCGTCAGGTAAAGGACACGCCGGTAATCATACTCACGGCGCGCGATCAGATAGTGGATAAGGTGGCGGGGCTGGACATCGGCGCGAACGATTATATGACAAAGCCGTTCGCGATAGAGGAGCTTCTCGCCCGAATCCGCGCGAATATCAGGAAGCGCACTTCCGTTCTCGAAATCGGCAAGCTGAAGATCGACGTAAGCTCGCATATAGCCGAGTACGACGGCAACGAACTCGACCTTACGAAAAAGGAATTCGACCTTCTCGTGTACCTCGTTCAGAACCGCAACAAGGTGATTTCGCGCGAACAGGCGCTCGACAGCGTCTGGGGGTACGATTTTATCGGCAATACCAACGTCGTGGACGTGTACGTCAGATACCTTCGCGCCAAAATCGACGACGTGTACGGCGTAAAACTCATCGAAACCGTCCGCGGCTTCGGGTATGTGATCCGCTAAAATGAAAAGAGAAGAAATAAAAACCGAAAACACGACCAACCCCGAAGAAGTCGAAGCGACCCTCGATTCTATCCGCGCCGAACAGGAAAGCAAAAAGAACGAGCGCCACGGCTTCGGAAAGTTCCTGCACGCCTTGGGAACGCCTTTCAGACGGCTCGGAAAATGTTTCCGCGCGGTCGGAAGAAAAATGCGGTTGCCGCTCGGCGTAAAAACCACGATAATCTATACGTCGTTGTCTGCGCTTGCGACCGTAGGGCTTATTCTGTATATAATTCTGTCGGTGCGGCACAGGCTCGAAACGGCAGGAGCGGGCGGCGTGGACGCCGAGTTTGTGGCTTCGCTCGTGATCGGCAGCGTGATCATTGCGGTTATCGCGGTTGCGATTGTGGCGGGACTCGGCATGGTTGCCGGTCACGTTATGCTCGCGCCCATGCGCAAAATGATCCGCCAGATCGACGCGATCGACGCTTCGGACCTCAGCAAGCGCCTCGACGACGTGGACTCGCAGGACGAGCTCCGCGAACTTACCGAGCGTATCAACAATCTTTTGTCCGATATCGAGGATTCGTTCAACCGTCAGAAAAAATTCGTTTCCGACGCGAGCCACGAACTTAAAACGCCCATAGCCGTCATACGCGGCTATTCGGATATGCTTACCCGCTGGGGCAAGGACGACAAAGCCGTTCTCGACGAGAGCGTGGAGGCGATCAAGCGCGAAGCGGAAAACATGCAGAGGATCGTCGAACAGTTGCTGTTCCTTGCGAAACTTGGCAAATTTTCGCTCAATCCCACGGTTTTCGACCTCGCCGCCGAGCTCCGCGCGCTGATAGACGCGTATTCGGTAGCGGGCGTAACCAACCCGATCACTTACGCGGGGCTTGAAAAATGCACCGTGAACCTCGATAAAAATATGATTAGCGAGTGCGTTCGCGCGCTTACCGACAACGCAGTCAAATATTCCGACCCGTCCGCGCCGATAGAAATTCGGCTCAACCGCACTGAAAACGGACTTCTCATCGACGTTGCGGATAACGGACAGGGCATAGCCGAAAAGGACCTTCCTTACGTTTTCGATCGGTTTTACCGTTGCGACCGCGCCCGCGCGCGCGACGGCAACAGCACGGGTTTGGGGCTCACGATAACGAAATCCATCGTCGAAACCATGCACGGCAAAGTGAGCGTCGTTTCGACCGTGGGCAAGGGTTCGACTTTTACCGTTTTTATTCCGACGGAGGGCAATTATGAGTAAAATTTACGTTCTTATGTGCGATTACGGACTTGACGACGCGGCGGCGACCGCGTTCGTTCTTGACAAGCGCTCGGACGGCGACCGCGTGGACGTTATGCCGATCGGCGGCAACAGCGAAAAAAACGTCGCGTACCGCAACGGACAAACGCTTCTGGCGAATTACGAGGGAAGCCTCGACGGCGTTCGGATAATCGACACCCGCGCCGAAGAGCAGCCTTACGCCAACCTGCCGTCGATCCACGGCGAGGACGGCATGGGCGATCTTTTTGCGCTCGGGACGAGCTCTGTTCCCGTCGTGCCGTTCTCCGAATGGCTGGAAGAAAAGGACGAAATCGTGCTCGTTTCGCTCGGTCCGTGCACGCTCACCGAAAGAATTTTAAAAGAACGCAAGGTCGCGTTTCTGCTCGTAATGGGCGGGTGCGTAAACGCCGAGCCGAATTTTCACGGCTACGAATTCAATCACTATCTGGATATTCCCGCGTTCAACGCCTGTATGCGGTTCGAACGCGCGGCGGTCGCGACGCTCGATACTTGCCGCGTTCCGCGTTTTAACCTTATCGGTAAGGAAATCGAGGGAGACGGACTTACCGCGACTTTTCTCGGGCGCAGTCGCGAGCTTGCCGCCGCCCGTCACCCCGACAACTGCTACGTGTACGACTATATCGCGGTGCATTACCTGTTCGAGCGCGCGGAAATCGCGCTTAAAACCGATCGCGAGGGAAATACCGTCCGCGAGATCATTTTCGGCGAATAGGGCCCCAAAAGCGGAAAACGGCGATTATAACTCGTTTTTCGCGGCAATTTCGCGTTACTTTCATTAAAAATATTTGACTTTATAATGCGCTCGGTGGTATAATATTTATAGCGTAAAAGGCGCAATATAATAACAAAAAGAGGAGTGGAAATTATGGCAGCAAGAATCGTTCTTAACGAAACGAGTTATCACGGTGCGGGCGCGATCCGCGAGATCCCCGCAGAAGTCGAACGCAGAGGCTTTACCAAGGCTTTCGTGTGCTCCGACCCCGATCTTATCAAGTTCGGCGTAACCAAGAAAGTTACCGACGTTCTCGACGAAAAAGGACTTAAATACGAGCTTTACAGCGATATCAAGCCCAACCCGACTATCGAAAACGTTCAGTCCGGCGTTGCGGCGTTCAAGAAAAGCAAAGCCGATTATATTATCGCGATCGGCGGCGGCTCGAGCATGGATACGGCAAAGGCGATCGGTATCATCATCGCCAACCCCGAGTACGAGGACGTTCGCTCGCTCGAAGGCGTAGCTCCCACCCGTCACCCGTCCGTTCCGATCATCGCAGTTCCCACCACGGCGGGCACGGCGGCGGAAGTTACCATCAATTACGTTATCACCGACGTAGAGAAGAAACGTAAATTCGTTTGCGTGGACGTTCACGATATCCCCGTGGTCGCGGTAGTAGACAGCGATATGATGTCGTCGATGCCCAAAGGGCTCACCGCCGCTACGGGCATGGACGCGCTCACCCACGCGATCGAGGGCTACATTACCAAAGGCGCTTGGGAAATGACGGATATGTTCCACCTCAAGGCGATCGAAATCATTTCGCGTTCGCTCCGCGCCGCAGTCAAAGGCGAGAAAGAGGGCAGAGAAGGTATGGCGCTCGGTCAGTACGTCGCCGGTATGGGCTTCTCGAACGTCGGGCTCGGCATCGTCCACTCGATGGCGCACGCGCTCGGCGCGGTTTACGATACCCCGCACGGCGTGGCAAACGCTATTCTTCTTCCCACCGTTATGGAATATAACGCTCCCGCCACCGGTGAAAAGTATCGCGAAATCGCTCGCGCTATGGGAGTGAAAGGCGTTGACGATATGTCGCAGGACGAGTACCGCAAAGCCGCCGTCGAAGCCGTCAGAAAGCTCAGCGCGGACGTGGGTATTCCCGCCGACCTCAAGGCGATCGTCAAAGAAGAGGACGTCGATTTCCTCGCTCAGTCCGCTATGGACGACGCTTGCCGCCCCGGCAACCCGAAAGATCCCTCCAAGGAAGACATTATCGCCCTCTATAAGAGCTTAATGTAACGAAAAAACGATAACGTATCACGATTTTAACGACGCTCCGTCGGAGAACCGCTCCGTCGGGGCGTTTTTGCGTAGCGGCGCAATTGCGTGGCGGTGAGAGAAGCGGGGCGGTGAGCCACCGCGGGGCGCGGAGCCCGCACAGGCAGGTGGTTGGAGTATTCGTGTTCGACTGTTCCTGTTTCTAATGTAGGGGATTTCTCGACTACCGCTCGAAATGACAACGTGTACGTTTGGTTTTATCATCTACTATCAATGATATTCTATCGTAAACATACCGTTCCGCAAGGTTGGCGGGCGGACGAGGGCGTCCGCCCCTACCGAAGCGAAAAACGACATTCCAAACAAATACTTGCCATCGGGAGCTCCCCCGATGGGCGGACGAGGTACGCCCCTACCTTATAAGGCTTCCCCTTGGGGGGAAGCTGTCGCGTAGCGACTGATGAGGGGTTGTCTTTTATGTTGCGTTTGTCATAGCCCGACCCCTCAT
The DNA here is from genome assembly GCA_934270565.1 of uncultured Clostridia bacterium. Classification (GTDB taxonomy): domain Bacteria; phylum Bacillota; class Clostridia; order Christensenellales; family Pumilibacteraceae; genus UBA10677. Next base: position 12,155 of record CAKQPR010000018.1, on the reverse strand, counting down.
TCGTCTTGCCTTCGCTATCGCTTCGGCAATCCACCTTCCCCCCAAGGGGAAGGCTTTAAAAAGTCACTTCTTAATGTCATTTCGACCGAAGCGAACGGTGTGAACCGTGAGCGAAGCGGAGAAATCCCCTGCGGAAGTCTGCCGATAATGGAACTGCTACTATATTTTCTACCATATTGTCGGCGAAGCCGACGGTAGGGCGTCCCGCCCTACCGAGGCAAAGTACGCTGTTAAAACGATATACCGTAACCCCACGAAAGTTTGCCGACTACTCCACTGACACAACGATTTTCGACCTTTGCGGGCGGACGAGGGCGTCCGCCCCTACTATAAGGTTGAATTCCCCTCATTCGACACTCGGATCGCTGACGCTCACACTCGTGCCACCTCCCAGCTCGTAGCATAGCTACTTCGCCGCTTTGGCTAAAAACAGTCGCCTGTGGACTGTTTTTACGGCGCTTCGCACCGCCGCGTCGCGCCCCCTCGGGGGGAAGGCATTAGCGGTTGTCACTTTTAATGTCATTTCGACCGAAGAGAGGGTTTTAACCCGAACGTAGTGGAGAAATCCCCTGCGGTTGTCACCCGATAACGATACTACTTCAATCCTTTTCGACCTTTAAAGCGTTGCGGGGTCTGGGACATAGCCGCAAGGCGGTGAGCCACCGCGGGCGAGTGGACAGGTTTCGTTCTTTTCATTAGTTTGTTATATGCACTACCCAAATACTTGCCACAGGGGTTCCCTGCCAGCGGCTTTTTTGCTACTTTTTTCTCCGCTTGAAAAAAGTATGAATTTTGTTCCATTGCTTTCTTAAAGAAAAATTTGTTACTATTTCCAAAGTAAACCATAGCGGTAGCGCGTTTTGTTACTATTCTCAAAGTAAGCCATAGCGGCAGCGCGCCCCGCGGCGGCTCGCCGTTTACCTTACTTTCTTACAAAAAACAAAACCTTCTCTTTGTTTCTTTCACAAAGAAAAGGTTTGTTGCTATTGTTAAAATAAATCTCAACGGGGTTGCGTTCCGCAAGGTTTGGCGGGCGGACGAGGAACGCCTCTACCTATTCTCTCGAATGTAAGTACGGGCGTAGCCGACTTGCCGACGGCGGCTCGCCGTTTTGTTACTATTCCGAAAGTAAGTCTTAGCGGTAGCGCCTTGCCCGCGCGGGCGTTGCGCCCTTAGCGGCAGCGGCTTAGTACATGCCACCCATGCCGCCCATACCGCCTGCGGGAGCCGCGGGCTCGGGTTCGGGGATATCGGCAACTACCGACTCGGTGGTGAGCAGGGTAGCCGCGACCGAAGCGGCGTTTTGGAGCGCCGAACGTGTAACTTTGGTCGGGTCGATGATTCCGCGCGCAACTACGTCGCAGTACTCGTTGTTAAGCGCGTCGTAACCGTAGTTCACGCCCTTATTCTTGGCGGTGAGCAGGGTATTTACGATAATGCTTCCGTCGATACCCGCGTTGATAGCGATCTGTTTAAGCGGTTCTTCGAGCGCTTTAAGAACGATAGCCGCGCCCGTCTTTTCGTCGCCCGAAAGAGAAGCGACGAGCTTTTTAAGCTTCGGGATAGCGGTAATGAGCGCAACTCCGCCGCCGGGAACGATACCTTCTTCGACCGCCGCGCGGGTAGCCGCAAGCGCGTCCTCGATACGGAGTTTCTTTTCTTTCATTTCGACTTCGGTAGCCGCGCCGACGTTTACGACGGCAACGCCGCCCGCGAGTTTTGCGAGGCGTTCCGCAAGTTTCTCGCGATCGTAATCCGAAGTAGTGACTTCCATCTGCGAACGGATCGACTTGATACGAGCCTTGATTTCTTCGCCGTCGCCCGCGCCCTCGACGATCGTGGTATTGTCCTTATCGACTTTAACCTGTTTCGCTCTGCCGAGCATATCGATCGTAACGTCCTTGAGCTCGAGACCGGTTTCCTCGCTGATAACGGTGCCGCCGGTAAGGATCGCGATATCCTTGAGCATTTCCTTTCTTCTGTCGCCGAACCCGGGAGCTTTGACCGCAACGCAGTTGAACGTGCCGCGAAGTTTGTTCACGACCAGGGTTGCGAGACATTCGCTCTCGTAATCGTCGGCGATAAGAAGGAGTTTCGCGCCCTGATTGACGATCTGTTCGAGAACGGGCAGGATCTCCTGAATATTGCTGATCTTCTTGTCGGTGATAAGAATAAGCGGATTGTCGAGAACCGCTTCCATCTTGTCGGCGTTCGTTACCATATAAGCGGAAGCGTAGCCGCGGTCGAACTGCATACCTTCGACGATGGAAAGGTTGGTTTCCATGGTTTTGGACTCTTCGACGGTGATTACGCCGTCCTTGCCGACCTTTTCCATAGCGTCCGCGATAAGCTCGCCGACTTTCTCGTCCGCAGCCGAGTTAGCCGCGACCTGCATGATAGCGGTCTTGGACTCGACGGGTTTCGAAATCGTTTTGAGATGTTCGACCGCCGTTTCGGTAGCCGCCGCGATACCTTTTTTTACGATAATCGGGTTAGCGCCCGCCGCGATGTTTTTAAGTCCCTCGCGGATAATCGCCTGAGCGAGAAGGCAAGCGGTCGTAGTGCCGTCACCCGCAACGTCGTTCGTCTTGACCGAAACTTCCTTGACGAGCTGAGCGCCCATATTCTCGAACGGATCTTCGAGTTCGATTTCCTTAGCGATGGTAACGCCGTCGTTGGTAATCAGCGGCGCGCCGTACTTTTTGCCGAGAACCACGTTTCTGCCTTTCGGTCCGAGCGTGATTTTTACAGTGTTTGCAAGCGTATTCACGCCCGTTTCGAGCGCCTTTCTTGCTTCTTCACCCGTTTTAATCTGTTTAGCCATAATAAAAATGCCTCCTTGACGTTATTCGACGATCGCGAGAATGTCGCTCTGACGAAGAATGGTTACTTCCTTGCCGTCGATTTTGAATTCGCTGCCGGCGTACTTCGAGCAAAGCACCTTGTCGCCGACCTTGACAACCATTTTGACTTCCTTGCCGTCGATGACTCCGCCTTCGCCTACGGCGATCACGCGCGCCATCTGCGGCTTTTCCTGATCCTTGGCGAGAAGCACGATCCCGCTCGCCGTTTTTTCCTCCTGCTCGACCGGCTCGATAACCACGCGGTCGAATAAGGGTCTTACGTTCATTGTATTTGCCTCCTTGAAAATTTACCTATTAAGCTCTTTTTGCTTCGAGCGTATATATAATACACCCGACGCAAAGAAAAAGCAAGCGTTTTTGTATCGATTTTTAAAATTTTTATCAGTCGAACACATAGAGTGCTAACACTTAACGCGTTTAAGTGCGAGAAAAAACAGCCTCAAAATCCTTGTCAAACGCGCGCGCGTATGTTATAATAAATAATAACAACCAAAATTTTCGCCGAGGTACAGACAATGGACGCAATGAAGGGCACGAAGTGGGACGCAAGATTTCTGAAAATGGCAGAGGACGTCGCCACGTGGTCGAGCTGCTATCAGGAGAACAGACAGGTGGGCGCGGTAATCGCGAAAAACAAGCGTATTCTCACCACCGGTTATAACGGCGCGAGCTCGGGCATAGTCAGCTGCAAGGAAAAGGGCGAGTGTATCCGCCGCAAGCTCGGGATCGCTTCGGGCACGCAGCACGAAATCTGTTACGCCACCCACGCCGAGCAGAACGCGATTATTCAGGCGGCGCGAATGGGTGTTTCCATCGACGGCGCAACGCTTTACTGTACGCACCAGCCCTGCGTAATATGCGCGAAAATGATAATAAACAGCGGGATCGTGCGTATCGTTTACAAAAGCGGCTATCCCGACGATTTCGCGATGAGACTTCTCCACGAAGCGGGCGTCGAAATCGAGCAGATGGACGTCTGATTTGCGCAAGTCGATCGAAAAACGCGCGAGACTGCGCGGCGACAACGATTTTATGACCGCCGTCACCGACGGGGGCGATTTTGCCGAATTCAAAAACAGGCGCTGTCCCGACTGCGGAATGACCGAGGAAGAGTTTTCCGAAACGGGAAGGCTCGGGTGCGAGTACTGCTACGAAGCGTTTTACGATATCATCGCCGAACGCACCGGCATTGCCCGCGGGCTTCGTCATACGGGAAGTAAGCCCGGGGAGAAAACGGTCGATCGCGGCGAGGAATACAGGGATTTACAGAACAAGCTCCGCAAAGCCGTCGAGGACGAGGATTACGCGGCTGTCGCGAGGATAAGAAGCAAGATACTCAGACTTCGCAGGGAGGAGAATAACGAATGAACGACAACGTTATTTCCACCCGCGTTCGGCTCGCGCGCAATTTTCACGGCGTTCGTTTTCCGGCGAAAATGAGCGACGTGGACGCCGACGGAATTATAAAGACGGTTAAGTCCGCGCTCGGCAACGGGTACGAAATCTATTACGCCGCACGCACGAGCGAAGCGGACGCAGGCGCGCTTATGGAGCGCCACCTCATCAGCCCCGAACTTCTCCGTTCGCGGCGGGGCGCGGCGATCACCGACGGCGAATCGGTGAGCGTTATGGCGTGCGAAGAGGACCATATAAGGATTCAGGCGATAGTGGGCGGTTTCGACCCCGCAGGCGCTTACGATATGGCGAAGGCGATCGACGACAAGATCCGCAAAAGGGCGGAGTACGCCTATTCCGACCGGCTCGGCTACCTTACGGCGTGCCCGAGCAACCTCGGCTGCGGAATGAGACTTTCGGTAATGAGCTTCCTTCCCGCGCTCAACAAGAGCGGCAAAATGGAAGAAGCGGTCGCGATTCTGTCCGAAACGGGCATTACCGTCCGCGGCGAAAAGGGCGAAGGGAGCCGCGGCGCGGGGTACGCGTTCCAGATTTCCAACCGCCGCTCGCTCGGCGTGAACGAAAAGGAAATAATCGCTTCGGTGTCGGACGCCGCGAAACTGCTATGGAATATGGAAGCGGAAGAGCGGAAAAGACTGCTTTCGACCCGCCGTAACGCGCTCAAAGACGAGGTGTTCCGCGCGCTCGGCACGCTCGATCACGCTTATATGATCTCGCACGAAGAGCTGACTGCGCTTTGCGGCGAGGTGAAATTCGGAATAGACTGCGGATTTCTGCGCGGAATGACCACGACGGAGATCGACGAGCTTTGCGCTCGGTTTCAGCCCTACAACCTTATGCTCGAAAAGGGGAGACCGATGAACAAGGAAGAACGCGCGCTCGTCCGAGCCGCGCTCATTCCCTCCGCTTTAACGAAACTCAACGAGGTAAGACAATGAAATTTTCGGTAACCGAAGATATGAATAAAGTGCTCGGCGAAGCGAGCTCGGTCGCGCGCAAGTACGCAAGCCCCGAAATCGGTACGGAGCATATTCTGTACGGTATGGTTCGGGTGAGCGGTTCGCGCGCCGGTAGACTGCTCGCGTCGTTCGGCGTGGATACGGGGTTCGAAAGCCGCGTGTTTACGTCGCACGTCGCGCTTACCGCCGCTCCCGACTATTCAAACCGCGTGAAAAACATGTTCCGCACCGCTATGGGAGTAGCTAACGATACGGGCAGAAATTCGGTCGGGTCGGAGCATTTTCTCCATGCTATGCTGCTCGATAAAACGTGCGTTTCGTCGCGCGTTCTCCGCGAAATTTACGGCGTGGAAATCGGGCAGATGATCAAAAAACTCGCGGACGTTATATCGAATCCCGAACTTTTCGACGAGCAAAGCGGCAGAATTACCCGCTCGTCGGCGGACGGACGAACGGTGGACGGACGAAGCGCGGAGGAGCTGCCCGCTCAGCTTACCGATATGGGCGTGGATATTACCGCCCGCGCCCGCGAAGGCAAGATAGATCCGATTATCGGCAGGCGGGAGGAAATCGAGCGCATTGAGCAGATCCTTTGCCGCAAAACCAAAAACAACCCCGTGCTCGTAGGCGAACCGGGGGTAGGCAAAAGCGCGGTCGTCGAGGGACTTGCCAAGGCGATAGTCGAGGGCGAAGTTCCCGAAGGACTTAAAGGTAAAACGGTGTTTTCGCTCGACGTCGGTTCGCTCGTCGCGGGTACGAAATATCGCGGCGCGCTCGAAGAAAAGCTCAAAGCGGCGATCGATATTATCCGCGAGAGAGGGGATATTATCCTGTTTATCGACGAAATTCACACGCTCGCGCAGGTGGGTTCGAAGGAAGGCGAGGTTTCTCCCGCCGATCTTCTGAAACCTTACCTCGCGCGCGGCGAGCTTCAGACGGTGGGGGCGACTACGCTCGAGGAATACCGCAAATATATCGAAAAGGACAAGGCGCTCGAGCGCCGTTTTCAGCCGGTGGTGGTCGCGCCGCCCTCGGTGGACGATACTATCGAAATAATCAAGGGGCTTCGCGGCAATTACGAGGCGTTTCATAAGGTAAAACTCGGCGACGACGCGATCGTTGCCGCCGCCAAACTGTCCGATCGTTACGTTCCCGACCGCTGTCTGCCCGACAAGGCGATCGACCTTATCGACGAAGCGATGAGCAAAGCCAAGATCGGCGGCGTGGTTACTCCCGAGCAGCACGCGCTCCGCGACGAGCTCGAACGGCTCAAACGCGAGGAAAACGTAGCCGCTCAGCGCGGCGATTATCGGCTTGCGGACGAAATTCACAACCGCAAGCTGGACGTAAAACGCCGCCTCGACCTCAGCCGCGGCGAGGTCGCGACTATCGGCGCGGAACAGATCGCCGAAATCGTGTCGCGCTGGACGGGCGTTCCGGTGACGAGACTGAGCGCGAGCGAAAGCGAACGGCTTATGAAATTCGAAGAGATTCTGCACGAACGCGTCATCGGTCAGGACGCGGCGATCTCCGCGGTATCCAAAGCTATACGCCGTGCGCGCGCGGGGCTTAAAGATCCTAACCGCCCGATCGGGTCGTTCCTGTTCTTAGGGCCTACGGGCGTGGGCAAAACCGAACTCACAAAGGCGATCGGCGAAGCGCTTTTCGACGACGAAAACGCCGTTATCCGCATCGATATGAGCGAGTATATGGAAGCTCATTCGGTGTCCAAACTGATCGGCGCTCCCCCGGGATACGCGGGTTTCGACGACGGAGGACAACTCACCGAAGCCGTCCGCAGAAAGCCGTATTCGGTCGTTCTGTTCGACGAGATAGAAAAAGCTCACCCAGACGTTTACAATCTTCTGCTGCAAACGCTCGACGACGGACGGCTCGGCGATTCGCAGGGGCGCACGGTAAGCTTCAAGAACACCGTCATCATAATGACGTCGAACGCCGGCGTAAGCGAGCTCAAAACCCTGCCCCGTCTCGGATTTTTCAGTCCCGAAATCGAGGAAAAACGCCGCGAAGAAGCGCTTACCGAAAACCTCAAAAAGTATTTCAAACCCGAGTTTCTGAACCGTATCGACGTCACCTGCGTGTTCCGCCCGCTCACCAAAAACGAAATCGGTCGGATCGCGGGGCTTATGCTCGACAAATTCGACAAAACGCTGTCGGAGCGGGGCATTACGCTCGAAATTTCGCCGCGCGCGCTCGATTATATCGTGGACGCGGGTTACGACGCCGAATTCGGCGCTCGTCCGCTCAGAAGAGTTATCGAACAGCAGGTCGAAGACCCGATCGCCGAAGGTATAATTTCGGGGCGCATCTCGAGCGGGCAGACCGTCCGTATGGACTACGACGGAATGAGGCTCGTTCTCCTGTAAATGCCCGCGTTCAAAATTTATATGAATATTATTCCAAATTCATTTACATTTCACCGAAACCGTGGTATAATATATGTACAGAAATAAATACAAGGGGGTCAACCACAATGAAAATCGAATTTCTGTGCAAGAACTACAACGCGAGCGACAAGCTTAAAGACATTATCTCCCGCAAGGTAGATAAGCTCGACAAGTTTTTCGACGAGGACGAGAAAGCAAAGGTCGTTCTTAAAAAGTCGAAAGACATCGCTACCCTCGAAATCACGATCGCCGTTCAAGGCGGAATCGTGCGAGCCGAAGTAATAGGCGACAATATGTACGACAACATCGACGTCGCTATTCCGAAGCTCGAAAAACAGATTATTCGCCACCACGACAAGATGAAGGCGAAGAAATTCAAAGTGAAAGATATGGACGCGCTTCTGCCGCTTCTCGACACCGCTGTCGAAGAAGAACCCGCAAAGAAGGTCGTCCGCTCCAAGTCGTATAACCTCGTGCCGATGACGGTAGAGGACGCTATCGAAGAAATGGAGCTCGTCGGTCACGATTTCTATGTGTTCGCGAACAAGGCAACCGGCAACGTCAACGTGCTTTACGCTCGTAACGACGGCGATTACGGTCTTATCGAAGCCGTAAGATAATCAAAGTAAATAGCGCGGGGGACGGCGTTTCGTCGTCCCTCTCGTCACGCAATCGGACAAAACTTTTTTTAAGGAGTATATATATGAACCTCAGATTCGATTACAACAATATGATGACGGACGCGATCGGCGACAAGGGTATTTGCCCGTGCGCGTTCGAGAAAAACGCCGACGCGATCGAAAAAGCTTACGTTTCGGTTATGGCGGGCAGAGGCAAGGGCTGGCAGGAATGGGCAGACCTTCCGTTCGTCAAGGACGATTACCTCGACGAAATGATCGATTACTGCTCGGGCGTGAGAGAAAAAGCGGACAGCTTCGTCGTGTTCGGTATCGGCGGAAGCGCGCTCGGTCCTCTCGCGGTCGCTTCGTCGCTTCTCCACCTTCACCACAACGAACTTCCCCGCGAAGTCCGCAAAGCTCCCAAGCTTTACGTCGAGGATAACGTCGATCCCGAGCGCATGCAGGCGCTTCTGGACGTGATCGATCTCAAAACGGCTTACTTCAACGTCGTTACGAAATCGGGCGAAACCAGCGAAACGCTCAGCCAGTTCCTTATTATTTACGACCTTCTCAAGCGCGAGCTCGGCGCGGAAGAGGCTAAAAAGCATATCGTCGTCACCACCACAATCGGCAAAGGCACGCTTTACAACGTCGCCGCGAAAGAAGGTTTCAAGATTTACGGCGTGGGCGCGGGCGTAGGCGGAAGATTCTCCGTGCTTTGCCCCGTCGGACTTATCACCTTCGCGGTTATGGGGCTCGATATCAAAGCCATGCTCAAGGGCGCACGCGCGCTTTCGGACGCAAGCGCAATAGCCGACGTTAGGAAAAACCCCGCGCTCCTCACCGCGTTTTTGCAGTGCGAAGCGATGAAAAAGGGTTATAACATTTCCGTTATGATGCCGTATGCCGACTCGCTTAAGTTTATGGCGGACTTCTACTGCCAGATCTGGGGTGAATCGCTCGGCAAAGCGGTCGATCTCGACGGCAAAACCGTTCACGCAGGTCAGACCCCCGCAAAAGCTCTCGGCGTTACCGATCAGCATTCGCAGGTTCAGCTGTACACCGAAGGCCCGTTCGATAAGGTCGTTACCTTTATCGGCGTGGAGAAATTCCGCGACAGAGTAGTGATCACCGACGATAAGGACGTGGACGCTTGCGACTTCCTCAAAGGTCACACCATGAACGAACTCATCAATGCCGAGCGTAAAGCAACCGAATTCGCGCTCCGCAAAGCTCAGCGCGCTTCGTTCACGATCACCCTTCCCGAAGTCAACGAAGAGACGATCGGCGAGCTTCTTATGTACTTTATGTACGAAACCGCTTTCGCCGGCGCGCTCCTCAACGTCGATACGTTCAATCAGCCCGGTGTCGAAGAGGGCAAGAAAGCCACCTTCGCTATGCTCGGCAGAAGCGGCTACGAAGCCAAAATGAACGAAATCAACGGCGCCGTCAAGAAACCCGAATACACTATCTAAGGGCGTTGGCACTTAGCTTTACTTTAATAATAGTAACAAAACTTTTTCTTTGCGAAAGAAACAAAGAAAAGGTTTTTGTTTTTTAGAAGTAAGCAATTTTTTTTTGAAAAGAAAGGAACATAAATGTTCTTTTTCAGGCGAAGAAAAAGAACCAAAAAGTCGCTGGCAGGGAACCCCTGTGGGCAAGTATTTGGGTAGTACCGTTTCGAGGCTACCGAATTCGCTCCCGCGAGATCCTTACGACTGCGCGCTTCGCGCTCCGCTCAGGATGACGAAACTAAGGAGCGTTACGCAAGAGATTATAAGGCTTGCCCGCTTCGGTAAGGCGTGGTAGGGGCGTTCCTCGTCCGCCCGCAGACCTTGCGTAACGGTACATAGCCTCGTTATCTCGAGCGTAGTCGAGACCAAGGCGGGAGCGAATACGGACGTATCGAAACGGTATACCCATAAATATCCGCGTAAGCGGACTGTTCAAGGCTTCTCCTTGGGGATCTGTCGCGAAGCGACTGATGAGGGGTTGTCTTTTACGTTTCGTTTGTCTTAGCCCGACCCCTCATCCGTCTTGCCTTCGCTAAAGCTTCGGCAATCCACCTTCCCCCAAGGGGGAAGGCTTTAAAAGGCGGAGCGCCTCGCCACGCCGCCAACAAATCGGTCGAAATGACATTATAAAAGTGGCTAATATAACGTTCGTTAAAGCATGGTATGGGCGTTCCTCGTCCGCCCGACAGATCAAACAACCGTTTCTTGCAAGCGACGATATCCATGAATACCCTCTACCGTTTTCGTTCGAAATCGCGGAAAACGGAAACGACGTAAATTCTTACCCGTTCGTCATTCGCCGCCGCCCGATTTGTACCGTGACTTATCAGACTAACGGCGGAACAGCCGTCGCTTCCGAGCGTGTGGAAGAGGATAGTTTCGCCACCGAGCCGACAACCACCCGCACAGGTTATACTTTCAAAGCGTGGGATTACGATTTTACTCAACCGATTGTAGATAATGCAACTATTTCGGCAAGGATTGTAAAAGGCGGTCGGTAAAAACAGAGTAACAATCCTTCAGCCAACTTGCGTTGACAGCGCCCTTTACACAAGGGAGCCAATCGTTTACGATGCTTGCCCGTCATCCTGAGCGTTAGCCGAAGGATCAAGCGAAGCGAATTTTCGATATTCGCCTGCGCCCGGATGTTTCGACTTCGCCTTACGGCTTCGCTCAACATGACGAAACGGCGAGCGGCCGATGAACGCTCTTAATATCAAGAATAACAACACATAATAACTTTTGAAAATAAAATTTGCATTAACAGGAATAAAAGTATTGAAAAAAACAGAAAAAATGGTATAATTATAATATCCTACGGTTGTTTTTTTGTGGTGGGATAGATTAAGAAAACGCTGACAAAATTATCCAAACGAAAAAGAAATGCGTGTTGTAATTATTTTGTGTAGCCGAAAACAACTTTTTCAGCAGATTTCAACAATAAAAAAGATTATAAAAAAGGAGCAAGTTATGAAAATACTATCTTTGAAAAGCGTAAGAAAAGAATATCATACCGGTTCTTTGACCGTACCTGCCGTAGAAGACGTTTCGTTCGATTTGAATGAAGGCGAATTCGTGGTGATTCTAGGTGCGTCCGGCGCAGGCAAAACGACTCTCCTTAACCTTTTGGGGGGAATGGACACGGCGTCGGGCGGCGAAATCGATCTTGACGGAAAAAATATAACCTCGTTCAACAAAAAGCAACTGACCGACTATCGACGTCGCGACGTAGGTTTTGTTTTCCAGTTTTATAATCTGATGCCTAACCTTACCGCGCTTGAAAACGTTGAAATCGCCGTTGAAATATGCAATAACCATCTCGACCCGAAAACCGTTCTCGAATCGGTCGGGCTTGCGGACAGATTGAACAACTTTCCCGCAGAATTATCCGGAGGCGAACAACAAAGAGTTTCCATTGCCCGCGCGATTGCCAAAAACCCGAAGTTGATATTATGCGACGAGCCTACGGGCGCGCTCGATTACGTTACCGGCAAAAAGATACTGAAGCTTTTGCAGGATTTATCCCGCGAACGAAAGAAACTCGTTATCGTCGTAACACATAACGCCGCGCTTAAAGATATGGCGGATAAGGTGATAAGGATAAAAAGCGGAAGAATCGAAAGTATCGAAACGAACGACAATCCTAAATCGGTCGAGGAGATAGAATGGTGAAAACGTATTTTAAGACTGTCCGCAGAATGTTCAAAAAACATCTTATACGGCTTTTTTCTCTTATCGGCATCATCCTTATATCCATAGGCTTTATATCGGGTATCGGTTCGCCGACCGATATGATAAAGGACAGCATAGAGAATTATTATACAAAACAAAACGTAAGCGACTTTATCGTGAAAAGCAAGACGGGCGGTTTTAC
>CAKQPR010000017.1 GCA_934270565.1 uncultured Clostridia bacterium | reverse complement strand
ACTTTTACTCGAATATGAAGTTTTCGTATAAGCCCTTACATAATATAGCCATAAGGGGTGTTAAAATCGTACCCCCCTATAAACAAGAACCGAAAATCGCTTCCAAAAGTTTGATTTCTTTCTCGTGCGCCAATCTGTATTCTCGTAAATAGGATTCCGCTTTTTTAATAAGTCTTCTTACCGCACCTTCGGTTACGCCCAGATACTTTGCGATTTCCGTTTTCTTGATATGCAGATATTTATGACGAAAGTATGCGTCCGCCTGACGGTAGGTAAGCAACGAAAAAATTCCTCTCTTTTTATCTTCAAAAACTTGTCTTTGGAACAGTTCTTCCTGCCATTCGGCGTTTTCTCGTTCTTGCCGTTCAAGCGCATCTAAAATATCTTCGTTTTCGTCGGAGAACTCGAAGCCGCTTTCGATAAGTCTCTCATAAGAAACATGCCGCCGTGTTTCCTTGCGTTCGACCTTCTTTTCGTATTTTTCCAACTGCTCGAACGCCGCCGCAACCGCTTCAGTTACTTCAAGTTCTTCCGTATGTCCGTCCGCAAATTTGTAGTGAATAGTTGACATATTGTTCTTACACCTTTTTAATATTCTTTAATTCAAAGTTATAGCCCAAGTTTACTATTTGCTGATAAGCATATTTTATAGACACTTTACTAAAAAATGGAATATGAGGGCGTTCATCATGATACCTATTGATTATGCCTAATACAATCGTGTAATCGCTTGCATTAAAATTATCATCAACAATGCCAACAATACCATCAGCAACTAATTTTTCCTTAAATCGAGTTCTAAAAGTTAAATCTTTTAATGCACTACATGAATTAGTTGCTTGGTTAAACAAATGACTTAAATAAGCAGACCCGCCATTATTTTTTATATGAATCAAAGTTTTATCAATTGCAACATCACAAGGCTCTATATTATTTCCACTTCCGCCACCAATTGATATCTTATATTTATGTATCAAATGGGCATCGGGTATATTATCTACAAGCAATTGATTATAATCATCTTCATCTTTATCACTCGGGCACTCAACAAATTCTATATTAGAAAGTGGTAAACTGTTAAAAGAATTATTTATTTCTGTCGCAAAATCAGCATTTATTTTATACCAATTACCACCATTGATTGCGTATACCTGATCGTCCATTTCAATACTTCCAACAAGACATTTTGAAGCACTCCATTTAGCAATTTCCACGCTTTCATCCTCAGTAGATCTTGCATAAATACTTTTTGATTTAATTTGGTCAAAATCTTGTATGGTTGAATTTTTAAAGCTATCAACAAACGCCTCATTATCTATATCCACATATTTTGCATGCCTGTTTTGTTGTCCAGCAATATAGATACACTTAACATTTTCCCAATTTATGACTTCCGGTATTGCCAACCATATTTTACTAAAATCCTTATTGTTCAATAATTCTACGACTTTTTCATTTAATCGTTCAATCAAGTTTTTATCTCTAACTAATTTAATATTGTCAAGCCATTCAAAATTATTTTTATAAGTTGTAAGGCTATATTTTTCATAACAATACAATAAAAATTCTTCAATGTTTGTTATGTCTTTTTCGATAACGAGATTAAAGATATCTCCGCCCGAAATTATAGCCTTACCAAATTGTTCATCCTCACTTTTCCCAGTAACATATTTGATGAGATCCCTGTCAATATCAAAACCAAACTCGCCGATATCACTTTCTCGGGGCATTTGCTCTTGACTTTGCTTATAATTTTTACCGATATCTGTTTTAGATATTTTTCTAATTTTATTACGCGCAATAGTATTCAAAACAATTTTCAATCCAAATTGTTCTTCGCAAACATCGTCTTTCAGTAAAGTTTTTCCATAGCCAAATGTAATAGCAAAAATCCGAGTCGTGTCATCGGTAACATTAATCCTTTTTAAAAACAGAACTCGCGCATTTGCTGTTCTTAAATTATCGTTTGTCAAATTAAAAAAATTTCCTAACCATTCTGGTTCTCGCACATATGAAGTATTGTAGTAAGCAATACTGTTTTCATCATAACTATGTAAAACGATTGCATTCTCTACAATATCGTCAAAAGAGTTGATTTCCTTTTTTATTAGATAGATTGAAAGATTAACTTTTGCCATAAAATTAGCTCCTATATTTTCTCATGATTTGTCTTAAAGTTTTGCATTTATAAATCAAGTATTACACGATAATTCTTGATTTGCATTTAACTTTTCAAAGAAGTCCATATAAGCCAGCTTGTGAGACTTTATTTGTTCAGCAGTTAGTAATAAATTTATAACGTTGATTGCTACACCTTTAACGCCCGTATCTAATGCTATTCGCTGTAATGCAGTACCGACATTACCTTTGAATACACTTGAAATGAAAGCAAAGTTAAATGTATTTATTATAGCAGGGAAACTGTCCCACCAATGATTGGGATTAATGGCTATATCACGTGTTTGATTTTCACGAATGTAACGACTCATCTCGTCCGCTTGCGAAATAGGTAAGTTATAACCGTTAGAGTAGGCTTTTGTATCTATGATAACGCCGTGCTGTTCTTCTGTCCGATAAATAATACCATCAGGCTTGCGTCCGCCGCCTAAATGTCTGCCTGAAAAACCGCATTCATTTACAAACAAATCAATCGTTTGCATTTCAAAAAGGCGATTTTGCGTACTGTCAAATGCCATATCTATTAAAGATAAATACTCGTGAGAAACATTTTGCAACTGCTCACGGCAATTTTCTTTGTATTGCAACAAATCGCTTACGCGTGTTTCTTGTACTGTCAATTCTGGAATAATAAAATCGGTAATGCTGTCTTTGAATTTATAGCCACGCTCGGATATATCAATATTAAGACCGATATTGATAAAACCTTGTATATCGTCTTTTATTGTTTCAATTCCAATATCCAAACCATATTGCCGCTTTAATATAGATTGAATATTTGTAGCGTTACTAATTGCATTTGATTTTTCGAGAATTTTTAATATGTAACTTCTACGGGTTCTAATATACGTTCTGTCCGTGCATTTGGGAGCAAACATTTCCCAATATATATTTTTTGTAATGCGATTTGCGATATTTACGCCTAATCCACGCCGACGCGCTTCCAATCCTTTATGGGTAATTTTATATGCTTGTCCGATAATTTCCGTTTTGCCGTTTAATATAAATGCTTTCGGCTCTTTTATTACCCAATCAAGCGTAACGAGCCACGAACAAATCATACGGGCATACTTGTCCGCAGATCCATCCCAGTCGGTTTTCATTTTATTTTTTTCTTTGGCATCGGTAATTCGAGATAAACTATCCAACAAAATATTTTGCGGCAATGTAGTAAATCCATCTTCACCAACAAAACCGAATTGCTTACCCAATTCAAACTTTGTCAAATGGCTACCGTCAGACAATAAGTTCAATATTCTCATAACGGGCGGATAGGATAACAATGCTTGTGATAATATTTCTTTTTCCGCATCGGAATAATCGGGACTTTCTACATATTGCTTTCCCAATTCGGTTATTTCAAAAGAATCCGAAACATAGTCATAGCATATTAAGCCCAATGCGTGCGCCCACCGCACAAAATTATCTGCGGGCCAATCACCTTGAAAGGGGCGTTTTTGTCCCGGCAATACGGCTTGTATGATTCCGTTACATCTCGCAGAAGCGCGAGGCGTAAAACTTGTGCCTACTAAATCTTTATACTGCAATTTTAACGGCTGGGCAGACAGTACGTTTATAAAATGAGTTTTGCCATCTCGTTCTTCTACCAAATTCGGAATTATTGTTGTAATTAGAATTTGATGAATAGTAGAGCCGTAGTAAAAAGTACCTACGACACGTTTCAGATTTTCAAATTTTCCCGGATCTTGCACCCAACCAAAACTTCTAACCGTAATAGGGCAACCGTTTACAAAACTCATATTTTTCTCCTAAAAGTTTGTTATCAATACTTCGATAGTATCGGAATTAGCTTTGTCTTTTAACTGATAATTGCAGTTTGAATAATCGCTATCAATAGAATGAACAATATACTTCTTTGCCCACTCTATAAGCAGTTTATTGTCTTTTCCGTTGTGTCTAAATAAGTTAGATAATGCAAATCTTGCACCGTTTGCAGATATGGTATCAAGCCACGACAGCAAATCTTGCTCTTCTTGTGTTTTCCAATCCTTAAAACCTCTGTTGCCATCATTATAACTACCTGTGGTAATTAGGTACGGCGGATCGCAATACACAAACGTATCTGCATTAAAATAAGACATAGGCATCTTCCTGAAATCGCGACTAAAAAATTCAATTTGTCGTTTTTTCATTTCTTCTGTGAACGCAATAAGATTTTTTTCGGTTGTAGCAGAATATTGACTTCTGTCTTTTCCAAACGGATTGTTATATTCCAACTGATTATTAAATCTAAATTGATAATTAAAGGAAAAACACGAAAGGATAAATAAATCTATCGGATTGTTGTTTGTGTTATAAAAATCTCGGAATCGGTTATATCCTTCGGCATTTGTCTTTGATAATCCGTATTCTTGTATTTTATTATGAATACGAGTTAAAACAACATCTAAATCTGCATAGCATAGAGTACGTATCATCTCAACAATTTTATAATTTATATCGTTACAAATGTATGTGTTTGCTTTAACATTTGCTGTTACCGTAAAACTTCCCGCAAATAAATCCACAAAAGTATCTATGTTTTGAGGGAATAACTGCATTAATTGCGGTAAAAGTTTATACTTTCCGCCAATATAATTCATAGGGCTTTTAATAAATTTTTTCTTTGCCGTCGTTATTGTGCTTGTTGGCACAGTATAAGGCGATACATAATCAAAAGATACATCTTTTTTACGGGCATAGAATAAATATTCAAAATGCGGTTCGCGTTGCGTTTGAATTTTGCTCTTATATCTATTGTAGTCTATTTTGTAAACTTTGACTGAATTAGTAATGCAATGTGTTTTCAACAGGTCTAAAATTTCATCAATAGACAATAGTCCATCATTACTATAACTGATAATAATATGCTTAAAATCGGCATTTGAAATCAAATCTTCAAAGGCATTGTATACTTGTGCTTTACTGCAATACTTTGATTTTTGCGTAGAGTAATCTCGAATGCCAGTAACACCGTAAACTTCGGGTTTATCATTTCTCGCTATTGTTTCTAAAACGTGATAATTCGGAACATATTGACGTTCATTATAAGGCGGATCAATATATAAAATATCTCCGCTTATTTTTCTTATTAAATCGTTTGCATCTTCGTTATAACAAATATTTCTTTGTTTATTGTCATAAATGTCGAGCCGTTGAAGTTCAAAATGCTTCAAGGCGCGTTTATCCCAAGTTTTCAGATATGCGCCATAGGTGCCTGTAATATTAGAAATAAAGGGGACTCCCTCGATTAAACACGCCAACAAATACTTATATTCACTTTGATTTATCCAATCACGCAATTTCCAATTTTCAATCGTTTCTCGAATGAAGTCTATGCGTTCAGCATTTTCTTCAATAAAATACATTCGTCCTGCATCACCAACAGGGGAAAAAGTTTCTGTTATATAACCATTTTTAGATTTAATAGGCGCAATTTCAAGAAAAGTGAGCGGATCGGTTATTCCTTCTTCTTTCAATCTACTAAATGCAGGGATTTGATTGTTCTCAATAGTAGCTGCCGTTAAGATATGAGAAAAGTACATAATATCATTCGATATTATTTGATATTTAGGTTTGAAAAATCTTGATACCGTTCCCGTGCCAGAAAATAAATCACAAAACACTCTTTCGGTGCTATCGCAATTTTCTTGAATTACATTATTTATTTCAGATAGAAGATTCGTTTTGCAACCAATAAACCGCATAAATCCACATCCTTTAACATCCTTGTATGTGTATTATAGCAAATTCCAAAAAGAAAATCAAGGAATAGTATGCCATTCAATAAGATAAAATTCTCTAAATATTATCAACTTTGCACCTTATTATTTTACACCCGAGTTACACCCGAACAGAATGGCACAGGATAAAAGTTATCAAACGAAACAAAAAAAGAGTAAAAAAATAAGCGTTTATAACGCACGAAACGGCATAAAACAGCCAAATTGAACGCTATGACACTTGTTTCTGATTGCTCCTAAGTGTAGAGTTATCCACCTATCAAGGTTGCAAAAAGCCCGTAAAATAAAGGGTTTTAGGGTTATCAATATTCAAAAAAACAGTTTTGGTATAGTTTTTGGTATAGTTTTTTTGAAAAATATCTTGTGTTATATTCAGTTTATTGTAATAACTTTTATAAAATTGACCGATAGTGAAGTCAAAAAACTACACTAAAAATTATCATGCAGGTGTGGCGTAATAGGATAACGCAATCGCCTCCTAAGCGATAGATTTCGGATTCGAGTTCCAACACTTGCACCATGAGACCACCATATATGGTGGTTTTTTCTTTTTCTGCAACAAAATATGGGTCGGTTTTTAAGTTTTGGTATAGTAATTTTAACTATACCAGTAAATTTTACTATCCACCTTAATATTTGCCTTTTTCTTTTAGTCTTTTAATAATTTCTTGTTCCAGCTCATCATAATTGATTATGTTGTGCCTTCCATTTTTATATACAAACACTTTTCCAGAGTCGCAAATACAATCAACTATATAGTGTTTTATTTTACTATGCGCTTTAATCGGCAAATGGGAAAAACACTCTCTCCTTTTAAGCGTACAAAAAACGACGGCAACGCTGCCGCTGTTTTTATTATCTTTACCGTCCGTTTATTGTCCTTTTATAAACGCCGAATAAGCCTTCACGAGCTCGTCGAAGGTTGTGCGGGCGTTCAGCGGGCTGGTAGATAGCAGACGGGTAAACTCGATCTGCGGAAAATTTTTCGCGAGAATGTCGGCGGCTTTCGAACCGTTGACGGCAACGCGACGAATATTCGGATATTTATTCAGAAGTCCCGTTATATCGTTCGGTTCGGCGTCTCTTATAGCCGCGTCGCTCGACCCTTCGCGTTCGCACTCGCCTATGACGTCCCACAACGCGATTTTCAGCTTTGCGAGGTTTTCGATAAACTGCGCGTAACTTCCGTCGTATCCGCTTTCCGCGACGGCGGCTATGACCTTGCGGAAACGGTTTTGCGGGTGCGCGTAATACTCGGATTTTTCAAGCGATTTCTCAGACGGCATCGAGCCGAGAATAAGCACGCGGCAGTTCTCGTCCGCAATATACCCGAAACATTTTATGCGTTTTCTCTCTTTTTCCATAGCGTTCCTTGTCGTTAAACCTTAGCCGAAACGCATTTTTTGAGCGCTTTTGCCGCGGCTGTACCGATTATTTCCATACCCGCGTTGTTGTAGTGCGGACCGTGTTCGAGCGGGTTGAGGCAGCGCGGCTGTTCGGAAAGTCTCACGCAGACGTCGGTGAGCAGAACGAAGTCGTCGTCGATCTGCGGCGCGCGGCGGTAAGCCGAAATTATCCGCTCGTCCGAAGCGCGCTTTTCCTCGATCGGTTTATCGACCCACGGCGCGTAGCAAGCGAAGTACCCGACCGAAATCAACGCGAATTTTTGAATACGTATCAGCTTTTTTACGACGTTTTTAAGTTCAGTAAGTTCGTCGAGGTACTCTTTTTCGCTAAGCCCCGCGATAGCGTCCGACTCGCCCTGAAGCCAGATTACGAACGCGTTGCGGATATTGTTTTCGCCGACTTTCGCGACGGCGGCGAGCACTTTTTCTCTGAACGCGCGAAACCTTTCCGTACCCTCGCGCCATTCGGAAATGCGGGTATTCCCCTTCGCCGCGTGCACCGCGACGGCGCGCGTACCGTCCGAGCAGTATTCGCGACAGAAGTACGGCAGAAGCGAGCCGTTCCCGAGCGCGGAAGCCGCTAAAAGTCCGTCGCCTATATCCTCGCCGACAGGGCTTACGAGCGGCGCGAGCGAATCGGTAAGGTATTTGTATTCGAGACAGTTCCCGAGCGGCGGCTCGCAGCATTTTTCGCCCGTCGAGCCCTGCATATTGCTTTGCCCCGAAAAGATCAGTAGATCGACTTTTTCTCCCTGCATATCGCTCCTCCGTCAGTCGATTTCGACCTTATGCGAAATAACGTCGGTGCCGTTGCCGTTGAGTTGAACGACGAACTTGTTGCCCGAAATATCGAAATTGTCGGCGTCGTTGTCCGGATAAAAAGCACAGTAGTGCGCGCCGAATTTTTCGCCGTCTTTCGTGACGGAAACCGGATCGCTCCAGTTGACAAGATCGGTCGAGGTGCGAAGCTGAACGGATCTGTCGATGATTCCCGAACCGTCGTTCGGGCGATAAACCCCTTTCGGTTTGAACGGCGAACCGCTCATCATATACACGCCGAAGTCGTTGAGTTTAACCACTTTCGCGTGCCAGAGCCCCTTGACGATCGGGGTTTCCTTGCCGAAAAGCCCCGCTTCGCAGAACGCTCCGTCGTAAAATTTGACGAAATCTCCCATGATTCCGTCCGCTCTTCTCCTCGAACGCGCGACGTAAACGTCGATATTGTCCGTGCAACCCTCGATCATGTTTACCATGATCTTGTTGTAGAAAATGTAAATGTATTTGTCGTCAACATAAATCGAGAAATCGCCACTGCCAAGGTCTACTACGCCGTACTTCTGCCCGATCGCGACGTCGCCGTTCGGATTGTAGCGCTCGGTAAATCCGACGTTTTCGCCCGCAAGAACCCAGCGGTCGAAATTCCACGTTCTGCCCTCGTCGTCCGAGTGCATAAGCCCGACGTGGCGGAAGTCAGAATCGATATACGGCGTTTCGCAAAGTCCGCGCGAATCGTAAGCCGTTCCGTGCCCCGCCCAACCGGTTTCGTTGTGAAAAAACGCGAAAAATCGATGCGTTACGGGACAGATAAACAGTCCGAACGGCCACACGCTTCCGCGCGACATAATGCCGTCGGGATATCTTACGCCGTCGAACGCTTCGCCCGCCGCGCCAACTTTAAAATTCGTTTCTGCAACGTAAAGCTCTCTGAGATTTTCGATGTTCGTACCCGAAAATACGCTTATATGCCCCGCGTGAGAGTGCCCGCTGAGCGCCCAGAGCTTGCCGTCCTTATCGCGGAAAGTGGGCGTCGTACCGTCCTGATAAATGCCGTTTCTGTTCAGAAAAACGCTTTCGCGCCCCTCTCCGACGATGAATTTTCTGTCTTTGAGCGCGTTTTCCGGTTTCGTGTTCATAATATTCCCGCCTTTCGGTTTTTTGTTAATTATAACATATTCCGACAGCCTCTGCAAGTAAAAACCGTCGGAATTTTGTGCCGTATGTTCGGAAAATCACGCCGCAATATCGCGACCGAAGAATTTCCTGAAAGTTTGTTTACGAGCCGACTTTATTTTCGGGTCTTACGGGAGAAGTCTGCGCGTTACCATTCTGCCCCAACCGAGCATTTGCCTGAACCCTTCGGCGTATTTCACGCCCGACTGAGCGCCCCGAGTTTTCGCAAAAGTCGCCACGACGTCCGCAAAATCGATTCCGTCATGCTCTTTCATCCATTTCATCTGACTTTCGTGGCATTCGAGCATACGCATTTTGTCCTCGACCCGATCGGTTATATCCACATATTCGGTCGGTTCGAACAGGAACTGCCCGAGGTTGTCCATATAAAACACCGGACAAAGCGGCGCGAACCCCTCGCCTTTTTCGGTCGCGTAGTGCGGAAGGCTCGCCGCAAAGGTCGCGTCGAACACGAGGTGGCTTACCGCGACGTGATCGGGCATATAATCTTCGGGCGTATGCGTGATTATGAAATCGGGCTTGACCTCACGGATTACGTCGACGAGACGATCGCGGGTTTCACGCGACTGACTGTAAAGCTCCGCGTCGCCGTAACCGAGCGAAATATGCTTTGCCCCGATTATGGCCGCGGCTCGATCGCCTTCTTCGAGGCGAAGTTTCGCGAGCTCGTTCGGACGGATAACGAAGTGCCCCTGATTGCCCGAACACATATTGCAGATCACCACTTCGTCACCGCGATCGACGCATTTAGCCAGAGTTCCCGCGCAATTTATCTCCACGTCGTCGGGATGCGCGCTGATAGCGAGTACTTTCATTTTTATCTCCTTTTGTCTTCGTCGGCATTAAATTTCGTCGGGGATCGTATGCGGCGAAGCAACCGCTATCGCCGCAAGGTCGCGCCCCGTAAGTATTGCTTTTTCAAGATTTTCGCCTTCGCCGAGCCGTGCGATCGTCCCACCAAGCAGCGCGTCGCCAGCGCCCGCCGTCGAAACGACCGTCGTTTCGGTCGCTTTTACGAAAATTCTTCCGTTTCCGTCCGCGATTTCCGCGCCAGCTTTTCCGCGCGTTACGATAAGTTTAAGCTTCGGGTTTTGCGAAAACAGCTTTTCTTCCGCCGCTTTTTCGTTCCCGCCGCCGAGCGCTCGAATCTCGTCCGAGTTTACGGCGATTATATCCGAAACCGCAGCGCCGTCCGACGACAAGAATTCGGTCGCTTCGTCGCACAGCACGGATGAAACCGTCGTATGTCCGAGCTCACGGGCGCGTTTCAAAAATGCGAGACGAGCCGCAAGCGGCACTTCGGGCGCGCCGAGCACAATCCCCCTGCCGCCGATCCGCCGCGTAATCTCTTCTATATCGCGCTTTAACTCTTCGCCGCTCACTTTTCCGCACGCGTCGTTCACCGAGGTGATATTGCCGCCGTCGCCGTTCGGATAGAGAAAGCACACGCTGTACTTCGTGGGCTCGGGCGAAACACGAACGTAATCGGTGCGGATATTTACCGCGCGCATTTCGCATAAAAGTCTTTCGCCGCGATCGTCGTTACCCACTCTCCCGCACGCGAAAACGGGAATTTTGCCGCCGATCAGCCTTCCGGTATAACTTAGAATTATATGGAGCTTGCAGTAATCGCGATAGCCCGTGAGTTCCGCGCTTCTGCTCTCCTCTCTGCCGAGCGTCGCGTTACCGACGAGCCTGAAAATTTCACCCGCGCCGATCCCGCCCGTTCCCGCAACGAAATCGTATTTCATTCGTTTATTCCTCTGAAAACCCAGTCGGGATTTTCGGAAATCGGATGACGGCAAACCTCTTCGGTCGCGGTCGCGATCACGTCGGGGTGATCGTGGAGAAGCGTAAACGGATATTCGACGTCCTGTTCGCCGAGAAGAAGCACCCTCAATGCGGTTTGCTTCCACGCGCCCGTGTCCGAATAAATGCGTATCTTTTTTGACGAGAAACATTCCTGAAGTCCGTAAGTTATACTCATTGGCGCAACGAACTGATAAGCTCCGCCGAACGAGCGCTGAGACATCGCGATGATCGTATCCCAGTTGTTGTTCTGAATACGGATCTGCGAATTGCGGAGCTCGTCGAGAGTGATCTGCGAATACGGATCGCGGCGGCACTGATTATATGCGACGTGCCCGTCCTGCCCCCAACCGCCGAGCGTGATATCGGGGCGTTTTTCCATCGCGAGCCGATGCATTTCGTCGAGGTTGTCGGGGCGCGGATAATGCCGCTGACTTTCGGGCGTGCGGAGCTCCTCGCGCACGGGTCCGTAGAAATTTTCCTGCATAAAGGTATGGAAATTCTGCGGGTCGCGTTCGGGAAGAAGCCGCCCCTGCCAGTCGAGACACTCGTCCATATGAAGCCCGATAAAGTTCTTCATACTCACATCCTCGTCGTTGATCATACGAGTGAACGGCTTGTACCACGCCTTCGGACCGCACGGAATAATCGCGCGGCACTCGCGGTTTTCGCGGTTCGCCGCTTTGATTTCCTCAACGAGGTCGCGAGCCATGGCCTCGCCCATTTCCGCGCTGTCGCGGACTACGCGAAATCCGACTTTGAGGTCGGTGCGTTTTTTCAGTTCCTCTGCGGGAACGGAACACCATTCGTAAATCTTTTTTCTGTCGAGCATAATTCTGCCTCCTCGAATTCGACGAAACACGACGGTTCGCCGAAAGTAATTTCATAATTGTCTCCGAGCGGTTTAACGGTCGCGCCTTGCGCTTTCCCTATCGCCCGATCGGAGCTTATAACAACGCGTTCGCCGCGCTTCATGCCGAAAAATCGTATACCGTTATCGTTTTTTTCGTACACAAGCTCGGGCACGATCCTGTCGCGGGCGGCGAGAATCACCGAATTCTCGACTTCCGAGCACTGATAAACTTTGCATGCGTGCGGTTCGATTACGCACCTTAAAACGTCGGTGGGTCTAACGAATTCACCTGCGAAAAAATCGTAAACTTCGCATTGTTTGCCGAGCGGAAAAGAAATCGTTTCGGCGCGGTTCTGCCAGTTGAAAAGCACGACGGTGCGTATTCCCGTCCTCTCGCCGCAATCGACTACGGACGGAATACTGCTCGACTCCATATCGACGGGAACGCCTGCTTTTTCATTCGGAGGCAAAAGCTTTTTAAATTTTTCGAGCTTTTCGGGCGGCAGAAGATCGACTTTATCCGAAAGCATTACAGTGCCGCCGCTGACCGCGATAAGCGCGAGGTACGTTTCTATTTCTCTGTCCGTGCGGGTACAGAGACGGAAGCAGTCCGCGTCCTCATTCTCGGCGGAACGCATCATAACGCAGTCGGGGTCGACGCGGATCACCGAAGCGAAAAAACCGCGTTCGAGCACCTGCGCCGCTACCGTCCGCAACGACTGCCAGCTTTCGAACATATCCATACTGATTCTTATCCCGTCCACATAGCCGAGCGCGGGAGCCATAGGGCTCGAGCACGCAAGCAGAAAAGTGTCGGGAGTGACGGCCGAACGAATGATTTCGAACGCCGCGCGAAGGTTTTTCATGCCGTTGAACGACGGATCGGCGTGTCTGCCGCAAGAAACCCCGAACAGAACAAAGTCGAATTTTATATAACGATAGCCCCACTCGACCGAAAGCTTATGAAACAGATCGTAAAGGAAATCGCGGCTTTTCTGCACGCTCATATCGAGCGGACGATAACCGAAAACCTCGTCGGAGTCGCGTTTTTTCACGAACATATCCTTATGGTCGCGGTAAAGCGCGGAATTCTCGTCGGCGGTGAGCGGCGAAACCCAGATACCCGCCTTGAAACCGGCTTCCTTTATCCTGTCCGCAAGATATTTCATACCGTGCGGGAAACGCTCGTTAGCCTCCCAGTCGCCGCGCGTAACGCTCCAGCCGTCGTCGACCTGAATACAATCGACGTCCGCGCCGCGCTCCGAAAGCTCGCGCATATTCAGAAGAATTTTCTCCTCGTCGATGTTCTGTCCGTAATAGTACCAACTGCACCACCCCGAACGGATATCGGACTTGGTCTCGCGGATTTCGTCCGCGTTGAGCGCGTGCGTGAGCGAAGCGTAAAGTTCGAGCCCGCTACGGATATCGTCGGCGGCGGCAACGACTATAAGGTTGCTTTTTACCTTGTCGCCGCGGCGGAGTTTTCTCGCGTAAGCGGGCACGAAACAGCCGATTTCTCCGTCCTCGATTACCGTAAAACAGCAAAAGTCCTCGTCAAAGCGCACCGAGCCCGCTACCGTCGCGCGATTTTCCGACCTTGCGACGATGAAATCGTAGCTTGACTTTACCTGATTGCGGCTGAGAAATGCGACTTCGGACGGAGCCTGCATATCGCAGACGCTCACGCCGTTGAGGTAAGTAGCGCCGTTTATGTACGCCTTAGCGAACCGCTCGTCCGCGTAACCGCGAAAAACGCAGTAATCGGTAAGCGATTCTACGTTCTCGGGGCAGGTGAATTCGCCGCGGATAACGGTTTTTCCGAACTTTTCGAAGGCGCGGATATAAAACGTTCCGTCCGTCGCCTCGTAATCGTTCTCGGCGAGTTTTCTGACGTTCCACCGCCCGTTTTCGATGCGGATAACATCGTAATGTTCGCCCTCGCGGCAATAACCGGCTCTTACGTCGCGGATAGTCACTCCGTCCGACGTAATAAGTTGAAGTTTGTCGTTTTCGGTAAATAATCTCATATTTCGTCAGATTTTAAGCGGCGTGACGTCCTCGGCGGGGCGTTTGATCCATTTTCCTTTGGTAAAGTCGGGCACGGCAAGCGGCGCCGAGCCGAGCGCGATCGACTGTTCGGAAAGCGCGGTAATGCACATCCACGCCGCCGCGTCGTACACGTCGATCGGCATTTTTTCGCCGTTTATCGCGCGGCGCACGAACTCCTTAAGCATCAGATAATCCATACCGCCGTGACCCGCCTCCGCCTCTTCGGGGGTGATGTTCTGCCAGATATCGGGGAGAAAATCGTTGTAGTTCCGCGCGCTGTTGAGCTGTTTTTCCATAATTTCGTTGGGAATCCACGACGAGTGAAAATCGGTGTCGCCCTCGATCATGATCGTGTTGGTGTCCTGAATCGCAAGTCCTTTCGTGCCGCGCACGGTGAACTCGCGCGAATAGAATTTCGGCAGGGTCGTATCGAGCGTAAGCGTAATCGTTTCGCCGCCCGCGCACTTTATAACGGTGGTGACGATATCGCCCTGATTGAATTTCGTTCCCCCAAGCGATTTGTCGGGGTTGCGCGGATCAGTCGTGAATTCGCCGAGCCCTGCGGCTTTGCTCGCGAACGCGGAAAGCGTGAGGAATCTGTTGCCGCGGTTTACGTTCAGAAGCCTTGCGATCGGACCTATTTCGTGGGTCGGGTAATTCTCGCAGTTACGTTTCTCGTAATTGTCGAGGCGATAGTGTCTGTTCACCTTGCCGCCGAGAATTTCGTCGCGAAGGTCGTGCGAGTACGCGCCGTGGCAATGCACGATTTCGCCGAAACTTCCCTTGCGGGCAAGCGTGGTGCAAAGCAGTTCGAAGTTGTCGTAACAGCAGTTTTCGAGGAACATAAACGGCGTTTTCGTCTCTTCGTAAGCGCGGACCAGATCCCAGCACTCCTCGATTTCGTAAGCGCCGCCCACTTCCATACCGGTTGTTTTGCCGGCGCGAAGGCTCTTTATCGCCATACCGATATGCTCGTCCCAGCTCGACGCGACGTAAACCGCTTCGAGCTCGGGATCGGCAAGAAAAACGTCGAAATCGACGTACTTTCTCGGTTCGGATCCGCGTTTTTCCTTAACTTTTTCGGCGGCGCGGTTGTTGCGATCCTCGTACACGTCGCAAACCGCCACGACGTCAACGTCGGGGAACAGAAGAAACGTTCCGAGCATTCCGTATCCGCGCTGACCGAGCCCCGCGACTCCGAGTTTCAATTTTTCCATAGTATCACCTCTCGTTATAACAATGTGTTGACGGTAGCCGCATAAACGTAAGAATTCTTGTACGGCATTTGCGGATAAGTTTCGGGTTCTGCCGTTTCGAGCTCTTCGATCCGATCGATTTTGCCCGAAATATAGGCAAGTATCCTGTTTTTGCAGCTTTTCGTGCGGGCGATAACCCCGCCGATTCTGATTTCGTGCACTTCGAAGCCGTTCGGTTTATTTTCGGTAAACCACAGCGCGCGAAACGCTTCGAGAAATTCGCCGAGCAGTTTTTCGGTCGCTGAATACCGCTTTACGAGCGCTTTCAGAGTTTTTTTGTCTCCGCTTCGGTACGCGTGGCGGGTAAGTCTGCCGAGGTCGTATTTCACCGACATAAGCCGCGCGAGCCGATAGTAAAATTCGAAAACGTAACCGTAGCCGCGACTTCTTTTCTTGGCTTTCGCGAAGGCTTCGGCATAACGTGCGTAAGCCGCGCGCTCGAGCCCCGAAAGCGAAACGAATTCGTTCATTCTGCCGCAGAAATAATCGCTGTAAAGCATTTCTTTCGCGCCCGTGCCTATGTCGTCGCAACGCGGAAACGGCATTGCGGACAGATCGAAAAGCATAAAATCATCGTAATTTTCGCCGAAAAGCTCGTAAAATCTGTCTTTTGCCTTATCTTCGTCGTATTCGCCTTGTATGCAGCACGCGGCATAAGTCAGCGACGGGAGAACGGCAAACGGCGAACATTCGGCGCCGCCGTCGCTCCACAGCGTAACCAGAACTTCGTCCACGCCGCACTTTTCGCACGCGCGGATTCCCTTTCCGATACGATCGACCGATATAGCGTTAGCCGACTGAAAGCCCGCGCACTTGATCGCCGAGCACGCGAAACGCACTTTGCGACCGAACGAAAGGTGCTTTTCGAGCATGGCGCGATAAACGCTCTCGTCCTTGGTAAAATAGTCCCAGTAGGTAATTTCCGCGCCGCGCGGAACGGCGGCTTTCACCTCGTCGGGAATAGCCGCTTCGAGCGATACGTACTCGCCGCCCGAGGCAATACGGAAGAACATATCCGACCAGATCTGCGGCGTAAAACCGTACTTTTCGGCAATTCCGACCACTTTTCCGAGGTGTTCGAGGTAAATTTCGTAAGGATCGCGATAGCCGTTTTTCGTCAGGTAATTGCCCCTGCCGAGCGAATGGGCTTCGTCCATACCGATATTTATCTTTCGGCTCGTGAAGTTCTCCGCGCAGAACGCGAACATTTTGTCTATAAGCCGATACGTTTTTTCTTCGCCGACGAGCAGAACGCCATCCGCGTCGCGTATATCCGAATACTCGCCCCACTCGAAGATCTTTTCGAGGTGTCCGAGCGTTTCGATACACGGTATCAGCTCCACGCCGCGCGCCTTGGCGTACTCGTCGAGCCGCTTTATTTCCGCGCCCGAATACGCGCCCCGACCCCTGCCGAAATACGGCTCGCCGCCAAGCAGGTATGTGTCCTCGGTGTAAAGCTGCAACGATTCGTAACCGAGCTTTGCGATAATCGTTATGAAATTTTCGAGCGTTTCGATTTTCGGCACCGCGTCGCGCGAGCAATCGATCAGAACGCCGCCTTTGATTTTAATCATAGCAGTAAATTTTGCTTCCCGCGCCCCCGACAGTTACCCGTCGAAGGTGCGGAAGCGGTTTTTCGTTTAGTCTGCGGGCAGAGTTTTGCACGCACGGATCGCGGAAAGATAGATTACGTTAGTGTTTTCGGCAGGCACGGCGCGAAGTTTGAATCCGTTGATATCGTCAGCCGATTCAAACGCGACGGGAGAAGTTCCGTCATGAATCGGCACGATAAAGTTTTCGCCCGACCGCGTAAACACAACTCTCGTCCACTCGCCTGCGGTGATATTTATTGCATAAGCGGTTTCCGTTCCGATTTGCGTAATTTTATCGCTCTTTACGTAGAAGTAGACGTAATCGTAAAGATAATTGCCTTCGCCGTCCTTTTCGTTGAGGTTTGTAATAAACGGGTTGTTGAACGTAAGATATCCCCAAGTACCCGCCCACGGCAAGCTCCATTCAAGAACCTGTTCGCCGTTATGCGTTTCGGTTTCGGAAATTTTAAGCGTGGTGTTCACACAGTTGCTTGCGATTTCCAAAGCGTGGCGCGTGTTCGTTCCCGTGATATTTCCGAACTCTTTTGCCTCTGCACCGATCGTTATTCGCGCGGTATCGTAGATCTTTCCGTCCTTTTTCAGAACGAAATCGAACGTGTAATTGCCTTCGGCTTCGGGCGTAAACGCAGAAGCGGTAAATTCCGCACCGTCCTTGAATGCCTGTATCGTACACCCATCGGCGGTAGAAGCGGGGTTGATCGCAACTTCGTCTCCGACAAAGCAAGTTTTATCCGCAACGCCCGTTATCGACGGAAGCGTTTTTACCGCGCGGATCGCGGAAAGGTATACTGCCGTCCACGCGGTTTCCTTATTCGTATCGAACAGAATCTGAAGTCCCGTAATGTCGTTCGCGGTCTTTCCGTCCTCTCCGAAAATGCTCACTCCGTTGTAAGTAAACCCTTCGCCCGAGCGGACAAGCGTTATTCTGTTCCACATACCCGCTTTGAGCAACGCCGCGGAAGCATAATGAATTCCGATACCCGTATTAGCCGCGTCGGTGTACGCGAAGAAGTAAACGTAATCGTACAGGTATTCGCCGTCCGAATTCTTGGCGTTAAGATCCTTTATATAGGGATTATCGAGCTTCATAGTCGGCCAGTATCCCGGCGCCTGCAACGAGCAGCCGAGCGAATACTCTTCGCCGTCAAGATGCTTTTCGGTGGTCGCGCTCGCCGCGACCGCGTTAAGCGTGCCGACCGTCCCCGCACCGAAAGCCTTGTTGAAGTAGCTTATGTTGCCTTCTTCGGGTTCGTAAACCGCGACTTTTTTCGCAACGCTGTCGATAAGTTTGCCGTTTACGCTGACTTCGTACACAAAAGTATAAATACCTTGCGCGGCGGGCGTAAACGTTGCGCCGTCTGCGATTTCTTTCGTGCCGTCGGGTTTGATGACGGTCACTTTCTGCGTTACCGTGCCCGTTACGCTCGCGGTTGCGGTCGGGATCGAAATCGCTTCGCCGCTTGCCGCGTAAGCCGGCATTTCGACCGAAGCGGTATCGAGCGTATTCGTTACGCGGACTGCGGAAATATAGATCGTCGCGTTTCCGCCGGGCGCGTAGAAGTAAAGCTGCAAACCTATGAGGTTTCCGCCCGTTATACCCGCCGAAGCTACGCCGTCGGTCGTGAAGTTTCCGTTACCGTCGTTGCGCATGATAATCTTTGTCCAAGCGCCGTTTACGTCGGTTTTAGCCGCGTACTGTGCGCCCGGGGTCGCCGTAACGCCGCTGTCGGAATAGTAATAGAAGTACAGGTAGCTATAAGCCGAAACGTTGGCTATATACGGCGTGTCGATAACCACTCCGCACGCTTTAAAGTAGCTTGCATCGGTATTGACGTATTTAAGCGAATAGTTCTCTCCGTCGATATGTTTTTCGTCGGTGATTTCGACCGTGCCGCCCAGAAACGGACTTACGTTGTCCGCGCCGAACTCGCGGTTGAAGTAGGTAACGTTACCCGCTTCTTCGACGTAGCAGAACGCATTGCGGCGGAGAATTCCGACCGTTTTGCCGTCGGCGACAACCTCGAACAGGAAGTTGTACGTTCCTTCCGCTTCGAAAGTAAAGGTGCCGTCGATCGGGGTCGCAACGCCGTTGTTTACGATATACGGCTTGGTAACTACGTTTTCGGCGCCGCTTACGGTAGCGGACGGAAGAGTGATTTCGTCGTCCACGCTATACTTATCCGCAAGCGCGATATCGACTGCGGGAAGCTCGTTCGTTCCGCGGATAGCCGAGAAATAAAAGTCGCCCGCGCTGTTTTCCGGCAGATACAGGAACACCAGAAAGTCGGTAATATCGCGAACGTCGCCTACCGCGCCGCCCTGCCACTCGTTGAGCGAGGGATCCCAGAACACGCTCGTGCCCCAAGGGGTCGTGTAGTCGGTGCCGTCCTCGCTGCGGGTGAGCACGATCTTGTTCCACGCGCCCGCCACGATACTGCGGTCGGAACTGTAAACGCCGTTGAACGTTACGCCCGCGACTTTTACGTCGGTGTAAACGTAAAAGTAGAGGTATTTGTACGCGCTCACGTCCTTGACGAGAGGCTTGTTGAGGTAGAAGCCGCCCGCGTTGGCAGCCGCTTCTTCGTAAGTATATCTGAGCGAATTCGTTTCGCCTTCGATATGCTTTTCGGTGCTCGTCGAGAGTGAGCCGGTCATAAACGGCGTTACGAAACCTTCGGCGAACGCATGATTGAAGTAGGAAATATTACCATCTTCCTTCTCTACCGAATTAACGGTAAGCGTAGCGCTGTTTTCGTTACCCTCGGCGTCGGCGAAAGTATATTTAACCTTGTATTCGCCCGCGTTGTCGAGCGTGATTTTGCCGTCGGCGACAGTCACTTCGGTTTCGCCGAACTTTGCCGAAACCGACGACGCAAGCGTTGCCGCTCCGTCGTAATTATCCCTTACCGTTGCGGCGGGAAGCGTATAAACCGATCCCTGCAATTCGTAAACTTCGCTGTTTTTGAGCTCGATTTCGGGCGCAGTCGTATCGGACGAAGTTACGATCGTTTCGTCGGTGATCGTTTCGTCGCCGCGTTTTACGACGTAGCGGACGGTGTAATTGCCCTTTTTCGCGGCGAAAAATTTGCCGCTTTCGTATATGACTTCCTCGCCGTCCGGATCGAGCACGGTAATCACGGGGAAATAGAGGTTTCCCGATTTGTCCGTGCCGGTTGCCGAGGGAACGTCGAAATACGTTCCGACTTCCACTCTGAGCGTTTCCGCGACTTCGAAGATCAACGGATCTTTGCCCTTGTCGTCGCCGCACGCAACCAGTGCGCCCGCCGTCATTGCGGTTACGGCGCAAAGTACGGTTGCGAATGCTTTTCTGCCTTTTCCTTTCATCTTTTTTCCTCCACCCTTTTTCGGGATAAAACTACTTATTTTACAAGCGTGAAATCGTCGAAATACAACGAGAATTCAAAGTCCTCGAAACGCGAATACGAGCAGTAAACGTTGATCCTGTCTATTTTGGTCACGTCGAGACCCGCCGCGTCGAGATCGTCCACTTTCACCTCGAGCTTGTACCATGTGTTAGCTGGGATCGTTTTGCCCCACGGCACGTAGTTGCGCAGATGGTCGATCGAATTGAGAAGAACGTCGTTTACGTCGTAGAACTCGATAGCGACGTTTTCGTTGTGCGTAAGGTCGCGGTCGCTCATGACGTAGAATTCGACCGAGGTGTACTGCGAGAAATCGACGCGCGAGATTGCGTTGCCGCTTATCGTGATCCCCGGGGAATCGTAAGCCGTTCCCGACGGATAAACGGCGGCTTTTACCTGCAACGATCCGCTGCCGCTTCTGACGAAACGCGGGTCGCGGCAAAGCGAAATTTCGGGCGCTTCGGGAGCTTGCGCTCTGATCGTGTTCGGCTTGACGAAATACCTGTCCGCTTTGTCGTCGAAGAACAGCAGTTCGCCGTCTCTGTAATTCTTTTCGACCGCGGGAAGCTTTTCGTCCGTAAGGTGCGCTTCGAGCCGATCCATATAGATAACGTATGGCTCGTCGGCTTTGCGATCGAACGCGAACTTGATATATTCGGTCGAATCGAGGTAGCAGATCTGTGCCGCGACTTCGCGGTCGATTTCGTAAACGACGGTGTTCTTGCCCGAATTGAGCGTGAACGATTTTTCGACGTACTGAGCGCGGTTGTTGCCCGAAAGCCGCGTCATGAACGAGATTTTCACCGTTTTCGGCTCGGACTGCGGGTTGAAAACGTCCACGCCGAGCGCTTTTACGTTCGTAAAATCCTTTTTCGTGTTCCACTTGGTGTCGCAGAACACGCTGAATTCGGAAATCCCGTCCGTTTTGCCGTCGATCGTGAATTTCGCCGCGGTGTCGCCGTCGGTAACGTAATTTTTATCGGTCGTGATTTCCGCTTTTCCGAACGCCGAGCCGTACTTGAACGAACGAAGTTCTTTGAATTCGGAGAACGAGCTGAGCATTACGCGGTTGGCGGGTGCGCTCGGATCGCCTCCTTTATCGCCGCAGCCGAGTATCGCAAGAGAAGCCGTGATCACGCATAAAACCGCCGTCAGAACAGAAATTACTCTTTTCATAGCTTCCCTCCTAACCTAACTTCTCGCCGACGATGAGGTCGTCGATATACACCGTCTGAACGGGCATCGCTTCTTTGTTGTCGTTGTTGAGCGTATTGTTGAATTCGAGCACGATTCCGCTTGTCGAGCCGAGCATGCTCCAGTTCGTCTGGTAAACGCTTTCGATCTTGACGGCGTTGAGCCCCGATTTGAGCGTTATTTCGGAAAGAGTGTAATAAATACCGTTCGCAACCAGCCTTACGCGCAGCGCGACGTCGATTCCGCTGTCGTTATAGATATTGAACGACAACGAATCGAGCGACGAAATATTTACGCCTGCGGTCGCGAGAGGAAGCGTAAGCCGCGGGTTGTAGGTGAGCGTCGCCGTCTTGTCGTTCGGATCGAACTTGCTTTCGATAACCGCTTTGAGCGAACCGCCGCTCGTCGAGAACGCGGGATTATCGTTATGCGTAAGCGTGATTTTTTGGTCGTTCGCCGTAAGAACGGACACGCTCGAAGCGTCGTCGAACGACGAAACGATCTTCGTTTTTCCGCCCGCAAGCACCGAAACGGTTTTTTCGACGCTGCCCTTTTTAAGCTTGATTTCAAAGGAGTTGCTCGGTTTGTCCATCTTTATCGTGAACGAATAGCGTTTGCCCGCGCCCTGCGGCGTACCGACAAGCGCCGTTCCGTTCGCTTCGACTTCGTATTCGGAGTTTACGAGGAAGGAAATCGTCGCGTTTTCGCCCGAATAGGTGACGCTTTCCTGAACGAACTTGTCGTCCTCGCCGATGCGTTCGATTATTCCCGCGAGCTCGCGGCGGACGGCGTAGAAGTTCTCGTTGTCCGCGACGTACTTTACTCCGCGATAAATGCGGTCGTAAAGCGCCGAAACCATATTTTCGGTAGTGATTTCGGTCGCGTAATACTCGCCGAGGCTGTCCGTATGCTCGCCGAGCAGGTAGTAATACTCGTAATCTTCGTTGCCGTCGCGGATCGCTTCGAGTCTTACCGAGCCGATCGGACCGCGTATGCCGTAGTCCGCGCCGGGGTAAAGAAGATAACCTTCGCCGTTGGTCGGCCACGTCGGCGAGTTGCGCGCCGCGTCCGCATACGGATCGGAAGCACGGGTGATTTCGCCGGCTTTGAGCGTGTTGGAGTTGCCGTAACTGTTTACGCACCAGTAGAGGTTGCCGTCGATGCCGTAATCGTACATCATCGTGCCGAGCACCCGCGCGCCAAGCAGATTGTCGTCGATATGATAGCACGGATACGGATAACAAGGACCGTTACATCCGTACCACCACACGCTTCCGTTCACCTCTTTGAGCCGCTTGTAAAGCGAAAGGTTCTGTTCGTCCGCCACCTGATTGTAGCCGTCGAATTCGTTGAAAAGCGGGCAGTAGGTACATTCGCCGAAGTCGTAATCGACCTTACTCTTGGTTTCGGTGAGCGTGTATGAAGTCGTTAAAATGTTGGGGAGTTTGCGTATCTTTTCTTTGATTTCCGATACTTTCTCTTTGGTTTTACCGTCGAAGTAACCGTTTCTCTCGATTTCGGCTATGATCTCCTCTTCCATCTTGTCCGTCTCGACGAAAATGTGGTGAGCGAGCTCAAACGTGTCGGTATACTGTGGCTCGTCGATCATTGCGCCGAAGTAGTAGACGGCTTTATCGAGAAGTTCGGCGTTTTCGCACGCGTTCAGAAGTCCGAGAATGTAACTCTTCACATACGAGTAATCCACGTCGCCGCCGAAACCTTCGACGTATCTGCTGCGATACGGAAGCGCGAAGGTTGAAATCCGCGGATCTTCGGTTGCTTTGCGCGCGGCGAGAACGTACTCTTCCACCGAATACGTTTCCCAGTAGCTCGATATGAGGTTGGTTGCCGAAACGCGGTAATCCGCAAGGAAATCGGCGTAAAGCGCGTACATATCGTTAGTCGCGTCGAGCTCGCCGTAGCCGAGTTCGTCCTGCCAGATCGCAAACAGCGATCCGACGTGGTTTTCGTCGGGTATCGCGAAATTCCACACCGTTACCGAAACGGGAATATCCGATTTCGCGCCGTCAACGTCCACCGTAAAGCTTCCGGTGTAAACGCCTGCGGGCGTGTTCTTCTGCGTTTTTACCGTAACGTAAACCGCCTGATTTACGCCCTCGACGGTGTTTTCGCCGTACTCGACAGCCTTTTCCATCGGAAGTAGCGCGTCGGGAACGTAGCCCGCGTGGAGCTGAGGACTGAAACCCATTTTGTTGGTTACGTTGATATACTTCTGAAGGTAGACTTTTATGTCCGAAGTCGGGATAACGTTGCCGTTTCCGTCGCCGAGCGCCGAAGTCGTTACGGTAAATCTGTTCACTTTGTATCCGTTTTGCGGCGTGATCAGAAACTGAGCGCCCTCGACCTCGTTTTTCGCCATTTCGTAATTAAGCGCCGCGGACGAAACGTTTTCGCGCACGTCGTCGCGCTGTACTTTGTCGAGCGCGTTCGTGCTCCACAATTTCACGTCCACGTCGCGGGGTTTTACGTTACCGCCGCAACCGCCGAGCGCCATAGTCAGCACGATCAGCGCCGAACATACCGCAATAAGTTTTTTCCTCATTCTCGCCCTCCTCTTTTCGTCGATTTTTCATAATTTCTTTAATTTACACCCGCGTCAAGCAGGATCTGCGGCCACAATCTTTGAATTTCGTTGTAGTTTTCGATAAAGATCGTTTCGGGATCGATATAATCGTTGGGAGAGTTGACGTTGAACTTGGATTCGATCGGGGTGTAAACTCTGAACGATCTGTGCCCGCCGCGGTAAACGACGGCGTATTTATCGGACTCTATGGCGTAATGTTCAGCCGAGCTTATAACGTCGAATTTGGACTTCTGAAAGTCGGTTACGCCCTCGATGGAATCCCAGTCGAATTCGAACGGAAGATCCTGTCCGTCTGTCGCTTCGGAGAAAATTTTAATGCCTTCGTCCGAGTAGAGGTATTTCAAAAATTCCTTAGCCGCCTGCTTCGCGGTCGCGAACGCGGGAACGTAAACCGAATATTTGACGTTCGCGAACACCGTCGTGCGGGCTTCGCGGATCTTGTCGTAAGCTTTCTGCGAGACGTCGTAGCCCTCGCCGCTAAGCGCGGTCGAGCCCGCGTCGATCGCCTTGATAAGCGCGGAAAGCTCGGCGTCACTCTCGATCGTGTCTTCGCAATCGGGGTGGTTGCGAATGGCGCTGATCACGGGAGTACGCATGATACTGAATTCGATTTCGCCGCTCTCGATCTGCGAGGAGAAGTTTGCGGACATTTCGTTTTCAAGCCAGTCGCCGCTCGGCATCATAGCCGAAGTCGTCGCGCCGTTGGTGTTTATTCTCGCGCCCTCCGCGCTGAGGAACGTGCCCTGCGTATCCATGAACGAGCGCGTGTTAAGCGACGGATCGCAGTAAACGTTGTCGCGTTTTACGGTGGCGCTACCCTCTTTTTTGTACGTTCCGATAAGCGAATCGAGCAGTTTGAGCATCTCTAATCTGCCGGTCGATGCGGTTATTTCGGGCGTGTAGTTGCCACTCATATCCTGTCCCTTGAAGTAATTGTCGTACTTCTCCACTCCGTCGTACTGCGCCCACCACTGCTGATAAACGTAGCTCCAGTACGAGTCCTCGAGGCAGAAGCTGAA
The DNA here is from genome assembly GCA_934270565.1 of uncultured Clostridia bacterium. Classification (GTDB taxonomy): domain Bacteria; phylum Bacillota; class Clostridia; order Christensenellales; family Pumilibacteraceae; genus UBA10677. Next base: position 9,940 of record CAKQPR010000017.1, on the reverse strand, counting down.
CGGAGCGACTTTGATTTCCTGTCCGTTCGAATTCTTATTCGTGCTGTACGCGGGGGTCGCGATAATCGTATCCGAAAGCGCGATGAGCTCGTCGGTGGTTACGGGAACTGTCCAGCCGTGAGTTCTGAACATCTTGCTGTTGTAAACGAGCCCGCAAAGCCCGCCCATCCACGGTGCGCAATAATAAGCGTCTTCGGTGAAGCGTTTTCCGTCCTTTACGTTATAAAAACGCTCGAATGACGGTAACATTTTTTCTTTTATCTTCTTCGTTTCGCCCTCTGGCGTGTACTCGAAAACTTCGGTGAGTGGCTCGAAATAATTGTCGTAAGCCACGCCGTCGATGGTAACCGAGCCCGAATTGACGAGGTTGAACATATTGTCGCCGCCGAAGAAATAAAGGTCGGTCGTGACCGAGCTCGGTCCCGCGTAAATGTCGGTCGCAAGCGTGTTATCGACCACGCCCGTGATTTCGATATTTACTTCGGGGTGTTTCTCTCGGTATTTAGCCGCAACGGCGTCGACACCGGCTGTTCCGTACCCGCGGTCGTAAATCTGAATTTCGAGGTCGTTCTCGCCGTCGGCGATCGAATTGCCGCATCCCGTAAGAGTCGCGGCAGACGAGATCATAAGCGCGAACGCCAGAATAAACGCAAATACTTTTTTCATACTTTACTCTCCTTGTTGTTTTGTCGATTTTACTGTCAGCCTTTCAGCCCGCCCATAGCTACTTTGTCCATTATCGAGTTCTGGCACGCGCCGAAAATGGCGAGCACCGGAATGATCGACAGCACGAGACCTGCGAAGTACACGGGCATATTCGCGCCGCGAATCATTTTGATTTCGTACATATACAGTCCGAGCGCGAGGTTCGGCAGATCTCTGAAATACAGCATCGGCGTAGCGTAATCATTCCAGTAGCCGATAAACTGGATTATCGCGAGCGTGGAAATCATACCGAGCGCCTGCGGCAGCATTATTTTGAAGTAAACCTGAGTCGGGCGCGCTCCGTCGATGAACGCCGCTTCCGCATAGCTCCACGACACGTTGCGATAGAACGCTTCGAGGAACAGGAAGTTTACGCCGATACCGCCCGCGTTCGAAATAATGAACAGGGGACTGTTGATGAGCCCGAGTCCGCTGAAAAGTCTGAACGCTGCGGGACCCGAGCCGATAATGGGCATAAGCATTACTATGAGCAGAACGTTATAGATTTTCTGCGAGCCCTTGAACGGGTAACGGGCGAAGATATAGGCGGTTTGCGAACACACGAAAATGTTGCCCGCCGTCATACCTATCGCGTACCAAAGCGAGTTCCCGATCATACCGACGAAGCCCGTTTTGCCCACTTTGAGCACCTTGAACGCGGTCGCGTAGTTCGAGAACAGCCATTTTTCGGGCAGCGCGAACGGCGAATTGAGCATATATTCCTGATGCGATTTCAGCGACACGAGCACCGACCAGCACAGCGGGAACACGATCGAAATCGAATACAGCGTAAACAGAACTATAAGAATCGAATAAACGACTTTCTGTCCGACCGAAGTCGGAGTTTTTACTCTCGCTTTCATCAGTATTCCACGTCCTCCACTTTTCTCGACAGCCATCTCGTGACGGCAAGCACCGGAAATCCCGCGAACGTAAAGAACAGTCCGACCGCCGCCGCGTATTCCATATTCGTATTCGTCAGAACTTTTTCGAACAGCCAGTAAGCTATCGTGTATGTTCCGTAATTGCCCTGCGTAAACAGAAGGATCGGCCCGCTCGAAGTGAAAATGCTCATAACGGAAAGAAGAAGCGACGTCGCGATCGTCGGCCAGATGAGCGGAATGAGAATACTCACGATTTCGCGCATAGGCGTGATTCCGTCGATTTTAGCCGATTCGATAATCTCTTCGGGCACGCGGCGCATTGCGTTCGTCGTGAGCAGAAAGCCCGTAAGCCCCGTCCAAGCGTTGTACGCTATAAGCGTTTTCATGGCGTATTCGCTGCTGCCGAGAAGGTTCGGGAGCGTCGCGCCGAATTTCGCGAGGATCGTGGACAGAAGTCCGCTGCTTTCGGGAGAAATGATATACTTGAATAACGTCGCGAGCACCGTGGCGGGTATGATTACCGGAAGATAGAAGATAAACCGATAAACCCTGTACCCCGGGATCTTTTTATAGAAAAAGTAACCGATGATTATGTTTATCGGCGTGAGCACGAAAAAATTGAACGCGAAAAACGTAAGCGTATTCAAAGTCGCCTGTTTCAGAAGCGGCTCGCCGCCCGTAAAGCCTTCGCGGAAAATACGCGCGAAGTTGTCGAGCGTCCAGTATTTTATCGCCGTCCCCGGTACGGAACGCTGAAACGCCATCGCGATCGAGTTGACGTTTACGCCGATATAGAAAACGCAGAAGTTTATCGTCGGCCATGCAAGGAACGCGGCGATAAACAGTATCCTTCTCCACTTGGTTTTTGTCGGCTTTGCCGCGGCGGGTACGCCGAGCGCATTCGGGTCTTTCATCTCTCCTCCCATATAAGCGGAACGCACGCGCTCCGTCTTTTATTCGGACAATTCTATTGTAGCATTGTCGCGTGGCGAAAACAATAGGTAAAACGGATATTAGCATATACTTTTCGGCAATTATAAAAGTTGCCGTTTTTTGTATCGTTTCGATTGACTTTTGTTCGGTTAATCTATATAATTAAGAAAAACTTTACTCGATCGGGGGGGACGATATGGAGCTTTCGGAACAGCCTTTTTCAAAACAGTTTACCATTTTCGACAATTATAAGCCTTTTTCGCCGTACCTTTATTCGGTATGGAACGTCCGCCGCAACAATACTTACCTCGCCGAACCGTCGCGCCACGAAAACGAAAACCTGTTTTGCTTTATCCGAACGGTATCGGGGAGCGGCGTGATTACTACCACAAAAGGGAAATTCACCCTGCCGCCCGATTCGCTTATACTCATCAACGAACTTTCGATCGTCAAGTATTCGCCCACGGACGGCGTATGGGAATACAACTGGTACAACTTTATTATAACCGATCCCGTACCTTTTTTCGAGGAATGCAAAATTTACCACGTTCCGAAATCTTACGAGGAAACGCGGCTTCTGGCGGAAATGACCGAAGCCATGAAAACTTACGACGAATTCGGTATCCGGCTTACGACCTCGATGTTCGTCGAGCTCGTCTATCGCTGGGCGAACGACTGCCGCCGCAAAATCAACAGCGAAATGCCGCATTACGACGAAATAGTGCGCACGATAGCGTACATAAACGGCAACCTCAAATCCGATCTGTCGGTGGACGAACTCGCCGCGAACTGCTATCTGTCCGCGCGAAGATTCAGATCGGTTTTCCACTCGTTCACGGGGCTTTCGCCCAAGCAATACGTCTGCCGTCAGAAACTGAAAAACGCCGCGCTTTTACTGCGGACTTCGCATCTTACGATAAACCAGATCGCGCTCGATCTGAACTACTCTTCGCCGTACCATTTAAGCCGCGATTTCAAGAATTTTTACGGAGTTTCGCCCGCTAAATTCCGCGAAGAAAACAAATAAACCGCAAGGAGAAAATTATGAGTAAGAAACGCTTCTGTGTGATGATCGACTGTTCGAACAACGCCGTCATGCGTCCCGAGAAAGTCAAAGAATACGCGCTTTACCTCAGAAAATTCGGTTACGATTCGATTATGCTTTACTGCGAGGACACTTTCGAAGCGGACGACGAGCCGTATTTCGGTTACCTGCGGGGCGGTTACTCGAAAACCGAGCTTAAAGATATCGTCGCTTACTGCGATTCGATAGGCGTCGAAGTCATTCCGTGCATAGAAACGCTCGCGCACCTCAGTCGGATTTTCAAATGGAACGATTACGCCGCAGTACGCGATACCGACGATATACTGCTTGTCGGCGACGAGCGCGTTTACCGTCTGATCGAGAACGAATTCCGTACTCTCGCCGAGTGCTTTACATCGCGCACGGTGAATATCGGGCTGGACGAAGCGCACAACGTGGGGCGCGGAGCTTACCTTAATAAGCACGGCTACCGCGACGCGTTGGAAATTTTCGCCGAACACACCCGAAAAATCGTCGAAATCGCGAAAAAGTACGGTTTCGAGCCTATGATGTGGTCGGATATGCTGTTCAAAAGTATTTACGGCAGTTATTACGACGCTCGGGACGACGAAAAAATCGACGAAAAGAAGGATCTCCTCCCCGACGTCGATCTTGTTTACTGGGAATATTTCTTTTACGACGCGGAAAAATACCGCAAAATGCTACGGCTCCACCGCAAATTCGGCAAAAACGTCTGGTATGCGGGCGCGGTGCATACTTACATAGGCTTTACGACGAGCAACGATATGTCGATCGCCGAGCTCAAAGCCGCAACCGACGCATGCCGCGATGAGAATATCGACGGAATCATCGTGACGTTGTGGGGCGGCGAGGACTGCTCGTTCTTTCTCGCTCTGCCCGCGCTGTGTTACGCGCGCTGCAACTACGAAGGCCACCCCGACGAAGACTATGCGGCGAAACGCTTTTCAGAAGCGACCGGCGAGGACTACTACGCGATCCGCGCGCTCGACGCGGCAAACACTCTCACCGCAAGTTATCTGGAACTACCCGAAATAGACTTTTCCAAGTATGTGCTTTTTCAGGACGTTTTCAACGGATATTTCGATCCCGTACTTAAGGAAGGCGCGGCTTCGAAGTACCGCGAGAAAGCCGAAGAATTCGACCGCGCGCCGCAATGCGAATTCAAATACCTGTTCGAGCGGCAAAGCGCGCTTCTCAAAGCGATTTATCTCAAGCACGATCTCGGAATCGAAATCCGTCGCGCTTACGGCGCAAAAGACTTGCCGGAGCTACGCCGACTTTCGGACAAGATAGACGAAACGAGACTTGCCGTCCGCGAGTTTTACGAAAAAACACGCGCCGAGTGGCTCATCGAGAAAAAACCGCACGGGCTCGACGTCGTGGATCAGCGTTTCGGCGGGCTTATGCTCAGGCTCGAGGACTGCGCACAGCGACTGAAAGACTACGTCGAGGGCAGAACCGACAGAATTGACGAGCTCGAAACACCGCTCAAGCCCTTTAACGCGACGGGCATAAATTACCTGTTCTGGTCGAAAATCATAACCGCAAACAATCTCGAATAACGCAAACGGCGCCGAACGCGATAAGCCGCGGGGCGCAGTTTTTATTTATCTGTCTGTTTTGATTTCGCCGATGAACGCGATCGTGTAAGTCGGGACTTCGATAAGACCACCCGAAGCGAATTTGTCGAAGATTTCGTCGATATCTTTCAGATAATCGTCGTACCCCGCGTCGCCTTCTTTCAGCGAATACGAGGACGACAACACGCGATCCGTATAGCCCCGCCGATCGTAAACCAACGTGTTGTCCGCTCGGAAAATATCGCATTTGCCGTCGAAAAACGCCATGCATTTTTCCTTGTTCATACCGTTGGAAAACCCGCGGAATTCGGAATTATATTTTTTTCTCAGCTCGGCAAGCGCTTTCGTGCAAGCCGCATTTTCGTCGCGCACGTTGTAGACAATCATAACCCTGCCCCGCGGCTTCAGAATTCTCCCGCATTCTATGCGGAAAGAATCGGCGTCCAGCCAGTGGAACGCCTGCGCGGCTGATACGCAATCGACGCTTCGGTCGGGCAGCTTCGTATCGTCGGCGGTCCCGCTTATGGAAACGAAATTTTTATTCCCCGACAGCTTCTCTTCCGCTTTCTTTCGCATATCACCGTTCGGCTCGATTGCAAAAACCCTGTATCCGCTACCGATAAGCTGTTCGGTGAAAATTCCCGTTCCCGAGCCCACGTCCGCAAAAACGCTCCCTTCGGCGATGCGCAAGGAGCTTTTCATATAATCGAACAGTCCCGAAGCATACTTCGGTCTCGCCTTCGCGTAAATCTCGCCCTTGCCGTCAAAACGATTCGTGTAATCCATTGCAATTCCTCCGCGCGGCTATTTCCGGAAACAGTGGAAATCGCAGCAGTCCCCGCCGTATCCCAAAGTCTTCGTCCGCGTGAAACCTATTTTTCTAAGCCCGCCGTAAGTCACGTCGTCCACGTCGCAAAACAAAATGAATTTTATTTGATGTAAAACAATCATTAGCGTAAACACTCCGAAAAACTTGGTATAGCACCAATTTTTGTGCGTATTCGTGGTAAATTTTTGCATTCAGTATAATTCTTAGGGTTTAAGTGTTTGAGCAAATCTTCAAAATCTATAAGCCAATAGTGGTCAGATATTGTATGAGATATATTGTTATCTCTACAATATCGCCTTTTAGAATTAGAGCCGTCCGCATTGACTACGAACGGCTCGTTGTTATTATTTCATCTTATTTCTTCTTAGTGAACAATGCTTTGATTTTTGCTCCGAGAGTTTTGAAGAAGTTTCCGATTGCACGACAAGCGGTTTTTATACCGTTGCCGATTGCCGTAAAGCCTTTCTTCAATGCTACGCCCAAGTCTGCAAAAGTCTTTTTCTTGACTGCGAACCAGAAGATTGCAAATCCGCCGATTCCCGCGACCGCTGCCGAACCGATTACGATACCCGCAATCGCACCGCCCGAAAGTCCTTTCTTTGCCGCGGGAGCATCTTCATATACAGCCGTAAGGGTTTTTTCTGCCGATACTGTAAATTTATAACTCTTTTCGGTGCTTATGATTTTACCACTTTCATCCTGCCAACCTTTGAATACTTTACCTTCTTTATCTTCCGCTGTTACGGTTACACTTTCACCGTCGGCATAGAATTCACTTTCGCCGTTTATTACCACGTTATGCGTGCCGATTTTGGCAATTTTAAGCTTGGTGATTTCGTTGCCGTCTTTATCAAAGTGCTTTCCGCAAACCGTACAATCTTTGTGTTCTTTCACACCAAATTCTGTGGTTGTTGGAGACACTTCGGGTATCAAGTCGCCGTATGTATGCTCGGTAAAATCAATATCGACTTCCTTTACTTGCACCGCAAACGCCGTGTTTGTAAACGTAGCGGTATATTTCATTTTGCCTTTTTCTTTGCAGGTTGCCGCTTTGATTTCCTCTGCCGTTGCGGTTACCGTTTCGCTTTCGATATGAGTGCTGTCGTGCTTGCAAACTCTTTCCGCTTTGCAAGTATTATCACTCGTCCAAGTATATGTCACTTCGCCATAGTCGTGACCGAGTTTGTCGCCGTATGCCACTCCACAAACCGAGCAAACCGCTTTGTTTTCGCAAGTTGCCGTTCCGCCGGAGCAATTTTCCGTTTCTGAATGACTGCCAGTCGTACAAGTGCGGGTATGCGTTCCGTCGCCGTTGCTTACCCACGCGCCATAGTTATGAACGCCGGTTGCGGGAATAGTCAAGTCCGCAATCTCTTTTCGGGTTATCGGGTCGCAACGTTTTCCGCACAAATTGCAATCTCTGTGTGCCTTTTCGCCGGGATCTTTGCAAGTTGCAGGAACTTCTGCAATCAAAGCACCCAATTCGTGACCGTCCGGATTGACAGGGATAACAGAATCGGTAATTTCCGTATTGCTTGCGTCGTAATCCTTGTTGCAGATGCTGCAATGCTTGTATCCTTTTCTGCCCGGGGTTTGACAAGTTGCGTATTTTTCTTCTACCCAACGACCAAAGTTGTGCCCGTAGTATGGGCTGACGGGAGTTTTCAACGCATCTTCGGTTGTTTCGTTTCTGTCCTCGTCAAAGTATTTTCCGCACCCTGTGCATTTGTAGTGTGCTTCCATACCGCCTGAGATACAGGTTGCGGGGGTTTCTTCAATAAGCGTGCCATAGTTATGCACGCCGGTTGCGGGGATAGTCAACGCATCTTCGGTTGTTTCGTTTTCGTCCGCGTCAAAGAATTTTCCGCACACTGTGCATTTGTAGTGTGCTTTCATACCGCCTGCGATACAAGTTGCGGGGGTTTCTTCAATAAGTGTGCCAAACGTATGAACGCCGGTTGCGGGGATAGTCAACGCATCTTCGGTTGTTTCGTTTTTATCCGCGTCAAAGAACTTTTTGCAATCCGAGCAATAATAATGCGCTTTCATACCGTTTGCGATACAAGTTGCGGGGGTTTCTTCATTAAGCGTGCCCAGATTATGGCTTATGGCAATGGTAACGGTTACGTCAGCGCTTGCCAGATAGTTTTCGTTTTCCGCGTATCTTATTTGGTATTCGCCTGCCGCAAGCCCTGTAATCGTACTTGGCGTACACTTTGTATAATCCGCGTCGCCGACTTTTCTGTATTCCATCGCGGTGGTAACGCCGTCGATTGTGCCGCTGCCGTCCCTGCACGAAATCGGGTTGGCGATAAGTCCGACGGGGACGTTTGTTTGCGCTGCCTTGTTGATCACGAATTCTTTGGTGAAACTGCCTGAATAAGCGCCCTTTCCCGTGACGGTAACAACGTAAGTACCGGCGTCAACGGGTATTCCCCCAAAGATAACACCTGTCGAGCCCGCTTTTACCGCATAACTTACTTCGTAGTCGGTGTCCCTGACAAGCGTTCCGCCAAAGGTCGGCTCTTGCGGATTATCGTCGAACACTTTTTCAAGGTCGGTAACGGGCACAATCTCGTCGTTTACTTCTTTGACAACTTCATAGTCAATGGTGTTAACGTGCATGTATGAATAATCGTCATAAATCGAATCGGGTATTTGATTGTCCGCGCACAACTCGCCGTCGATATAAACGAATACGCCGTCTTTGTTTAATACGTGAGTCCTTCCGTTTTTGCCATCGACGCGAATCTGGTTATTATACATGTAAGTTCCTTCCGTAAACGTCGCTCCTTCATATCTTTTCCACTCCGTTCCTACTTTCTTATTCCAGTGACCCATGGTGTCGGCAAAGTTTGCCTGCGTGCCTTCCGTAAAAGTGAACGAAGGGTCAACTACGGATTTTCCATAACCTAATATTTCACCGATGTTTGAATTTGCTCTGATTACGCTGATTACTTCGCGGTCTGCGGGGAGTACGTACGTGTTGCCGACATCCAGGGTGATTTCCTTTGTGGCGGGTTCCGCTGCGCTGTCCGTGACCTTAATCACAAGGTCTGCGTTTGCGCCCACAGCTGTCGGCGTTCCCGAAACCGCGCCGTCTGCCGCAACGTCAATCCACTCGGGACCGGAAACCTTTGAGAACGCGTAAGGTTTTGTGCCGCCCACCGCGCCTTCTGCCACCGAAAACGCAGTTATCACTTGGTTGATATAAGTACTGTCGATATCCCATTTTTTGTCTTTAACAAAATCCAGCGGCGTGCCTGCCGGGGCAACGACTTCATACTCTTTTGAAAAGACCCAATCAAACGAATACGTATCATAAATTTTGGGGGTGGAATTATCCGCCCATTTTACGCCGTTTACCGTGACGGTAATGCCGTTTTTGTCAAGCACGTGGGTTGTCGCCCCTGTGTCTTCGATACGAATTTGAGTCTTGTATCTATAAGTCCCTTCCGTAAACGCTGCGCCCGAATAATTTTCCCACGCTGTTCCGTTTTTTCTTTGCCAGTAGTTACTATTTAAAGTATTGAAATATGCCGGCGAACCTTCGGTTATATTAAAAGACGGACGTACAACTCTGTTTCCAAAGCCTATAATGGTGTCAACATCTGAGCTTGCGGTAATCGTGCTGACTACGATGCGCGGGTCTGTCTCTTCCGCGCGCGCCGTGTCCACGGGGCTTGCAAACACAATGCCGAGCATAAGCACAAAACACGTTGCAAGTCCCAAAATCAGCGTCAATATCTTTGATTTATTCGCCTTTGTGTGTGTCATAATATTTTCTCCTTTTAAGATTTAGGATATTTCCCGTGTCGCTGTTGCGACCTTAAAACATTATTTAATGGTGTTAGTTTGTCGTAACAATACTTTACGAGTTTTCTAAAAACTGTAAATCCATTTTACAATCGGGTTTTTCAACGCCGTTTTCTTCCAACAGAAT
>CAKQPR010000016.1 GCA_934270565.1 uncultured Clostridia bacterium | reverse complement strand
ATTGATAGAGTGTGGTAGGGGCGATCCTCGTCCGCCCGACGGCGAGCCGCGGGCAAGTCGGCGATGCCTGTACTTACCTTTTGATAGAGCGCGGTAGGGGCATTCTTCGTCCGCCCGCCAACCGAGCGGAACGGTATTTAGCCCCGTCATCTCGAGCGTAGTCGAGACCAAGGCGGGAGCGAACACGGACGCAAGTAAACGGTACGCTTCAAATACCCGTCCGTGACTGTACGTTATGCGGCGGTCCGAGGGCGAACCGCCCTACCGTCGGCTTCGCCGACAAATAATGTCGAAAATAGAGTAAGCAGTATCGTTATTGGGTGACTTCCGTGGGGGATTTCTCCACTTCGCTGACGCTTCGGTCGAAATGACATTAAGAAGTGGCAAATATAACGATTGATAAAATGTGGCATACTCGTTTCTCATCTGCCCCAACAAATCGGTCGGAACAACGTAAAAACCAAACGAACACAACGTCATTTCGAGCGATAGTCGAGAAATCCCATGCAACAGGAATGAGAACAGGCGAACACGGCTAACCCGAACACTCGCCCGCTACGGCTTTACAAAAATTTACTGAAAAAATGTCGAAAACGGTCGATATACGTTTGACAAAAGCGTGTTAGATATGTTAAAATAAGTATGCAATTTGATTTTGCAGCTCCACGGTATAATATGAATGTAAAAGGTTTCATAGTTTCTACCCGACGCCTAAGATCGGACTACCTGAGAGCAGGAAAGGAAGGTTCGTTCGGCGAACTTCGTGTTTCTGTTTTTCGGTCGCAGGGTAGAGAAGCCCGTGCGGCGATTTTTATTTTTACGGATATGACGGGCTGACCCCGATTGTCAAAAAATAATTTTTATAGGAGATTCACTATGAGTGAAGAAACGAACAACGTCGTCGTCGAAGAGACTGCGGCAACCGAAACGGCTCCCGTAGAGTCGAAGGCGAAAACCAAGTTCGGCAAGAAACTTGACAACTACTTCGGCATTACCAAGTCGGGCAGCACGATCAGAACCGAGCTTATCGCCGGTCTTGTTACCTTCCTTGCGATGGCTTACATTCTTACGGTAAACCCGCAGGCGATCCTGAGCGGCGGCTCCGGCATGAAAATGTCGTCAATCTTCATCGCTACCGCATTCGGCGCGATCGTAGGTACGCTTTTGATGGCTTTCCTTGCTAAAATGCCCCTTGCGCAGGCTTCCGGAATGGGACTTAACTATATGGTCGGTTCTATTCTCGGCGGGTCGCTCGGCTTTGCGGTTTCCTACGGTAACGTAATGCTTCTTATTCTTATTTCCGGAATACTTTTCCTTCTCCTTTCGGTTATCAGGATCAAGGGCGTTGCTATCCGCGAAATGATCTTCGACGGAATTCCCGCTTGCGTTCGCGGCGCTATTTCCGTAGGTATCGGTCTTTTCATTGCGTTCATCGGTATGCAGAACGCCGGAATAATAGTTTCCACTCACGTTAACGTGCTTGACGAAGCCGGAAAGATTCTTTTTGAAATTCCCGGAACGCTCGTCGACCTTGTTACCTTCAACAAATACGGCGGAGGAGTATACGTAGCCGCCGGCGCGGTAGTCTGCCTTATCGGACTTATCGCGATTGCCGTTCTCGATCACTTCAAAGTAAAAGGTTCGGTTATTATCGGTATCATTATCGCTACGCTCGTAGGTATTCCTTTCGGCGTTACCAAATGGTCGGGCGAGAGCTGGAAGTTCTGGGAGAACTTCGGTACGTTCTTCTCGATGGATCCCGCTAACGGCGGTTCGTTCCTTGCGGCGTTTACCGAAGGCTTCACTTGGGGCGACGGCGTTTCGATCATGGCGCTCGTTATGACGGTTATTACGTTCTGCATGATCGATATGTTCGATACTATGGGTACGATCGTCGGTTGCTGCGTTCCCGTCGGTCTTGCCGACGAGAAGGGTAAGCCCTTCCACTACAACGGAATTATGATGTCCGACTCGATCGCGACCTGCACCGGCGCGCTCTTCGGAACTTCTACCGTTACCACGTTCGTCGAGTCCGGCTCGGGTATCGCTGCCGGCGGCAGAACCGGTCTTACCGCACTTTCCTGCGCATTCTTCTTCATCATTTCGATCTTCCTTTTCCCGCTTATCGCTTCGATCCCGGGTCCTGCGGCTGCTTCCGCGCTTCTTTACGTCGGTTGCCTTATGCTCAAGGGTATCACCAACCTCAAGATCGACGGCGTTAAGAACGCTGTTCCCGCGTTCCTTACCATCGCTATGATGCCCCTTGCTTACAGCATCACCGACGGTATCGGCTTCGGACTTCTTTCCTACGTCATCATCGACCTTTGCATCTACATCGTTAATGCAATCAAGTATGCTTGCACCAAGAAAGAAAAACCCGTTTGGGATCTTCACCCCGTTACGATCATCGTTGCGATCCTCTTCTGCGTATACTTCTTCGTTCCCACCGTATTCTGAGTCTGACGGACTTTGAATAAGCGCGCGATCTTCGCCGCTTAAACCAAAGAAATTACGAATAACAAAAGAAAAGACCTCGAAGTTTCGGCTTCGGGGTCTTTGATTTTAAATAAACACAAGCTTTTTTAAAGCCTTCCCCCTTGGGGGGAAGGTGGATTGCCGAAGCGATAGCGAAGGCAAGACGGATGAGGGGTCGGGCTATGACAAACGCAACGTAAAAGACAACCCCTCATCAGTCGCTATGCGACAGCTTCCCCCCGAGGGGAAGCCTTTTTAATACCGTTTTGGAGTGTTCGTATGCGATTGTTATATTTTCTAATGCCGGGGATTTCTCGACTGCGGCTTCGCCTGCGCTCGAAATGACAACGTGTTCGTTGGGTTTGCGGGCGGACGATGGCGTCCGCCCCTACCTATTCTATCGAATGTAAGTACGAACGTAGCCTACTTGCCTGCAGGAGCTTCCTGCCATCGCCGAATTGCCAACGGCGGCTCGCCGCATTATATTTTCAGGCGAGCGACCCAGATATCGCTTTCGCCGAAAACAGACCCGACGTCGGCGGATTTTGCGGTTGTTTCGGCAATGACGAACCAGTCGTTGCCGGCGCGGACGAGGCGGGAAGATCCGAATTTGCCGTTCAGCATAAGACCGAGGCGGTTTTCGTTTGCCGTAACGGTGAGCGCTTGTTCGATTTTCCCGAGAAAAACGCCGTAGCCTTTGCCGGCAACGCAATCGACGATTTCGCCCTTGTCCGCGAAATAATCGAGTTCGAAACGTTTCGTAAGCGCTTCGTCGAAGGACGTAGCCGAACCCGAAAACGCGTAGTACAAGCCGTCGGCGTAGTAGAGGCGGGGAAGGGGCGAGCTTTCGAGCGTGCGGAGAACGACCGCACCGTCGGTGACGATCACGCCGTTTTCCGAACCGATCGCGAACCCGCCCGAATATGGTATGACGGCGCTCGCGCTGTGGTTTTCGAAGCGCGAAAGGTAGGAAACGACCGTTTCGGCGGCTTCCGAGCATTTCGCAACGCCTATGTGGTTGCCGAGGTCGGAGCTTGCGTTGAAAAATACGTAAGTTTCGCCGCCGCGGGTGTAAGCGGCTATCGGATCGAGCGAATAACCGGCGGTTATCGTGCGTTCGTATTTAAGCGACAGATCGAACGATAACGCGCAAAGATGAATAGCGGGCTTGTCGAGCGCGCCGCTTGCGATTTTACTTACGAGGACGTAGCCGTCGTCGGTAAGATAAAGGCTTTTAACCTCGCCCGCGCGCGGTACGGCAGTGCTTGCGGACAGTTTGCCGTCAAAACCCATAATACCGACCGAAACCGTTCCGCCGACGTTCGTTGCGATTACGAAACCGCCTTCGCCGAGTATCGCCGCTACGATTTTACCGTTCGTCCGGAATACGTTTTTGACGTAAAGATCGTGGTCGAGCGTCAGAACCGCCCCGCCTTCGCCGCCCGAAAGGTCGCAATCGGTCGAAGTCGTGTTGAAAAATATGTAAAGCCGATCGTTCGCGGCGATTACCGTTTCGAGCGTTTCCGAACCCGTGCCGCCGTAGTTGTTCTCGATTTCCGCGTCGCCGAGCGACAGTCTCGCCGTGCGGTCGATCGCGTAACCGGCGGTAGGGTCGATCGGCGTTTCTTCGGCGGGCTTGTCCTCGGCGGAAGAAACAGGACCGAGCGGTGCGGAAACCGCCATGCGCGTCTGGATCACGGTTGCGCAGATCAGCAGAACGAGCACGCCCGTGAGCGCGAGTATTATCGATAGTTGCGTTTTATAAATCTTCATATTTCTTCACCTCGACTTCATTATAGCGCGTTTCGTTCAAAAATGAGCCGCGTTGACAAAATTAGTGCATTTTCAACAAAGTCTCGCTGCCGCTATGGCTTACTTTAGGAAGAGTAACAAAACGCGCTACCGCTATGGTTTACTTTAGGAAGAGTAACAAACATTTTCTTTAAGAAAGAGAGGAAACAGAATTCATACTTTTTTCAAGCGGAGAAAAAAGTATGCAAAAAAGCCGCTGGGACACTTGCGGCTGTGTCCCAGACCCCGCAACGCTTTAAAGGTCGAAAAGGGTTGTAGGAGAGGCGTTATCTGGAGACTTCCGCGATGTTTGTTAAAGTGTGGTAGGGGCGTTCCTTGTCCGCCCGCCAACCTTGCGTAACGGTACTTAGCCCCGTCATCTCGAGCGTAGCCGAGAGATCTCGCGGGAGCGAACACGGGCGTTGCGAAACGGTATGCTTCAAATACCCATCCAAAGCTGTACGTTATGCGGCGGTCCGAGGGCGAACCGCCCTACCGTCGGCTTCGCCGACAAATAAGGTCGAAATTAGAGTAAGCAGCATCATTATCGGCTGACTTCCGCGGGGGATTTCTCCACTGCGTTCGGGTTTCACCCTCTCTTCGGTCGAAATGACCAAATATAACGATTGATAGAGTGTGATAGGGACATTTCTCGTCCGCCCGCCAACCTTGCGTAACGGTACTTAGCCCCGTCATCTCGAGCGAAGTCGAGAGATCTCGCGGGAGCGAATAGGGGCGTAGCGGAACGGTATAACTAAAAAGGGTTCCCCTTGGGGGGAAGCTGTCGCGTAGCGACTGATGAGGGGTTGTCTTTTACGTTTTGCTCGGCATAGCCCGACCCCTCATCCGTCTTGCCTTCGCTTTCGCTTCGGCAATCCACATTCCCCCCAAGGGGAAGGCTTTAAAAGGTAGGGGTGTTCCTCGTCCTGCCGTCAACCGGACGGACAAAATTTCTTTTCCGAGGCAAAATGAAAAACCGCGCGGGAATGCGCGGTTTCGCAAAAGTCGAGGGGTAGAGACGGTTAAGCTCTTACTTTATCGGCGTCGAAAATATTGTCGATAGCAACGACGATCGCCGTAAGCAGAGCGTTGTCGGCGCTGTTTACGGAGTCCACTCTGAACGCGTCGCGTACGACCGTGAACTGCCTCGAAATATGCCCGATCACTTCGCCGTCGCGAAGAACGTCGAGATTCCAGCCGACCCAGTTTCCGTCAACGTCGATTGCGGCGTCGTAGGTTTCGACGATGAAGTTATTCGTCCAGACTTTTTTGGTAAGTTTGAGGATTTTCTCGCCGTCTGCGTTATAGATAAACGCGGACTTGCGGAAGAAATGCCAGAATTTGTTGCGGATAACGAAAAGTTTTTTACCGTTCGGATCGCAAAGAATTTTTTTGCGGGTGGGGGAGAAAACCTTGCCCTTAACCTTGAACAGCCTGTTGCCGTTATCGTCCTCGACGAATGACCCGCCGCCGAGCGACACGAACTTGTTTTTTACCGAAAAAGTCATTATTTACTCCTTTATAAGCGGCAAAAAGCCGAATTTTCATTTTACGCCGACGTGGCGGAATTACTTGATTATTATCGCGATTATCGACACTATGCAAGCGACGAACAGCACGACCCGCACCGCCGTCATGATGCGTGTTCTGCGAAGCGCGACCTTATCCACCGAGAATTTGTTCTCGAAAACGTCGATCGAGCCCGTGCAATCCGATTTGATCGCTTCGGTTTTCTCGGACTTGGAAAAGCCTCTGCCGATAAGATTCAGCTCGTTGTCGTTCACGGTCGAAACGGACGCGTCGAAGCTCACTTTGCGGCACTTAAAGTCCGAATAATCGTCGAAAATGCCGAAAACGCTCAGAATAAAGTACAAAAGAGAGGTGAGAAAGAACATCGGCGAAGAGGCTTCGAGAACGTTGAAAACCCGCACGCGGGCGTTAGACGAGTCGGTTTCGTATGTGTAAACCGTGGTTTTGCCGTGCTTTTCGCCTTTGAGTTCCTTGCCGTCCACGGTGAGGACGGGTTTAAGCGCGGAGTTGTTCGTGTATCGGATAGTCAGCTTGCTCATTTGACGCCTCCCGCGAAGATAATGCAGACGATCGAAACGATTACTACGATCGCGGAAACGACGGTGCGCGGCACGGCGGCGGATTTATTTTCGCCCGCGGCAAGAAAGAGCAGGACGGGCGCGAGCACGGCGCACGAAATCGAAATCGCCGCAAGAGGCGCAGTAAGCTTGATCATAAAATCGACCATCGTGCTGCCGAATTCGGCGATATTTTTGAACGTGTCGAGAAGTCCGAGCCACGATTTTCCGAAGATAAGAAAAGGAATACCGAAAAGGCAGATCGTCAGCGTGATCCATAGTATTATCGCAAGCCCCGCAAACAGCATGACGAACAGCGAGGCGAACGCCGATAAAAACAGAAAAACCGCGGCGGCAATCGATACTTTCGACAGGATCGTGCCCGCGTGCAAAGCGCGTTTACGGTTGAGAAGTTCCGTTTCCGTCAGATTTTTCATTTATCCTCCCGTTTTTGTGGTTATCCACACTATTATAATAACATAAAATCTTGCAATATGCAAGGAAAAACCCATTGTTTCACAATATTGTCACAAAATTTATACATAGAAAAGTCGAAACGTCGCGATTTCGCGATCAATCCGGTCTGTCGTCCGTTCCTATCAGATCGTAAACGGCCGAAAAATCAAAGATTCGTACGCTCGATAAGATATTCAGCCGCCCGCCGCGCCGCTTCGATCGAGAGGTTGAGACAGTTGCCGCACTCCGTTTGCGAGTTCCCCGGCATTTCGCCGTCGTAAGTCGAAATAAAACGGAAAGCGTTCGCTACGTCGCGTTTCGCTTCGTCCGGTTCGATCCCGCGATAGAGAACGTAAAAGCCCGTCTGACAGCCCATGGGTCCGACGTAAATCACGTCCGCGCCGTGCTCGCCGTTACGGAGCACGGTTGCAAGCAGGTGTTCGAGCGAATGCATTTCCGCGTTCGTAAGCAGAGGGTCGGCGTACGGCTTGCATATCCGCACGTCATAGGTGTATACGTCGCCGTCCTTGCGGCTGAGGTAGATCCCCGCGGGGTGATTGAGATGATCGATAGTAAATGACGCTATTTTTTCCATTGTATTCTCCTCTAAGGCGCGGAGCCCGCACAGGCGTTTTTGGGGGCGTGTTCGACTATTTTCGTTACCGATGAGGGGGATTTCTCGACTGCGGCTACGCCTTCGCTCGAAATGACAACGTGTACGTTTTGATTTTAACGTCATTTCGACCGAAGTGAGCGGCGTAAGCCGTAAGCGAAGCGGAGAAATCCCCTGCGGAAGAAAATAAAAGTACCGTTTCGCGGTGTCCGTGTTCGCTCCCGCTTCGGTCTCGACTACGCTCGAGATGACGAAGCGAGGGAGCGTTACGTTTTGGTTTATAATGTCATTCGTTTTCCGCGTTGCGGATTTCCTCGACCGTATCGGTTTTTTCGGGTACAAGCGCGTAAAAATCGGGGCGGAGCAGACGAAAAACGAGCAGACCGATGCCGATAAGAAACAATACGATCGACTGGAACTGGCTTGGGGAAAGCGCGCCCACGAACGCGCCTCTCGGATCGCCGCGGAAGAATTCGATAACGAATCTGAACACGGCGTAAGCGAGACAGTAAATTATAAGGTTAAAGCCGCGCGGCGATCGCTTTAACGTAAAGACGAGAAGCGCGGCGAACAGCGCGAACAGAAAGCATGCTTCGATAAATTGCGTGGGTATGACTTTCTTGCCGACGGCGGGGAAGAACCAGCCGCTTTCGGATTCGATCCCGTAGCAGCACCCCGCGAGCGTGCAACCTATTCGCCCGAGCGCGTGAGCGAGACAAACGCAAGGCGCGGCGATTTCGGCTACGACGAAGAACGAGCGTTTCACTTCGCGTTTTTTCGACAAAAGCGTAACGAGCACGAACGTTCCCGCTCCCCCGATAAGCCCGCCCATAAACGTCATTCCTTCGAGCTTAAAGACGCCCGTTTCGAAAAAGTTGTAAACGGACTGAAAGAGCATGGCGAACAACAGCCCCGCGGCTATCGAAGCCACGGCGTTCAGCGAATAAAAATTATAGACTTTCGCGGGAAGCTTCGTTTTGTCGGAAAGCAGACGAAAACACGCGACTGCGGCGAGTATTCCGACGATCATCATTACGGTATACGACGGCAAAACGCCGAACAAATACGGGTACATAAATTTCTCCTTAACCGATATTATACCGCAAAACCGTAAAAAAGTCAATTCGTAGCGCGTAATAGTGGCGGAACGATTGACATTTTTCGCCGAAACGGCTATAATTTTCGGTATAAAACAACGGGAGATCAGACAATGAAAATCAGCAAAGAAGAGATCGACCACCTCGCGACGCTTTCGCGCCTCAGATTTACGGGTGACGAAATCGAGGAAATCGGCACTCACCTCGACAACATCATCGAGAGATTCAAAGAGCTCGACAAAGTGGACGTAAGCGACGTTCCGCCGACCGCGCACATTCTGCCTTTTACTAACGTACTCCGCGAGGACGAGGAAAAGGCGAGCATGGACAGGGCGAAACTGCTTTCGAACGCGCCCGAAACGGACGGCGAAGCGTATATCGTTCCGCGCGTCGTCGAGTAAGGAGGGAGTATGGATTTAGTAAAACTTACGCTTACCGAAGTCCGCGACGCGATCGTGGGCAAAAAAGTCTCGTCGCGCGAAGTCACCGAAGCCGTATATAAAAGGATAGAGGAGACGTCCGACCTCAACACGTTCATCACGCTTTGCCGCGAGTCCGCGCTGAAAGCCGCAGACTTAGCCGACGCCAGGATCGCCCGCGGCGAAAAGCTCGGCGCGCTCGAAGGCGTTCCGATCGTGCTTAAAGACAACATTTCGCTCGAGGGCGAACGCCTTACCTGCGGTTCGAAATTCCTCGACAACTATATCGCGCCTTTCGACGCCACCGTCGCGAAAAAACTCAAAGCGGCGGGCGCGGTTATCGTCGGAAAAGCGAATATGGACGAATTCGCAATGGGTTCGAGTAACGAAAACTCGGCTTACGGTCCGGTTAAAAACGCCGTCGATCCCACACGCGTCCCCGGGGGAAGCTCGGGCGGCTCGGCAAGCTCGGTCGCGGCTTTCGAAACTTACGGCGCGCTCGGCTCGGACACCGGCGGAAGTATCCGTCAGCCCGCGGCGCTTTGCGGCGTAGTCGGACTTAAACCGACGTATTCGACCGTTTCGCGTTACGGACTCGTGGCGTTCGCGTCCTCGCTCGACCAGATCGGACCGCTCACCCGCACGGTGCGCGACAACGCCGAACTTTTCAACGTGATCGCGGGACACGATCCGCTCGATTCGACGAGCGCGGACAGAAAGGAAAACTACCTCGATTACGTTCCCGAGATCAAGGGCAGAACGATAGGACTTCCCAAAGAATTCTTCGGGCGCGAATACAGCGCCGAAGTCAAGGAAAGCGTTCTTGCCGCCGCCAAGATTTACGAAAAGGCGGGCGCGAAACTCAAAGACGTTTCGATCGGCTCGTTCGACGCGGCGATCGCGACTTATTACGTTCTCGCGTGCGCGGAAGCGACTTCAAACCTCGCCCGCTTCGACGGTATCAAGTACGGCGTCCGTGCGGAAGGGGCGAAGGACTATATCGACGTCTATTACCGTTCGCGTACCCAAGGCTTCGGCGCGGAAGTCAAACGCCGCATTATGACGGGCAACTACGTGCTCTCGAGCGGCTATTACGACGCGTACTACCTCAAAGCTTCCAAAGTCCGCACAAAGATCAAAAACGACTTCGACGCGGCGCTTGCGGACTGCGACGTTCTGCTCGGACCTACCAGCCCGACTACGGCGTTCGAGCTCGGCAAAAAGGTGACGGACGTTACCGAAACTTACCTTGCCGACGTGTTCACCGTACCCGTAAATATCGTCGGCAACCCAGCGATCAGCATTCCGTGCGGCTTCGACGGCAACCGCCTTCCGATCGGCTTGCAGCTCATCGGCAAAAGCTACGGCGAGCGCACCCTGTTCTCGATGGCGGAAGCGTTTGAAAAGGAGACGAAGTGATTATGTCCGATTACGAAATTACCATAGGGCTCGAGGTCCATTGCGAGCTTAAAACCGAATCCAAAATCTTCTGCTCGTGCGCCAACGTTCACGGCGGCGAGCCCAACACCCATTGCTGCCCGATCTGCGCGGGCTTCCCGGGGGTTATGCCCACGCTCAACAAAAAAGCGGTCGAGTACACCGTAAAAGCGGGGCTTGCGCTCGGCTGCGAGATTTCGCGTTACAGCAAGTGGGACAGAAAGAACTATTTCTATCCCGACCTGCCCAAAGCCTGGCAGACTTCGCAGTACGACCTGCCGCTTTGCCTCAGAGGCGAAGTCGAGTACGACGCCGCGGACGGCACGAAAAAGAAAGTCCGCATCAATCGTATTCACCTCGAAGAGGACGCCGGCAAGCTCATTCACGAGGGCGGCGTAACCCGCGTCGATTTCAATCGTTGCGGCGTTCCGCTTATGGAAATCGTCACCGAGCCGGATATTCATTCGCCCGAAGACGCGGTCGCGTTCCTCGGCGAGCTCAAAAATATCCTTAAATATACGGGCGTGAGCGACGTGAAAATGCAGGAGGGAAGCCTCCGTTGCGACGTCAACCTTTCGGTTGCAAAGCGCGGCGAGCCGCTCGGCACGCGTACCGAAACAAAGAACCTCAATTCGTTCCGTTCGGTGCTTCGGTCGTGCAAGTGGGAGTCCGAACGCCAGATCGAGCTTGTCGAAGCGGGCGAAACCGTCAGACAGGAAACCCGTCGCTGGGACGACAACGCGGGCGTGGGCAGCAGTATGCGCGGCAAAGAGGACGCTCACGATTACCGCTATTTCCCCGAACCCGATCTTATGCCCGTCGTGATGAGCGACGATGATATCGAGCGTATCCGCGCTTCGATCCCGCCGCTTAAATCCGCGCGTATCAAAAAGTACACCGAGCAGTACGGGCTGTCCGCTTACGATTCGGCTCAGCTTACGTCGGACGTTGCGATAGCCGATCTTTTCGACGGAGCGGTCGCGCTCGGGTCGAACCCAAAAAAGACCGCGAACTTCATTATGGGCGACGTAATGCGCCTCGGCAAGGAAGCGGGAAGCGAGGACGTAACCGTCGCCGTAACCCCCGCGCAGCTCGCCGCAACGCTTAAACTTATCGACGAAGGCGCGATTTCGCTTGCCGCCGTTCAGAAGGATCTGTTCCCCAAGGTCTGGGGCACGGACAACGACCCCGCCGCGCTCGTGGACAAGCTCGGACTTCGCCAGTCGAACGACTCGGGCGAAATCGAAGCGATCGTTCGTGAAATTATGGACAAGAACGAGAAAGTCGTAAACGATTACCGCTCGGGCAACGAGAAAGTCATTTCGTTCTTCGTCGGACAGGTTATGAAAGCCACTAAGGGCAAGGCTAACCCCAAAGTCGTCAACGAAACCCTTATCAAGCTCCTTAAAGGCTGATCGCAAAAATCAATACGCATCATAAAACGATCCGTGCGTTCCCCGCGCGGGTCGTTTTCGCGTTCGCTGCCGCTAAGGGCAGGGAGCCCCTGCGGGTAAGTCGGCGATGGCAGGGAGCCCCTGCGGGTAAGTCGGCGATGCCCGTATCTACAAAATAACATTTATTGAACCAAGCGGGACGGTATTTAGTTGCTGTCATTGCGGGCGGACGAGGAACGCCCCTACTTTTATAAGGTAGAATTCGATTAACTTTATAAAAAGCCGCGTACACGTTGTCATTTCGAGCGCAGTCGAGAAATCCCCCGCGGGAGCGAACACGGTCGTAGCGGAACGGTACGTTTATTTTCTCTCGCGGGGGATTTCTCCGCTTCGTTCGGGTTTTACCCTCGCTTCGGTCGAAATGACGTTAAATCCGCGCTATGCGGTGGCTCACCGCCTCGTCCGCCGCACGGCGTTTGTTGCGGTTTGCGCAAACGCGCGGCGGGTGGCGCATATATTTAGTATAGCGGCATCGGAAAACGAGGTTGAAAAAATCACGTCAAACCGCTTGAAAAATTTTGCGAAATGAGGTACAATATATGAGTAGAGTTGCGTCCTTATCCGCGTACACGTCGCTCGGGATAGGCGGCGAAGCGGAAATCGAGGAAATCCGCAGGGTTTCCGAAATACCCGCGGCGTTCGACGTCGAAAAATATTTCGTACTCGGGCGGGGCACGAACGTGCTTTGTTCGGACGGCGGGCTCGGCGAGCGCGTGATTCTCAACCGTCTTACCACGGTGACTTTCGACGGCAACCGCGTTTACGCGGAAAGCGGGGTCGGGCTGATAACGCTGTGTTCGATGTGCGCGGAGCGGTCGCTCGGCGGGCTCGAATGGGCTTGCGGAATTCCCGCGAGCGTGGGCGGCGCGGTCGTGATGAATGCGGGCGCGTTCGGCGGTTCGATTGCGGGCGTTCTCGAATTTGCGGACGTTTACCGTGGCGGCGAAATCGTGCGGATCGGAGTGCGCGAATGCGATTTAGGGTATCGGACGAGCGGGTTTTCCGACCGCGACTTTATTGTGGGAGCGGGGTTTATCCTTTCTCCGCGCGATCGGAGCGCCATGCTTGCCGAAATGCGCGGATACTGCGCCCGACGAGCCGAAACGCAACCGAAGGGCAGGAGCGCGGGTTCGACTTACAAGCGCGCCGACAAACCTGCGGGGTGGTATATCGACCGTGCGGGGCTCAAGGGGCTTTGCCGCGGCGGCGCCCGCGTGAGCGAAAAGCACGCGAATTTTATCCTCAACGACGGCACGGCGACCGCTTCGGACGTGGTTGCGCTCATGACGGAAATCGAGCGGCGCGTGTACGAAACGTTCGGCGTGAAGCTCGAGCGCGAAATAAAACTTGTCGGCGAGTTCTGACAGCAAGGCGGGGCGGTGAGCCACTGCGGGCAAGTATTTCGGGTATTCGTGTACGATTGATTCCGTTTCTTATGCAGGGGATTTCTCGACTACGGCTGCGCCTGCGCTCGAAATGACAACGTGTACGTTTTGGGCTTAACGTCATTTCGACCGAAGTGAGGGTGAAACCCGAACGTAGTGGAGAAATCCCCCGCGAGAAAAAATAAACGTACCGTTTCGCTACGTCCGTGTTCGCTCCCGCCTTGGTCTCGACCGCGCTCGAGATGACGGGGCTAAGTACCGTTCAGCTTGGGTTTATTCGTTCGTGTACGATTGTTACATTTCCCGATGAAGGGGATTTCTCGACTGCGGCTACGCCTTCGCTCGAAATGACAACGTGTACGTTTAGTTTACGGGCGGACGATAAGGTGAAGCCACCGCGGGCGCTCGGATTTAACGTCATTTCGACCGAAGCGAGGGTGAAACCCGAACGAAGCGGAGAAATCCCCCGCGAGAGAAAATAAACGTACCGTTCCGTTACATCCGTGTTCGCTCCCGCCTTGGTCTCGACTGCGCTCGAGATGACGGGGCTAAGTTCCGTTACGCGTGGTTGGCGGGCGGACGAGGAACGCCCCTACCGAAACGGGAAACAACATTATAGCGCACGATTTGAAATATTATCGACGATCATATATTCGATAAACAGGAGACAAAAAACAGCAGAAAATGGCATACTGGGGCGATTATCATACGCATACATACTATTCTCACGGCAAGGGCACTATCGAGGATAACGTTCGCGCCGCCGTCGAAAAGGGACTGAAACAAGTGGCGATTACCGACCACGGTTTTCGGCATATGATGTATAACGTTCGGCACATGGATCTGAAAAAAATGCAGGAGGACGTGGCGCGGGTTCGCGAAAAGATTTCGGGTATCGACGTGTACCTCGGGATCGAATCGAATCTTTCTTCGCGCAAGGGAAAAGCGGATATAAACGCCGCCGAATGCGAAGCGCTCGACCTTATAATATGCGGATATCACAAGTTCGTGATACCCGACCGCATATCGGACACGGTGCTGTTTTTCCTCCCGAATTTTCTGTTCGGCGACACCGAAAAGAGCTCGAAAAAACTGATCGCGCGCAATACCGACGCTTACATAAAAATGCTCGAAAACTACGAAATCGACATTGTTTCGCACATAAATTACGCGATAAAAGCGGATGCGGTGGAAGTCGCGCGGGCATGCAAGCATTTCGGGACTTACGTCGAACTGAACGGCAAACGCATTTCGATGAAGGACGAAGAAATCGAGAAAATGGCAGAAGAGGGCGTGAATTTCATCTGCGATTCGGACGCTCATTCCCCCGAACGCGTGGGCGATTTTTCCGTTCCGCAAGCCGTGGTGGACAAGCTGAAAATCCCGTATGAGCTTATAGCCAACTGGGAAAAATTCCCGAGATTCCGTTCGCGGATCAAGAAGGGGCTTTACAAGGACTGACTTAACGAAGAGGAGCAGAGGTTGAACGGATATTCGACGCGGGCAAAAAACGAAATAGTCGGGCTCGGATGCGGCGATTGCTGCAAACGCGCTTTTTTGTCGGCGCTCGTTCACACCGGCGGCTCGCTCGTTTTCGCGCGCGGCGGTATGAAAATCGTGATTACCGCGGGGGCGAAAGGCATAAAAAACAAGGTGGAAAAATACGCGCTCGAGCTTCTGGACGGCGTGACAGTGACGGGCACGGACGGCGAAACCACGATAGGCGGCGACGGACTTTCTTCCGCGCTTTTCGCGCTCGGGATTTTCGGTCGGAGCGAAAGCGGCGAAACCAAGGTCGAAGAGGGCGTTCCTCCCGCGATCGTCGCGGAAAGGTGCTGTGGAGTGAATTACCTTCGCGGCGCGTTCTTAGGCGCGGGAAGCCTGTATATCGGCAAGGGCTATCATCTCGAATTCGCGGTGGAGAGCAAGGTTTTGGCAGAGGACTTGCGGGCACTTTTAGAGCGGTACGGCATCGCGGCGAAGATTACCGAACGCAAGGAAAAATCGGTCGTATATATAAAGGACAGCGAGGGCGTGAGCGATTGTCTCGCGCTGATGGGAGCGTCGGACGCAGTTATCGGGCTCAATTCCGAAGCGGCTACGCGGCAGTTCCGACAGTATATGAACCGCCAGAACAACTGCGACCTCGCCAACATTTCAAAGACGGTAAACGCCGCCGTCCGTCAGTGCGAGGACATAGAATATATCGACTGCAAAGTCGGGCTCGCGAGCCTCGGCGACAAGCTCGGGGTTGTGGCGAGAGCAAGGCTTAACGCCCGCGAAGCGTCGTTTTCGGAGCTTGCCGAAAGTCTGGGGCTCAGCAAGAGCACGCTTAAGAACAGGCTTGCGAAAATAGGCGAAATCGCGGCGGAATTGCGGGAAAAGGAGAAAAACAATGGGTAATTTCGTGCACTTGCACGTTCATACGGAATACAGTCTGCTCGACGGCGCGGCGCGAATAAACGCGGTGACGAAGCGTGCGAAAGAGCTCGGAATGGACGCGATAGCGATCACCGACCACGGCAATATGTACGGCGCGGTCGCGTTTTTCGACGCATGCGAAAAAATCGGAATAAAGGCGATAATCGGCACGGAATTCTACCTTTGCGAGGATCATACCGTAAAGACGGGTAAGCCGAAGCTCAACCACCTCGTGCTTTTATGCAAAAACGAAACCGGCTATAACAATATCGCTAAACTCAATTCGATAGCGTTCCGCGACGGCTTCCATTACAAGCCGAGAATAGACCTCAAAGCGCTCGAGGAAAACCACGAAGGGCTCGTCTGCCTTTCCGCTTGTCTTGCGGGAAACATTCCGCAGGCGATCTTAAACCGTGATTTCGACGAAGCCGAACGGCTCGT
Organism: uncultured Clostridia bacterium; assembly: GCA_934270565.1. Lineage (GTDB taxonomy): Bacteria > Bacillota > Clostridia > Christensenellales > Pumilibacteraceae > UBA10677. The sequence goes on along the minus strand of CAKQPR010000016.1, from coordinate 19,933 downwards.
GCAGTGGTACAAGCGCGTTTTCGGCGAGGACTTTTACCTCGAACTTCAGAACCACGACCTTCCCGAACAGAAGGAAGTCAATCAGTATCTTCGGCTTTACGCGAAAAAGTACGGCATAAAGACGGTTGCGACCAACGACGTGCATTACGTTGCGCGCGAGGACGCCGTTTCGCAGGACGTGCTTATGTGCGTGCAGATGGGCGCGGACTACGACGACCCGAACCGTCTCAAATTCAGTAACGACGAGTTTTATCTTAAAAGCCGCGAAGAAATGGTACGCGCGCTTCCCGCGGACATAGACGCTATCGACAACACTCTCGAGGTCGCCGAAAAATGCAATTTCGGATTCGTATACGGGCATTATATGTTCCCGAACTACGAGCCCGTTACGGGAGACGACCCCGAAACCTATATACGCAAACTTATCGACGCGGGTATAAAAAAGAAGTACGGCGAGGAAACGCAGGAAATCCGCGAGCGTATCGAAAGCGAACTTGCCGTCATCAAAAAACAGGGTTTCGTCGAGTACTTCCTTATCGTGTGGGATTACATAAACGCCGCCCGCAATATGGGCATATCCGTAGGCCCCGGGCGAGGCTCGGGCGCGGGCTCGATCGTTGCGTATCTTATAGGAATAACTAATATCGACCCGCTTAAATACGATCTTTACTTCGAGCGTTTCTTGAACCCCGAACGCGTTTCCGCACCCGACTTCGACGTGGACTTCGAGGATTCGCGCCGACAGGAGGTTATCGAATACGTTCGCGGCAAGTACGGTTACGACCGCGTTTGCAAGATCGTCACGTTCGGTACGATGGCGGCTAAAAACGCCATAAAGGACGTCGGGCGCGTGCTTAAACTCCCGTATTCCGAGACCGACCGCGTAACGAAGGCGATCCCCAACAAGATGACGAAAACGAACGCAAAAGGCGACGCTTTCGACCTCAAACGCCCGAATATCCTGATGAAAGTGTTCGGTCTGTACCACCCGAAAGAGACGGACAAGGACTACGGGGTCGATTTTTCGGTGCCCGAGCTCGTCGAGATGTACAACACCGACCACAACATAAAGCGGGTTGTGGATATCGCGTGCAAGCTCGAGGATTCGCCCCGACAGGCGAGCACTCACGCGTGCGGCGTAATCATCGGCGCGGACATACTCGACCGCCACATGCCGCTCGGCCGAAACGGCGAGGATATCACCAGCCAGTACACGGGCGTCGAGCTCGAACACCTCGGCTTCCTCAAAATGGACTTTCTGGGGCTTCGCAACTTGTCCGATATTAAAATGGCGATCGACTATGCCAAGCAGAATCACGGCGCGGAAATCGACTTCGACAAGTCGGATTACGCCGATCCGAAGGTTTACGACCTCATTTCTTCGGGCAACACAACGGCGATTTTCCAGATCGAGTCGGGCGGCTTCCAGAAGTTCCTTCGCGACCTTCGCCCGACCTGCCTCGAAGATATAGTCGCGGCGGTGTCGCTGTACCGCCCGGGGCCCATGGATTCGATCCCCAAATTCGTGCGCTGCAAACATAACCCCGAACTTATTTCTTACGCGCACCCGCTTCTCGAGCCGATCTTAAAGTCCACTTACGGCTGTATCGTGTATCAGGAGCAGGTTATGAAGATCGTTCAGTCGCTCGCCGGCTACACCCTCGGACAAGCGGACATGGTTCGCCGTATGATGGGTAAGAAAAAGGTGGACGACATGATCAAGGAAGAGGTCGTGTTCATCAACGGCAAGGAAGAAACCGTCGATAAGCACGGCAAAGTTTCCACCGCGATCGACGGCTGTCTTAAACGCGGCGTAAGCGAAGAGGTCGCGCACCAGATCTGGAACGAGATGAAGGACTTCGCCAAATACGCGTTCAACAAGTCGCACGCGGCGGCGTATTCGCTCGTGACTTATCAGACCGCGTATCTGAAATGCTATTACGAGCCCGAATTCCTCACCGCGGTGCTCAACAACCGCATAACCAACATCGAGGAAATCCGCAACTACGTCACTTACGCCCGCGAAGAAGGGGTCAACGTCCTGCCGCCAGACATCAACGAGAGCGAAGGGCTTTTCACCACGAACGGCAAGGAAATCCGCTACGGACTTGCGGCGATCAAGGGCATAGGCTTAGGCGCGATCGATTCGGTAGTGGAGGAGAGAAAGCGCGGCGGCGCGTTCGAAAGCTTCGAAAGCTTCGTCAACCGCGTGGATATGAAAGCGCTCAACAAGCGCCTCGTCGAAAGCCTGATTTTTGCGGGCGCGTTCGACTGCATGGGGCTTACGCGCGCTCAGCTTATAGCGTCTTACGAACAGATCATCGACCGTTCGATGCACGACAAGCAGAAAGCCGCTACCGGTCAGCTGTCGTTCTTCGACAGTATGGACAGCGTTCTTAACAAGTTCGACTATCCCGCGATCAAGGAGTACGCGCTCGCGCAGAAGCTCGCTTACGAAAAGGAAGTCGCGGGCATCTACCTTACCGGACACCCGCTCAACCAGTACAAGGACCACCTCAAAAACTTCGACTACAACACCGCGAGCCTTAACGAGACGACCGAAAGCGAGGACGACGAGGAAGAAACTCAGTTCGTCGTTCCAGAGGATTCGACCGTTCGTCTCGGCGGCATGATTATTTCCGCGGAAAAGCGTATCGCCAAAAAGTCGGGTAAGGAATTCGGCGTGGGCAAGCTCGAAGATCTTTACGGAACGACCGAGCTCATAATGTCGGGCTACAAGTACGCGCAGTATAAGAACCTGTTCGTGAAGGACAAGCTCGTCACGGTCGTGGGCAAAGTCCGTCACCGCGACGACGGCGCTTCGATTTCGATCGACCGCCTCGAGAGTTGGGACAACGTAAAGGCGGGCGGCGGCAAAAAGATTTGTTTCTATATGTCGTTCAAAAATTCCGAAGAGGAAACCGTGGACAAAATTCAGAATATTCTGAAAGCGTACCCGGGGTCCGACGAATCGTTTATCAAAAACCTCGACGACAACAAGCTTTATCCGCTCGGCGTTCCGACCAAGGTAAACGACGTAATGTTCAACGAACTTTGCGGACTTTTGGGCGAGAGGAACATAAAAGTTATCGACGGTTGACGAAAAAAACGCGCGTTTTTCAGTTCTGCCGCAAAAATTTTGTACACAAAAGCCGATTTTTGATACCAAATCGCTTTGCTTTAAGCGAAAACGGTGCTATAATATTTACAATACGAAAGTTTTTAATGCTACAGAGGTAAAAGCTTATGAAAAAAATAGGTATTCTTACGAGCGGCGGCGACGCGCCCGGTATGAACGCGGCGATCCGCGCGGCGGTTCGCTACGGTATCGCTCTCGATATGGAAGTCGTGGGTATCGAACGCGGCTATACGGGGCTTTTGGAAGGCAGATTCGTTCCGATGGGGCTGAGAAGCGTTTCGGATATCATTCAGCGCGGCGGCACGATCCTTCGCACCGCGCGTTGCCCCGAATTCAAAACTCCCGAAGGTCAGGAAAAGGGTATGAAAAACCTGCGCGAAGCGGGTATCGAAGGACTTATCGTCATCGGCGGCGACGGTTCGTTTATGGGCGCGAAAGTGCTCAGCGAAAAGGGATTTCCGACTATCGGTATCCCCGGTACGATCGACAACGACCTTGCCTACACCGACTACACGCTCGGTTTCGACACCGCGGCTAACACGATCCTCGACGCGATCAACAAGATCCGCGACACGATGTCCTCGCACGAGCGCATTTCGATTATCGAGGTTATGGGCCGTCACTGCGGCGACCTCGCGCTTTACGCGGGTATCGGCGGCGGCGCGGAAGTCATTATCGTTCCCGAAGTCAAGCTCACTAACGAAGATATCGTCAATAAACTTCTCGAATTCCGCGCGAGCGGCAAGAGAAGCGGCATTGTCGTCCTTGCCGAAGGCGCGGGACACGCGGACGAGCTCACGAAAATGCTCGTCGAGAAAACCAACCTCGAGATCCGTTCGTCGGTGCTCGGACATATTCAGCGCGGCGGCTCGCCCTCTAATCAGGACCGTTACCTCGGTACGAGCTTCGGCGCGCATGCGGTTCAGTTGCTCAAAAAGGGTATCGGCAACCGCATAGTGGGTATCCGCAACAACGAAATTTACGATATCGACATTATCGAAGGGCTTGCGATCCCCCGCAAGTTCAACAAGGATCTTTACGATCTTGCGCAGGTAGTCGCAAGATAACCGCAGTCAAAGGCGATCGCGGCACGACCCGTGTTCGCCTTGTCTTTTAAACAAGTAGCTAAACGAAAACCAAGGAGGTTTTTATGGAATTCAGTGTAAACCACCCGATTATTTTCGTGCTGGTGGGGATCGTTCTGCTCATAGTCCTCGGGCAGTCCGTGTTCTTCCTCGTCCGCGCGATTAAACGGGCGAAGGAAAAGGGTATGGATATGGGCGTAGTCAAGCGCACGATCAAAAAAGCCGCAGTCTTTACGATCGCGCCCGCCGTCTCCATACTGCTCGGCGTAATCGCGCTCTCCCGCGCGCTCGGCTTGCCGCTTCCGTGGCTTCGCCTCAGCGTCATAGGCTCGCTTACCTACGAGCAGACCGCCGCCGCAAACGCGCTCGACGCGATCGGTACGTCGTTTGCAAAGCTTGCGGAAGTCATCGGAGGAATTACGGCAGAGCAGTACATAACGGTCGCTATCGTTATGACGCTCGGCATTATCCCCGGGATCATCGGCGTTCCGCTTTTCTGTAAGAATATCGAGGGCGGACTTATGAAGATCCAGAATAAGGACCGCAAATGGGGCGATATCCTCGTTACGGCTTTGTTTATGGGTATGATTTCCGCGTTCCTCGGGTTCATCTTCTGCGACGTTTCCAAAGGACTTTCCGGCTGGATTCCCGTGTTCGTAATGCTCGTTTCCGCCGCGGTTATGGCTGTTTGCGGATTACTTATGAAGAAGTTTAACTGGAAGTGGATGGGCGATTACGCGCTTCCCATCAGCATGCTCGCGAGTATGGCTGCCGCTATACCCATCACTCAGCTTATCGTAGGAGGAGTATGGTAATGAAAAAGAAAATGACTTATATGGAAGGAACGCACTTCTGGGGTCGCTGGCTCGGACTTATCGCCGCCGCCGCGATTATCCTTTTCCCCGTGCTCCTGTCGATAATCTTCCAGACGATGCCCGACTGGGCGGGCGTAGGCAAAGGACTTCTTGCCGTAGCTCCCATTTTCTGGACGGTCGGTATCATCGAAATGATAACCTATATCCCCATGCTCGGCGCAGGCAGTTCGTACCTTGCGTTCGTCACCGGAAACCTGTCTAACCTCAAAGTTCCCTGCGCGATTTCGTGTATCGACGACGCGGGCGTTAAGGCGAGCAGCGAAGAGGGCGAAATTATTTCGACCATTTCCACCGCGGTTTCGAGTATCGTTACGATGCTTATCATCGCGCTCGGCGTCGCGCTTATCGTACCGCTCACGCCCGTGCTCGAAAGCAAAGTCCTTACTCCCGCGTTCGCGAACATTCTTCCCGCGCTTTTCGGCGGCTTGGGCGTTGTTTACATCTCGAAAAACTGGAAGATCGCTATCGTTCCGGTAATTCTGATGCTTATTCTCTTTATCTGCATCCCGCCGCTTTCCAAGCTTGTCAGCATCATGGTTCCCGTCGGCGCGATCGTCGCGATCGTTACTTCTCGTATTATGTATAAGAAAGGTTTCCTCGGCGATACCGCGCCCGTTGCGGCTCCCGAGGTCGTAGCCGACGAAACGCCCGAAGGCGTGGAAGCGGTAGAAGAAATCGAAGCCGAAACCGAAGCGGTCGAAACTATCGAAACGCTTGCGGACGAAGCGACCGAGGACGAAAACGAGTAATATCGTGGAGGTAAAACTTTTATGGAATGGTGGTTGATTCTCATTATCGCGGTAGCGGCGGCGCTCGTACTTTTCCTTGCCGTAATCATCGGCAGAGCGTGCGCGTTCAAGCCGAAGCCGTACAAAGCTCCCGTCCTTCCCGAACCGGAATTCGACGGCGACAAGGCGGTTAAGGACCTTCAGAATATGATCCGTATCTGCACCGTTTCGTCCAAAAACCGCGCGGAAGAGGACGAAAAAGAGTTCGAAAAATTCGAAAAATACCTGTTCGAGGCGTTCCCGAACGTTGCGAAAAACGCCGAGTTTACCAAGGTGAACGACCGCGCGCTTCTTTTCAAGATCAAGGGTGAATCGGACAAAGAACCGTCCGTGTTTATGGCTCATTACGACGTCGTTTCGGTCGTCGAGAGCGAGTGGAGCAAAGAGCCGTTCGCGGGAATTATCGAGGACGACGTGCTTTGGGGTAGAGGTACGCTCGATACCAAAGGCACGCTCAACGGCGTTATGCAAGCCGCCGAAAACCTGCTTTCCAAAGGCTTCAAGCCGAAGAACGACATTTACCTTGCGTTCGGCGGCAACGAGGAAGTCAACGGTAACGGCGCTCCCGCTATCGTGGAAAAATTCAAAGCCGAGGGAATTACCCCAGCGCTCGTTATCGACGAGGGTGGCGCGGTCGTATCCGACGTTTTCCCCGGCGTAAAACAGAACTGCGCGCTTATCGGTATCGCCGAAAAGGGCATGACCGAAATTAAATTCGAAGTCAAGGGCGCGGGCGGTCACGCTTCCGCTCCTCCGGCTCACACCGCGGTCGGCAAACTTTCCGCCGCTTGCGTCAAGGTCGAAGATCACCCCTTCAAGTGCCATATTTCCAAACCCGCGGCGGAAATGTTCGATACGCTCGGCAGATATTCGTCGTTCGGACTTCGCCTCGTTTTCGCGAATATGTGGCTGTTCGGCGGACTTCTCGACAAAATGAGCAGGAAAAAGGGCGGCGAGCTCAACGCGCTCATGCGCACGACCGTTGCTTTCACTCAGATGAGCGGCTCGAAGGGCTCGAACGTTCTTCCCCCCGAAGCTTCCATGGTCGCAAACCTTCGCCTTGTCGAGGGCGACACCGTTCAGTCCGTGCGCGACCGTATCGAAAAGCTCGTGGGCGATCCCGACGTCAAAGTCGAAACGCTCCACGGTATGAACCCTTCGCGTATTTCGTCCACCGACTGCGCGGCTTGGGATAAGGTCCGCGCCGCCGTCGCCGGTACATGGACGGACGCGCTCGTGTCTCCGTACCTTATGGTCGCTTGCTCCGACTCCCGCCATTACGGCCCGATTTCGGACAAGGTTTACCGCTTCTCGGCAATGGCTCTTAGCAAGACCGAACGCGGACTTATCCACGGCAACGACGAACGCGTTCCGCTCGAAACGATCCGCAAAACCGCCGCTTTCTATATCCGCCTCATGGAGCAGTGCTGATACGGAACGTCGTCGGCATATAACCAAAATTCTAACAACAAAAGAGACCGTCGCATACCGTCGGTCTCTTTTGAATTTTAAATTCGTCGGGTTATGACAAACTCAACGTATAATACAACCCTCATCAGTCGCTATGCGACAGGTCCCCAAGGGGAAGCCTTAAATAGTCGTGTACGATTGTTTCTGTTTCTGATGCAGGGGATTTCTCGACTTCGGCTACGCCTTCGCTCGAAATGACAACGTGTTCGTTTGGTTTGCGGGCGGACGAGGAACGCCCCTACCTGTTCTATCAATCGTTATCTTTGTCTCTTTTAAATGTCATTTCGACCGAAGCGAAACGGCGCAAGCCGTGAGCGGAGCGGAGAAATCCCCTGCGGAAGCCCGCCGCCTACCCCGCTGTTATTACATTTTCGACCTTATTTGTCGGCATTGTCGACGGTAGGGCGGTTCGCCCTCGGACCGCCGACAGGGAACCCCTGCGGGCAAGTATTTAAAGCGTACCTTTCCGCAGAGATCGTTTTCGCTCCCGCGAGATCTCTCGACTACGCTCGAGATGACGGGGCAAAGAAGCGTTCCGCTATATTTCAAGTCGATTACAGCGGTTTATAGCCGAAGATTTTGGCTTTTCGTTTTTCGTTTATCGTAACGCAAAAACCATTTTCCGCAAGTTCTTTTCCCGAAATTGCAACTTCGCCGCCGTCGAAATCGGTAAAAACGTAATTCTTCGTTTCGTCGATTTCCTTCAGATTAAATCGCGCGGTTTCGTATGGCGCGTTTTCTCTGCGGAAAACCTGCACGATTCCGTCGCCGACGCTCGGGCGGTGGAACTGCGCCGCGCACCAGACGTCCTCGTTTTCGGTGATTTCGGTCAGCGGGTAGAAGTCTTCGGAAAAGTACGGGCGGACTTTCAGAAACTCGTTCGCGTACTTCCTTATAAACGAAATTTTCTCGTCGGAGTCGCAGAAATTTTCCGTTTCGGAATAGGCGTAATTCATCGTAAGCGCCGCCGCATACGCGCTTCTTACGCGGTATTCGTCGTAAATCCGCCCCGAACCCGTTCCCGTAAACGGCGCCCATGCGTTGTACGCGAGGTTGTGATTCTGAACCGAATTGACGTCGTAATTCGCGGGGCATTGCGCGTCGCTTCGCCATAAAGGCACGCTTCGTCCGAGCGTTTCGATATCGATCCGCCTGCCGCCCGAAGCGCAGTTGTCGATGAGAAGCCGCGGAAATTCCGCAAGCAGGATGTCCCAGAGCCTGTACATACCGTTGATATGCTTGATTTCCGAAATGCCTCGCCTGTCGGATTCGTCCGCGTTGCGCCAGAAACCGAGCGGCGAAATGTTGAAATCTTGACGATAACAATCGATTCCGAGCTCGCGGATCGCATTGCTCAACGTTTCGTAGCAATAAGTCCACGCTTCTTCGTTGCCGAGATTTAACAGAAAATTGTCGTTCGGTTGCCCGAAATCGCGGAAAAACCATTCGGGGTGGGCGAGCGCGACGGGCGTTGTCTTGATTACGCGCTCGGGCTCGAACCACAACAGGAATTTCAATCCCGCTTTGTGCGCCGCTTCCGAAACGTCTTTAAGTCCGTTCGGGTGAATTTTCGGGCTCACGCGCCAGTCGCCGGTGTGCTTGGGCCAGTCGCCCTCGAATTCGTTCGGACTCGGCTCGGTGTCGATACCGTACCAGCCCGCGTCTATCCACAGGTATTCGAACGGCAAGCCGTATTCCCTGAATTTTCCGACGCGTTCGATCACTTCGCGGGAGGGCAGACCGCCCCAGACCCCCGCGCAAAGCGGAGCGAATTCGTCGCGTTCGCCCTTACCGAGCGGGCAGAGCTCGTCTTTTACGAACCGTCTCCAAGCGTTGTGCGCCTTGTCCCGACCGTTGCGGTACGGCAGAATCGCAACCGACGAAGTGCGGAATTTTTCGCGCGGCAGAATACGGAAATGCGTATCTTCGATCTTGGTGCGAAGAATTATCGAATCGTTCGTCCGCCGTATGTCCGCGAGCCATTGCCCCGTCCAGCCGATCGCCGCAATATACCCCTCGTCGCCCTTATAGATATCGAAAAAAGGAGCGCGTGCCTCGCTCGATCTGCCGCCGCTCGTTCTGAATTCCTTTGTTTCGCCCGCGCAGATATGGTTAGTCCTGACGTTTTCGAAAATTTCGTCGATATTGCAGTAAAATTCCTTTGCGCTCCAGACCGACCCCGCGGGAGCGTAAATTTTCGTCGCGGTTTTTACGTCGGGGAAATAAGCCACCCACTTTCTGTCCGCTTCGTGTGCGATCGGCAGTTCGACGTCGCAATCCCACAATTCGGATATAATTCCGGTCGGCTCGTCCGAAACGTTTTCGAACGTGTTCACCCAGCGATAAACGCCCGAATTCTCGTATTTTACGGCTTCGTTCGTGACGATCAGTCCGTTTGCGAATTCGTACTTCGTCGTTATCCGATTGCCGTTTTCCGTTACGGTCGCGTTGTAGTCGGTCGTCCAAGCGTCAACGCCGTCGATCTTGAACGAAAAACGTTTGTCGTTCCTTAAAAAGTCCATATTTTCCTCCGAAAATAATAATATTTGTTGTGTGAAATTTCCCCGTTGCGGGTAGGAGCGGGCGAGACGATGAGACACCGCGGGCGTGTGTTTGGGGCATACCGTTCCGTTTGTTATAGTTTCTGATGTAGGGGATTTCTCGACTTCGGCTACGCCTTCGCTCGAAATGACATTATGTACGAATGGGCTTATTGTTATTTCGACCGTATTTGTCGGCGAAGTCGACGGTAGGGCGGTTCGCCCTCGGATCGTTGCATAACGTACAGCCGCGGGCGGGTGTCCGACGCGCACCGTTTCGCGGATGTTTCTGCGGGTTTAATATAACCCCGATCGTACACATTATATCACGGTTAAATTCCGCGTCAACACAACTACGGAATAAATCTTTATTTTTCTTTCGGGACTTCGGTATTTTCGGAAGTACTCGCGTTGTTTTTGCGCCGATAACGCCGACAGCGGAATTTCTCCCGAATAAATGTAAAATATATGTATTCCGTGTGAAAAATTTGTTGACTTTTGACTGTTTTTATGTTACAATAAACTTATTATTCATCAACGGAGAGTAAATGATGTTCGTTCGATTTTGCGTCTTTAAGTTTGCGGTGACCGCGAGAAAAATTTAACCGACCGATTTTGTGCGAATTTATCCGAATTTGTTATCTGAGCCGATCGGTCAGCGCCTTTCGGCTTTTTTATTTTCACGGAGGCAAAAATGAAAAACAAACTGCACAAGAAGTTCGGACTTCTTACCGCGATCTGTATGGTTGTCGGTATCGTTATCGGTTCGGGCGTGTTCTTCAAGGCGGGTAAGGTTCTCTCGAACACCGGCGCGAATATCGGACTTGCCGCGCTCGTCGTCGGCATCGTCGGTGCGATTATGCTTATCTGTTCGCTCGTTTTCGCGACGCTCGGCGCAAAGTACGAGAAAGTCAACGGAGTAGTGGACTACGCCGAGGCGACTATGGGCAAGCGCTTTGCGTATTACGTCGGCTGGTTTATGACCACGATGTACTATCCGATAATTGCTTCAACGCTTGCGTGGGTTACGGCGCAATACATATGTATACTGTTCGGCTACGACGTTTCGGGCGCCGTTCACCTTACGTTTGCCGCGCTTATCCTTATCGGTTGCTACGCCGTAAACGCGCTTTCTCCAAAAATTGCCGGAAAGTTTCAGGTGTCGGCTACGTTTATCAAGTTGGTGCCGCTTATTATTATGGCAGTCGTGGGAACGATCGTCGGTCTTGTAAACGGACTTACGATCGAGGCGTTCTCCTCCGACCTTACGGGTTCCGTGATAACCGATATATCGAATCCGGAAAAGACGACAACCGTCACAAACAATATTTTCACCGCAGTCTGCGCGTTTGCGTTCGCTTACGAGGGGTGGATTATCGCGACTTCGATAAATTCGGAACTCCATAACGGAAAACGCAATCTGCCTATCGCGCTCACATTCGGGGCGATTATCGTAGTCGCCGTGTACGTTCTGTATTTTATCGGAATTTCGGGCGTTTTGTCTACGAACGATATGATTGCCGCCGGCGACGCTTTGCCGCAAACGGCGTTCACCGCGCTGTTCAACAGCCCCGTTATGGGCACGATTATTATGGTGTTCGTAGTGATTTCCTGCCTCGGAACGACAAACGGCGTTATGCTCGGCTGTTGCCGCGGTATGTATTCGCTTTCCGTCCGTAACGAAGGACCCGCTCCGCAGCTTTTCGGACAGGTTGACGAAAAAACGAATATGCCGAACAACTCGGCGATTATCGGACTTCTTCTCAGTGTTTTCTGGCTGTTCCAGTGGCAGGTGTTCTTCTTCGACAATACCGTGCTCGGCGCGGGCAAAATCGCTCCGTTCTGGTGCTGGGAAGCGGACGAAGTCTGCATTATCACGCTTTATCTGTTCTATATCCCGATGTTTATCGCGATGATGGTTAAGTGCAAGGACCTTCACCCCGTCAAGCGATTCGTTCTGCCGTCTCTGGGAGTAATCTGTTGCGGCTTTATGTGCTACTGCGCGTTCAAAGGTTACAGCGCAAACGGTCAGATCTGGAGCTATCTTATCGTGTTCGCGGTGATTATGGCGGCAGGATTCTTCTTCTCGAACGACTTTAAAAAGCTGATAGCCAAACGCAAAGGGATTGAGTATAATCCGGATGCGGAAAGCGAAGTGATCTCCGACGACGAGGACGATGCGGACGAGGCTGAAACGATCGTCGAAGAAACGGTCGTCGTGATCGAAAAAACCGAGTAACGGATAGATAGAATAACCGAATAGAGTATAAGAAAAACGGAAAGTTTCGTGCTTTCCGTTTTTTGCATGTGGCGGGTAAATGCGGTTAGCCCGCGCGGGCGGGTAATTTGAAATATACCGTTCAGTTGCGACAGTATTCGCTCCCGCGAGATTTCTCGACTGCGCTCGAAATGACGAGGCGAGAGAGCGTTCCGCAAGGTTGGCGGGCGGACGGGGGCGTCCGCCCCTACCTTTTCTACCGAAAGTAGGTACGGGTATCGCCGACTTGCCCGCAGGGGCTCCCTGCCATCGCCGACTTGCCCGCAAGGGTTTTCCTTTATGCGTTTACTTTTCCTCGATGAGGGAGCTTTCGTGGGCGATGAAGCTCTTGTACCACAGTTTGGTGTAGGCGTACAATCTTCCGGCGTCGTTGTCGGACAAGCCGCGGCAATAACGGACATATTCGTAGGTGAGCCCCGCGACGAAAATATTGAGCGTGATTTCGAGGTTGGGATCGACGTCGCCGAAAACGGTCTTACACAGCTCGCACATGCGGTTTGCGGCGGTAACGACGAGCTTGTTCGCGGCGAAAATGAATTCGTTTGACTTGCAGAGCATCTTATAATACGGCTCGTTTTCCTTGATAAAATCGAAGAAACTTTCCACGAACGCGTCGAGGTCGGCGATGTCCGCACTTGCCGCGTCGAATTGCTCGAGAATTTCGGTTTCGAAATCCTCCGCGACCGAATACACGTCGTCGTAATGCGTGTAGAATGTGCCGCGGTTGATGTTCGCGCGTTTCACGAGCTCGGTGACGGTGATTTTGTCGATCGTGCCTTTTTCGCTCAGCATTTCTGCGAACGTCGAGCGGATCAGCTTGCGCGTTTTGCGCGAAGAATTGTTCATAACTTTGACTTTCATTTTGTTTTTCTCCTTTTCTTTTCTCCGGATTTTGCCTGTCGTGAACGATTTGTTAAAATTCGGTGCGTTCGCGTGTGCAAAAAACGACAGAGCAAAGAATAATTTTTTGCGGCTTTAATCAATTTATTCGACAGTGTTCAAATATCGACATTGATTAAAATATTGTGCTTTACCTTTGCACCGCTTTTGACTATATTATATATCGACAGTGTTCAAATGTCAACTATGTTGAAACAATTTTTCGTAAAAGGAGGCAAAAAAGTTTGCAAACCATCGAAGTGGAAAACCTCACGAAGGATTACGGCTTCGGTCGCGGCGTGTTCGACGTAAGCATTTCGGTCAGACCGAACGAAGTGTTCGGGTTTTTAGGACCGAACGGCGCGGGCAAAAGCACGACGATCCGTCATCTGATGGGGTTCAGTAAACCGGACAGCGGGCACACGCGGCTTTTCGGCGAGGAGACGTTCGACAAGTATTACGACGTTCTCGGTCGGGTCGGGTATATCCCCGGCGAAGTCGCTCTGCCGCAGGGGCTTACCGGTTGGGACTTTATAAATATGGAAACGGAGCTGAGGAAAAATGCGGGCGCGAAGAGCGTGCTTCTGGACAGAATGTTGAAAACGTTCGAGCTCGACGACGTTGTTCTTCGCGGCGAAACGAAGCGCATGAGCCTCGGCGTAAAGAGAAAACTCGCGGTAGTTACGGCGTTTATGCACGACCCCGAAGTGCTCATTCTCGACGAGCCGACGAGCGGACTCGATCCCGTAATGCAGGAACGGTTCGTCGAATATATTCACGAACTCAAAGCGCGCGGCAAGACGATTCTCCTTTCGAGCCACATTTTCTCGGAAATCGATTCGACTTGCGACCGCATCGCGATTATCAAGGACGGACGGATCGTGAGCCAGTTCGTTGCGGACGAGCTCAAACATGCGAGCCGCAAGTTTTACGACGTTAAATTCGCGACGCCCGCCGGAAAAAACGGCTTCGAGGCGGAAGCGAAGAAGCTTTCGGACGTGGACGTTCTCGACGACAAAGCGGAAAACGGGCTCGAGCTCGCCGTGGACGACAAAGTGCTTAACGAGGTTATTACGCTTCTGTCGAAGTACGGCGTTACGGCGATGGGCAACCGCCGCGAGTCGCTCGAAGATTACTTTATGCGGTTTTATAAGGAAGACCGCGATTACGGAGGAGCGCTCAAATGAAAGACGTAATAGAATTGAACGGACTTACCAAGGATTACGGCTCGGGGCGCGGCATTTTCGACGTGACTTTGTCGGTACGCGAGGGCGAAACGATGGGTTTCGTCGGCACGAACGGCAGCGGAAAAACCACGACTATCCGAAATTTCCTCGGGTTCGTGAAACCTACGAGCGGTTCGGCGAAGGTTTACGGCAAGACTTCGTGGGATCACGCGAGCGAAATCGCCGATAAGGTGGGTTACGTTCCCGGGGAAATCGCGTTTCCCGACCTTAAAACGGGTATCGACTTTCTAAAATGTCAGGCTGACTTCAAAGGGCTCGGCGATCTAAGCTACGCGAACACGCTTATCGAGCGGCTCCAGCTCGACCCGCGCGCAAACCTCAAGCGTATGAGCAAGGGTATGAAACAGAAAACCGCGCTCGTCGCCGCGCTTATGTTCGATTCGCCGCTTCTGGTGCTCGACGAGCCGACGACGGGGCTCGATCCGCTTATGCGCGTGAGCTTTCTCGATATTCTTCGCGACGAGCAGAAGAAGGGCAAGACGATCTTTATGAGCTCGCACCTTTTCGAAGAGCTCGAGGGAACGTGCGACCGCGTGGCGCTTATCCGCGACGGTTACATAGTCGATATCGCCGATATGAACGCGATCCGCAACCGCCCCGTCAAGGAATTCAAGGTCGAATTCAAAAATCACGACGATTTCGTGAAATTCGGCGGGCTCGGGTACGAAATCATAAGAGTTCAGGAACAGTACAATCAGTACACCGTAAAGATTAAGAGCGAGGACGGCGGCAAGCTGATTTCGTCGCTCGTCGGGTACGACGTCAAGTTTATTTCCGAATTGCCGTACACGCTGGAGCGGCATTTCAAAGAGATTCTGAAAGAGAAGGAGAGTAAAAAAGATGTTCAGTAAAGCGCTTTTCAAACAGTCCTGCAAGGCTAACGGCACTATGTGGGCGATCATCGCGTTCGCCGTTTGCTTTATGCTCGCGTGCGTTATGCTCATTTCGGGCGGCGGCAATATCGGCGAAACCAAAAACGCCATTCAGGACACGATTATCAAAAAGGAAATCGAATCGTCGATGGAGGACCGCGCGATCGGTTACTTTGAGGACGAGAAGGACGGGCTTAAAAAGTTCGACGAGTATTTCGTTGCGGACGCTTCGGGCGCGCAGACTTTCTATATGACGAAATTCCTGCCGTGGAAAGCTCAGATGCCCACCGACCCGACCGCCGCGGATTACGCCGCGAAAATGGCGCAGTGGCAGGCGAACGTGCCCGTAAATACCGAAACTTCGCCGATTTACAAACAGTATATCGTAAAGGCGTTCACAGACTGGCTCGCGGCGCGCCCCGCCGACCCGACCGATCCGGATTACGCCGCAAAGGTGGCGCAATGGCAGACTTCCGATCCGACGGCTGTAAGCAACGCGACCACGCTCGTTCCGACTGCGGCTTACGCTTCGGCCTGCTCCGAGATTCAGACCTATATCGACGATCTTGCGACTAAGAGAAAGCTTGACGAGGACGGCAAAAACGAGCTTCTCGCTTCGATTATGTACCTTATCAACCCGCCCGCAAGCGACGGGAGCGGCAGAATGTTCGATTCGTTCTATACCGAGAACGGCGAAGAATCTATCGCGTTTTCGGTAACGGAATACGCTTCGCACGCGACCGATATGGAAGCTTACCGCACTTCGGACGAGCGCAACGATTACGTCGAAGAGTTTGCCGAAAAGGGTTCGGCTATCTTCCTTGCCGGTAATATCACGTCCGACAAGGCGAAAGCGGAAATGCTGGATGCGCTCTCGTCTTACGGCGTGGATGAGGCTAAATACGACGGTTTCGGATACACTTACGCGCCCGTAAAAGACATCGCGCGCAAGGCGGTTATCGGCTATCGCGGACGGCTCGATTACGAGCTTGCCGAACTCGAAACGACGATGAATAACGCCAAAGACGAGGCGGGGAATCCGATCACTTACACCGAAGAGGAAAAGGAAACTAAACGCGACGCCGTTCGCGAAGCGGTACGCGCGGAGGAGTCGAGCAGCCTTCTCGAATCGCTTCCCGAAGAGGTCGCTTCCGCGCTCAAAGACGTGGGCGAAATGGATCTGTTCTCGCTCGTCGTGGGCTCGATCTTCTATAAGCTCGCAGGGCTTCTGCTCCCGATCATTTACCTCATTATGGCTTCGAACAACCTGATCGCGGGGCAGGTGGACAGCGGCTCGATGGCTTACGTTCTGTCTACCTCGACCAAGCGCAAGAGCGTGGTGTTCACGCAGGCGGTTTACCTTATCGGCTCGCTTCTCGCGATCATCTGCCTTACCACCGTTACCGGTTGTATCTGCCTGTCGATCGTAAAAGCCGAAGTCGAGCTCACTTACGGCAAGCTCGTGCTTATCAATCTCGGCGCGTTCCTCGTTCTGTTCGCGCTGTCCGGACTGTGCTATTTCACGTCGTGTACGTTCGACCGCTCCAAACGCGCTATGGCTATCGGCGGCGGTCTCAGTATCTTCGCGCTCGTCGCGGCAATGCTCGGACTGTTCGGCAGTCAGGTTATTCCGCAGGTCGTTCGCCTCGATTCGCTCAATTATTTCAACTACGTTACCATTATTTCGCTGTTCGACGTCGTGTCTATCCTCGAAGGCACTACCGCGTTTATCTGGAAATTCGCAATTCTGTTTGCGCTCGGTATCGCCGGATATGCCGCCGGCGCGGTGAAATTCTGCAAGAAGGATCTGCCGCTGTAACGAGAGAAACGCAGTGTTGTAAATCGCAAGACAACGAATAACGACTAAAGACCGATCCCCGCAAGGGGGTCGGTTTTTGCGTGGGGTGGGGAACGTAATGATAACGACCGTTTTTTTTGAGGACGAAGTTAAATTTTTACCACGGAAAATTTTGGAAATACAATGTCACAAAAGCTTATATATGTCATACTGTTGTCACGTTTTCGGCGATATATTATAGGCGAAAATGGCGTTCGGGCTGGCGACCGTGGCTGAAGGAGACAAATATGAAGAAGTGGATTTTAACGATTTTCAGGATTGTGCCGAAAATAGGCAGGAGAATAGAAACAATAGACAAAAGGATAGAGAGAGTTGCGCTTTCGCCGTTCGGGAACACGCTCGAGCAATGCGCTAAAATTATTTATCTGAGCGGATATAAGTCGCGACTTGTGAATATCAGGATTATGTACGACGTCATCGTCGGACAAATCGGCTTAGAGGCGGCGCGCGACCTCGAAAATTATGCTTGCGGTAAAAGCGCGAAGGAGATTGCGGCCGACAGCGGGAGAAATCAGTACGCCGTTTATCGAAGAATTATGAAGGCGATCGACGCGGCGATTAAAGAGCTTGACGATTGCGGTTACGACGAAAGAAGAATGGATAACGATTACGGCGCTATGAGGTTTATAAAGACGGTTCAGGCGCAACTTGCGGGCAAGCTGCGAAGCGTGTAGGGCGTGGACGAGGCGGCGAGCGATCTGGGGGAGTGAACCGTTTAGTATTGTTTAATATTATCCGCGAATCGGACGAAATAAGGCCCACATTGCGCGGAAGGGGGCTCCCACCGCAGGTGGGTGGGGGATTGTAAAGTCGCTGTACGAATTACAGTTGAGTTTTAACAATCCTACCGTTTTTCGTCTCGCTAACGCTCACACTCGCACCTACCCCCGGCTCGCAACATAGTTGCTTCGCCGCTTTGGCTAAAAACAGTCGCCTGAGGACTGTTTTTACGGTGCTTCGCACCGCCGCGTCGCGCCCTTTACACAAGGGAGGCAAAGTAAAGACCGCCTCGCGGCGGATGGTCCATCGTAATGCGAGAGCGTAACGCAAGGTTGAGCGGCGGGGCGAGGGCGCCCCGCCCTACCGAAACGGAGTTACGCCCGCCAAAGTATCGTTGTACTCAAACGGTATACCCTTGGGCGGACGAGGAATGCCCATACCGCGCATTAACAAAAGTTATATTTGCCGCTATTTAACGTCATTTCGACCGAAGCGTTAGCGAAGCGGAGAAATCCCCCGCGGAAGTCACCCGATAACGATACTGTTATTACATTTTCGACCGTATTTGGTCGGCGAAGCCGACGGTAGGGCGGTTCGCCCTCGGACCGCCGTATAACGTACAGTAACGGAAGAAAATAAAAGTACCGTTCAGCTACGTTCGTGTTCGCTCCCGCTCGGCGGTGAGCCACCACGGGCGAGTGTTTGGGGTGTACCGTTCCGAGGGGATCGTGTTCGCTCCCGCGAGATCCTTACGACTACGCGCTTCGCGCTCCGCTCAGGATGACGAAACAAAGTACCGTTTCGCTTTGTTTTATAATGTTATTTTTGTAAGTACAGGCATCGCCGACTTGCCTGCAGGGGCTTCCTGTCAACGCCGACTTGCCTGCAGGGGCTTCCTGTCAACGCCAACTTGCCCACGGCGGCTCGTCGTCATTGCCCACTTGCCCGCGCGGGCTCCGCGCTCATAGCGATAGCGATTTAGCGGCGGGAGCGAGGGGCGCAGAAGAGCAGGTACATTACCACGATCGCGGGAATACAGAGCGAAACGACGATAATGATTTCGTCGCGCATCGTATAATCCGACGGCTGTTCGGTTTCTTCGACGGCGGGCTCGGTCGGGGCGGCCGGTTCGCGCTCGATCACGTTCGCCATAACGGGTTTCGCGTCGGCGTACAGCGAGTAAACGTATCCGCGCACGGTTTCCGAGCCCGAGCCGCTTCGCACATAGTACCATTGCTCGCCGATCGCGGGGATCTGGCTCGTACCCGCCTGCGTTCCGTAAAAGTACGCGACGGTTTCGTCGGGGATTTCGGTCAGAACGTTTTTGGTCGTGTGGTCGGGCGCGGAACGCAGATTTACCGCGTGCCCGTCGCCCACGATCGTCAGCGAATTCGTTTCGTTATACTTGTAGCGCGGAACGTAATCGACTTTTTCGACGCCCGAAGCGAGAACGTAGCCGTTGAGGTCGAGGTAGTTCGCCGCGAGATAATCGCCGTTTTCTTCGCCCGTCAGGCGCACGAAATACCCTTGCGGGAGAACGAAAAGCGGCTTAAAGTCCGTGTCCGACCGCATGTAAAACGTTGCGTTGTCGCCGATCAGCGCGTAACACGGCGCGGCTTCGGCAGAGGCGGGCGCGCTTACGGGAGAAAACACCGCGATTGTGATCGTTAAGAGAATGAGAAGGCATTTTTTCATTCTTTTATTATACGGCGTTTCGGCGCGCGAATCCGGTTGTTTTTGAGGGGATCGGCACGAATTATGACGAGTTCGGCGGTGAGCCGCTGCGGGGGAGTGATTTTGGGGGCAGTAGTGTACGAGCGGTTTCGTTTCCGATGCGGGGGATTTCTCGGCTACGCTCGAAATGACACCGTGTCCGTTTGGGTTTATAATGTTCGTTTGTTTGTGCGCGATTATCCTATCGTAATGCGAGAGTGTAACGCAAGGTTGAGAGGCGGGGCGAGGGCGCCCCGCCCTACCGGAGCGGGAAGGACATTGCAAACTAATAATTGCCCGCGGTGGCTCACCGCCGGACGAGGAACGCCTCTATCATACTCAACCAAAAGTAAGTGCGGGCATCGCCGACTTGCCTGCAGGGGCTCCCTGTCGGCGGGGCGAGGGCGCCCCGCCCTACCGGAGCGGGAAGGACATTGCAAACTAATAATTGCCCGCGGTGGCTCACCGC
>CAKQPR010000015.1 GCA_934270565.1 uncultured Clostridia bacterium | reverse complement strand
ACGAACGGATGCGGCTGAAGCTGCTTATAGCCGAGCGAAACTCTGTTCTTCTCGCGATCGGCGGAAAGAACGACGAATTCGTAAGACTGACCGACGGTAAGGACTTCCTCGACGTTTTTGATATGCGTCCACGAAAGGTCCACAATATGAGCGAGGCAGTCGAAGCCGTCAACGCTTACGAACGCACCGAAAGCGGTGGTGCGTTTAACTACGCCGCTGACGATCATATTCGGAACGACGTTCGCCCAGAAAATATCTTCCTTAGCCTTGCGCTCCGCCTCTGCGACTTTGCGGTGGCTTGCAACGATCTTATGTTTTGCGTCGTCGATCTCGAGCGCGGTAACGACAAGCTTTTTGCCGACGTACTTAGCGAGGTCGCGAACAAATCTCTCTTCTACCTGCGACGCGGGAATGAAGATATTATAAGTTCCGAGACGAGCGGTGAGACCCTTTTCGACGTTCTTATCGATCTTGATTTCGAAGTACTCGCCGTTTCTTATAGTGTCGATAACCTTATCGGCTTCGCGGATTTCGTCCACTGCCTTTTTGGAAAGAAGAATGCAACCGGTGTTTGCGTCCTTTTTGCCGATACGGACTTCGATTTCGTCGCCCGCTTTGAAATCGTCGCGGTTGTACGACCCGTCCATATTGACGTCTGCGGCGGGAACAAATCCGTCGTTCTTTCCGCCGATTTCGACTTTGATGCCGTCCTCGTCCGCGGAAATAACCTTACCGGTTACGCGTCTGCCTTCCTTGTAGCTGACGAAAGAATCTTCGACGCCCTTAAGGAATTCCTCGTTCACTGCGTTGGTAAACTTTTCACTCATGTACTTTATAACCTCCATAATCAGCTCCTCGGGAGCCGACGCGCCACCGATTACTCCTACCGTATCGTCGGCGCAAAAATTTAACGAATTAAGTTCAGCCGCCCCGCTCACTCCGTAAGCCTCGGCTTTTCCGCCGCCGGCAAGCTCTATAAGCTTGCGCGTGTTCGAGCTGCTCGGACTTCCGACGACGATGATTTTGTCGCAGATTTCCGACATTTTTCTCGCCTCGTTCTGACGGCTAACAGTAGTATAACAAATTGTATCAAATATTTCAACTGTTTTGAAACGGTCTTTGCGAATTTTTTTTAGAATTTGCGAATATTTTTCGGTCGAAAAGGTTGTTTGCTCTACAAAACACGTTTTTCGGTCGCCGTCGAGCGCGTCGAAATCGAAATTTTCGTCCGCAACGACCGCTTCGCCGCCGCACCACCCCGCGATTCCTTTTACCTCGGGATGATTCGGATCGCCGATTATGACGATCCTGTAACCCTTCTCGTAATGTTCGCGAACGAGCTTGTGAATTTTTTTGACGAACGGACAAGTTGCGTCGATAAGCCCGTATCCGCGTTTTTCGATTTCCTCGTAAACCTCGGGCGGCGCGCCGTGCGACCGAATTACGACCGTTGCGTTCTCGTCGTCGATTTCGTCCACCGAATTCACCGACTTCACGCCGAGCGCTTTAAGCTCCGATACGACGCGCTCGTTATGGATCACGTCGCCGAGCGTATAGGTGTGTTCGCCAGCGTTTTTCTTAACGGCGTCAACCGCGCTTTTCACGCCGAAACAGAACCCGCCGTTTTTCGCCTTGATTATCTTCATTTGTTCGAGATAAGCGTTGCGAGCTTGTCGGCAACTTCTTCGATCGTCATAAAGGTCGTATCGACCTCTACGGCATCGTCCGCTTTTTTTAGCGGCGCGAGCGTTCGGTGAGAATCGTTGTAGTCGCGGGTTTCGATATCTTTTTTTATCTTCTCGAAATCGCAATTCTCGCCTCTTCCGACGAGCTCCTTATAACGGCGTTTCGCGCGTTCTTCCACGCTCGCCGTCAGAAAGAATTTGTGCTCGGCATTCGGCAAAACAAACGTTCCCACGTCTCTGCCGTCAAGCACGGTATCCTGCTTCGCCGCGATAATGCGCTGAAGATCGACCATTGCGTGACGAACGGGCGGGAGCGCCGAAATGTCGCTCGCAGCTCTGGAAACCTCGGGGGTGCGTATAACTCCGCTTACGTCCTCCCCGTCGAGGTAAACGTGCTGAACGCCGTCCTCGACTTTTACGTCCACGGTCGTGTTTTTAAGCATATTTTCCACCGCCGCAAGGTCGGATACGCTTACACCCGACTTTATCGCTTTATACCCGACGGCGCGATACATCGCTCCCGTATCGAGATATAAAATACCCAGCCGTGCGGCGAGAATTTTGGCTATCGTGCTTTTGCCCGCGCCTGCGGGTCCGTCGATCGCTATGTTCATTTTTTACTCCTGTTCCGGCGAAAATCGCCTGTGTTTTATTCTTTGCCCGCGGCTTTTCCCGCCGCGTAACCGGTAGATAGCGCGATCTGAATATTGAAGCCGCCCGTAAGCGCGTCGACATCGATCATTTCGCCCGCAAAATACAACCCGCCGACGATTTTGCTTTGCATCGTTTTCGGATCGATTTCTTTTACGTCAATGCCGCCCGCGGTAACTATGCCCTGTTCGATAGGCGCAAGCCTTGAAATCGTGAATTCGAGGCGTTTCAGCGTTCCGACGAGCCGTTCTCTCTCTTCTCGCGAAATCGAATTTATCGGTTTATCCGGATTTATTCCGCTGCGCGCGACCACGAACGGTATCATACTCTGCGGCAAAAGCTCGCCGAGCGAGTTCTTGAACTGCTTGTTTTTCGCTTTCGAGAAATCGGACAAGATCCGTTTATCGAGTTTTTCGTCGTCGAGCGCGGGTTTCAGATCTATAACGAGCTTCTGCCCTTTTACGTTACCCGAATTTATTCGACTGCTCAGAGACAGAATGATCGGACCGCTCACACCCGTATCGGTGAAAAGCATTTCGCCGAACAGCGAATACTTGCCGACCGAAGCGGTAACGTTTTTAAGCGATAGTCCTTTAAGTCCGCTTACGTCGTCGCTCAGAATAATCGGTACGAGCGCGGGACGAAGCGGCGTTACGGTATGCCCTAACGCTTCCGCAAGCTTGAATCCGTCGCCGTTGCTGCCCGTCGACGGATAACTCACGCCGCCGCATGCAAGCACGACGCGATCGGTTTCGTAAACGGCGTTTTCTCCCGAAATTACGAATACGTTATCGTTTTTTATGATCGAAATTACGTTGTCGCGGACAAATTTAACGCCCGCTTTTTCGGCGCCCCGAACGAGCGCGCGGATAACGTCGCTCGATTTGTCGGACTGCGGAAAAACGCGATTGCCGCGCTCGACCTTTACTTTCGTTCCGTTTTCCTCGAGGTAAGCGACGGTGCTTTCGGGCGGAAACGAATAGATCGCGCCGTATAAAAATTTCGGGTTGGAAACCACGTTTTCCAAAAATTCGCGCGGCGAACAAAGGTTGGTGACGTTGCACCTGCCCTTGCCCGTGATATAGAGTTTTTTTCCGGACTTTTCGTTGCGCTCGATAAGCGTAACTTCCGCGCCCGCCCGCGCCGCTTGCGCCGCCGCCATAAGACCGCCCGCGCCCGCGCCGACCACCGTAATTTTCATATTTTTTACCCGAGAAGCATTAGTTTTTACAAAAACCGCCGCGACAAAACCGCGCGACGGTTTTATTTTTCCGATTAAACGGGGTGAACCTGACTGTCTTTATCGAAAATCGTCTTGTCTACTCCGTACTTAGCCGCCTGACGGCGCTTGAAGAACGGAACGGCGAGCTGCGGGAACAGCGCGTAGGTAAGAACGTCCTCATCGCTCTCGGCGAACTCCGCGATTTCCTTGCGGTAATTGTCGAGCTCGGGATCGATAAGATCTGCGGGACGGCAGGTGATACGCTCTTCGTTGCCGATAATTTTCTTGACGATATCCGCGTTCGGCTCGACGGGAAGCTTACCGTATTCGCCGAGGAGCACGCCTTTCGTCTCTTTCGTCACCATCTTGTAGCGCTCGCCCTGAAGCACGTTGAGAACGGCTTGCGTTCCGACGATCTGGCTGGAGGGGGTAACGAGCGGCGGATAGCCGAGGTCGGCGCGCACTCTCGGAACTTCTTCGAGAACATCGAGAAGTTTGTCCGAAGCGCCTGCCTGTTTAAGCTGCGAAATAAGGTTGGAAAGCATTCCGCCGGGGACCTGATAAATAAGCGCGTTCACGTCTACTTTCAGAACCTTCGGGCTGAGGAAGCCGTCCTCGCTGAGACGAGCGGCAACCTTGTTGAAATGCTTGGTGAGCTCGTTGAGGTCGGAAAGCTCGATACCCGTATCATACTTCGTTCCCTTAAGCGTAGCTACGAGCGGCTCGGTCGCAGGCTGAGAAGTTCCGTTGCCGAGCGGCGAAAGCGCGGTATCCACGATGTCGCAGCCCGCTTCGATCGCTTTGAGGTTTACCATATCGCCCGTACCTGCGGTGTTGTGCGTATGAAGATGAACGAGCGTTTCGGGTTTAAGCTTTTCTTTAAGCTTGCTTACGAGCTCGTAAGCGGTATACGGCAACAGAAGGTTTGCCATATCCTTGATGCAGATTATGTCCGCGCCCATCTTTTCGAAAGTAAGCGCGAGGTCTACGAAATAATCGATCGTATATACGGGACCGGTCGTGTAGCTGAACGCGACTTCCGCCGTGCCGCCGTATTTCTTCGTTGCGTCGAGCGCGGTCTTGATGTTGCGCGGATCGTTGAGCGCGTCGAAAATACGGATAATGTCGATACCGTTGTCGATGGACTTCTTTACGAAAAGATCCACGACGTCGTCGGCGTAATGCTTGTAACCGAGAAGATTCTGTCCGCGAAGGAGCATCTGAAGTTTCGAGTTGGGAAGCGCTTTGCGAAGGGCGCGAAGTCTCTCCCACGGATCCTCGTTGAGGTAACGAAGGCAGCTGTCGAAAGTAGCGCCGCCCCACGCTTCGAGCGCATAAAAACCTGCTTTATCGAGTTTGTCCGCAACGGGAAGCATTTCGTCGAGGCGCATACGGGTAGCCGCTTGCGACTGATGAGCGTCACGGAGGATAGTTTCCATTATTTTAACCATAATAATATCTCCTGAAAATCTTTAAGCGAAAATCGAAATGAATACGCCCGCGGCGACGGCAGAACCGATAACGCCCGCGACGTTCGGACCCATAGCGTGCATAAGCAAATAGTTGTTGGGGTCGTATTCCTGCCCTACTTTTTGCGATACGCGCGCCGCCATAGGCACAGCGGAAACGCCCGCGCTGCCGATAAGCGGGTTGATCTTGCCTCCGCTGATCACGTTAAGGATCTTTGCGGTGACAAGTCCGCCGACCGTACCGAAGCAGAACGCGCACAGTCCGAGCACGACTATTTTAAGCGTATCGAACGTAAGGAACGTCGTACCGATTGCTTTCGTTCCGACGATCGTGCCGAGCAGAATCGTAATGATATTGCAAAGCTCGTTGCTTGCGGTTTTTGCGAGACGCTCGGTTACAAGGCTCTCCTTGAAGAGGTTGCCGAGCATAAGCATACCGAGAAGCGGGAGCGAGTCCGGAAGAAGCAAGCCCGCGATAAGCGTAACCGCGATCGGGAAAATAATCTTCTCGCGTTTGGATACGGGGCGAAGCTGCTCCATTCTGATAAGACGCTCTTTCTTCGTCGTGAGAAGCTTCATGATAGGCGGCTGAATAATCGGGATAAGCGCCATATAAGAATAAGCCGCTATCGCGATAGCCGACAGAAGATGCGGAGCGAGTTTCTGAGTAACGTAGATAGCCGTAGGACCGTCCGCGCCGCCGATAATACCGATAGCCGCCGCGGAACATCCGTCGAATCCGAGAAGGATCGCGCCGACAAAAGCGATAAACACGCCGAGCTGAGCGCCCGCGCCTATAAGAAGGCTTTTCGGGTTGGCGATAAGCGGACCGAAGTCGGTCATCGCGCCTATACCTAAGAATATAAGCGGCGGGTAAATTACCTTGGATACGCCGAATTCGAGGTAATGGAAAAGCCCGTAAGTCGGTTCTCCACCGCTTGCAGCTATTCTGGCTAAATCTTCCGCGGTTGCCCCGTGTCCCGTACCGAAGAGTACGTCCTTCGCGCCCGGGATATTGATGATAAACATACCGAACGAGATCGGAAGAAGCAAAAGCGGCTCGAATTGCTTGACGATAGCGAGATAAAACAGAACGAACGATACTAAGATCATAACGTAATTCTGCCACTCATTGTGAGCTATCGAATGGGCAATACCCGTGCTTTGCCACAGGTTCACCATTGTTTCGATGAAGTCCATCTAAGCCCCCTATTTAATGACGGCAAGCTTTGCGCCGGTCTCGACGGTTTCGCCGGTTTTTACCATAAAGGTAACGACGCCGTCTGCGGAAGCGTTGATGTCGTTCTCCATTTTCATAGCTTCGAGAACGAGGATTTTTTCGCCTTTTTTAACGGTAGCGCCGTCCGCGACCGCAAGTTTGAGCACGGTGCCGGGCATGGGCGAATTGACAGCCGTGCCGCCGGTAACTACGGGTTTAGCCGCGGGAGCGGGAGCAGCCGCTACGGGAGCGGGCTGAACGACGGGAGCAGCAACCGCTCCGTCGGTGATTTCCTCTACTTCTACCGAGTAGACGTTTCCGTTTACGTTTACGTTGAACTTACGCATAATAATATCTCCTTAAAAAATCAAACGTTATTTTCTTACGATGCTTTTTACTCTGAACGGAGCGACTTCTCCGCTCTTCGATTCGCTTGCCATTACCGCCGTAACCGCAGCCATAATTGCCGCGACGACTTCGGCGTCGTCCGTTGCCGGAATTTCCGTTTCCGAAGCGATTTCGGGTTCGGGCGCGGGTTTCGCTTTTTTGCGGTCGGCGAGCTTGAACACTCCGACGTAAGCGAGAACGACGAAAATGATGATCGCGAGCGCGAGGAACACCATCAGCATTCCCACAAAGAACACGAGCAGACTGTCGAGCGCGCTTATATCCGCGTTTTTAACTGCAAACAACATATTTTTCACCTCTTGTTGATGAATGCCTGAACCGCGCCGACAAGATACGGACGGGTAAGTTCGGGCGAAATAACGTTGTCGATGTATCCGCCCTGCGCAACGACGACTGCGGAAGTGTTTTCTTCGCCGTATTCTTTGGCGAGCTTCTTAGCCGCTTTGTCGCGATCGGGAGCTTTTGCGATGCGGTCGGCGTAAACGAGTTCGGCAGACGCAAGATCGTCCATCATGCCGATAGTCGCTTTATCCCACGCGATCGTGTAATCGTAATATTTCTTGGACGCGAACGCGATATAGCCGAGTCCGGTCGCTTTTCCGCAGATAACCGAAATCTTGGCGGTTCCGATCGAGCCAAGCTCGCCGAGAAGGCGCGCGGTAGCCGTCATAAGATCGGGCTGGCACTTCGCGCAATCGGCAACGCCGGTGCAGTCTGCAAAAGTCACGACGGGAAGT
The DNA here is from genome assembly GCA_934270565.1 of uncultured Clostridia bacterium. GTDB lineage: Bacteria > Bacillota > Clostridia > Christensenellales > Pumilibacteraceae > UBA10677. Next base: position 30,209 of record CAKQPR010000015.1, on the reverse strand, counting down.
CCGAAATCGTCGCAAAGATACAAAAGCGAAGTGATTTTGCGGATACCGTCGTGAGTGAGCTTACCGCCCGCGACTTTCGCGTCGGTAGCGACAACGCCCACCGAAATGCCGTTAAGACGTGCAAAACCGGTAATCGCCTCTTTTCCGTAATCCTTTTTAACTTCGAACAGCGAATCCTTGTCGATAACCGACGAAACGATATCGCGCATTTTGGACTTAGCCGTAAGATCGGGGCAAGTGCGGTTTCCGTCGTCGTCCGAAGCAATCACGTCCTCGCCGACTGCGGTAAGAATTTTGCGGATCGCAGAACCGAGCTCTTCGTCGGTTTTGACCGTAAGCGAAGCGAGCCCCGCTTCCGACAAAGCGGCGGCGGTACCGATTTTTGCGGTTTCCTTACCCGCTTTTGCCGCAAGAATAAGCGGCGACGAGGTTGCCGTAACCGATTTGTCGTATAAGATCGTAAAGTCGGCGATTCCGGTAAGATAAGAAAGCGAACCGAAGTTGCTGCCCTTTACGACGAGAACGGTAAGCGTTTCGCCCGCCGCCTCCGAGAACGAATGAAGAATATCCGCATAGCCCTCGAGCGCTTCGAGCCCCTCCGCAAATCTCGCGCCCATGGTATCGACGATCCCGATAAGCGGCATAGACGATTTGACGGCGTTACGAACGCATTTGACGATTTTAGCCGAATTTGCCTTGCCGATACTGCCTTTAAGCACGTCGCCGTTCACCGCGAACAGCGCGACGTTCTGATCGAGCACGGTCGCAAGACCCGATACGACGCCCTCGCCTATTGCCGAACCGAGCTCGGTTTCGGAGCGGACAAAGCGGTCGGATTCGATAAACGACTGCTCGTCTACTACCGCGTCGATGACTTTACGCACCGATTTGGTTGCGGCGTCGGCAACTTTGTTAAGTTCCTTGACACTCTTCATAAATTAGCCTCCATAAGTTTTGCGAAAATTTTATCCCAAAATTTCCACTATAACATTATAACCTTTTTGTCTATAAAAGACAAGCGAATTTCGACGAAAAACGCAATCAAAAAAAATTAAATTTAAAACCCGCGGGCGTTTAAACAAACAAAGCTCGCGGGTTTGTCCGAATATTCGGTTTTCAGACCTTTTTAAGGTACTCTATTTCGCTCGGTTTGAGTTCGCGGAAATTGCCGCGATAGAGTCCGCCGAGCTTGATTTCGCCGATAGCCACGCGTTTAAGGAAAATCACGTCGCGGTTTATGCTCTCGAACATTCTTCTCACCTGACGGTTTCTGCCTTCCGAAATCACTACTTCTATGCGCGAAATCTTTCCGTCGTAACCGAGTAGTTTCACCTTGCATTTCTTGGTTTTCACGCCGTCGAGCATAACGCCGTCGCGGAGTTTGTTAAGGTCGGCTTCGCTGATTTCGCCCTCGATCTTCGCAACGTAAGTCTTGGTTATTTCGTTGCGCGGGTGCATGAGACGGTTGCTTAAATCGCCGTCCGTGGTCATCAGAAGCATGCCCTCGGTATCGTAATCGAGCCTGCCGACGGGAAAAAGTCTCTTGCCGTCGTACTTACCCTCGAAAAAGTCCATTACGGTTTTTCTGCCGTGTTCGTCGGAAGTGGTGCAAACGTAGCCCTTCGGCTTGTTGAGCAGAATATACAGGTGCTTGCCGATCGGCTTTACTGGCTTATCGTCCACGCTCACGAGGTCGATTTCTTCATCCACGTCCGTCGCAAGATTAGTTATCTTCTTGCCGTTTACCTTTACCCTGCCCTGCGTTACGAGCGCTTCGCAATTCCGCCTGCTCGCAAGCCCGCATTCCGCCAGAAATTTGTTGATTCTCATTAGTTGCGCTTACCTTATTTTATTAGCCGTTCCACTCGCCCGCGATCCTGTAAAGTATATCGCTCACCGGCAAAGTCCCGACGTCTTCTATGGTAAACAATTTCAGCTCAAAAAGCAACCGTTTTTCAAGGGTTACGCAAATTTTTCCGTTTTCGTACCCTTTTTTCGTGCCGCCGCGCACCGCAAACACGTTTTTCGTGCCAAACTCGAGCGAATTCCGCTCGGTCTCGGTCATCGGGTAAAGCGTTTTTTCGTTCGGTCGGAGCACGACCGTTGAGGACGGAGAATCGACCGTCGCACACTCCACATTAGGAGCGATCGCGCTTACGTCCACGAGCGAATACTCGTCGAAGGCGCGCTCCATGAGCGTTCTGCACTCCTCGAACATAGGTCCGCAATTAAGCACGACGGAAATCACCGTCATACCGTTTCGGGTGGCGGACGAAACGAGGCATCTGCCAGCCTTTTTCGTATAACCGGTTTTTATTCCGTCGCCGCCGTCGAAGGTGGATAAAATCTTATTCTTATTTAAAATAACGCGGTCGTAATCGTGCCCCGCCCACGGCATAACGTGGCGCTTCGTCGATACGATTTCGCGAAAAACGGGATTTTTCATCGCGTATGCGGAAATCGTCGCAAGGTCGCGCGCGGTCGTATAGTGGTTATCGTCGTGAAGTCCGTGCGGCGTAACGAAATTCGTGTTTTCCGCTCCGCACGTGCGAGCCGTTTCGTTCATAAGAGCGGCGAATTTTTCCACATTCCCCGCAGTCGTCACCGCCAGAGCGACGGCGCAATCGTTACCCGACTGCAGCATCAGCCCGTAAAGAAGATCGCGGACGGTTGCCGTTTCTCCTTTTTGAAGATATATCGACGAACCTTCGACGCCCACCGCGCAATCGGGCACGACTACCGTTGTGTCGAGATCGGAAACGTTGTCTATAACCGTAATCGCAGTCGCGATCTTGGTCGTGCTCGCCATAGGACGGCGAACATCGGCGTTCTTTTCGTACAGAACTCTGCCCGATCCCGCCTCGATCGTGATCATTGCCGCCGCGCTCGAAGCCGAATCCGCCGCGGCAATCTCTCTTCGACAAAACACCGCAAAAATCAGACAAATCGGCAGCAAAACGGCGAAAAACAGAGTTTTTAAAAGACTTTTTCTACTCATTTTTTCCGCAGTTGAACGCGCCGATAACGTCGGGGATAAGGTTTATGAGCTTGTCGTAAAGCCCCTTGTTCTCGACGCCGACAAGCTTGACGGACTTGCCGTCGTTCACTAAAAAACCGACAGGTGCGACCGAAACGCCCGCGCCGCTTCCACCCGCAAACGGATACTCGCGTTCCGAGAAACCCGCTCCTTGCGCGTACTCGCCGCCGCCCGTCAGAAACCCCATCGTAACGCGGCTTACGGGGATAATCGTCACTCCGTCGGCTGTCGTTACGGCGTTGCCGATAACGGTGTCCGCGCTCACAAGCCCGCGCATTTTAACGAACGCGTTGTCCATAATCCGCTCGATCGGATGCTGTTCGTGGTCTATAATCATACCTTCGCCTCCTTCCTTTTCAGTTGCGTTTTGCGCGCGGCTCTGATCTTCGCCGCAACGAACGCAATCGATTCGTATATAATATCCGCAACCGAAACCGCAATTATTCCGTCGGCGGCAAAATAGAGCGCGTCCGAACCGAAAGTCCCCGCACAGTCCAGCGCGGCTTCCGTTCCCTGCGCCCGAACGAGCGCGTTCAGCGCCGAGCCTATCGCGCCCCGCACTGCGGAAGTAAGCATGCACGTCGATAACGCGTCGTCGCGTTTTCCCGTCCGCGTCCGCACCGATAACCGCGGCACGTCGATTATCGGAAAATATTTGACGTCAACCGCATAACGCACCGATTTTTTGTCTTCCTTGTCGTTGCTTAAATGCAGTTCGGCGTTTATGATCTTCCCCTTTATCCGCACCGCGCCACAACCGCACTCCCTGCAAAACCAAACTTTCAGCGATGTCAGCTTTATGCCGGCAAGCGAAACCGTAACGCTTCCGTCGTTTTGCAGAAGGTCGGCAGAAACAGCGATTTCGGGTCGGATCGGAAGCGATATCGCGTACATAATCAATATAAAAACACAAACTCCCGTAAGCATATTTTTAGTATCTTACGGGAGAGTTGTTTTATTCGGGTTTTAATTTCAGCCGACCTTTTCGAGGTTCTTTTCGTCCGCGAGAAAGTCGGGCACTTCCTCTTCCGCGGGAAGCTCGGGTTCGGCGGCTTCCTCGTCGGGAATTTCGTATTCGTTGTAAATGCTGCGTTTTTCTTCGCCCTCGCCGCCGAGCACTCTGATCGATTCGAGAAGCGTTTCGTAATCGGGAAGCTGCGAAATGTCTTCGAGCTGAAAACGTTTCAGGAACTCGTCGGTCGTACCGAAAAGAAGCGGTTTCCCGGGGGATTCCTTGCGCCCGACAACCTCGATAAGGTTGTTTTTCAGAAGCAGCTGAACGCAGTATTCGCTGCTCACGCCGCGGATCTGCTCGATGTCGAGGCGGGTTACGGGCTGACGGTACGCGATAATCGCGATCGTTTCGAGCGCCGCGTTCGAGAGGTCGCGCTCACGGATCGGGTTGAGCACGGCAGCCACCACGTCCGAATATTCGGGGTTCGAGGCGAACTGAATTTTTCCGTTGTAACTTATAAGGTGTATGCCGCTTTTCCCGCCATATTTCTCTTTAAGGCGCGCGACAGCGGCGTTTATATCCGCTTTTTTTATTTCGAGAATACCTGCAAGCTCTTCCACTTTAAGTCCGTTCCCCGAAACAAAAAGTATGGATTCGAGGAACTCGTCTAGCATAGAAACGTCAATCATAATTATTAACCTCGTGAATTCTGTGAAGTAATATTTCGCCGAAAACTTCGTGCTGTTCGGCGCGGAAATACTGCCCTTTCATAAGTTCGAGCATCGCCTGAAAGGTCGTGATTATCTCGATTTTCGAGTAATCGTCCTCGAACAGATCTGTAAACTTGATAGTGTCCGCGTCCTCGTATAATTCGCGGATCTGAGCCATCTTGTCGGCGACGGTAAAGCGATCCATTACGAGCGCGCGTTCCTGATTGCTCTTCGCCTTGAAATCGAGTTTAACGAACATTTTCTTCAGCGCGTCCAGAAGTCCGTCCATCGTCATATCGCCGAGAATAAATCTCGGTTTACCTACCGACGGGTCGGGGTCGCGGTAATGAAGTCCGGTCGTCTCCAATGGCTTGATCTTCACGCTCGCCTCTTTCAGAAGCCTGTACTCTTCCATTCTGCGGATAAGCGCGGCTTTCGGATCGTCTTCGGGGTCTTCGTCAACCGGCGGGCGCGGCAGAATTTCGCGCGATTTGATTTCGATAAGGCAAGCCGCAACTTCGATGAATTCCGAAGCGCGTTCGAGGTCGAGGTTGTCCACCTGAGACATCGTGGCGAGGTACTGTTCGGTGATTTCGGACAGGAAAATATCGTTTATGTTGATTTTCGAGCGACGAACGAGAAACCACAGAAGGTCGAGCGGTCCGTCGAAGTTTTCGAGGTGAACCTCGTAACTGTCGGGATCGTAAAGCTCTTTGCCTTCCAGCGAATCTATGTATTTCTGAATTTCGGCGTCGCGAACCGCGTCTTTTTTAGCCGACCGATCGGTTTCGGGATCCTCCGCGTTTTCCGTCACGGCGACGTCGGGCGTTTCTTCACCCGCGATCGAATTTATTATTTCTTCTTCCATACGTCACCTTATGAACAAGCGCCAGAACGCCGCAAAAACCTGTTTTATCCACCCGCCCACGTAACCGAGGTACATACCGAGCGGATCGAGCCAGAACGGCAGACCCGTATTTTCCACTATCACGGAAATTCCGACAAGAATTATAAGTACATACCGACCGTAATTCCGCATAAACTTGACTATTTTGCTTGTCGGCGCGGCGAGCGTTTCCACGACTTCGAAACCGTCGAGCGGGCAAATCGGCAAAATATTGAACAACGCAAGGTTTACGTTGAGCGCGATAAAAATATACAAGAACCTGAACAGGTAATAGCCTGCGTTCGAATCCCTCCACCCGACGGAAAGCAGCCAAAGCGGCATAAAAAGAAAAGCAAGCAGCAGGTTTACGACTATTCCCGAGAGCGCCACGGCGACCATACCGCGTTTGCGATGGCGGAAATTGTTCGGATTTACGGGCACGGGGCGAGCGTAGCCTATCCGCGCGAACACGAGCATCAGAAAACCTATCAGATCGAAATGCGCGATCGGATTGAGCGTAAGTCTCCCGTTGTCGCGCGCGGTTGTATCGCCGCATCTGAGCGCGACGAAAGCGTGAGCGAACTCGTGGAGGATAATACATATTAAGATAGCTACGACCGTAAGAAGGAAATCTTGCGGCGAACCGTATCCGAACATAAACTTGTGCCCTTTTGCTCTTTGCGCCGTTTTCGCCTCGGCGCTACCGTTTATTATACCACAAAGGCAAAAAACAGTCAAACGAAATAAGCGGGCAAAATTTTTTCACACCTTAAAACGCGCAAAAAAAAGCCCCGACTGCAAGAATCGGGACTTGAAACTATCGGATCGGACATTAAGATCGCGATTATTTTACACGCTCCATGTATGTTCCGGTGCGGGTGTCTACGCGGATTTTGTCTCCGGTATTGATGAACAGCGGAACCTGAATGTTGTAGCCGGTCTCAAGCGTAGCGGGCTTGTTGCCTGCCTTAGAAGTATCGCCCTGAATACCGGGTTCGGTGGAGGCGACCTCGAGCTCAACGAAGTTGGGAGCGACTACGCTGAAAGCTTCGCCCTTGTAAAGCTGGATCGTAACCATCATTTCTTCTTTTACAAACTGCATAGCGTCCGCAACGATGTCGTAGTTGAGCGGCAACATGTCGAACGTTTCCATATCCATAAAGTAGTAAATGCCGTCGGCGTTGTACGAATACTGCATTTCCTTACGCTCGATACGCGCGTCGGGGTACTTGTCGGTGGGGTTGAACGTCTGTTCGAGAACCTGACCGGTTACCACGTTTTTAAGCTTCGTGCGAACGAAAGCCGCGCCTTTACCGGGTTTAACGTGCTGGAAATCGACAACCATATAAACTTTTCCGTCGATTTCGATCGTTACGCCTTTTCTGAAATCTCCTGCTACCATAAAATCCTCCTGAGATTGATTCTTACAAATTGATGTTTTTACCGACGCTTGTAGTAAGGTTTATAACGCCCTCGGGCTTGATAACCACGAGGTCCTCTATTCTCACGCCGCCCAAGCCTTCGACGTAAATCCCCGGTTCGACCGAGAATACCGTGTTCGCTTCCAGAATATCGCCGCCCGACGGACTGAGATACGGGCGTTCGTGAACGTCGAGCCCCACGCCGTGACCGAGCGAATGAAGAAATTCGTTGCCGTAACCGTTGGCGCCGATATACTCCGCGGCGAGAACGTGAGCGGTCTTTGCGGGGAGCCCCATGCGAAGGTTTTCTATCGCATACGCCTGCGCGTCGAGCACGATTTTGTGAATTTCGGCGAGTTTTTCGTTCGGAGTTCCGAGACAGAACGTGCGCGTCATATCGCCGCAATAACCGTTGACTTTCGCGCCGATATCGATCGTGATAAGCTCGTTCTTCTCGAGCTTTTTCGCCGTCGGGTGATGATGCGGATTAGCCGTGTTCACGCCGAAAGCGACGATGCTTTCGAACGCGAGCTCTTCCGCGCCGTGGCGAAGGATCTGATACGCGATTTCGTCCGAAATTTCCTTTTCGGTAACGCCCGCCTTAATCAGCGGAAGCACCTTCAGAAACGCGCGCTGAGTAACCGCCTGAGCGGTCGCGATCGCCGCGACTTCCTCATCCGATTTGATCATACGGCAGTCCGCGATTTCTTTCGACGCGGGCACGAACTCGAAGCCGTCAACCTTTTCGGCGAGCTTATTAAAGTCCGCCACGGTAACGTACTCGTCCTCGTAACCGACTTTTTTCGCGTTCGCCTCGCTTAAAACCGTCTTTATCGTCAGGTAAAATTCGGCGGCGCTTATCGCAAGTACCGAACAGTCCTTTACAACGCTCTTCGCTTCGGCGGCGTAACGGTAGTCGGTGATAAGCGTTCTCGTTTTCGGCGTGACGATCACACACCCGAAAGACGACCGGAAACCCGAAAAATAAAATCGGTTTTGCGGGCTTAAAACGATATATGCATCTGTGTTTTGAAACATATCGTGAGCTCCTGACAACTATTATAACATATTTCGCGAAAAAAGTTAAACGTTTTTATGCAGTTTTTTCATTTTTAATGCGTCTTCTGCCATCGTTCCGTCCGACTCGCACACGATAAACGGCGTCATACGGTATTCGTCGATGATTTTCGCAAGCGGAGCGTACTCCGGGCCGTAAAGCGTATCGTCGAACGTGAGGTGACGGATTTCGCCCGAATCGCCGTACTGAATCTTGGAAAAGTGAATATGTATGTTCTTCGCCTTCTCTTCGCCGAGCTCGGAAAACGTGTAGTCGATAATGCGCCGGTAATCGTCCTCCGTTTTCAGCCCGCCGCGCGTGTAGCTGTTGATGTGTCCGAAATCGTAACACGGATAAAGATGCGGATCGAGCTTGCAGAACGAAACGATTTCTTCGACCGTTCCGATCTGTCTGATCTTGCCCATCGTTTCTGGGCAGACGATATAATCGTCGAACGGTAAAGTTTCGCCGAGCACGCTCATGAGTTTTGCGATATTGTCGCGGGCGAGCGCGACCGCCTCTTCGCGTTCCGCTTTACCCTGCGACGCGGGATGAAAAACAACGCGTCTGCCGCCAAGCTTTCTCACTGCTTCGACGGACTGAACGACGTAAGAAATCGACTTGTCGATCATTTCGGGATCGGGGTTGGAAAAGTTGGTGTAATACGGCGCGTGAACAGAAACCTCGATGCCGTACTTATCCATTTCCGAACGGATCTTTTCCGCGGTTTCGTCGCTCATTTTCACGCCTCTGCCGAACGAATATTCGTAAGCGTTAAGCCCCATAGCGGCAAGCCACTCGGCGGCCTCGTAGGTGTGTTTGCGTCCGCTCGCGTAAAACGAAAGCGAGTTGCCCGAAGGTCCGATTCTCAGCATTGTTGTTCTCCTTTTTTCACGTCCGACATTATTTTTTTCGCGAGCTCTTCGGGTGAGGAAAACTTCTCTATCGCGCGAAGCCGTCCGACAAAAAACAAAGTGATCGTCTTTCCGTAAAGATCGCCCGAGTATTCGTCCACGAACGTTTCGATCGAAATCGATTCGTCGCCGAACGTCGGTTTTTTCCCGACGTTCGTCGCACCGAAGTACAACTCGTCGCCGATTTTGACGCGGGTGGCGTAAACGCCGTCGGCGGGATAAATCTTGTCCGCGTAAAGTCTGACGTTTGCGGTCGGAAAGCCGAATTTTCTTCCTTCGCCCCGCCCCGCTACGACTTCGGACGTAATGCGGTAAGGCTCGCCGAGAAGCTCGTTCGCTTTTCCGATATTTCCGTTTTCGAGAAGTTCGCGGACGCGTGTGGACGAAACTTTTTCGCCGTCGCGCTTAACCGTGGCAAGCACCTCGAGCGTAGCGCCTTTCTTCTCGCAATACGCTTTCAGAAGCGCCGTATCGCCCGCGCCGCCCGCGCCGAAACGATAGTCTTCGCCGCAAAAAACGGCTTTGATATTTTCCTTTTCAAACAGTCCGTCGAGAAAAACGGCGGGGGACGTATCGCGCGTTTTCCGATCGAAATCGACCGAAATCAGCCTGTCCGCACCGCACTCCGCATAGATCCGACTGCGCTCCGAAAAGGTGTAAACGCTCTTTCCGTCTCCGAAAATTTTGGGCGACGTCGTAAACGTAAACACGACTGTTTCGAGCGCGCGAGCGCGGGCGTACTCTCTCGCGGCGGCGATGATCGCCCGGTGTCCCAAATGCATACAATCGAAAAAACCGAGCGCGAGACATATTCCGTTTTGCGATTTTTCAGCCATTCAGTCGTTGTCCTTAAGGTAAGTTTTGATTTTAAGCGACCCGTCGTCGCGAGCCTCGCCGAGCCCGAAAAGCTCGCCGCGGCAATACACCGAGAACGGCGTGTCGGGAAGCTCGATTCCGTAAAGTTTTACGCCGTTACTCAATCTTTCGTATAATTTGTCCTCCACGTCCACGCGCGGAAAATCGGACAAAACTTCGGCAACGGGAATTATCGCTTTCTCCTTCAACGATACGAGCTCGTCCACCGTAACCGAATTTTCGATCCGGAACACGCCCGAACGAAGCCTTTTTATCGAAGTCATTGTCGCGTAAGATCCGAGCGAATACGCAAGATCGCGGCAAACGCTGCGGATATACGTTCCCGCCGAACAATGAACGGAAACGCGGTAAGTCGCGCCTTTTTCGCCGAGAACGCAAGCGTCGTAAATCGTCACGCGGGCGGGTTTGAGTTCGACTTTTTCGCCTTTACGCGCGAGGTCGTAAGCCCTCACTCCGCCGACGCTCTTCGCGCTGTACGCGGGCGGGATCTGCATCTGCTCACCGACAAGCTTTTTAATTGCCGCCGCGACTTCGGCTTCGGACGGAATTCTGCCGCCCTGCTCCGTAATCGTTCCTTCGCCGTCGAGCGTATCAGTTTCGTAGCCGAACGTAAAATCGGCTTCGTACACTTTATCCTTTTTTAAAAAGGCGTCGAAAAGCCTCGTCGCCTTGCCCACGCCTACGGGCAAAACGCCCTCGCCCTGCGGATCGAGCGTTCCCATATGCCCGACCTCTTTCGTTCCGAGACACGAGCGGACTTTATTCACGGCGTCGCGACTCGTCCACCCCTTAGGCTTATAAAGATTGACTATGCCGTTCATCAGTTACCCGACGAAAGACGCACGATTTTTTCCACGACGTCCTCGTAATATCCGTTTGCGACGCAACCCGAAGCCTGCTTGTGCCCGCCGCCCCCGAACGCGCCCGCAACAAGCGAAACGTCCGCGCCTTTGCTGCGAAGGCTGACCTTATAGCTCCGCTCGCGCTGTTCCGTCATACAGACGGCGACTTTTACCGAGCCCACGCTCATACCGTAATCTATAAGTCCTTCGGTATCGGAAAGCACGCAACCCGTCTCTTTAAGGTCTTTCTGCGTAACCGTCATAACGACTACTTTATCGTCGTCGAAGTAGCGCATCGAGCCGACCGCGCGGGCAACGAGCGCGAGCTTGTTTTTCGTATTGTTGCGGTAAAATCCGTTTACGATCGCCCCGAGATCCGCGCCGAGCGCGAGAAGCTCGGAAGCCGTCCGAAGCGTGTCGGGCGTAGTGTTGGAATGCATAAAGTTGCCGGTATCAGTCGAAAGCCCGAGGTAAAGGTCGGTCGCTTCGTCCGCGCCGATAACGCCGTAATCCTTTATGAGCGAATACAGAAGCTCGCAAGTCGAGCTGAGGTCCGGCACAACGAAATTCGATTTTCCGAAACCGTCGTTCGTTTTGTGATGATCGATATTTATCGTTTCGGGGCACTTGCGGAAAAGCTCGCCAAAAGCGCCCATTCGCGCCGAGTCCGCGCAATCGACGGCAATAGCAAGGTCGTAACGCTCGCATTTTATATCGTTGAACTTGTCGCGATCCTTTATGAACGAGTATGCGGGAGGAAACGGCGAATCACAAACGAAATCGACGCGTTTGCCCATTTTTTCGGCAATACGCGTCAATGCAAAACCCGACCCGAGGCAATCGCCGTCGGGACGGATATGACATACGATCAGAATATCGTTCGCTCTTTTGATGGCGTCAATCGGCGTCATTCTTTTTGATCTCCTCGATAACGGACTCGATTTTTGCGCTGTAATCGAGCGAATCGTCCTTGATAAACCGAAGTTCGGGGACCTGACGGATATCGCGGAACGCGAGGCTGAGCTCCTTACGGATAAAACCGCCCGCCCGCGCTACCGCCGCGAAAGTGTCGTCGATTTTCGATTTATCGCCGTACAGCGAAAGGTAAACTTTTGCCGTTTTGAGGTCTTTCGCGACTTCCACGCGGCTGACGCTTACCATTTCGGTTACGCGCGGATCTTTTACCTTATTGTCGATAACGTCCGCGATAACCTTGCGCATTTCGCTGTTCAATCTGTCTATTCTGTAACTCATATTACTTTTCCTGTTCGAGAACGTAAGATTCCACTTCGTCGTTTTCTAAGAACGCGTCGAAATCCTGCAAGCTGAGTCCGCATTCGTAACCCGCCGCGACTTCCTTGACGTCGTCCTTGAAGCGTTTGAGGTTGCTTACCGTGCCGTCGTGAATAACGACGTCGTCGCGGTAAACGCGGACCTTTGCATTGCGGGCGAGCTTTCCGGAAAGAACGTAGCAACCCGCGATGTTTCCGACGCCCGAAATCTTGATGACCGAGCGGATCTGCGCTCTGCCGAGGATCGTCTCCTTGAACTTCGGCGCGACAAGACCCTTGATAGCCGCGTTCACGTCGTCGATCGCCTCGTAAATGACGTTGTAAAGTCTGATATCCACGCCCGTGGATTCGGCAAGCGCCTTGGATTCGCTGTCGGGGCGGACGTTGAAACCGATGATGATCGCGTTGGAAACGCCCGCAAGCATAAGGTCGGACTTGTTGATCGCGCCCACGCCGCCGTGAACCACGCTGACCTTGACTTCGTCGTTGCTGAGTTTTTCGATAGAAGCTTTAAGCGCTTCGACCGAGCCCTGAACGTCGGCTTTGATGATGATGTTGAGGTCCTTCATCTCGCCTTCTTTGATCTTGCTGAACACGTCGTCGAGCGTGACTTTCTGACCCTGCTGAGCCGCTTCGTTCTTGATCTTCGCCGTTCTCTCGGCAACGATCTGCTTAGCGGTTTTCTCGTCGTCCACAACGAAAATTCCGTCGCCGGCATTCGGAACGTCGGTAAAGCCGAGCACCGAAACGGGCATTGCGGGCGTAGCTTCTTTTACGCTTCTGCCCTTGTCGTCCACCATTCCGCGGACTCTGCCGCTCGCAAGACCGGATACGACGTAATCGCCGACGTGCAACGTGCCGTTGAGCACGATAATGTTCGCGACCGGACCTTTCCCCTTGTCGAGGCGCGATTCGATGATCGATCCGCGAGCCTGACGCTTCGGGTTGGCGCGATAATTGTTGTATTCCGCGAGGAACAAGATCATTTCAAGCAGTTTATCGATTCCCTCGCCCGTCTTTGCGGAGAGCGGAACGACGATCGTATCGCCGCCCCATTCCTCGGGAACGAGGTCGTATTCGGTAAGCGCCTGTTTGACTTTTTCGACGTTTGCCGCGGGTTTATCGATCTTGTTGACCGCAACGATTACCGGAACTTTCGCGGCTTTCGCGTGGTTGATGGACTCGATCGTCTGCGGCATTATACCGTCGTCGGCGGCGACTACGAGCACCGCGATATCGGTAACGTTCGTACCGCGCGCACGCATTTCGGTGAAGGCTTCGTGACCGGGAGTGTCGAGGAAGGTAATCTTCTCGCCCTTGCACATAACCGAATAAGCGCCGATATGCTGGGTAATTCCGCCCGCTTCTCCCGAAGCGACGGACGTCTTTCTGATAGCGTCGAGGAGCGAAGTTTTACCGTGGTCGACGTGCCCCATAACCGTAATGATCGGCGGGCGCTTGACAAGATCATCTTCGTTGTCCGCTTCGTCGTGCATGGCTTCGAGCTTCTCTTCCTTGGTCTGCTCGAGTTTCAGCTCGAGTTCGACGCCGAGCTCGTTCGCGACAAGCTCCATGGTCTGGAAATCCACGACGCTGTTGATGTTCGTCATAATTCCGAGAAGCATGAGCTGTTTGATGATTTCCTGCGCCGTCTTGCCGATCTTTTCGCTGAGGATCTTGACGGTGAGGTTTTCGGTCGTGATAACCGCTTTGTCGATCTTGGTCGGCGTGATTACGACGGGCGCTTTAGCTTTCTTGTTCTTGAGCTTGCGCGTACCCATACGCTCTTCGCCGGCGTCGTCTATAATAAAGCCCTTGCGGATAAGCGTGCGCTTATTCATCGTCTTTTTATCGTCGGGCTTGTTGAAATCTTTCTTTTTGTCCGCTCCGAAAGCGCGTTTATCCTTCGACGCGACGGGAAGCGGCGCAGGTCGCGGAGCTGCGGGGCGAGTTCCTGCGGGACGAGCCGACGGCCGACCGTCCGTACCCACAGGTTTGCGTTCGCCGTTCGGGCGCGTTCCGTTCTGCGGGCGCTGCTGTCTCGGTCCGCGCTGCTGAGCGGACGGCGCGGGAGCAACGGGCGGAACGTACATTCCGCGAACGAAGCTCGGCTTCGCGTTCGGATCGGTGGGCGCGAAGGTCTTGATGCGAAGTCCCGAATCTTTCTTCGGTGCTTCCGTCGTTTTCTTCTGCGTTTCCGGTGCGGATTTCTTTTCGGGCGCGGGAGCGGCGGGCGCTTCTTTCGGTTTTACCGTTTCGGCAACCGGCTCGGAGGGAGCGACGGGTTTTTCCGCAACTTCGGGCGCGGGCTGCTCCTTGACTTCGGGATCAGGCGCGGGTGCGGGTTCGGCTTTCTCTTCGACGGGCGGCGCGGGTTTCGCTTTTTTCTCCGCTTCTATGCGACGCGCGTTTTCTATCTCCTCGCGGCGGGCGCGTTCCTTTTCTTCGGCGCGTGCCGAAAAAGCGGACAAAGCCGAACCTATTTTGCGTTGCGCGTTTTTGAGACGCTCGGAAAGCGCGTCGAAAGAGTCGTTCCCCGACGATCCCGCCAGAGAATTAACCTTTTTGATGTTGGCGTAAGTCGCCTTCTCTTCGTCGTGTCTATTTTCCGTTGCCAAGTTACCTTACCTCCGTAACGAGCCGATAGCTCCCGTTCATTGTCTTCAAAATTGCTTCGGACATCTGTCTGTCCGTGATCGCGATCGCCTTGCAACCCTCTCTGTGGGTAAGCGACGCGACTTCCGTCGTCTCGCTCACCGCAACGACCGAGCGTTCGGCGTAGCGCGTGATTTTATCCGCCGCGTTTGCCGCAAGCGACTTGTCTATGACGATAAGCGGCATTTTCTTCCGATATCTCAGAATCGCGTCCGTTCCGAACACGACCTTGCCCGCCCTTATGGCGAAACCGATCAGAGCCGCGGTTTTGTCGTTCGTCATTTTTCGCATTCCCTCATAAGCTCGTCGAACACGCTCTCGTCGATCGGGCAACCGAAAGCTCGGGACAAAGCCTTGCTTTTACGGCATTTTTCCACGCACTCGGCATTGCGGCAAACGTAAGCTCCTCTGCCGTTCTTTCTGCCGACGGGATCAGCCGAAACGCTTCCGTCCGAAGCCTTTACGACTCTTATCAGGTCGGATTTGTCGCGCATCTGTCTGCACGCGACGCACATTCTCTGAGGGATTTTCTTTTCCATTTATTGTTATTCGAGTTCGCCGAGATCCTCGTCGAAAACGTCCGCCTCGTCGCTCGCGGGAGCGGGCTCGGGCGCGGGAGCTTCGGCTTCCTCTTCCTCCTGATTCTGCATAAACGAGTACGGTTTGACGTCGATCTTCCAGCCGGTAAGCCGAGCCGCGAGACGCGCGTTCTGCCCGTCTTTACCGATCGCAAGCGACAGCATATCGTCCATAACGACCACGCGTGCGACGCGTTCGTCGTCGTTCGCCTGAACCATAACGACTCTCGCGGGGCTGAGCGCGCGGGCAATGAATTCGAGCGTATCCGCGCACCACGGAATAATGTCGATTTTCTCGCCGCCGAGTTCGGAAACGATCGCGTTTACGCGCATTCCTCTGTTACCTACGCAAGCGCCTACCGCGTCAACGTTCGGATCTTCGCTGTAAACAGCCATTTTCGTTCTGTAACCGGCTTCGCGGACGATCGCCTTGATCGAAACGATACCGTTTGCGATTTCGGGAACTTCGATTTCGAAGAGGCGTTTTACGAACCCGGGGACGGTACGCGAAACGAGCACCTGCGGACCGCGCGGACCGACCTTGATCTTCTTTACGTAAACCTTGACGGGTTTGCCGACCTGATACTTGTCGCCGGGGGCTTGATCCTGCGGCATAAGCACGGCTTCGACGTTCTTGTTGATTTCGACGTGAACGTTGTCTCCGTCAACCGAGCGCACCATAACGGTGATAAGCTCGCCCTCTTTCTCACTGAGTTCGCTGATCGCCTGCTCGCTCTCGATTTCGCGGAGCTTCTGCATAATGACCTGTTTTGCGGTCTGAGCGGGAATACGGTTGATTTCTTTGGGATTGATTTCCTCGCTTACGACGTCGCCGACCTTGTACTTTTTATCTATAAGACGAGCGTCCTCGAGCGAAATCTGGGTGTCCTTGTCCTCGACCTCTTCGACCACGGTCTGATACGCGAAAATTTTGATGGTTTCGCGTTCGGGCGAAAGCTTGACTTCGATTGCCTTCGACGTCCCCGACTGCTTTTTATAAGCGATTGCGAGAGCGGTTTCGAGCGCTTCGACAAAAACCGATTTCTTTATACCCTTAACTCTTTCAAGTTCCTCGAGCGCAAGGAAAAAGTCCTTACTCTTCATTGTTGTGCTCCTCCGTTTTTACTCAAATTTAACGAGCGGGCGAACATACGCCACTCTGTTGTTTTCGATGCTTATTTCTTCCTTGCCGTCCGAAATCGTAACTACGTTTTCGTTCCGGGCGATCAGCGTTCCTTCGTAAATTTTCTTTCCTTTAAGCGGCGCGTAAAGTTTGATTTCCACTTCCTTGCCGTAATTCCGCTCGAAATCGCGTTGTTTTTTGAACGGTCGGTCGAGTCCCGGGGAAGAAACGTTGAGAACGTAAGGCTTGCCGTCGGTCGGATCAAGCTCGTCGAGCACGGGGTCTATCGCGCGGTGAACCTTCTCGCAATCGTCGAGGCTTACGCCCGTCGGGATATCTATATACACGGTAAGATTGTCCGCGCCGTCGCGCTTTGCCCACTCGACGTCAACGATTTCGTAACCGAGCCCCTCGACTATGGGGTTGATTTTTTGAAATACGCTTTCGGTATTCAAAACTGCCTCCTTACGTAAGTTGAGAGCGAACCGCAAGGCTCACTCTCAACTTACATACTATTACCATAATAATTTTAGCACAATCGAACGGAATTATCAAGCGTTTTCGCTTTGTTTTGATAAGTTTTTTAGTCGATTTTACCGAAAAACCGCCGCTAAGCCGCCTATTCGTTCTCGCAGAGCTTTATAAACGCTTTTGCGGTGGCGGTCGCGTCGTGAATGGCGCGATGCGCGTGAGCGTTTACGAAACCGAAATATTTCAGTACGGTGTCGAGTTTGTAATTTCTGAGCCCGTGCAGATGCTTTCTCGCAAGGTCCATCGTGTCCATGCTGTGATTGTCGAAGTGCATGCCCGCCCTTCTCGCCGCAACGTTGAGAAAGCCTATATCGAAGCTTACGTTATGCCCGACGAAAATCGCGCCTTCGGCAAACTTGTAAAAATCGGGAAGCACCGCCTCGGGATCGGGCGCGTTTTCTACGTCCGCGTCGGTTATCGAGGTAAGCGAAGTTATGCGCTCGTCGATATGCTCGTGCGGATTGCAGTACGTCGAGAAAGTTTCGGTAATCGCGCCGTCCACAACTTTCACCGCGCCGATTTCGATTATGTAACAATCGCGGGTATCGAGCCCCGTCGTTTCGAGGTCGAACACCACGAAAGTCTTTCCGAGAAGGAACGCCGGCGGTTCGGTGCGAACGTCGAACATATTCGTCTGCGTGCGCTCTACGTAAGGCTTTGGCGAAACGATTTTATATTCCTTGCCCGCCTTGAAAGTCGGTTCTTCACGCTCGACCTTTTCGGGAACGGTGCAGTAAGAAATACTTCTCACAAACATATCGTAAGCCTTCTGCCCGCGGAAAACGTTTTCTTTCAGACTGCCTTTCACCACAACGCCGTCGTCGTTTTTAAGCTGCGCGATAAGCGCTTCGTTTTCGGATTTTCGGGGAAAATACAGACATTTAAGGCTTCCCGTCGGGTCGGTAATCGTGAATTTATAGAACTTTCTACCGACTTCTTCGCCCTCTTTCGGCTTACGTGTACACTCGGTAAAATCGCTTATTTTTCCGCAATAAACTACGCCGTCCGCTTCGTGTGTGGCGTCCGCGATATATCCCGCGTTGTCATCGATACGCTTGCCTATGAATTCGACCGGATTTTCGGGAACGATGACGTGCCCGCCGGTACTGTCGTAAACCTTCTGCTTCAACTCTTCTTCCGCTTCGGCTATGTAATCGACGGGGTTGTCGTTTTCTCGCGGACAGAACGAAAATTCGATCTTTTCGCAATAGCTGCGAGCGAGCATTCGCCTGACGTCCTCGGCTATTTTGCGACGCGTAATCTGTTCGTAAATCGTATCGTCCACCGCCACCCTCACTTCGAATTCGTAATCGCCGCGCTTTACGCAACCGACGTTTTCCTTTTTTATAAACGGCTGAACGGACGGATACGCGCTCATAAAAGAAACGAGCTTATCGCGGAAATACTCGGGCTCGAAATGGCTTTTCGTAAGATGCACGACGAGATTCGATTTCAGCTTCAGCGTTTTTGCAATGGCGTCCGAAATTTCCTTTTCCGCGGCGCGCGTTTTCGCTTCCTGCGGCTCGGGGTAAATAAGGTTTACCGTCACGGTTTTCGTCTTAATATCCACGTCAACCGATTCGAGTACGAGATACGAGTACTCGTCGTTCGTTATTTCGTTGAATCCGTTAAGAAGCGCGTCCACCTTTTTCTCCTCAAAGCTCGTCGATAACCGCGAGTACCGCGTTCTCCGCCTCGCTTTCGTCTATTGTTTTTACATAATCGCCGCGAACGTACAGCGCGATTTTTCCGCTTTTGCCGCCGCAAACGGCTACGTCGGCGTTTTTCGCTTCCCCGGGACCGTTCACCACGCAACCCATAACGGCGATTTTTATCCGTTTTTTGAGGTCGCTCGTCGCGTTCTCGAGAGTGCGCACCAGCTTTTCCGCGTCGTACTCGCACCGCGAACAGGTCGGACACGATACGATTTCCACGCCGTTATCCCTGAGCCCGAGCGAACCTAAAATCAGCTTTGCGACTTTGACTTCTTCGCACGGATCGCCCGTGAGCGAAACGCGGATCGTATCGCCTATGCCCTTTAACAAAAGCGAGCCTATTCCGATCGATGATTTTACCGCGCCGCGAAGCGCCGATCCCGATTCCGTAACGCCGAGATGAAGCGGATAATCGCATTTACCCGAAAGGTATTCGTATGCCTCCACGGTCTCGCGGACGGACGAAGATTTTACCGAAATCACGGTGTCGTAAAACCCGAGCTCTTCGAGTATCGCAACGTGATAAAGCGCGCTTTCGGCAAGCGCCGCCGCGCCCGAAAATTTTTCGAGCACACGTTTTTCCACCGATCCCGAATTTACGCCGACACGTATGGGAACGCCGTTGCGTTTGCAAGCCGCAACCACTTCGGCAATCTTGTTTTTGTCTCCGACGTACCCGGGGTTAAAGCGGATCTTGTCGAAGCCTATATCCGCGCATGCGACCGCGTGACGATAATCGAACTGAATATCGGCAACGAGCGGCGCGCGGGTTTTTCCGATGATTTTTCGGCAAGCCCCGACTTCTTCGTCCGAGCTTACGGCGATACGGACAATATCGCACCCCGCTTTTTCGAGCGCTTCGATCTGGGCGAGCGTGCGCGCGTAATCGAGCGTGGGCGTGTTCGTCATCGACTGAACCGTAATCGGTTCGCCCCCGCCGATATAAAGATTTCCGACTTTTACTCTGCGCGTCATACTATCAACCCCAGAATATCCACGACTATGACAAACCCGAACAACAAAATCATACCGACCGCGTGAATTATGTTTTCGACCTTGCGGTTGAGCGGCTTTCCTCTGATCCACTCGATGAGCGTAAATACTACTTTCGAGCCGTCGAGCGCAGGAATGGGCAACACGTTGAAAATAGCGAGGTTGCTCGCGATAAGCGGCAGAAGGTAAAGAATGTTTCTCCAGTCGATCATGCCGACCTCGGCAACCGCCTTTATCGTTCCGAGGGGGCCGGAAAGATTATTGAGCGGTATTCTGCCCGTAATCAGCCCTCCGAACGTCTGCAAAACAAGGAGCGAAAGTTTGCCCGTATACGGCACGGCGTAACGGAGCGCGTACCCGAGACCCGCTTTCCGCCACTCTCTCGTGATCTGAATTCCGAGCCCGTCGTATTCCTGTTTCTCTTCGTTTACCGTAGTTATAATACGTTTCATCTGCACGGTAGCTTCGATTTCTTCGCCGTTGCGGATCACCGTTAAAACGTAAGTTTTACCCACGGTTTTGTCGGTCATAAGCTCGTCGTAGGATTTCATTACCCCGACGCGTACTCCGTCCACCGCGATTATTTCGTCGCCCGTCCGAAGCTCCGAACAATAAACGGCGCTGTTGTCATCGGTGTAAAGCACGTCTACTTTCGGCACGTAGTAGCCCACCGCGAGAATGAAAATAAACGAAAAGATTATCGCCGAAACGAAGTTGAAAAACGCGCCCGCGAGAAGCACGATTATCCGCTTCCACGGCGCTTCTTCCACGAACGATTTCGTCGGTTTTTCTTCGGTTTTATTCAGCGGATCGACGCACGGCGGCATAACCTGCTGCGGCTTGGTTTCGTCGAAAACCTCGTCCGGATCGACGTATTCGGCGTTTTTCTCCTCCGCGTCAAGTCCGTTCTCGTCCTCGAACGCGCAATAACCGCCGAGCGGGATCATACGAAGCGAAAATTTTTCGCCCGTTTTTTTGTTCGTTTTCGAGAAAATCTGCGGTCCGAACCCGATCGAAAACTCGTTGATTTTGAACTTGAAAATTTTGCCCGCAACGTAATGTCCGAGCTCGTGAATTACGATCATCGACAAAAGAATGACAATCGCGAGAATAACGTAAAGAAAATACTTCATTTCTGCTCCGTTTTGTAGTTAAATCGGTCAAAAATACCCGTTACGATTCTTTCGTGCACTTCGATTATTTCTTCCTCCGACGAGTAATCCGTCGCTTTTTCGGTATCGAGCGCGCGCTCGACTATCCCGAAAATATCGGTAAATCCGATCTTTTTGTTCAGAAACAGTTCGACTGCGGCTTCGTTTGCGGCGTTCAGTATCGCGGGAGCCGTACCGCCTTCGGAAAGGGCGTGTTTCGCGTATGCGGGCATAGGAAAATTGACTTCGTCGGGTGCGAAAAACCGTATATCACGCGTAAAGTCGAAAGGCGGCAAACCGACCTCTTCCCTGTCGGGGTACATAAGCGCATACGAAATCGGCAATTCCATCGTGGGTTTTGCGATCTGCGCGATAACCGAGCCGTCCTTAAACTCGACCATCGAGTGAATTATACTTTCGGGCTGAATGATATAGTCGATCTTTTCGGTGTCGAAAAGCCAACGCGCCTCGATGATTTCAAGTCCTTTGTTCATCATCGTCGCGCTGTCTACCGAGATCTTTCTGCCCATCGACCAGTTAGGGTGTTTCACCGCCTGTTCTGGCGTAATATCTTTAAGTTCGTCGCGCGTTTTTCCTCTGAAAGGTCCACCGCTCGCCGTAAGGATTATCCGTCTCAGATCTGCTCTTTTTCCGCACCCGAGGCACTGGAACACGGCGGAATGTTCGCTGTCCACGGGTAAAATCGGCACGCCCTTTTCCTTTGCCGAGAGCATAACGAATTCGCCGCACGCAACGAGCGTTTCTTTGTTCGCGAGCGCAACCTTTTTTCCTGCGTTTATCGCCGCGAGCACGCCCGACAGTCCTTTAAGTCCGACCACGGCGGCAATCACGGTATCGACCTGCGGAAGCGACGCCGCTATCTGCTGAACGCGCGGATCTGCGCAAACCTCGCATTTATAGTTTAAAGCTCCGCATAATTCGCCGAGCTTTGTTTTATCCGAAATCCCCACGAAATCGGGTCGGAATTCGTTCGCCTGCTTCGCCAGAAGCTCCGCATTGCCGCCGCAAACAAGCGCCGCGACGCGGAACTTGTCGGGGTTGCGCCTGATAACGTTCAGAGTCTGAACGCCTATCGAACCGGTACTGCCGAGAACGCAAACGCCGATCATAACCCGAGAACGAGACGAACGACCGTAAAGTAAGCGTAAATAAACACCGAAGAGACGATCAGTCCGTCGATACGATCCATAAACCCGCCGTGACCGCGGAGTACGTTTCCGAAATCTTTAATATTGCATTGCCGCTTGATGTACGACGAAATAAGGTCGCCTATCTGGCACGAAACGGCGGTGATAAGTCCGAGCATCACGAAATGGAAGAAATTCGCCACGCCCGAATAAACTATCGGCTCGCAGTTGAAAATTCCGAATTCGGCAAACACCCATATGATAATACCGGCAAGAAGTCCGCCGCCGAGACCGCCGATACAACCCGAAACGGTTTTGTTCGGGCTGATATGCGGGCAAAGTTTCGGTCCGCGGAAAATGCTTCCGATAAAGTAAGCCATGGTGTCGGTAAGCGTGGTAGCTCCGAACGCCATAATGATTGCCACGGGCGAGAATTCGCCGAGGTATGAAAGCGCAAGCAGGTACGTCAGGATCGTTTCGGGATATATCATAACGAAAAGCGTGCTCAGCGCGTTGTTCATATTCAGTTTCGGGTTCATCATCACATACGCGAGGCAGATGATGAACATAACCACTACCGTACCGAACGCAGCCGTGATACCGCCGCGCTGTTCGAAATATTCGGAAAGAAGGAAGAACAACAGCGTTCCCACGAGAATATTCGCGTACACGAAAAAAGATATCGGTTTCGCGTAGCTGAGCCCGATAGCTTTCGAGAATTCGTAAGCGGAAGTAAGCGAAAGCACGAGCACGAGCCCGTAAAACCACCTGCTGTCCGCATAGATCGTAAGCAGTATAAATCCCGCGTAAAGCACCGCGATAAAAGCCGCCGTAATAAGTCTCTGTCCGAGATTTTTCGGCTTTCCGAGGTGTTTTTTATCGTCGTGCGGCTGAGCCGAAACGGCGGAATTTTCCGTCGTGGCGGAAAATTCGTCCGAAGCGACGGTATTGTCTAACTCTTTGTTTTCGTTTTCAATCATTTTTTACTTGACCTTTCCGTAACGACGGTTTCGTCCGGCGAACTCGTCGAGCAGATCGTCGAATTCTTCGTCGGAAAAATCGGGCCACAGCGTATCCGTAAAGAACAACTCGGAATACGCCGCCTGATACAGCAGAAAGTTACTTAATCTTTTCTCCCCGCCCGTTCGTATAAGCATATCGGGGTCGGGCTGATCGGACGTGTACAAAAATTTCGAAAAATTGTCTTCGGTCACCGTTTCGCCGCTCGAAATCGCGTTGTTGACGGCTTTTACGATTTCCGCTCTTCCGCCGTAATTGAGCGCAATGGAAAACGTTCCGTTGCCGCCGGACTCGCTGTCCGCTTCGGCTTTGTCGAGGATTTCCACGACGTCGGCGGGGAAATATCCGCGGTCGCCCAGAATTCTGATCCTTATGCCGCGCTCAATGAACCGACGGAACGTTGTCGCGAAATTCTTGCGGATAAGATCCACAAGCCCGTCGACCTCGTCCTTCGGGCGAAACCTGTTTTCGGTCGAAAAAGCGTATACGGTTACGAACTTCACGCCCCTGTCAAACGCGTGCGTAACTACTCTTATAAGTGTTTTCACGCCTTCGCGATGACCGAGCGATCGCGGAAGCAGGCGTTTTTGCGCCCACCTTCCGTTCCCGTCCATTATCATCGCGACGTGAACCGGTAGTTTTTTCGTTTCGTCAGACTTCAAGAACTTCGGCTTCCTTGGCTTTCACGAGCGCGTCCACTTCCGCGACTTTGCCGTCGAGAATACGCTGAACTTCCTTTTCGTAAGTAGCCGCTTCGTCCTCGGTGATCTTTGCGTCCTTCTTGAAATTCTTGATCTTGTCGAGAACGTCGCGGCGCGAATTGCGAAGCGTAACCTTATAGTCTTCTCCCGTCTTTTTCACCTGCTTAACCAGATCCCTGCGGCGCTCTTCGGTGAGCTGCGGGAAAACGAGACGAATGACTTTGCCGTCGTCGGACGGCGTGATGCCTATATCCGACTGCGAAATCGCCTTGACAACGGCTTTGATCATGCTCGCGTCCCAGACCGAAATCTGCAAAAGTCTCGCTTCGGGAACGGTGATGTTCGACATCTGATTGAGCGGGGTCGGCGTTCCGTAATAATCCACAACGATCTTGTTAAGGATCTGGGGGTTGGCTCTGCCCGCGCGGATCGAGTTAAGTTCGCTTTTAAGATGATCGACGGTATCTTCGAGTTCGAGTTCGTATTCGTCGAAAGCGTCTCCTACCTCGGGTAAATTAAAATTCATATTATCCTCCGTGTGCGGCGTTGCCGCTTCTCTTTTCCTATATATTATAGCAGATTAAAATATTTTTTACAACTGTTATTTGACGGTTGTGCCGATTTTTTCTCCGCGCACCGCTTTTACGAGCCCGCCGTCCACATTGAGCCCGAACGCCACGATGGGAATACGGTTCTCCATGCAAAGGGTGAGCGCGGTGAAATCCATGACTTTCAGATCGCGGTTGATGACGTCCATATAGGAAATTTCGTCGATCTTTTTCGCGTTCGGATTAGTTCTCGGGTCGGAGTCGTAAACGCCGTCCACGTTCTTCGCCATCAGAAGCACGTCCGCTTTGATTTCGATCGCGCGAAGCGCCGCGCCCGAGTCCGTAGAGAAGTACGGATTGCCCGTACCGCACGCGAAAATAACGATACGTCCGCACTCGAAGTGACGGAGCGCCTTGCGAAGTATGAACGGCTCGGCAACCTGCGGAATATTGAGCGCCGTCTGAACTCTGACCGGAACGCCCTTTGCTTCGATCGCGTCCTGAAGCGCGAGCGAATTCATAATCGTCGCGAGCATACCCATATGGTCGGCAGTCACCCTGTCCATATTCGTGCCCTGTCTGCCGCGCCAGAAATTTCCGCCGCCCACGACTATGCCGACTTCCACGCCCTCGTTGTGAATATCGACGATCTGATTTACGATAAAATCGACGGTTTCGGGATCGATTCCCACGCCTTTTACGCCCGCGAGAGCCTCGCCGCTTATCTTAAGAAGTACTCTTTTATACATTTTATCCTCCAAAAAACGGGAACACTTGTGCTAAGCGTTCCCGTTCGGTCGTAAAAATTACAGTTTGTTGGCGATCTTTGCGATCTCTTCGGCAAAGTTCTCGTTCTTCTTCTCAAGACCCTCGCCCATCACAAAACGCTCGAATTTAAGAATTTCGGCATTGCCGCCCGCCTTCTTGGCAACAGCCGCGAGGTGCTGGGAAACGGTAACCGAAGGATCTTTGACGAAATCCTGATCGATAAGGCAAATCTCTTTGTAGAACTTCTTGATTCTTCCCACAAGCATCTTGTCGATGATCGCGTCGGGCTTGCCCGCCATCTTCTCATCGTTCTTGATCTGCGCTTTGAGAATTTCGCGCTCGTGCTCGACTTCCTCGTCGGGAACTTCGCACTCGTAGGTGTACTTGGGAGCAAACGCCGCGATATGCATCGCGATATCGTGGCAAGCCGCTTTGAATTCGTCGTTATCGACGATCGCCGCGTCCGCTTTCACTCCGAGCAGAACGCCGATTTTGCCGCCCATGTGAATGTAAGTCTCGGCTCTGCCGTCAACTTCCATACGAACGAAACGACGAAGCGAAATCTTCTCGCCGATCTTTGCGGTCGCGTTGTTCACGGCATCCTGAACCGTTCCCTCGTCAAAGGTCGCGGGAGCGGCAAGAAGCGCTTCGAGCGACGAAGGATCGGTTTCGGCAACCTGTTTCGTTACCGAACCCACAAGCGCGATAAACGGATCGCTGTTCGCGACGAAATCGGACTCGCAGTTGATTTCGGCAAGCGCGCCGACTTTGCCGTCCGCACTCATATACGCGCCGACAAGTCCTTCGGACGCGATACGCGAAGCCTTTTTCGCGGCGATATTCACGCCCTGCTCGCGGAGGTATTCCGCAGCCTTGTCCATATCGCCGTCGGTGGCGGTAAGCGCTTTTTTACAATCCATCATTCCCGCTCCGGTCTGAGCGCGGAGCGTGGCTACGTCTTTAGCCGTAAAAGCCATAATTTTTTCTCCTTATGAATTTAAATGAAAACGAGCCCCGCGACCCGAAGCCTATCGGTGGCGGGCAACGGGGTTCGTCGTGTGTCCTTGACTTATAATTACTCTGCGTCGGTAGCCGCTTCGACCGCTTCTTCGGTTACGGTCTCGGCTTCCGCTTCTGCTTCGACTGCCTTTTCCGCGTTCATCTGAGCTTCCATCTGACGGCGAAGGGCAAGACCCTCTTCACCCTCGCGAGCTTCGATAACCGCGTCCGCCATAGCGCCGGCGATAAGCTTGATCGAACGGATAGCGTCGTCGTTTCCGGGGATAACGTAATCGACTTCGTCCGGATCGCAGTTGGTATCGACGATACCTACGATGGGGATATTGAGCTTGCGGGCTTCGGCAACCGCAAGGTGTTCCTTCTTCGGGTCAACGACGAAAAGCGCGCCGGGGAGCGAACGCATATCCTTGATACCGCCGAGGTTTTCCTCGAGCTTGTCGCGCTCTGCGATGAGTTTGGAAACTTCCTTCTTGGGAAGAACGTTGAACTCGTTCATCTTCTCCATCTGGTTGAGCTTGTTAAGTCTCTCGATACGGGTTCTGATCGTCGAGAAGTTGGTAAGCGTACCGCCGAGCCAGCGCGAATTGATATAGAACATTCCGCACTTCTGCGCTTCCTGACCGATAGCTTCCTGAGCCTGTTTCTTCGTGCCGACGAAAAGAATGTTCTTTCCGCTCTCCGCAACGCTCTTGATGAAAGCGTATGCGTCGTCGATAAGTCCCACCGTTTTTTCGAGGTTGATGATATAAATATCGTTTCTCGAAGTATAGATGTACTTCTTCATCTTCGGATTCCATTTGCGGGTGGGGTGTCCGAAATGCACGCCCGCCTCGAGCAGCTGCTTCATAGAAACAACGTTTGCCATAGTTTTTACCTCCCGTTAAACCTCCCCGAACATCTGCTCCGACCGCCTTCGTCCGACACTGAAAAGAATTTTATCGGACGCACAGTAGCGACGAATCCGCTCGGGTGTGTATTAAACCGTCGTTTATTATAACACAAATCGGCGCGAAACGCAACCGTTTTACGCCGATTATCCGAATAAAAATCAAACTATTTTAAAGCGCGGCTACTATTCTTCGCCGTTTTCCGCTTCTTCCGCCTCGTTTCCGACGTTAATATCCGTTATCGCGTCCGGCGTCCCGACCGCGACTTCTTCGGCTGTTTTGCCGTATCCGTATTTGCGCGCGTTCGTAACAAGGAACACTATCGTAAGCGCGAGCGACGCTAATTCCGCAACGATTATCGCCGCCCACACGCCGTTCAGTCCGAAGAAAATCGGCAGAACGATAACCGAAACGCACTGGAACACGAGCGTTCTGAGAAATGATATGAGCGCCGAAATAAGTCCGTTTCCCAGCGCGGTGAAGAACGCCGATCCGAAAATGTTAAAACCGCACAACAGGAACGAGAACGAATAATACCGCATACCGACTACAGTCATATTGCAAAGCTCGGAGTCGTAACCGACGAAAATCGACGAAAGCGGACGGGCAAGCGAAAACGACGCTATCGTCATTACGATACCCGTTACGGCAAGGGAAACGATACTCATTTTAAGAAGATTTTTAAGTTCGTCTCTGTTTCCCGCGCCGTAATTGAAACCGACAAGGGGCGCCGAGCCTATCGCGTATCCGATATAAATCGCCGCAAATATGAAACCGACGTACATAATCGTTCCGTAAGCGGCGATACCGTTTTCTCCGGCAAGCTTCATAAGTTGAAAGTTATACAAAATGGTAACGACGGACATCGAAATATTGCTCATAAGTTCTGACGAACCGTTCGTGCACGTTTTAAGAAAAACTTTACCGTACCACTGCGTTTTTCCGAGGCGAAGAACCGTTCCGTTGTTTTTACGGAAAAAGAACACGAGCGGTACTACTCCGCCGACAAACTGACTAACAGCAGTCGCTATCGCCGCGCCGGCAACCCCCATGGGAATTACCGCCACAAAGAGCGCGTCCAAGCCCATATTAGTAACGCCCGCCGCAACGGTTACGGCAAGACCGAATTTCGGGCGCTCGGCAGTCACGGCAAAACTTTGGAATACGTTCTGAAGCATAAAGAACGGAAGCCCGACGAGCACCCATCTGCCGTAAACGACGCAGTTTTCGAGCAGTTCTCCGTCCGCGCCGAGCCAACGCGCAAGAACCGGCATCATCGCTATACCCGCAACGCTGAGCACAACGCCGAGCGCCGCGGTAATATAAACGAGCAGCGAAAAATAACGATTTGCAAGTTCTCGCTTTCCTTCGCCGAGCGACTGGGAAACGATAGCCGTTCCGCCCGTACCTATCATAAATCCGACCGCGCCGAGAATCATAAGCACGGGCATAATGAGGTTAACCGCCGCGAACGCGGTTTTGCCGACAAAGTTAGAAACGAAAACGCCGTCCACTATTCCGTACACGGACGTGAACACCATCATTATAATCGAAGGCAAAACAAATCTGAAAAGTCTTTTATAAGTAAAATGATCGGATAATTTAATACTGTTTTTCATATGATTAAGTAGAAATTCAACAAGGCATAAATTCGAGAAAATCGACCCGAAACGGAAGCAAAACAATCGAATACAAATTTTGCATAGTACTATGCAAAGTCAGCAAACGGACTATATTTCTTCTATTAAACGGCGCAATACGTTAAGCGCGGTTTCGGCTGCGGCGGTTACGAATTCATAAAAACTTTTAACGGCTTCATCGTCGCCGTTATCCGAAATCGCACGGAGAGAAACGAACTTTACGTTCTGAAATTTACAGATCTGATTTATCGCCGCGCTTTCCATATCGTAAGCTATCGCACCGAATTTTTCGCTGATCGATCCCGCCTTCTCTCTGCTGCTTACAAAACAATCTCCAGAAGCGACAACGCCGATTTCATGGCTGATTTTCATATCGTTCATAATGGCGCCGAGGCGATCTACAAGCCCTTTATCGCAATCGAAATACGGAGAATCGAACCCGTGAACCTGTCCGAGCGGAAGCCCGTCGGGAGTTGCGTCGTAATCGTGCTGAACGGTTTTTTCGGCGATCACGACGTCGCCCTGACGAAGCGGCTTTTTCCCGCCGGCAACGCCCACGTTTATTATTTCCGTAACGCCGAGTTTTTCTATCATAAGCGCGGCGGCGGAAGCCGAAAAAACTTTGCCTATGCCGCACTCGCAAACAACGATTTTTTTACCGCAGAACTCGCCTACCGAAAAAAGGAACGCTCCCGCGTTCACCTTTTCTACGTTATTCATTTCGGCTATCAAAGAATCGGTTTCGATCTTCATAGCGCCGATTATACCAAGCATAACCCTCTGTCTCCGAAAGATACTTCAGTGTACATTATAACATTTATATTTTTTTATGTCAAACATTTACCCGTTATATAATTTCAAAATCGTATAGCCGGCGGGCAAGTCAGCGATGGTAGGGAGCCCCTGCGAGAAAGTCGGCGATGCCCGTACTTACTTTCGGTAGAACATGGTAGGGGCGTTCCTCGTCCGCCCGCCAACCAAGCGAAACGCTCCTTAGCCCCGTCATCCGGGGGCGTCAGTCGAGAGATCTCGCGGGAGCGAACGGCGAGCCGCCGTAGGCAAGTCGGCGATGACGGCGAGCCGCCGTAGGCATGTAGGCGATGCCCGTACTTACTTTCGATAGAACGTGGTAGGGGCGGACGCCCTCGTCCGCCCGTCGGTACTATGTCTGTGCACAACAAATTCCTGGCGGGCGTAACACCGCCTCGGTAGGGCGGGGCGCCCTCGCTCCGCCGCCAACCAAGCGGAACGGTACTTAGCCCCGTCATCCGGGGGCGTCAGTCGAGAGATCTCGCGGGAGCGAATACGAACGTATCGGAGCGGTATAACCCCAAAACTCGCCCGCGCGGGCTCCGCGCCGAGCGGGAGCGAATACGATCTTTGCGGAAAGGTACGCTTTAAATACTTGCCCGCAGGGGTTCCCTGTCGGCGGTCCGAGGGCGAACCGCCCTACCGTCGGCTGCGCCGACAAATAAGGTCAAAATAATTATAACAGTATCGTTATCGGGTAACGTCCGCGGGGGATTTCTCCGCTCCGTTCGGGTTTTACCTTCACTTCGCTCGAAATGACATTCATGCCCAAGCGGGCGGACGAGGGCGTCCGCCCCTACAAATCGGTCGAAGTGGTATTATAAACATTCCGTACACTTTGTCATTTCGAGCGTTAGTCGAGAAATCCCCCACATCAGAAACGAACACATTCGTACACGAATACCGTTCAACTTTTTTCTTTCATTATGCG
>CAKQPR010000014.1 GCA_934270565.1 uncultured Clostridia bacterium | reverse complement strand
TCGAATTCTCACTGTATAATAAGCCGCGTACACGTTGTCATTTCGAGCGTTAGTCGAGAAATCCCCTGCATCAGGAAGAGAACCAAGCGAACACGACTATCCTAAAATACTCGCCTTGGCGCGGGCTCCGCGCCAAGGCGGGAGCGAACATGATTTTTGAGGAAAGGTACGCTTTAAATAACTTGCCCGCAGGGGTTCCCTGTCGGCGGTCCGAGGGCGAACCGCTCTACCGTCGGCTGCGCCGACAAATAAGGTCGAATTCTCACTGTATAATAAGCCGCGTACACGTTGTCATTTCGAGCGTTAGTCGAGAAATCCCCTGCATCAGGAACAAAAACAGGCGAACACGACTAACCCGAAAACATTCGCCCGCGGTGGCTCACCGCCTTGCGGCTGTGTCCCAGACCCCGCAACGTTTTATGATATTAAAAAGCGATCGCGAATATCCTCTTCCGCGCGGAGGAGTTTTGACGTATCGAGGCGCGGCGGGCAAATTTAATCTTATTTTAATGTTTGTCTAATTGATTATTTAATCTGTTCGAGTATTATGATTATGGACTATGGGGAAGGGGTCTGCGGACGAGCCGAGGCGGGCTTTGACGGATTCGGAAACGAGTTCGGCGGTACGGAGCGCGAGTTCGTAGACGAAACCGAGCCTGACGCTCGGCAGAAGCGCCGCTTCGGTTGCGACGGTTACGATCACGGAAACGTCGCCGACCGACGGAAGGATCTTTCCCGAAGCGAGCCCCGGGCGAAGCGATGAATCGGTCACGGTGATTTTACCGATTTCCGCACCGACTGCGCCGTCTACGGCGATAACGCACGAGCCCTTGTGGCGGGCGCGCACGAAAGCCGCCGCGCGACGAAGGTTGAGTGCGGTTACGGGCATGGTCAGCGAGCCGTAAACGAACGCGGGCACGTCGAACTTGCGTTTCAGCAGCTCGCCGGTAATCGGTCCGAGCGCGTCGCCGAGCACGCGATCCGAGCCTATGCAGAGGATTACGGGCGGTGCGGCGCCGAACGAAATTTTGGAAAACGGATCTGTCATACGGTATCATTATTGCCGTTCGGGCAACAATTTACACGCGGCGGAACAAGGAGAAAATTTTATGAATTGGGTAGACATTGCAATAATCGCGATAATCGCGTTCTTCGCGCTTATCGGACTGTGGAAGAGCGCCGGCAAAACGATCCTTAAGCTTATCTGCTTTATAGGCGCGCTGGCGATCACTTATTTCGGAGCGACCTACGTCCTCAACTGGGCGTTCAGTATGGAATGGGTGACGAATATTCTTCTCAAGCCGCTTCAGGGACTGTATTATAACTGGCTGAACGGCGCGACGGAGTTTACGGGCGTTATCGGCTCGTTCGTCAATCCGGTTCTTACCGCGATCGACCCTGCCGCTTACGGCGTAACCGTAACCGAGCTTGCCGCGGGAATTCTTGCATACAACGCCGTGAAAATCATCGTCTATATCCTCGTTTATGCGATCGCGCGTTGCATCGTTTCGATTATCGGTTGGATCGTGAAGAAAGTCGCGTTCGGCGGCACGCCCAAGGCGATCGGCAGACTGATCGGGTTCGTTTTCGGCGCGGTAAGAGGAGCTGCGTTCGTTATCGTTCTGTTTGTCGTGTCCACCGCGTTCTATGCGATCGGACCGCTTAAAACGGCTTACACCGACAACGTGGAAAGCAGTATGATCGGCTCGAAAGTCGCGAATTTCGTCAACGCTCAGTACGATAAATTCCTGTACGGAGACAGCGAAATCGACCTTATTATAGAGCGCCTCGGGCTCGTGAAAAACGAAACGCCCTCGGGCGGCGAAACCGGCGGCGAAGCTACGGGCGGCGGTGCGGAAACCGGATCGGGTAGCGAAACCGGTGAAGGCGGCGCGGGAACGGGAGAAGGCGGATCGGAAGTCGTTACGCCCTCGACCGGTGAATAAGCGGCAGAATAATTGCTCGGCGTTGCGAAAAACGCATACGTTTTGCGAATTTTGAGACATTTTAATATGAAGAAAAGACTTGCGGTTAGCCCCGCAGGTCTTTTTTGCATACGGGGGCGGTTCGCCGTCGGGCGGACGAGGAACGCCCCTACATGTTCTACCAAAAGTAAGTACGGGCGTAGCCGACATGCCCGCAGGGGCTCCCTGCCATCGCTGACATGCCCGCAGGGGCTCGCCGTTCGCTCCCGCCTTGGTCTCGGCTTCGCTCGGCGCGGAGCCCGCGCCGGCAAGTATTTTGGGATGGTCGTGTACGCTTGGTTCTCTTCCTGATGCAGGGGATTTCTCGACTACGGCTACGCCTTCGCTCGAAATGACATCGTGTTCGCTTGGTTTTTAACGTCATTTCGACCATTTAAAGCCTTCCCCCTTGGGGGCGCGACGCGGCGGTGCGAAGCACCGTAAAAACAGTCCACAGGTGACTGTTTTTAGCCAAAGCGGCGAAGCAACTGTGTTGCGAGCTGGGAGGTGGATTGCCGAAGCGGTAGCGAAGGCAAGACTGATGAGGGGTCGGGCTATGACAAACGAAACGTAAAAGACAACCCCTCATCAGTCGCTACGCGACAGGTCCCCGAGGGGAAGCCTTATTATGTTCGCTATCGCGGATATTTTAGGGTGTCACGTTTCGCGGCAATCGTATTCGCTCCCGCGAGATCTCTCGACTACGCTCGAGATGACGGGGCGAGGAGAGCGTTTCGCTTGGTTGGCGGCGGGACGAGGGCGTCCCGCCCTACCGAGGCGGTGTTACGCCCGCCAAAAATTTGCCGAGCTCAAACGAAACACCCACGGGCGGACGAGGAACGCCCCTACCGCGCTTTAACAAATGTTATAATTGCCTATTTTTAATGTCATTTCGACCGAAGCGAGGGTAAAACCCGAGCGAAGTGGAGAAATCCCCCGCGGTAGAAAATAAAAGTACCGTTCCGCAATGTTCGTGTTCGCTCCCGCGAGATCCTTACGACTGCGCGCTTCGCGCTCCGCTCAGGATGACGAGTCGCTCCTCGCAATGACAGAGGCTAAGTACCGTTACGCTTAGTATAGCGGGCGGACGAGGGCGTCCGCCCCTACATGTTCTACCAAATGTAAATACGGGCATCGCCGACTTGCCCGCAGGGGCTCCCTGCCATCGCCGACTTGCCTGCGGCGGCTCGCCGTCTATAAAAACAGGGATAAAAAGCGCTATATCGGCGGGGATACGAACGGCGAGCGAAAATATAACCGTGTGTTTTGCCGCCGAAACGACAGCAAAAAGCTTAAAAAGCGGATATATCAAAATTTATATAGCGAGTATACAAATTAAGTAATTCACATTTACAAAAAAAAGTGGTACAATATTAGCGTACTTCGGGAAGAGGGCTGTTTCGGAATGAAGCCGCGGAAACGGAAGGACGGACGGAATTAAGTTCCGCAACGAAAAGTCGGACGGCGCAAATCCGCAAAGGCGGGCAACCGACGAAACCCCGAAACGAAGTCGCGCCGCAAGGGCAACGCGCATATCTATATAAATAAAAGCGCGCGCAAAGCGGCAAACTAACACGGTAGAAAAATTTTTTACATAGAGGTAAAAATCATGGCAGAGAAAATTTACAACGTGACCGACAGTGTAGAGACGCTCGAAGCTACGATCGCCCGCGTTCGCGAGGCCGAGAAGAAGTACGCGACCTACACGCAGGAGCAGGTAGACGCGATTTTCCTTGCGGCGGCGATCGCTGCGGACAAAGCGCGTATTCCGCTTGCCAAAATGGCAGTCGAAGAGACGGGCATGGGCATAGTCGAGGACAAGGTTATCAAAAACCACTACGCCGCCGAGTACATTTACAACAAGTATCGCGACACCAAGACTTGCGGGGTGCTCGAAGAGGACAAAGCGTTCGGAATCAAGAAGATCGCCGAGCCGATCGGCGTAATCGCGGCGGTTATCCCCACCACGAACCCGACCTCGACCGCGATTTTCAAAACGCTCGTCGCGCTCAAGACCCGCAACGGTATCATCATCAGCCCTCACCCGAGAGCGAAGAAATCGACCATCGCCGCGGCTAAAATCGTGCTCGAAGCGGCAGTCGAAGCGGGCGCGCCCGATGATATCATCAGCTGGATCGACGTTCCCTCGCTCGAAATGACGAACCTTCTGATGAAGGAAGCGGACATTATCCTCGCAACCGGCGGCCCCGGCATGGTAAAAGCGGCTTATTCGTCCGGTAAACCGGCGCTCGGCGTCGGCGCGGGCAACACCCCCGCAATCATCGACGATACCGCCGATCTTACGCTTGCCGTCAACTCGATCATTCATTCCAAGACGTTCGATAACGGTATGATCTGCGCTTCCGAGCAGTCGGTTATCGTGCTCGACAAGGTTTACGACGCGGTTAAGGAAGAATTCGCGGCTCGCGGCTGCTACTTCCTCAACCCCGAAGAGACCGAAAAGGTTCGTAAAACCATAATCATCAACGGCGCGCTCAACGCCAAGATCGTCGGACAAAAGCCCGTCACGATCGCGGCGCTTGCCGGAGTAAAAGTTCCCGAAGGAACGAAGATCCTCATCGGCGAAGTGGAGAGCGTGGAGCTCAGCGAAGAATTCGCTCACGAGAAGCTTTCGCCCGTGCTTGCCATGTACCGCGCGAAAGACATTCAGGACGCGTTCGGAAAAGCGGAACACCTCATTGCGGACGGCGGTTACGGTCACACCTCGTCCATTTACCTCAACGTTACCACCGAGCAGGCTAAACTCGACGAATTCGCCGAGCGCATGAAAACCTGCCGTATCCTCGTCAACACCCCCTCGTCGCAGGGCGGTATCGGCGACCTGTATAACTTCAAACTTGCCCCCTCGCTCACGCTCGGTTGCGGAAGCTGGGGCGGAAACAGCGTTTCCGAAAACGTAGGAGTTAAACACCTTATCAATATCAAGACAGTCGCGGAGAGGAGAGAAAATATGCTTTGGTTCAGAGCACCCGAAAAGGTTTATATCAAGAAAGGCTGCCTGCCCGTCGCGCTCGACGAGCTCAAGACGGTTATGGGCAAGAAGAGATGCTTCATCGTCACCGACAGCTTCCTTTATCACAACGGTTACACCAAGCCCATCACCGATAAGCTCGACGAAATGGGCATCGAACATACCACGTTCTTCGACGTCGCGCCCGACCCGACCCTTGCCTGCGCAAAGGAAGGAACGAAGCAGATGGTCGCGTTCAAACCCGACTGCATCATCGCGCTCGGCGGCGGTTCGGCTATGGACGCCGGCAAAATCATGTGGGTTATGTATGAGCACCCCGAAGTCGATTTCATGGATATGGCTATGCGCTTTATGGATATCCGCAAGCGTATCTACACCTTCCCGAAAATGGGCGAGAAAGCGTACTTCATCGCTATCCCGACTTCCGCGGGTACCGGCTCCGAAGTTACTCCGTTCGCCGTCATCACCGACGAACGCAGCGGCGTGAAATACCCGCTTGCCGACTACGAGCTTCTTCCCAAAATGGCTATCATCGACACCGACTTCCACATGAGCGCTCCGCGCGGTCTTACGGCGGCTTCCGGTATCGACGCGGTATCCCACAACCTCGAAGCTTACGCTTCCATGATGGCTACCGATTACACCGACGGTCTCGCGCTTAAATCCTTAAAGACGATCTTCGAGTATCTGCCCCGCGCTTACGACAACGGTCAGACCGACGTCGAAGCCCGCGAGAAAATGGCTAACGCCGCTACTATGGCGGGTATGGCTTTCGCTAACGCGTTCCTCGGCGTGTGCCACTCCATGGCGCATAAGCTCGGCGCGTTCCACCATATCCCGCACGGTATCGCCAACGCGCTCATGCTCGACGAAGTGCTTCGCTTCAACGCCGCCGAAGTCCCTGCAAAAATGGGTACGTTCCCGCAGTACGATCACCCGCACACCCTCGCGCGTTACGCCGAAGTCGCGGATTACCTCGGAATCAAGGGCAAGAACGATCAGGAAAAACTCGACAACTTCATCAAGGCTCTCGACGAACTCAAGGCTCGCGTAGGTATCAAACCCACCATCCGCGATTACGTTCCGGACGAAGCCGACTTCCTTAACCGCCTCGACGCTATGGTCGAGCAGGCGTTCGACGATCAGTGCACCGGCGCTAACCCGCGCTACCCGCTGATGAGCGAAATCAAACAGATGTACCTCAACGCTTACTATGGCAAAAAATTCGAGGAAAAGGACGTTCCTACCGCCGCCGATATCGTTCGTACCGACGACGAGCACAACTTCAAGCAGGCTTACAGAAAAGGTAAAAAAGCGTAAGGAGGGAGCATAATGGAAATTAAAAACATTATCGCAAACCGCGGCGGTAAAACCGTTTATCGCGACGGCGACGCGTGTATCAAGGTTTTCGACAACTCGTTCTCAAAAGCCGACGTGCTTAACGAAGCGCTCAATCAGGCGCGCGTCGAAGCTACGGGGCTCAATATCCCGCACGTCCGCGAAGTCGCTATGATCGACGGTAAGTGGGCGATCGTGTCCGACTTCATCGAGGGAAAAACGCTCGCCGCGCTTATGGAAGAAGACCCCGAACATAAAGCGGAATACCTCGAAAGATTCGTCGATCTTCAGGTCGAAGTGCTCTCCAAAGAGTGCCCGCTCCTTAACAAGCTTAAGGACAAGATGAACCGTAAGATCGATCAGACGACGCTGGACGCGACGACCCGTTACGATCTTCACACCCGCCTCGAAGGTATGCCCAAGCATAAGAAACTTTGCCACGGCGATTTCAACCCGAGCAATATCATTATTACCCCCGCGGGCAAGGCGTACATAATCGACTGGTCGCACGCCACGCAGGGTAACGGCTCCGCCGACGCGGCGAGAACGTACCTGCTGTTCTGCCTCAAAGGCGACGAGGAAACGGCTAAGGAATACCTCGACCTCTTCTGCAAAAAGACAGATACAGCCAAACAGTACGTTCAGAAATGGATGCCCATCGTTGCGGCTTCGCAGTCGGTCAAGGGCAACGCTCACGAGCGCGAATTCCTTCTCGGCTGGGTGGACGTCGTAGATTACGAATAATCCGCATAATCAAAACCAAACAAAGAAACCTTCCCGTCAAAGGAAGGTTTCTTTGTTTACGACGGAATAAATCCCGCGAAAGCGGACTTTTTGAGGTTTTTCCCAAGGGGGGGAAGCTGACGCGAAGCGACTGATGAGGGGTTGTCTTTTATGTTGCGTTTGTCATAGCCCGACCCCTCATCCGTCTTGCCTACGCTACCGCTTCGGCAATCCACCTCCCAGCTCGTAGCATAGCTACTTCGCCGCTTTGGCTAAAAACAGTCGCCTGTGGACTGTTTTTACGGTGCTTCGCACCGCCGCGTCGCGCCCCCCAAGGGGAAGGCTTTAAAAGGTAGGGGCGTTCCTCGTCCGCTCCTACAAAATCGGTCGAAATAACAATAAAACCAAGTGAACACGTTGTCATTTCGAGCGTTAGTCGAGAAATCCCCCGCAATAGGAATGAAACCAAGCGAACACGAAAACCCAAACACTTGCCCGTACTTACTTTCGATAGAGCGTGGTAGGGGCGTTCCTCGTCCGCCCGTCGGGGATCCCCCGATGGCAAGTCGGCGATGCCCGTACTTACTTTCGATAGAGCGTGGTAGGGGCGTTCCTCGTCCGCCCGCCAACCGAGCGAAACGGTATAACCCCAAACACTCGCCCGCGCGAGCTCCGCGCCTCGCGGGAGCGAACATGAAAGTTTCGGGACGGTATAACCCCAAACACTCGCCCGCGCGGGCTCCGCGCCTCGCGGGAGCGAATACGAACGTTGCTTAACGGTACAACCCCCAAACATTCGCCCGCGGTGGCTCCGCGCCTCGCGGGAGCGAACACGAAAGCTTCGGGACGGTATAACCCCCAAACATTCGCCCGCGGTGGCTCCGCGCCTCGCGGGAGCGAATACGAACGTTGCTTAACGGTACAACCCCCAAACATTCGCCCGCGGTGGCTCCGCGCCTCGCGGGAGCGAACACGAAAGCTTCGGGACGGTATAACCCCCAAACACTCGCCCGCGGTGGCTCACCGCCAAGGCGGGAGCGAATACGAAAGCTTCGGAACGTTATGCTTCAAAATACTTGTCATCTTTTGTTGAAAAAAAGCCGGAAATGTGGTATAATCGTAGAAAACACGTTTGCGGAGGCAATTATGAACCTCGTTTATCTTAAATACGCCGTCGAAATCGCCCGCGTCGGATCGATCAACAAAGCCGCCGAAAAATTATACGTCGCTCAACCCAACCTCAGCCGCGCGATAAAGGAGCTCGAAAAAGAGCTCGGAATTACGATTTTCGACCGCAACTCGAAAGGTATGCTGCTCACGCCCGACGGCGAGAGGCTTATTCAGTGCGGCAAAAAACTTCTGCGCCAGATCGACGAAGTGGAAGGAATGTTCCGCGAGGAGCAGACGAAAAAAACGACTTTTTCCATATCCGTGCCGCGCGCCGGTTATATTTCTTACGCGATGACCGAGTTTTCGCGCCAGCTCGCGGGGGAGCGGCAATGCGAAATTTTCTACAAGGAAACTAACGCCGCCCGCGCCGTGAATAACATTCTCCGCGCCGACTACAAGCTCGGCATCGTGCGTTACGCTTCGCATTACGATCGGTATTTCAAGGATATGCTCGAGCAGAAAAACCTCGCTTACGACCTCGTCACCGAATTCAGCTACGTGCTCGCGATGAACCGCGACTGCCCGCTTGCAAAGCTCAGAAAAATAGGCTACGCCGACCTCGAAAACTATATCGAGATCGCTCACGCCGACCCTTACGTTCCGTCCGTGTCGCTCGCCGACGTGAGGAAAGAGGAGCTTCCCGACAATATCAACAGGCGAATTTTCGTGTTCGAACGCGCTTCGCAGCTCGAAATTATGGCGGCGAATACCGAAACGTTCATGTGGGTTTCGCCCACGCCCACCGAAACGCTCGAGCGATTCAACCTCGTTCAGCGCGCCTGCCCCGACAACAGGAAACTCTACCGCGACCTGCTCATTTATCCCAAAGATTATCACCTTACCCGCCTCGACAAAATGTTCATCGAGGAGCTTTATAAGGCGAAAAACCTCTATATGGGACACTAAACGCGCTGCCGCTATGGGCGCGGAGCCCGCGCAGGCAAGTCGGCGCTGCCCGTACTTACAAAAATAACATTATAAAACAAAGTTGAACGGCATTTAGCTGCTGTCACTGCGGGCGGACGAGGGCGTCCGCCCCTACAAAATGGTCGAATTAACATTAAAACCAAGCGTACACGTTGTCATTTCGAGCGTCAGTCGAGAAATCCCCGCATCGGAAACGAGAACAAGCGAACACGAACGTTACGGAATGTGATACTTTAAAATATCCGCGAAGCGGACATAATACGGGCCCCTTTGTGTAAAGGGGGCTCCCACCGCAGGTGGGTGGGGGATTGTAACGAAACTGTACGAATTTCAGTTGCGTTCTACAATCCACCCGCGCACAAACGAAAAATCCGTTACGTTGCGTAACGGACTTTTACTATACGTCGTGAATTTTATGATACGTATCGCGAATTTCGCGACAAAATCAGAAAACGAGCTTGGCTTCGATATAGTCTTTGAGCTCGGTAATCGGCATGCGGACCTGCTCCATAGTGTCGCGGTCGCGCACGGTAACGCATTTATCCTCGAGCGTATCGAAGTCCACGGTAATGCAGAGCGGCGTGCCGATTTCGTCCTGACGGCGATAGCGCTTGCCGATCGAGCCCGATTCGTCGTATTCGACGTTGAAATGCTTGCCGAGCTCCGCGAAAATTTCGTCGGCGGGTTCGGCGAGCTTTTTCGAAAGCGGCAGGATCGCGGCTTTGACGGGCGCGATGGCGGGGTGGAAGTGCATAACGGTGCGGACGTCGTTCTTTTCGGCGTCGATCACCTGTTCTTCGTAAGCGTTGCAAAGTAGAGCCAGCACGCAACGTTCCACGCCGAGGCTCGGTTCGATAACGTAAGGAATATACCGCTCGCCCGTCTCCTGATCGAAGTAGCTGAGGTCCTTGCCCGAAACGGTCTGATGCTGAGTGAGGTCGTAATCGGTTCTGTCCGCAACGCCCCAGAGTTCGCCCCAGCCGAACGGGAAGAGGAATTCGAAATCGGTCGTTGCCTTCGAATAGAAGCAGAGTTCCTCGGGATCGTGATCGCGCAGACGGAGGTTTTCGGGCTTGATGCCGATCGAATACAGCCAGTCGCGGCAGAACGAACGCCAGTAATCGAACCATTCGAGGTCGGTGTTCGGCTTGCAGAAGAATTCGAGCTCCATCTGTTCGAACTCGCGCACGCGGAAAATGAAGTTTCCGGGGGTAATTTCGTTACGGAACGACTTGCCGATCTGTCCGATACCGAACGGAATTTTCTTGCGCGAAGTCCGCTGAACGTTCGCGAAGTTTGTAAAGATACCCTGCGCGGTCTCGGGGCGAAGATAAACGGTGTTTTTCGCGTCCTCGGTTACGCCCTGAAAGGTCTTGAACATAAGGTTGAATTGCCGTATATCAGTGAAGTTGTGCTTTTTGCAGGTCGGGCAGGGAATGTTGTGCTCCTCGATGAACGCCTTCATTTCGGGCTGAGTGAACGCGTCGATGGGTTTGTCGAGCGCAAAGCCGGTTTCGGCGCACCAGTCCTCGATGAGCTTGTCCGCGCGGAACCGCTCGTGACATTCGCGGCAGTCGAGAAGCGGGTCGGAAAAGCCCGCGAGATGTCCGCTCGCCACCCACGTCTGCGGGTTCATAAGGATCGCCGCGTCAAGTCCGACGTTATAGCGGTTTTCGGTGACGAATTTCTTCCACCATGCCTTTTTGACGTTGTTTTTGAGTTCCACGCCGAGCGGGCCGTAATCCCAGGTATTAGCAAGCCCGCCGTAGATTTCGCTGCCGGCGTAAATGAAGCCCCTGCCTTTGCAAAGGGCAGTCAGTTTGTCCATCGTAAGTTCGTTTGCCATAATAACACTCCGTAAAATCGGTTTACCCGTAAAGAATACTCTTTTTTTCGGATTTTGTCAAGAGAATATCACACACTCCCGCCGTCAACATATTATGAAGTAGGGTATGCCGACAGACGAAAAGCCGCGGGGTTGCGGAAACATCGACGGAGCGGGGCGCGCGACCCGCCTTCGCCGAAATCTTACGGGGAGGGAATAGCCTATGTTCGGTAACGGTTGCGGATGCGGGTGCAACGACATCCTGCTCATCATGATCCTTATGTGCTGCTGCGGCAAGAACGATTGCTGCGATCGTAAGGGTTGCGATTGCTGCGATATCCTTATGTGGATCCTGCTTATCAACTGCTTATGCGGCGGACGTAACGACTGCTGCTGTAAGTAATCCTACATACGCAGGATAAAAAGTAAAAACACTTCCGACAAAACCGCTCCTTTCCCGTCTCGGGTGAGGAGCGGTCGCTTTTTTAAAAGGTTGTGGTAGGGGGCAGACGTTCGACGGCGAACCCAAGGGCAAGAGGTTGCGATATTCGTGTACGATTGTTGCGTTTCGCTCCCGCGAGATCTCTCCGCTCCGCTCACGGCTTGCACCGTTCGCTTCGGTCGAGATGACGTAAGGGGGAGGGTGTACGCGAGGTTTGATGTTGACACTGTCCGCACTTACTTTGGTAGAGGGTGGTAGGGGCGGACGCCTCGTCCGCCCGACAGCGAGCCGCCGCGGGGCGCGGAGCCCGCGCGGGCAGGTCGGCTACGCCCGAACTTACTTTGGTAGAGGGTGGTAGGGGCGGACGCCCTCGTCCGCCCGACGGCGAGCCGCCGTAGGCAAGTCGGCGATGCCTGTACTTACTTTCGGTAGAGCGTGGTAGGGGCGGACGCCCTCGTCCGCCCGCAAACAAAGCGTAACGGTGTTTAGTCTCGTCATCCGGGGGCGTCAGTCGAGACCAAGGCGGGAGCGAACGGCGAGCCGCCGTAGGCAAGTCGGCGATGCCTGTACTTACAAAAATAACATTATAAAACAAAACGTAACGGTATTTAGCTACTGTCATTGCGAGGAGCGCATAGCGCGACGTGGCAATCTCCCGGAAGGGAATTCGAACGTTGCGGAACGGTACGCGTCAAATACCTGTCCGCCACTGTACGTTATGCGGCGGTCCGAGGGCGAACCGCCCTACCGTCGGCTGCGCCGACAAATAAGGTCGGGAATGTATTAACAGGGGCATAGTCGGCAGACTTCCGTGGGGGATCTCTCCGCTCCGCTTACGGCTTGCGCCGTTCGCTTCGGTCGAGATGACGTCAAAAACCGACCTGTCGTCGGTGGGGCACGCACCTATAAATAACATACTTAAATTCGGTTGTCGGCAAAAAAGCGGAATACCCGCGATTTGCCGTTTTAACGGTCGAAAATCGGTTTCGCGCCGATTTTTTTATTTTTCGGGCGGTAAGCGGGCGCCGAAAGTATGACAGAAAAAATGCTAAACATATCAAAAATCAGTGGTGTTGCTTTGAGCCTATTGACATTAAAGCGAAGATGTGATACCCTTATTTCGCCGAAGGAAGCGCCGCGCCGCACGAGGCGGGCGCCGACCAAACTATCTGCATACGGAGATGATGCCCGAATGAAAAAAAGAAAACGTA
The DNA here is from genome assembly GCA_934270565.1 of uncultured Clostridia bacterium. Classification (GTDB taxonomy): domain Bacteria; phylum Bacillota; class Clostridia; order Christensenellales; family Pumilibacteraceae; genus UBA10677. The sequence goes on along the minus strand of CAKQPR010000014.1, from coordinate 25,357 downwards.
TCGTGCTCGATACAGACATCGGAATAGACTGCGACGACGCGGTGGCGCTCGGCGCGGTTCTCGGCAGAATGCGCGAGGGGAAATGCGAACTTCTCGCCGTAACGTGCTCGACCACGCGCGAAGGCGCGCCCGAAACGGCGAAAGCCGTCTGCGACTATTACGGCATAAACGTTCCGATCGGAAGAACGGAATTGCCGCCGCTCGCGTGCGACTTCGATAACAATTACGCGCGTGCCGTCGCCGAGAAATACGGCGCGAAAACGCCCGAGATCGGCGCGGTGGGGCTTATAAGAAAAACACTCGCCGAAGCGGACGAAAAAATCGTGCTCGTCGCGATCGGACCGCTTTGCAATATGGCGGAGCTTCTCAGAAGCGGCGCGGACGAATATTCGGATAAGAGCGGCGAAGCGCTCGTAACGGAAAAGGTAAGCGAGATTTACGTTATGGGCGGGGCGTTCCGACCGAAAGCGGACGGAAAGCCGACAGCCGAATGGAACATACTACAGGACGTGGGGTCGGCGCGGTATTTCGCGGCGAACTGCCCCGTTCCGATAGTGTTTTCGCCGCACGAGCTCGGTGCGCGCGTGTTTACATACCCCGAAGATATGCCCGAGCCCGTCCGCTACTCGATGACGAGCTTTGCCGAAGCCGCCGGCGAGAGCGTGGACGGATTCAAGCGCGAAAGCTGGGATCCCGTGACGTGTCTTGCGGCGATCGACGGCGAAAAGTACGGACTGAAAATCGGCGAAAACGGCGTCGTGTCGATTGACGAAGAGGGCGTGACCTCGTTCGTTCCCGATAAAAACGGCAAACACAGGATATTACGTCTCGACGGCGGCGCGGAAGAGCTTGAAAGAGCGATCGCCTTAGCGGCGGGAAAATGATTAGCGGAGGTTGTTATGAAAAGGTTAAAGAAAATTTTGGCGGCGGTGCTTGTTGCGTGTTTCGCGGTAATGCCGATCGCGGGTTGCGGAGCGAGCGACCCGAACAGAATAGATTTCTGGGTGAAAGGCTCGGAAAGCGAAGTCGCGGCTTATAAAGCGATGGTGGACGAATTCAATGCGAGCTACGGAGCGAGCCACGGCATAAAAGCGGCGCTCACAGTCAAGACCCCGGGGCAGTACGACACCTCGGTAGTCGCGGCGGCGAGCACGACCTCGGGACCCGACGTGTTCCTCGAGAACGAGGACAACTTCAAAAAGGACGTGGGCGCGCGGCTTACTTCGCCGATCACCGCCGAGCTCGGCGCGGTGACGGACGTCGATATTTCGGACATATATCCGTCGGTTGCGGGCAGATACCGCTACAACGCCGAAACCAAAAAATCGGGCGCAACGGACGATATTTACGGCTTGCCGCTCGATTCTCGCCCGACCGCGCTGTACTACAACGAAACGCTTTTCCGTCAGGCGGGCGTACTCGTTATAAGCGTTGACGAAGCGGATACGGAAGCGTTTTGGGCGGGCGAGAAGGCGGACAATCGCGGTAAAACACGCGCCGATTACGAGGCCGAATACGATCGGATGAAAAACGACGGGCTCGTGGGCGCTTCTGCCGTCAGAAAGTTCAAGAATATGACGAAACTTCCGAAAAAGGGCTTTTATCGCGAAAAACCTACTTACGGCGGTAGCAGATGGAATCAGCCGAACGGCGACGAAGTGCTTGTTTTCAACAACCGCATCGCAATGAACTGGGACGAAGCGGAGGACCTCGCGCGGCTTTTCAACCGTGACGATTGCTCTCTTGTGGACGAATATAAGAACAACGACGGCAAGCTTCTCAAAGATACGACAAACGGCACCGTCGAGTACGGATTTTTCACCGAGTGGTGGTTTATGTACGGCTGGAGCGTGGGCGGAGACTGTCTCACCGACCTCAGCGGCAACGGCGATTACAACTTCTCGCTTCTCGACCCGAGCCCCAACTATATCGTAGCGGACGGAAAGACCTTTACGGGCGCTTCGGGTACGGTATACGCGGCGGGAGAAACGCTCGGTTTCAACGATAAGTACGACCTCGCGGCGGGAGAAATCCCCACTCCGAACGTGGACGGAACGTATTCTCACACGTCGGGCGAAGCGCTCGGTATCCGCGAAACGGTTACGGCGGCAAAAGCTGACGGAACGCTTGCCGAGCTTCCGTCGATCCGCGAAGCGTTCGAGCGGTACGTTCGCCTGGGCGCAAGTAAAACGACTTCCGTGAACGGAAAGAACGGCATCAACGTTTCGCCAAACCCCAACCTTCTGCTTGCGAAAAAGGACTACAACTGGTTCTGGTCGGGTCAGATCGCGATGATTGTGGAATATTCGACCTACATGCCGATGATTTCCGAGTATATGGACGAGTACAAATTCACTTACGACGTAGCGCCTCTTCTCGTCTACAAAGAGTACGCAAACCCCGCGGACGCTTCCGACGATACCGTCAAAGCGCGCGGCAAAGTCGCGGGTCAGTCGAACTCCATGGGTATGGTAGTGAGAAGAAAATCCGAAAAGAAGGAAAAAGCCGCCGCGTTCATCGCGTGGATGGCGGGCAAAGACGGACAGAGAGTAAAGGCAAAGCACGGATTCTTCCCGAATCAAGCCGAACTTCTCTCCGAAATGGAATTCGCTTCGGGCTCCACGCCGCAAAACGTCGGACTGTTCAAACAGAATCTCGGCTATCAGACGTCGGGCGACTGGTGGTATATGGAAGACTACGAGTGGATCAACGTCTGGGCGAACGACCTCAACACTTACGTCCGCAACGGCACTATGTCCTACGACGCGTGGGCAAGCGAAGCCGTGACAAAAACCAACAACAAACTCGCCTCGTACTGATTTTCCGACAAAAATTACGAGTAATCGACAAAAACTATGAATAATCCCGTTATTAAATGGAATAAGCCGAAAAAATACGAAAATCGCGGCGAAGCGATCGCGGGCTTTTTAATGGCTTGCGGACCGTTCGTCGGGTATCTGATTTTCGGGTTTTTCCCGCTTGCGATGTCGCTGTACCTGTCGTTTACCGACATGTTCGGCTTCGACCTGTTCTCCGCGACGTGGGTAGGCTTCAAAAACTACTCCGCGATCTTCCGCGACGAGGACGGAATGATCCGCACCGCGATACTCAACAGCCTTTATTACTGCCTCAGCGTGCCGATAAATATGCTTATGTCGCTGTTTATCGCAAACCTGCTCACAAAAGGGCTCAAAGGCTCGGGGTTTGCGCGCACGATACTCTTCATTCCGAGCGTGTGTTCGAGCGTAGGCGTGACGCTTATGTGGTCGTGGATTCTCGATTCGAACTTCGGCGTCGCGAACACGATTTTAGTGTCGATGGGGCTTAGCAAAGTGCCGTTCATATCTTCCGCGCAATGGTTTATGCCGAGCGTACTGCTCATCAGCGCGTGGCAGAACGGCACGAACATAGTCCTTATGCAGGCGGCGCTCCGCAACGTCCGCCAGGAAATATGCGAAGCGGCGAAAGTGGACGGAGCAAAGGAAATTACGGTTTTCTGGAAGATAATCGTACCGTGCATCACACCGACGCTTTTCTATCTGCTCGTAACGCAGCTCGTCGCGGCGATTCAGGAAATGAGCGTTATGCAGATCATATCCGGAAACGGCTACGGTCCCGCAAACCGCGCCGTCACGCTGTCGTATTATATGTACCTCATGAGCTGGCGCTTCTACTCGCGGCTCGGAATAGGTATGGCGAGCGCGCTCAGTTGGGTGGTCGCGATCGCGGTTATAATCTTCACGCGCTTGAATTTCCGTTTCAGCGCAAAGTGGGTGTGCTATGACTGAGCCCGTTAAAATTCTCACCGTCAGAAAAAAGCGCGAAACCGGCTGGATAATCCACCGCGCAATAAGATACGTTCTTCTTGCGCTCGTGATTCTGTTCGTGATCGCTCCGTTCTATATAATGTTCGCGACGTCGATCATGACACCTTACGAAGCTCAGGGCGCGTACTTCAAATTCTGGCCCGAAAATCCGTCGCTCGCAATGTATCGCCGCGTGCTCATAGAGGAAGCGGGCGGCTATTCGATAATCCGCGGGTTTCTGAACACAATGCTGTATTACGGTCCGAGCTCGCTCATAGGCGTGTTCGTATCCGCAATGTCCGCGTTCGCATTCGCAAAAGTCCGTTTTCCCGGAAAAACCTTAATGTTTTCGGTGCTTATCGCGACGATGACTATTCCGAACAATATCGGACTTATCACGTCGTACCTCATCTTCGACAAGCTCGGCTGGATAGGTACGGCTTTGCCGCTGTTCGTTCCGAGGCTTTTCGGAACGATAGGCGTGGTGTTTTTCCTTCGGCAGTACTACATTTCGATGCCCGACGATCTGATCGGGTGCGCGAAAATCGACGGGCTCGGGTGCTTCGGCACGTTTATGCGCATTATGCTCCCGACTTCCGTTCCCGTGCTCGTGGCGCAATTCATTCTGTATTTCATCACGGGATACAACGACTATATGGGTCCGCTTCTGTACCTTCCCACCGCCGAATCGGCAACGCTTCAGCTCGTGCTCGCGCAGTACGAGGACCCGTACCTTCAGAACTGGCCGCTCCGTATGGCGGGGTGCTTCGTCGCAATGCTCCCTCTCATAGCGCTGTACCTCGCGTCGCAGAAATTCATTATGAAAGATATGTCCATTTCGTCGGGTTTCAAAGGCTGACGGCACGACAAACGTAAAAAGATCAAGGAGGACTTAATCGATGAAGAAAAAGAAAATACTCGGCGCGGTTGCCGCACTGTTTGCCGCAATCGTATGCGCCGCGCCGATGACGGCTTGCGGAGAATTCAAGGGCGAAGCGATCGCGCTCGACTGTTTCCGCGGCGCGGGAATGACGGGCGAATACGATTCGGGCGTGTTCTACCGCAACGACCTCACGGTTTTCGGCGGCGACAGCGACGTCATCTGGGTAAGCAAGGAACAAGACCCCGAAAACGGCGGCTATTTCTATCAGTACACGTCGGGTAACGGCGGCGTTTACACGCAGTGGAACGAAGAGGATCGGTCTTACGGCTTTTCGTGTCTGCGCAGCCGCGATCTCAACGACTGGGAGCTTTGCGGAGCGGTGGACGGAGGGTATTCCGCGCGGCTCGAGCGCGCCGACTGGATAAAACAGAACCTCTGGGCGCCCGAAGTCATTTACGACGACGTGACGGGCAAGTACTATATGTTCTTCTCGGCGATGAGCTGGACGGACGAAGCTCACCTCGCGGGCTATAAGAACGCTTACGGCGAGGGGAGAGATTACAACCCGAACAACTATCATATGACGGTTTTCGTCGCGGACGTTCCGCAGGGTCCGTTCCGCGCGCTCACGAGCGAGGAATACTACACGTTCGAGGGCGAAACCGTGCAAAAGAACGAAGCGGGCGAAACGATAAATCGCAACGGCGACGTTATACGATCGAAATATCCAGTTATAAACATAGAAGACCACTTCGATCTGGAAACGTATGCGAAGAATACGTGGGGCGAAAATTACAAGACTTCGTCCGAGTACAACGGGGGCGTGCTTAACGCGGGCACTATGCCCGGAATCGATTGTTCGCCGTTTATCGACTACGACGAGCAGGGCAACCGCAAAATATATCTTTTCTTCTCTGTACACTGGATAAAGGGCGTTCTTGCCATCTGGGGTATGGAAATGAAGGACTGGTGCACTCCGAATTACGAAACGATGCGCATGATAGCCTACCCGAACGCACAGTCCGTTACGTACACCGGCGAGGGCGCGGGAGTATGGGATTATAATTCGTACAAACTCGAAGGCGTAACGAACGACTACGAGGGATCGCTCGTCGAAGGTGCGCAAATGCTCGCTCACACTTCCGCCGACGGCAAAAAGCGGTATTATCTTACCTATTCGCATACCGGTTATGCCGCCCGCGACTACGGCTGTCATCAGGCTGTGTCCGAAAAGATTCTCGGCGACGACTACAAATACGAAAAACTCTCCCGCGAGCGTTCGGCGCTCGGCGTCAACGCCACCAACGACTATATGACGGGCGTCGGACACAACGCTTACGTCGAAGCGGACGGCGAACTTTACAACGTTTACTGGGTGCACGGCGATCCTACCAACACCACGATCGCCAACCAGAACGGGCGCGTTTACGCGTTCGACCGTCAGACTTACGCGTTCGATCCCGAGCTCGGCTACGATATTCTGTTCGGCAACGGACCAACGAAATTCGTCCAACCTCTTCCGAAAGTCGCTTCGGGGCTCAGTAACGTCGCGGACAAGGCGAAAGTCACCGTCACTAACGCCGCGGACGAAAAATCCGTCAAATACCTCACCGACGGTTGCGTCACGATGCTTGATTACTTCTTCGATATGGAGTACAGGGCAAAGGGTAGGACGGTTATCACGCTCGAATTCGACGAGCCTCGTGAGATCCGCGCGATCATGATCTACAACAGCGCGCGTTACGATTACGCGTTCGGGGGCGCGAGCAGAATTTTCTTCACCCTCGCCGAAAAGCCCGCGTGGTACAACCCGAGTGCGAAATACACGGGAATCGTCGGAATTGCCGACCTCAAAGTTCCCGCCGATTCGTTCAGCGCCGCCGACCCCGACAACGCGTTTATGCGTCAGGGAGGAGGAGCGGTCGCTTCGTTCAACCCGATCAAGGTAAGTAAAATCGAAATCGAAATTTCGAACAAGCTGAGCGACAAAAACAAAGAAATCCGCGTTTCGGAAATCTGCGTGCTCGGTAAATAGGGAGGTGAAAGATGAGTAAAAAGTGGAAAATCGCGTTTTCGCTCGTATGCGCGGCGATAGCGACGGTCGCGTTCGGCGCCTGCGGCGGCGAAGTGACGGACGACGACAGCGGAAAGTACGAATATTGCTACCGTCAGGAGTTTACGGATAAGCACGACGACGATATGAAAATCGACGGAGTTCTGGACGAAGCCCGCTGGCAGGACAGTCTCGGCGCAAAGCTTTATCACGGCGACGACGGAATTACGGCGGAGTACACGACTGCGTTTTCCGAATACGGCGTGTACGTAGCCGCCACCGTTTACGACCCCGCGATCATCTGGCGCGGACGGTACGACCTCGACCAGTATGTGGGCAGCAACTCCGGCTTTACGTTCTATATACATTTAAAAGACGTAGAATCAACGCAGTCCAACAAACTTATGAAATTCGAAACGGACGCTTTCGGACAGCGATCGTATTCGCAACAGCATTTCGAAGCGAACACGACCGTTTCGGGCGAAGTGAACGGCAAAACCGAATCGATGACCACCGAAATGTTCGTCAGCTGGCGCGCGCTCGGACTGAGCGGGCTCGAAAAGATCGACGCGGACGATATTCCCGAATACGTCGCGATCGAGCCGCTTTACCGCCATATCACGCTTAGCGGCGGCAACTATATCCGCAGCATGGTATACCCGACGTTCACCGAACCCGACTTTCTTTCGTATTACCCGAAATTCGGCAAAGCGGGCTATCTCGCCGCAGACAAGGACGATTCGGCGATAGAGTCCGGCAAGCGCCTCGGCGCGGCTATGGCGGGGCACCGTCTCGCAAAAACCGGAAACTGGAATATGGACAACTACCTTGACGAAGGGCTTGTAATTTCAGGCGGAAAAGGGCTGAGCGAAGTACTGTTCTTCAAGGACGTTTACGCCGAGAATTTCTATGCCGAAACGTATATCGACGTGTCGGCGACGAACGGCAAAGTCGGACTTACCGCGCAGACCTCGTTCAACAAATTCCGCGCGGTTTACCTCAACGCAGGCAGCCTCAAAGGCGATTCGCCCGCGTACAACGTAAATTCGCTCACATACCATCCCGACCGCAAGTACCACGAAACTTACGGAACGCGCGACAAATACACCGCGTATGATTCGACCGAGCCCGTGCATTTTGAAATGATCAAGCGCGGCGATTCGATTTTCGCGTTCGTCAACGGCACGCTCATGTACGCCGACTCGCAGAGCTGGTACGGCGGCGAATACGCCCCCGGACTTTACGCAACCGAAGCGGACGCGGCGTTCGTTAATTCCTACGCAACCGCGCTCACCGCAACCGAAGCGGACGAAAAGCTCGCCGAAAGAAATGCCAGCCGCGTAACTCTCGACTATAACCGCCGCAGCGGCGGTACGGTTACTACCGACAAACTCGCACTCGACACAAAAGACAACCTCTCGCTCGGCGTCGAGGCGCCCGTCGGTTACGTGGTAAGCTCCTTTTCGATCAACGGCGAGGACAAAACCGAGGATTATGTCGTTTCGGCACGCGACGGCAAATACGTTCCGTCCTATCTTGCGGACGCCGACGGAACAAACCCGCTTATAAGTAAGACCGGCAATACCGTAGCAGCGGTCGAATTCACCGCCGTTACCGATATCGAAGGCAATCCCGCAAAAGAAAAAACCTATTCGCTCGGCGTAAAAGCGGACGGCGCGGCTGTTTCGGGCGCGAAAGTCACGCTTACGAACGTAGACTATCCGTCCGTTGCGTACACCGTGACGACATCTTCGAGCGGCGAAGCGAACTTTGCCGATATCGCGGCGAAAGACTTCGCGATCTTCGTCAAAGCAGACGGAACAAAGTTCGTTATAAGCGGCGTTTACGACGTCACCGTCACCGCGAACGGCTATCTTCCGATCACAAAGCGTATTACGGCAGACGAGAACTTCGGCGAAAACGGAATTCTTTCCGAAATCGTTTCTCTCGACCGCGCGGCAATCGGCGGTTCGACCGCGCTCGGCAGCAAGGTTTACGAAAGCGATCTTAGCGGCTGGACGATCGGCGGGTCGGCGGAAACGGGCACTACCGCGCACCTCTCCGAAAACTCGGGAAGCAAGCGCGTAATGTTCGGCGACAAAAAATCGACCGCCGCGGTTATTGACTTTACCTATATCAACAACGCGCCCTCGACCGAGGACGGATCGACCTATCGCTACTACGATCAGTATATCGGTATCGGCGCGGCGCTCGTAAACGACAGCCTCGGCGACGGCTTCGGCATGGTAGTCGTCGGCGGGCAGGTCCGCACTTTCCGAAACCTCGTCTGGTCGGATTCAACTTCCGAAGCTCATAGCGTGGGTTATTCGTACCTGTTCAATACTTCCTCGGCAAGCCTTCGCGGCAAGGAAGTGAAAATGCGTTACGTTCACGTCGGCAAATCTTTCGCCGCTTATGTATACGACTCCGAGGCGAGCGCATGGCGCTTCCTCTATGCCGAACGCAACAACGCTTTCGCGAATGAGAGCGCTTACGCCATGTATTCCACCTCGTTGGGAAGAGTTGACGTCGATCTTAAAAACGTCTCGATAATCGTCGGCGCCGAAGCGGAGAGCTTTATCGCCGAAAACCACCCCTATGCCTTAGCCTCTCCGATCGGAACGCACCTCGACAAAGTGACGATCGAAAAAACGAGCGGGGAAGAGTACGGAATCGGCGCGGAACTCGAATATACCGTCACGGCAGACGACGGCTACTATATCCGCAATATCACCCTCGAAAACCCGAGCTTTACCGCTTCGCATAACGCAGACGGTACGGTGTGGACGGTTAAATTCACCGCGGACGGCGTGGGCAAAACCGCCCTCGATATCCGCGCGGCGGCGGACGGAATCGTCGGTGGCTTCGCAACTATCGGCGGCAACGTCAAAGCTTCGTATCCGAACTACAATTACTCCGATTACGAAACCGACGGAACGATAAAAGTCGTTGACGGCACGGCTTACAAGCATATTTACTTCAATGGCGTTTGCGAAGATACGGCTGTTATCGACTTTACGATCAACAACGTTTCCGCGGACTACCTCTGCGTGGGAGCTCTTGCTCGCACGACAAGCGGCAGTTACGGAATAGGCTTTGCGGGCGGCGAAGTTATGGATATGTCCGACGGCGCTTGGAACGACGTTCGGAAAGGGTACAACGGCTCGCACCTTATGTGGAATAACGGACAGGTCAAGAATTCCGACGTTTCGTTCAGATACGTCAAGACCGGCTCGAAACTTCTCGCGTTCATCAAAGTCGATTCGACTTGGAGTCTCGCTTCCGTAGTCGATAACGCGGTGCTCGGCGGCAAAGCGGTCTATTCGCTGTACAACGCCGCAGGCTTCGGTTACGTTATAAAGGATATTTCGATCAAAACGGGCGCGGAAGCCGAAACCGAAATCGCCGCCGCTCACTCGTACACGATTACCGCAAGCGGCAACGAGCATGTGAATTCGACCTATACTTGGGGCGAAAGCAAAGTTCTGGTCGGCGAAACCGTTTCAATGACGCTTACGGCGGACGACGGCTATTATATCCGCAACGTTACGGCGGAAAACGCGACCTTAACCGCTTCGCACAACGCCGACGGAACGGAGTGGAACATAACGCTTGTTGTCGGCGGTAGCGGAAACGTAGTAGTTAATATCGGCGCGGCGGCGGACGGAATCGTCGGTGGCTTCGCAACTATCGGCGGCAAGGTCGAAGCTTCGTATCCGGGCTACGATTACTCCGCTTACGAGACCGACGGTTCGATAAAAGTCGTTGACGGTACGGCTTACAAGCATATTTACTTCAACGGCGTTTGCGAAGATACGGCTGTTATCGACTTTACGATCAACAACGTTTCCGCGGACTACCTCTGCGTGGGAGCTCTTGCTCGCACGACAAGCGGCAGTTACGGAATAGGCTTTGCGGGCGGCGAAGTTATGGATATGTCCGACGGCGCTTGGAACGACGTTCGGAAAGGGTACAACGGCTCGCACCTTATGTGGAATAACGGACAGGTCAAGAATTCCGACGTTTCGTTCAGATACGTCAAGACCGGCTCGAAACTTCTCGCGTTCATCAAAGTCGATTCGACTTGGAGTCTCGCTTCCGTAGTCGATAACGCGGTGCTCGGCGGCAAAGCGGTCTATTCGCTGTACAACGCCGCAGGCTTCGGTTACGTTATAAAGGATATTTCGATCAAAACGGGCGCGGAAGCCGAAACCGAAATCGCCGCCGCTCACTCGTACACGATTACGACGAATTGCGACAGCCACATAAATGCTTCGCCGTCGTGGGGCAGCGGAAAAGTCCTTATCGGCGATACCGTTTCGATCACGCTTACGCCCGACAGCGGCTACGCGATCAAAAACATAACTTCGAGCCTCAAAACCTCGCCTTCGGTCGAGATCGTGGACGGCACCGTCCAGAAGATCACGCTTACCGCTTCTTCGGACGTAACTTTCACCGTCACGGAAACGTCAGCCGACAAATACCTGCAACCCATAAGGCTTTCGAACGCCGTCACCGCTTCGGGCTTCCCCGAGGGGTACGCAAACAAGGAAATTGCTTCGAATTACTATTATGCGGGAGTTGTCTGGAAAGGAACGGCTGTACCGTCTACGGGGGACAACTGGGGCGAATCGCTTATTAAGTTTAAGCCGATTAGGTCGGACTTTAGCGAGTACAAGTATCTTGATTACGTTATCAACAGTTTTGCGGATTCGCAAATCAGGCTTTTGCTTCATTATACGGCAGACGGTAACGAATACGCCTATCGCATGAGCAGACTTGATGAAACGAGCAACTACAGGGCGAGCGAAATGACTTATACGAAAGTGGACGGAACGACCGGAAATACGACCGGTAGCGACTGGCTCGGCGCAAAAATCCCCAACGTAGGGCTTGCCGTTTATCGGCTTGACCTGACGAGCAGTCTTTACGCATCCGATAGCACGGCGTCCGACACCGGTTCGTCCGGAACGAACGGCATCGGCTACAACGATATCAAAGCTTCGCTCGGTAACGTTTCGGCATTGTCGGTAAATATCAGATCTTATACCGGTTACAACTTGCAGATATGCAACGTGTACGGCGTAAAAGAGGACGGCACGCGCGAACTTCTGTTTAACGCCGGCGAAGCGAATTTCCTCGGCGAGCAGACAACCGTAAATAAAGCCACCGTAAAGCTCGAAAACGCGAACGACGTTTTGTATAAAACGACTATGGGCAACAGCACGGGGCTTGATATTACCTATACAGGTTCGAACGGATACAGAGGAATAGCCGACAGTTTCGCGTGGATGAGTATGAACGACAAAAACACCGAAATCGTCAGCCTTGTCGGTTACGACGCGCTCACGTTCGATATCGACACGACCGCGATGACGGCGGACAATCTTCCGATCACCGTCAGAATAGGTAACGAGAGTTACGGCAAGAAGGCTCGCGCCGTCTACGCTTATATCGTCGATTCGACCGGTAACGTAACGAAAATCGGGAACGGCTCGAGCGAACTGCTTAATATTCCGAAAGGAACAAAAGGCAAATTCGTCGTGCTTCTTCGTGACTTTACCAAACCCGAAAGCGGAGGAGGGAATATAACAAACCTCGTTTCCGCAGTCGATAACGGCGCTTTCAGATTTGTCATTGGCAACGGCACAGCAGGTTACTTGTCGGGTCAGCAATTCGATATCAGGAACGTTTGCTTCGTCACCGACGGGCAAACCCTTATCGGGTAAGGCCTGACAAATATCACTAACCCAAAACCCCCGCTTCCGAGCTCCTTCGGCAGCGGGGTTTGTCTTTTTCTTGGTGTGTAAGAGTATTTGAGGTTATACCATTCCGAGGCTACCGTATTCGCTCCCGCGAGATCCTTACGACTACGCGCTCCGCTCAGGATGACGAGACCGAGGGGCTTTCCGCGAGGTTTGCGGGCAGACATATTATGGCTTCCCCTTGGGGACCTCCGACGTAGGCGGTGATGAGGGGTTGTCTTTTACGTTACGTCTGTCATAACCCGACCCCTCATCCGTCTTGCCTGCGCTATCGCTTCGGCAATCCACCTTCCCCCCAAGGGGAAGGCTTTAAAAGGTCGTGGACGCCCTCGTCCGCCCGCAAACCAAACGGAACGGGGCTTTGCTTCGTCATCTCGAGCGCAGTCGAGACCAAGGCGGGAGCGAACGGCGAGCCGCCGTAGGCAAGTCGGCGATGGCAGGGAGCCCCTGCGGGCAAGAATGCTACGTCCGTACTTACATTTGATAGAATAGGTAGGGTCGTTCCTCGTCCGCCCGCAAACAAAACATAACGGGGATTTGCTTCGTCATCTCGAGCGCAGTCGAGACCAAGGCGGGAGCGAATACGGTAGTAAGTGAACGGTACTTTTATTTTCAACTGCAGCGTTACGTTATGCGGCGGTCCGAGGGCGAACCGCCCTACCGTCGGCAAAGCCGACAAATACGGTCGAAACAATAATAAAAACCAAGCATACAAAACGTCATTTCGAGCGCAGGCGAAGCCGCAGTCGAGAAATCCCCTGCAATAGGAAGGAAACCAAGCGAACACGAAAACTCAAACATTCGCCCGCGCGGGCTCACCGCCCCGCCGCCATATCGTTTACACTGTCATTTCGAGCGTTAGTCGAGAAATCCCCCTCATCAGGAGTAAGAACAATCGTACACGACTGACCCCAAAACATTCGCCTGCGCGGCTTCCGCACCGAGCGGGGGTTATATTCCTCACACAAAAAAATACCCGTCCGATACGGCGGGTATTTTCGCGTTATTTATATTACGATTTTATCTTTCATCATTCCGACAACGTAGCGGCGGTTCGTCGTCGGGTTGTCCGAATTCGTCCGACTGCGGCTCGACTTCTCCGAACGGATTTTCCGTCGGTTCGTCGCACGCATTATCCGCAAGATCGTCCGATTTGTCCTCGGCGATTTCCTCCGTGAGCAATTCGGCTTCGGCTTTTTCGACCTTTTCCGGCGGCAATTTGCGATAGAAAACGACGAACATAACGGGCAGAACGATCAGTTCGAGCACATAACTTATGGGGTAGCAGGCGAACAGCACTTCGATCGAGCGGAACCACACGAACACGGTATTCACCCACACGATACGGTACGCGCACACGCACCCGATCGCGGCGATCGTGGGCGCGGTCGAATGTCCGATACCCCTCAGCGCGCTGATGAAAACTTCGGCAAGCCCGCATAAAAAGTAAGTCGGCATAATCACGAAAAGCCGTTCGAGCGTGTAGTCGATAACGTGCGGCTCGGAGTTATACAGCGAAGCGAACGGGCGGGCGAAAATCATTGTGGGCCCGCCTATCACGGCGAACGCGATCATAATCAGCAGCGAGCTTTGCCACATAGCCGTGACGATGCGCTTCTTCTTACCCGCGCCGTAGTTCTGCCCCACGACCGCCGAAGTCGAGGACGAAACAGCGTTCATCGCGACGTAAGTAAACGCTTCGATACTGCTCGACGCGCTCGAAGCCGCCATAAATTCCTTGCCGAACGAGTTAACCTGCGATTGAATTAGAACGTTCGCGATCGAGAAAAGACTGCTTAAAACGCCGCTCGGAACGCCGATTCCGAGGATTTCCTTGACTTCGGTCGCGTGGAAACGGAGTTTTTTCGGGATAAAACGACATTCGCCCTTTTCGCGTAAAAGCGCGATCACGACGAGCACCGCCGACAGCGCCTGCGAAGCCACGGTCGGGATCGCCACGCCCTCGACGTCCATCTTCAGCACGACGACGAACACGATATTCAGAATAACGTTCACGACGCCCGCGATCGTAAGGTAAATCAGCGGTCTCGTCGTGTCTCCCTTCGCCCTCAATATCGCCGCGCCGAAGTTGTATACGACGTTTGCGATCGTTCCGAGGAAGATTATTTCGAGGTAAAGCGTCGCCTTGTCGAGCACTTCCGGATCGGTTTTCATGAGCGTGAGCGCCGGTCGGGAGATGAAGAAGCCGATCAGACTGAACGCCGCGCCCGCCACGATAGCAAGCAGCATCGAAGTATGTACGACGCGTTCGGCTTTGTCGCGGTTTTTCGCGCCGATTGCCTGCGACATAAGAACGTTCGCGCCTACGCTCAGCCCGAGCACGAGGTTGATTATAAGGTGATTGAGCGAGGTGGTCGCGCCCACCGCCGCCAGCGAGCCCGAGCCCGCAAACTGACCTATTACTATCAGATCGGCAGTCGAAAACAACAGCTGAAGTATTCCGGTGAATATCATCGGAACGGACAATTTCAGAATTTTAACGAAAAGCGGACCTTTCGTCATATCCATTGTTTTCGACGCCATTGCCATTTTTCAAGCCTCTCCTTTTCGTGGTACGGTAATTATATACCTTTTCTTCGCCTTTGTCAATCGCTTTCACACTTCAAAAACCCGACAAAACGGGGCGCTACCGCTATGGTTTACTTTTATAATAGTAACAAACATTTTCTTTAGAAAGAAAGGGAAATGTATGTTACTTTTTTCAGGCGGAGAAAACGCGCTACCACTATGGTTTACTTTATAAATAGTAACAAATATTTCCTTTAGAAAAGAAAGGTAATATAAATATTCTTTTTCAAGCGAAGAAAAAGAACCAAAAAGTCGCTGGGACACTTGCGACTGTGTCCCAGACCCCGCAACGCTTTAAAGGTCGAAAAAGGATAAGCAGAGAGGTGGTCGGCAAACAACCGAGAGGTTTGTGAAAACAAGTAGGGGCGGACGCCCTCGTCCGCCCGCCCCTACAAATCGGTCGAATTCATATTAAAAACCAAGCGTATACGCTGTCATTTCGAGCGTTAGTCGAGAAATCCCCTGCATAAGGAACGGAAACAATCGAACACGGCTAACCCCAAACACCCGTCCGCCCGAAACATTGCGTAACGGTATTTAGCCTCGTCATCTCGAGCGCAGTCGAGAGATCTCGCGGGAGCGAATACGATCTTAGCGGAACGGTAGACCCGAAAATACCCGCCCGCAGTGGCTCACCGCCTCGCTCGCGCGGGCTCCGCGCATCGTCGAAGTTACTCCGAATTCGATATAATGAGTGCTTAAGCGCCAAAAACGAGCATTTATTCGGGTCGTCGCTACCGAAAATTGATAAAACGCTGTCGATTTAGGGTTGATTTTCGGTTCGGAGCGCGTTATAATGGGTTTGTCGCTCGGGCGATCGGACAAGCGTTCCGTCCCTCGCGGCGGCGAAATAAAGGAGGTAAGAAATATGAAAATCAGACTGCTTTTGGCTCAGGAAGACGAGAAAACCCTTGACGAGCTCACCGCGTACTTCTCGTCGTCGCCCGACTACGAACTCGTGGGCACGACCCGCAACGGCAGAGAAGCCGTCGCGCTTTTCGAGCGATTCCGCCCCGACGCGTTCGTGCTCGGCGTGCTGCTTCCGTCCTGCGACGGCGTTACCGTGCTCGAAACGGTGCGGCTCGGCTCGTGCGCGGTTATAGCCACCGGCGCGATAACCGAAAAACGCTTCGCTTCGCTTGCCCTCGGCGCGGGTGCGGGGTACTATATGACCGAACCGTTCGAGCCTGCCGTGCTCGACAGACGGATCAAGGCGCTCAGATCCGAAAAGCCTTCGCCGAGCTATCTCGATCCGTCTCACGTCGCCGCCGAGCAGCGCATTTCCGAAATCTTTATGACGGTCGGGATTCCCGCGCATATCAAAGGCTATCAGTTCCTGCGCGAAGCGATAAAAATGGCGATCGATTCGCCCGAAATCATCAATTCGATCACGAAACGGCTTTACCCCGAGGTCGCCGAGCGCTTCTCGACCAGCCCGTCCAAAGTCGAACGCGCCATTCGTCACGCCATCGAGGTCGCATGGAACAAGGGCAAGATCGAAAACATCAATTCGCTGTTCGGCGTGAAGATCTATTCTGCCAACGAAAAGCCCACCAACGGCGAGTTCATTGCCCTCGTTGCCGATAAAATGCTGCTGGAGAGTATGTAGGCGCTACCGCTATGGCTTACTTTAAGAATAGTAACAAATATCTTTTAGAAAGAAAAGGAAATATATTTTACTTTTTTCGTGCGGAGAAAAAAGTAACAAAAAAGCCGCTGGGACACTTGCGGCTGTGTCCCAGACCCCGCAACGCTTTAAAGGTCGAAATAGGGTGTGGTAGAAACGGAATCGGGTGACTTCCGCGGGGGATTTCTCCACTCCGCTGACGCTTCGGTCGAAATGACATTAGGAAGTGACCGAATTTAAACCTTCCCCCGAGGGGGCGCGACGCGGCGGCACGAAGTGCCGTAAAAACAGTCCACAGGTGACTGTTTTTAGCCAAAGCGGCGAAGCAACTATGTTGCGAGCGGGGAGGGAATACGGTCGTAGCGGAACGCTCTCCTCGCCCCGTCATCTCGAGCGTAGTCGAGACCAAGGCGGGAGCGAATACGATTGCAAGTGAACGGTACGCTCCAAATACCTACCCGTTACTGTACGTTATGCGGCGGTCCGAGGGCGAACCGCCCTACCGTCGGCTTCGCCGACCAAATAAGGTCGAAAACATTATAACAGTATGGTTATCGGGTGACAACCGCGGGGGATTTCTCCACTTCGCTTACGCTTCGGTCGAAATGACGTTAAAGAGAAATCGCTAATGCCTTTCTCCCAAGGGGAAGCCTTATAAGGTAGGGGCGTTCCTCGTCCGCCATCGGGGGTGTATCACAATGCCTCGCGCGCCCCGCGAACTCCTATAAAAAACGCGGGCAACGCAAAACGCCCTCGATGGGGAACCGAGGACGTCTTGCGTAAATAAAGGAAGAAATGTGAGATATAAATTGCTTTATATCGGCTATATTATAGCGCCGTATTGTGATAAAAATATGACAGGCAATTAAAAGATATTTGTAGAAGAAACATAATTTCGGCTGAGGTCTCGGAGCGGTGAAAACGCGTCCGAAAAACTACTTCATAAGCTCTTCGCGAAGCCTGTCGGCGGTAGGCGAAACGACGTCTGCGGCGATCAGTCCGCCCTCCCGAATCACGACCGCTCTCGAAGCGATATAAGCGGCTTCGTCGGGGTCGTGAGTGACGAGCACGGCGGTGCGGGGGTTCTTTTTCCACAGGTCGAGAAAGACGTCCATAATCGAGTATTTCAGCTTAAGATCGAGTCCCTTGAACGGTTCGTCGAGCAGAATGAGCTCGGACGGGAAGAGGCACGCGCGCAGGAAGCAAAGCCGCCGCGCCATGCCGCCGCTGAGGTTTTTCGGATAATCGCCGCCGCGCCCGCCAAGCCCGATTTCTTCGAGCGCCGCGGAATAATCGCCTTTGCCGAGCACGAGTTCGAGGTTCTGATTCACCGTCAGATGAGGAACGAGCCGATCTTCCTGAAAAACGAACGACACGGGCTTTGCGCCGAAAACTTCGCCGGAATCTGCGGTCGCGAGCCCCGACAACAGCCTTAAAATAGTAGTTTTACCCACGCCGCTGCCGCCTAAAATCGCGGTTATGCGGTCCTTTTCGAATTCGAGCGAAAAATCGGTCAGAACCTTGCGTTCGCCGTAAGATTTATAAACGTTTCTGAATCCGATCATGCGCGTTCCTCCCTGAAAAACAGCCGGATAATGCGGTAAAGCGCGGTTTCGAGCGCGAGCGCGACCACGATCGTGAGCACGGTAAGCGCCATGAGTTCCGCCGTTTCGTAGTAAATGCGGCTCATCTGCATAAGCCCGCCGAGCGAACGCGCCGTGCTTGCGAGCACTTCCGCCGCCACCATAAGCTTGAGAGTGAGCGACAGCGACGAGCTTATCGGGAGCGCCGCCGCGCGGATCACGCATGGAAGATAGACTTGGGCGAAAATTCTGCGCTTCGGCACGCCGTAAACGCGGCACGTTTCGAGAAGAAGAGGATCGACCGAATCGATCGCGGCTCTGAGCGCGGCGTAAAACGTGGGCATAACGACGAGAATCGCGACCACTACGGGCGCCGTCCGCGCGTTCGTCCAGATAACCAGCAGAAGAACGACCGACATCGTGGGAAGCGCGCGAACCACCGACACGAGCGGCGACAAAAACCGTCCTATCGGCGGGAAAAATTTGCCCGCAACCGCGAGCGCCGCCGCAACGACGAGCGAAATCGCCCACGCTTCGAGCGTGCGCAAAAGCGTGTTCCCGAACGCAACGTAAACGGTCTTGTCCGTAAGGATTTCGCCCGTTTTTTTCAATGTTGAAAGAGGCGAGGGCAGGATAAACTCGTTGTCGCCCGCCTTCGCCGCTATCGCCCAGACCGCGATTATCAGCGCGCAGAACGCGATCGGATAAACCACGGCGTCTATGAATTTTTTAACGGTTTTATTCAAATTTTACGCAATAAAGAAATCGTCTGTAATCGCTTTCGCCGCGCTTGCTTCGATCGCGATCATGTTGTTGATATAGTCTTTTACGAACGTTTTTACCGAAGCTTCTTTTACGGACTGAACGTAAATATTCGACCCTTCGATAGCCGACGGCGAAAGCGCGGGTGCTTTAAGCGTCGAAGCGCCGCCGTCCGCGAAATTAGCGTTAATCGCCTTGACCGCCGCGCCCGCGTTCTTCGCGTTGCCGTTCTCGTCGATTTCTTTGATCCAGCTTGCGGCGTCCGTGAGCGCGTCCGTAAGCTTGTTTATAAAGTCGGTGTCGGAGCAAAGCTCGTTTTTAACCATAAGCACGGCTTGCGGGAAACCGCTTGCGCTGTAAAGGTTGTTCAGATCGATTTTTACTTCTACGCCTGCAACGCTTTTGCAAACGTTCGCGACCGCCGGTTGCGGAGCGACAACGTAGTCGTAAGTGTTTTGATTAAGCGCGGAAGCTATGGCGGAAGGGTCGGCTATATTGTAAAGCGCGACCTTACCTGCGACTTGCTCGTTTTCCGAGTAGTCCACGCCCGCTCCGCCGAGCAGGTGCTTGAACGTAAGCCCGGGGACGTTCGCGAGCTGAACGACGCCCACCTTTTTGTCTTTAAGGTCGGCAAGCTCGGTCGCTTCGCCCTTGCCGATAACGAAAATGTTGCCGTGGGTGATAACGCTTACCGCCTTGTATTTGCCGGCGGCAACCTTACTTGCGCCCGTAACCGGCATAAGCGCGACGGTTGCGGACTCGTTCGCGACGTAACCGCCGATATTTTCCGCTTTCACTACCGTGTAGGACAGATTTTCTTTGCCGAGTTTGTTTTCTTCGTCCATAAGCTTAGCGAAAGCAAGCGCGGGCGCGCCGTCCGGCATATAAATCGCGATCGGGTTCGTGTAATCCGCCGAAGGCGTTTCGCCGCAGCCGAACATAGCCGCAGTCGCCATTACCATCGCCGCAAGGACGATCAAAAGTCTTTTGAGTTTTTTCATATATACCTCCTGAAAAATGAATTTACTGTTCCGTTTTGGTTTGCGGGCGTTTTTTGTTGAACGTGTACGAATGTTTTCGTTTCTGCCGTGGGGGATTTCTCGACTACGCTCGAAATGACAACGTGTACGTTTGGGTTTTTAACGTCATTTCGACCGAAGCGAGGGGGTTCTTCGTCTGTCGGCTCGGGGCGTTTTTTGTTGAACGTGTACGAATGTTTTCGTCTCTTCCGTGGGGGATTTCTCGACTACGCTCGAAATGACAACGTGTACGCTTGGTTTTTAACGTCATTTCGACCTTATTTGGTCGGCGTAGCCGACGGTAGGGCGGTTCGCCCTCGGACCGCCGCAATTCCGCGATAGCGGACAATATCTTGCCTCCCTTGCGTAAAACGTTGTCGCTTTAAGTTTCCGCCGTGAGGCGGTTTTTACTTTGCCTCCCTTGTGTAAAGGGCGCGACGCGGCGGTGCGAAGCACCGTAAAAACAGTCCACAGGCGACTGTTTTTAGCCAAAGCGGCGAAGTAGCTATGCTACGAGCCGGGGGTAGCTACGAGTGTGAGCGTTAGCGATCCGAGTAGCGGTAGGATTGTTAAAACGCAACTGTTAATCATACAGCGACTTTACAATCCCCCACCCACCTGCGGTGGGAGCCCCCTTCCGCGCAATGTGGGCCTTAATTTGTCCGCTTACGCGGTTTTTCAGTGGCAAAGTACCGTTACGCTTGGTTGGCGGCGGGACGAGGGCGTCCCGCCCTACCGAGGCGGTGTTACGCCCAACAAGAATTTGTCGTGCTCAAACGAAATACCCACGGGCGGACGAGGAACGCCTCTACAACGCTTTTACAAACCCCGCGGAAGTCACCCGACTACCCTCCTGTCACAACCTATTTCGACCTTTAAAGCGTTGCGGGGTCTGGGACACAGCCGCAAGTGTCCCAGCGGCTTTTTTGCATACTTTTTTCTCCGCCTGAAAAAAGTATGAATTCTGTTCCTTTTCTTTACTAAAGAAAATGTTTGTTACTCTTTCTAAAGTAAGCCATAGTGGCAGCGACTTACTTTGTGGAGAACAGCGCTTTTGCGGTGACGCCGGCGATCATGCCGAGCTTACCGGTGAGCGCGTTCACGGCGGTGGCGGGCGCGTCGATCACAACGCTTATAACGCTCACTCCGCGCGAGCGGTAGGGCACGCCCATACGCCCGACGATATACGCGCCGAACTCGGAAAGAACGGCGTTTACGCGTTCGGTAGCGGCGCCCTCTTCGACTATTATGCCCACTTGAGCGAGTCTGTTTGCGTTTTCCATATCGGCTCCTTAAAAACGAAACTCCCCTCGACCGAAATCTGCGGACGAAGGGGAGATAATAATGATAAGGGTACGCTCGGGGCGCACCGATATTTACTTATATCCGTCCTTTACCGTCAGGCGAACCTTTCGACTCAGGTGTTGTGCGATCATTATACAACGGAGCGCGCGAAAAGTCAAGCGATTTTCTTGACTTTGGGCGGCGCGGGCTGTATAATATAAAGAAAAAGCGCGACCGAACGCAAAAACGACGTTCCTTACGCGCATACTAATCCGAGGAGGACGAAAAACATTATGAAAGAAATCGAAATCACTAACGAAAATTTCGGCGAAGAAGTAGAAAAATCGCCCGTACCGGTGCTTGTGGACTTCTGGGCGCCGTGGTGCAACCCTTGCCGCAGATTTGCCCCGATCATCGCGGAAATCGCGGAAGAGTACGACGGAAAAATCAAGGTTTGCAAATGCAATATCGACGAAAGCGCGGGAATCCGCGAGAAGTTCGGCATTATGAGCATTCCGACCGTAATCGTGTTCGAAAACGGCAAGGAAGTCAATCGCATAGTCGGGCTTACGCCTAAGGACGAGCTCGTCGAAGCGCTCGGGCTTTAATCGGAAAACGCCGCCCGCACGGGCGAAGAGAGAGGATATGAATATTAAAAAATGCAGACGGATCGTGGTCAAAATCGGCACGTCCACGCTTGCTTACGAGAACGGCTCGCTCAATATCAGAAGGATAGAACAGCTTGTCCGCACGCTTTCCGATTTTAAAAACGCCGGTCACGAAGTCGTTATGGTCAGTTCGGGCGCGGTCGGATCCGGTTACGCTCGGCTCGCGCTGCGCGAATACCCCGCGTCGCTCACCGAAAAACAGGCTTGCGCGGCGGTCGGGCAGATCCAGCTTATGAAGTTGTACGAAAACTTCTTTGCGGAGTA
This sequence comes from uncultured Clostridia bacterium, assembly GCA_934270565.1. Classification (GTDB taxonomy): domain Bacteria; phylum Bacillota; class Clostridia; order Christensenellales; family Pumilibacteraceae; genus UBA10677. The sequence goes on along the minus strand of CAKQPR010000014.1, from coordinate 3,054 downwards.
CGGTCACGCGATCGGTCAGATCCTTATGACGAAGGACGTCATCGACAACCCCAAAAGGTTCGAATACGCGCGCGGTACGTTCAATAAACTTATAGAGATGGGGTGCGTTCCCATCGTCAACGAAAACGACCCGCTTTCCATCGAAGAGCTCAAATTCGGAGGAAACGACACGCTTTCGGCTTACGTCGGGATCGTTTGCGGCGCCGATCTTATCATCAACCTCAGCGATATCGACGGACTTTTCGACGCCGATCCGAAGTCGAATCCGAACGCGAAACTCATCGACCGCGTGGACGAAATCACAGACGAGGTTATGTCGTTCGCCGGCGGCGCGGGCAGTAAGCTCGGTACGGGCGGTATGGCTACCAAGCTCAAAGCCGCGCGTATCGCCGCCGATAACGGTATTCCCATGCTCATCATGAACGGATCCGACCCGTTCCGCCTTTACGAAATCCTCGACGGTAAGCATATCGGTACATACTTCGCCGCAAAACGCCACCGCTAAGTTCGCTGCCGCTATGGCTTACTTTTGGAAGAGTAACAAATATTTTCTTTAGAAAGAAAGGGAAATGTATTTTACTTTTTTCAGGCGGAGAAAAAAGTAACAAAAAAGCCGCTGGGACACTTGCGACTGTGTCCCAGACCCCGCAACGCTTTAAAGGTCGAAAAGGATTGTGAAAGAGGCGTTATCGGGTGACTTCCGTGGGGTTGCGGTATATCGCTTTTAGCAGCGTATCAAGCTTCGGTAGGGTGGACAACCGCTAATGCCTTCCCCCTTGGGGGAAGGTGGCACGAGTGTGAGCGTTAGCGATCCGAGTGACGAATGAGGGGTCGGACTATGATAAGCGCAACGTAAAAGACAACCCCTCATCACCGCCTGCGGCGGAGCTTCCCCCCAAGGGGAAGCCTTATAAGGTACGGACGCCCTCGTCCGCCCGACGACCAAGCGGAACGCTCCATCGCCTCGTCATCTCGAGCGAAGTCGAGACCAAGGCGGGAGCGAACGGCGAGCCGCCGTCGGCAAGTCGGCTATGTCTGTACTTACAATGTAACATTATAAAACAAAGCGGAACGGTACTTTGTTTCGTCATCCTGAGCGGAGCGCGAAGCGCGCAGTCGTAAGGATCTCGCGGGAGCGAATACGAACGTAGTGGAACGGTATGCTTCAAATACCATATCGCGACTGTACATTATGCGGCGGTCCGAGGGCGAACCGCCCTACCGTCGGCTGCGCCGACAAATATGGTCGAAAATAGTTATAACAGTATCGTTATCGGGTGACTTCCGCGGGGGATTTCTCCACTGCGCTAACGCTTCGGTCGAAATGACGTTAAAAAGTAGCAAGCTCAACGATTGATAGAGGTGGTAGGGGCGTTCCTCGTCCGCCCGAGGGTATACCGTTTGAGTATAACGATACTTTGGCGGGCGTTCCTCGTTCGCCCGCAAAGGTATAAAACTGCGAGCAAGTATTCGTTTGGAACGTCGTATTTCGCCGCGCCCCGCAGGGGCAACCTGCCTCACCGTTATAAAAAGGTATAAAACAATGGAAATCATCGAAAAAATCGAAAACATCTGTAAATCTGCCCGCACGGCGAGCAAAACCCTCGCGAATTCGTCCGGCGAAGCGCGCAACGACCTGCTCGTTGCGATTTCGGACAAACTCGCGGCGAATTCGGACGAAATCATCGCGGCAAACTCGCTCGACCTCGAAGCGGCTAAGGAAAACGGCATGCGCGAATCGATGCTCGATCGTCTCGCGCTCAACCCCGCCCGCATTGCGGCGATCGCTGCGGCGGTGAAAAAGGTTGCCGCGCTTCCCGATCCGATAGGCGGCGGCGAAATCACGACCCGCCCGAACGGACTTAAAATCGAGAAAACGCGCGTTCCGCTCGGCGTGGTCGCCATGATTTACGAAGCCCGCCCCAACGTCACGCCGGACGCGGCTTGTCTGTGCCTTAAATCGGGCAACACCGTTGTTCTTCGCGGCGGCAAAGAGGCAATAAATTCCAACAAAAAAACGGTCGCGCTTATCCGCGAAACGCTTGTCGAGCACGGATTCGACCCGAATTGCGTGTGCCTTATCGAGGACACCTCGCGCGACGGAGCGAACGCGCTTATGAAAATGCGCGGGCTTATCGACGTGCTCATTCCGCGCGGCGGCAAGGGGCTTATCAAAGCCGTCGTCGAAAATTCGGACGTTCCCGTAATCGAAACGGGTGCGGGCAACTGCCACCTCTACGTCGACGAGACCGCGAATATCGATATGGCAGTCAAAATTGCCGTAAACGCTAAATGTTCCCGCCCGTCCGTGTGCAACGCGATCGAAACGGTGCTCGTTCACGAGGCCGTTGCGGACGAATTTTTGCCGAAGTTCTACGAAGCCACGAGAAGTTACAACCTCGAATTCCGCGGTTGCGACCGCACCCGCAAAATTCTCGGCGATATCGCGCCCGCCACGGAAGAGGACTACGCGACCGAGTACGACGATTATATAGTCGCGGTTAAGGTCGTGGGGTCGGTCGAAGAAGCCGTCGGGCATATCGGAAGATATTCCACCGGTCACAGCGAAGCGATCATTACCGAATCGGCTCGCCATGCCGACTATTTCGTCGGCAATATCGACTCGTGCGCGCTATACGTCAACGCTTCCACGCGTTTCACCGACGGCGAGGAATTCGGGCTCGGCGCCGAAATCGGCATTTCCACGCAAAAGCTCCACGCCCGCGGTCCGATGGGGCTCGAAGCGCTCACAACGATCAAGTATCGCGTCACCGGTGACGGCAACGTCAGATAACGCAAGAGAAAAATTTCGACGAAATCCAGCGATAAAAGACTTTTTTTTCGGGGAAATCGGGTGAATTTGTTTGTACGACAGGACGTAAAAAGGACGGTAAACCAAGCGTTTACCATCCTTTTGTATAAAAGTGGGAGTGTTTGTTCTCGCGGAAGGCAATGAGCTGCCGCGCGGGTAAGGAAACGCCCCTACCCATTTAAAGCCTTCCCCTTGGGGGGAAGGTGGATTGCCGAAGCGAAAGCGAAGGCAAGACGGATGAG
>CAKQPR010000013.1 GCA_934270565.1 uncultured Clostridia bacterium | reverse complement strand
CGCATAATGAAAGAAAAAAGTTGAACGGTATTCGTGTACGAATGTGTTCGTTTCTGATGTGGGGGATTTCTCGACTACGGCTTCGCCTTCGCTCGAAATGACAATGTGTACGTTTGGTTATAATGCCACTTCGACCGATTTGTAGGGGGTGGCTCGCCGTTCGCCCGCTCGGGCATGAACGTCATTTCGACCGAAGTGAGGGTGAAACCCGAACGTAGTGGAGAAATCCCCTGCGGGAGTTTGCCGTTAACGATACTGTTATAATTATTTCGACCTTATTTGTCGGCGCAGCCGACGGTAGGGCGGTTCGCCCTCGGACCGCCGACAGGGAACCCCTGCGGGCAAGTATTTAAAGCGTACCTTTCCGCAAAGATCGTATTCGCTCCCGCTCGGCGCGGAGCCCGCGCGGGCGAGTTTTGGGGTTATACCGCTCCGATACGTTCGTATTCGCTCCCGCGAGATCTCTCGACTACGCTCGAGATGACGAGACTAAATACCGTTTCGATTTGTTTTATAATGTTATTTTTTTAAGTGCGGGCATCGCCGACATGTCCGCAGGGGCTCCCTGCGGCGGGGCGAGGAACGCCCCGCCCTACCGAATAAGGTTGTATTCCCCTCATTCGTCACTCGGGTCGCTAAAGCTCCCACTCGTGCCACCTTCCCCCGAGGGGGGGGAAGGCTTAAATGATGCCTCTTTTTAATGTCATTTCGACCGAAGGCGTAGCCGTAGCGGAGAAATCCCCTGCGGAAGTCACCCGATAATGTTACTGCTATAACTATTTCGACCTTATTCGGCTGAAAAATGCTTGACAAACGGCGTGTAATATTTATACTGTTATAGCAATCTTTCAAAATGCACAGGAGGGGTTATGGACGTAAAGCGGTTGAAGGCGATAATGGTGGGGCATGCGGTGGGAGACGCGCTCGGCGTACCGGTCGAATTTTCTTCCAAAGAGGCGCTTGATGCCGATCCGGTCGTAGATATGCGGGAATTCGGGACGTTCGGTGTGCCTAAGGGGACGTGGTCGGACGATACGAGCATGAGTTTGTGCGCGCTTGAAGCGATGGACGGAGAGAAAATCAACATTGACAGGATAATGGGCAATTTCGTCCGCTGGCTGGATAATGGCGATTTTACGCCCGACGGATATGCTTTCGACGTCGGAAACAGTTGTTACGAGGCGATACACGCGTACATCGACGGTAAGTCGTGGAGAGAGTGTGGCGGCAGATCCGATTACAGCAACGGCAACGGTTCGCTGATGAGAATTCATCCGTTCGTCGCGTTTATGTACGATAAGAACGTTGAAGTAGAAAGAAAAATCAAGGTCGTCGAAATCGGTTCGGCGCTCACGCACGCGCACCCGAGGTCGCGCATGGCGTGCGGCGTTTATGCGTTTATTATGTGGGCAATCCTCGACGATCCGAGCAAGGACGCGATCCGAAGGGGCATAGGAGAAGCCGAGGCGTTTTATACCGGAAAAGGCGCAGACAACGCCGATTACGCGCGGGAATTATATAAATTCAGACGGATTTTCGACAAGGATTTTGCCAAGCTGTCCGAAGAGAAGATTAAAAGTTCGGGGTACGTTATCGACAGTCTCGAGGCTGCTGTGTGGTGCTTGCTGACGACCGACAGTTACGCCGAGTGCGTGCTAAAAGCCGTCAATTTCGGGCACGATACCGACACGGTAGGGGCGATTGCGGGCGGACTTGCGGGGGCAATGTACGGTTACGAAGCGATTCCGAAAGCGTGGCGGGAAACGCTCGTAGAACGCGAATATATCGAGAGTTTGTGCGAAAAGGCGAGTTTCGCGCGGTAGGCGCGGCGAGCCGTCGCGTGCGAGGGAATTTATATATTTCCGCGTGCGATTTGACAAGCGTTAAAAAACAAGCTATAATTATGGTATCGCAGAACAGGAGGGTTAAAGGTATGGCTAAAAGAATTTTTATCGTTTCGTCGTCGCCGAGAAAGGGCGGGAATTCGGACGCGCTTGCGGAAGAATTCAGGCGCGGTGCGGAAGCCGCGGGTAACGTAGTCGAGAAGGTGAACGTACGCGACATCGACTTGAAATTCTGTCTGGGGTGTCTGTACTGTCAGGATCACGACAGGTGCGTTATCAACGATTCGATGAACGACATCTGCAACCGCGTGCAAAAAGCGGATATTCTGGTGTTCGCCACGCCGATTTACTATTACGAAATGTGCGGGCAGCTGAAAACTTTTCTCGACAGGCTCAATCCGCTTTATCCGCGCGAAAACAGATTCAAAGAGGTTTACCTGCTCGCGACCGCGGCGGAGAACGAGCCGAACACGACGGACAGCGCGAAAAAGGGCGTGGAAGGCTGGATCGAGTGCTTCGACGGAGTTTCGCTCAAGCGCGTGATTTTCGGCGGAGGCGTTACCGATAAAGGCGAAATAGCAGGTTCGCCCGCGCTCAAAGAAGCTTACGAAGCGGGATATAACGCGTAAAACGCAATAAAAACGAATATATCGAAATCCGACGGAGGTAAAATTATGTTAGGGAATTTCACTTACTGCAACCCCACGCGGTTGTATTTCGGAAAGAACGCGCTCGACAACCTCGGCGAGGAGCTCGCTAAATACGGAAAAACCGTAATGCTCGTGTACGGCGGCGGGTCGATCAAGCGCAACGGAATTTACGATAAGGTCGTTGCCGCGCTCAAAGCGGCGGGCAAGACGATAGTCGAGGACGGCGGCGTTATGCCCAACCCCACGGTCGAAAAATTGTACGAGGGTTGCAAAATCGCCCGCGACAACGCGGTTGACCTCATTCTGGCGGTGGGCGGCGGCTCGGTTTGCGACTACTCGAAAGCGGTTTCCGCGTCGACCTATTGCGCCGAAGATCCGTGGGATAAGTATTATCTTCGCAGGGAAGATCCCGATTGTAAGCTGATTCCCGTTGGCTGCGTGCTTACGATGGTAGGTACGGGCAGCGAAATGAACGGCGGTTCGGTAATAACCAACCACGAACAAAAACTCAAAATCGGCAAAGTGTTCGGTCCGGACGTTTTTCCGAAGTTTTCGGTACTCGATCCCGAATTCACGTTCACGCTTCCCGAATACCAGATGAAAGCGGGAATTTACGACATTATGTCGCATATCTGCGAGCAGTATTTCTCTGGCGAGGACGACAACACTTCCGATTATATCGCCGAAGGGCTTATGCGTTCGCTCATCGTAAGCGCGAACGTCGCGGTTAAAAACCCGCTCGATTACGAGGCGCGGAGCAATATTATGTGGACTGCCACATGGGCGCTCAATACGCTTATCGAAATGGGCAAAACCACCGACTGGGAAGTCCACATGCTCGGTCACGCGGTCGGCGCTTACACGAACGTAACCCACGGAATGACGCTCGCCGCCGTTTCGCTTCCGTACTATCGGCATATTCTGCCTTACGGGCTCGGGAAGTTCAGAAGGTTCGCCGTGAACGTCTGGGGCGTTGACGAGAAGGGCAAAACCGACGAGCAGATCGCGCGCGAAGGGCTCGACGAAATGGAGAAGTGGATGAAGAGTATCGGTCTCGTTATGAACATCACCGAGCTTGGCGCGACACCCGATATGATCGAAGGTATTGCGGACAGCACGCTCGTGATGACGGGCGGATATAAAACGCTTAGCCGCGACGAAATCGTCGACATTCTGAAAAGGAGCTTGTAAACATACCTTACAGGGAGGAATATTATGAAGAAAAAGGTGTTTGCGGCGGTTGTTCTCGCCGTTACGGTTGCGCTGTGCGCGGCATTTATGTTCGGTTGCGGAAATTCTTCGGGTCCGTCCGGAGACAACGGAAGCGGAGATAAAACGGGCGAGATCGTAGTCGAAACGAACGGCGAGGGGAGAAAAATTCTCCGCGATATCGGCGTGGATATAACCGCGGACAAAGGCAAAACGCAGTCGACGACCGAAGGCGTTCTCGAAGCGCTCGAAGCCGTCGAGGGAAAAGAAATCGACAGATACGTTTCGTCGGGTTCGTCGTATTCTTACGTCCGACTCACGTTCAAGGTACCGTCAGATAAGGCGAACGAATTCGTTACCGCGCTCAAAAATTCCTATAACGTCGTAAGCAGCCGCGAGAAAATCACCGACGTTACCGAAAAATACAACGCGTATAAGACGAAACTCGACGAACTTACGCAGAGAAGAGCGACTTACGAGGAGCTTTACGCCGACCCGTCCGCTTTGGTCGCGGATAAGCTCGTTATTCTCGATAAGCTCGACGCAATAAACGCTTCGATTAAAGAGGCGGAAGCGGGAACTTCGCCGTACGAAGGTCTCGGATCTTACGCGACCGTCAACGTCTGGATCGGTTCGGACGGCGGCGAAAACGCGGGGATCGCGCTCACGCTTATATTCGGGGTGGCGGTTCCGATCGGGCTTGCCGTCGCGCTCATTATCGTCGGGATTAGATTATCGGACGCGAAAAAGAAACTTCTGAAACTCGAAAAACCCGAAGAATAAAACCATACAACAAACGCCGAATTCGGGCAAAACCTCGGAATTCGAACAGAAATTATCCAGATAAGACAAAAACTTTCACGAGAGGCTGATAATGAAAACCGGAGTATCGACCGCATGTTTTTTCGGTCGCGAACAAATAGAGGATTCTTTCGACACGCTTCGCCGCATGGGCGTTGACGTCACCGAAGTTTTTCTGAACACGTTTTCGGAGTACGAAAAGGGGTTTGTGGAGCAGCTCGCCGCGCGGCGCGGCGGCATAAACGTACATTCGGTGCATGCGCATGGAACATGTTTCGAGCCCGAACTTTTTTCCTCGCACGATCGGATTCGCGAGGACGCGGAGGAAATTTTTAAGAAAGTTTGCGCCGCGGGGTTTATGCTCGGAGCGAAATATTACACGTTCCACGGACCGGCGCTCAAAGTAAGCCGTCCGTTCGGGGTCGATTACCTTTCGTTTTCGGCGCGGCTTAACCGACTTTGCGAGATCGCGGCGGGGTACGGTATGAAAATCGCTTACGAGAACGTCAGCTGGGCTTACGGCAACAACCTCGATTTTTTCAGAACGCTTCTGCCGCTTTGCCCCGAGCTCAAAACCACGCTCGACGTGAAACAGGCGATCTATTCGGGGCTCGATCCGCTCAAAGTCCTCGACGTAATGGGCAGCAGGCTCGCGACCGTGCATATCTGCGACATGGACGCCAAAAATCACCCCTGCCTTGCGGGGAAGGGCAAGTATCCGTTCGCGAAGTTTTTCAAGGCGCTCGCCGCGGACTACCCCGATATGACGGTGCTTATCGAGGTCTATAAGGATTGCTACTCAAGTTACGACGAGCTCGCCGAAAACTATCGGTACGTTTCGGAGCTCGTCAAAAGTACCGGAAAATGACGGTTCGCGGGCGCGATTTTCTTGACAAAATCGCGATTTCGCGGTACAATATTCGGTGAAACCGCGCGTTTTTCTGCGCGGGAAATGCTTCATCGGGAGGGAATTATGGACAAAATCATCACTATCAGCCGCGAGTACGGCAGCGGCGGCAGGGTTATAGGCAAGGCGGTAGCCGAAAAGCTCGGCATTCCGTTCTACGATCGCGAAATTATCGAGCTCAGCGCGCAGAAGAGCGGGCTCGCCGTGAGTTTCGTCGAGGATACCGAACAGAAAATCAAAAATAAATTTCTGCACAACCTTGCATTCGGCGGCAGATATATGGGCGTAGATCCCGCCGTCAGCGGACTTTCGCTGTCCGACAAACTGTTTATCGCGACTTGCGACATTATCCGCGAAATAGCCGATCGCGGTCCGTGCGTTATCGTCGGGCGGTGCGCCGATTACATTCTCAAGGATCGCCCGAATATGTTTGACGTGTTCGTTTACGCCGACGACGAGCATAAGGCTAACCGTATCGCGATGCGTAACGATATGGCGCTCGACAAGGCGCTCGGCGAGGTCAAAAAGACGGACAAATACCGCGCTAACCATTACGATTATTATACCGAGCGCGTCTGGGGCGCGAAGGAGAATTACCACCTCTGTCTTAACAGCGGCTTGCTCGGGATCGACAAGTGCGTCGAGCTTATAACGGACGCGGTGAAAGATTAAGACAGTTACGGATATACGAAAAAGCCGATCGCTTTGCGGTCGGCTTTTTGTGTGGGGCGGGTTTGATTGCTGCCCGAAACTATGCTTTTCTATCGTAATAACCGTCGAACGTCACGATAAATTTCGCGTTGCTTCTGTTGGTGAACGTGAGCTTGATAAAGTTCTTTTCGTCAAAGTCCTCGACCACCGAATTCACGAAAATATTGTTGTTGACGTCGGCGGTTTTGTTGCCCTGATACGCTTCGAAAGGATCCCTCACGCCATAGTTGAAAAAGCTGATTTCTATAGTTTGTTCTTCATTCGTTAAATCTATATGTTTACCACCAACAATCGTATTATTGATTTTTAATTCTAAAGACAAAGACACGTCACCGCTTACGTCAACGCCTTTGATTTTTACTGCGAGTTTAGTATAACCCGTGCCGACTCTCGGGATCAAAGTCATGGTTTCATATCTGCGCGCTTCCGCAAAGCCCGCGGCGTTAGTCGTGTAATCAACCGCTTTTTTATCGAACGCGGGATATAAGGAAACTTTAGTGCTCGAGAATTTGTTTTCAAGCGCGGACTTGACTATCTGCCGCACGATCACTTTATAACCCTTGTAAAGGCGGGGAGAATTAGTCTCAGAATAACCGGCGTTTTCGTCGTTCATTGCTTTTACGGTGTCCGCATTTATCTTGCCGCCGTATGTATTTTTTATAATATTGTAGTATGTATTATCTTCGTTGATACGGTCGACGCCGATAATCTTGTTATTGATAATATTTTCAAGCTTTTCATTAAACGCAGAATCGTATCCTAATTTGTCTACCCAATCTATCAGTGAGTCGTACTCGGGGTTGTCGGGTTCGTCCGTTAATTCCTGCACAATCGCAAGTTTCAAAGCGTTGTGTGCGTCGTTAGTAGTCAAGTCGGAGACTATCCATTTTTTTGAATTATCAAAGTCTAATTGTTTTCTTAAACCGGTATCAACAACTTTCATATTCTGACCGGAGTTTGCGCCGATTAAATTTAGAAGTTTTGTCGAAGCCAACATATTATTATCGCTATCTTTAATTAACAACGATTTCTGATAATCGACTAAGTTATTGATGTCTACTTCGGTCAACGAATATGTAGAATTCTTTTCAAATATAGCATCAAGATCGTCATCACTTAATTTCGCAAGCATATTTTCCGTATGTACTTTTGCAACTTGCTCAAATCCGGACACGCTATCATCATATTTATATGCGTCCTGACCGTCTAATCTGCGAAGTTCGAAACTCGACCCCCATGCCCACTCGAATGTCCTCAGATCCCCGTAAACGTAATTCAGGCGAATAAGTATATCCTGCGCGAGAACGTCGATCTGACGGTCTACAAGCTCCCTGAATTCTTTTTCGGTGTCGTCGGAGTCAATGAATTTTTCCTTTTCGTAAGTCGCTTTCACGCCCGAAAAATATTTGCTCATTGCTTCTTTCTGCGGCGGAGTTTTGCTTTTATCGACGTAGCCGCAAACCTTGCAGGTGTCGACTTCGTAATTGTGATTTTCTTTTTCCGTGGTTTTACTGCACTGTGTGCATTTCTTCCAGTGTCCGGAACTATCGTAAGAATACTTTTCTTCCCAGGTGTGAGTATGTCCCGCAGTCCCGCCGCCACATGCGGTAAGCGCCGCCATGCACGGTACAAGCATAAGCGCCGCGAGAACAAAACTCAACAATTTCTTTTTTGCCTTCATTTTCTTTGCTCCTTTATGTAAAACTACTCATCTATTTGTATAATAGATGAGTAGTTTTTCGCAAAAAGGGGCATTTTTCGCGCCGAAACGCACCGTTTCGGACAACAAAACGGTATAATTTGTTTATTCTGCGCCTAAATCCTTTACTTTTTGCCCGATAGGTGATACAATATACTCATCTATTATACAAATAGACGAGTACTTTCGGAATGAAAAACCCCACCCTCGCAGAAGTTAGCTGCAAGGGTGGGGTTGTATGTTTGTTAAAATGTCGACCGAATTCAAGCCTTCCCCCTTGGGGGCGCGACGCGGCGGCACGAAGTGCCGTAAAAACAGTCCACAGGTGACTGTTTTTAGCCAAAGCGGCGAAGTAGCTGTGCTACGAGCAGGGAGGTGGCACGAGTGTGAGCGTTAGCGACCCGAGTGACGAATGAGGGGTCGGGCTATGACAAACGCAACGTAAAAGACAACCCCTCATCAGTCGCTACGCGACAGCTTCCCCCCCCCCGAGGGGAAGCCTTATAAGGTAGTGGCGTTCCTCGTCCGGCGGTGAGCCCTCGCGGGCAAGTGTTTGCTTGAAATGTCCTTTCCGCATCGGTAGGGGCGGACGCCCTCGTCCGCCCGCAAACCAAGCGAACACGTTGTCATTTCGAGCGTTAGTCGAGAAATCTCACCGCGGGCAAGTATTCGCTTGAAATGTCCTTTCCGCTTCGGTAGGGCGGGGCGCCCTCGCCCCGCCGCAAAACCAAGCGGGTTGCGCTCACCTTGCGAATGAACAATTTCGTGCGTGTTGCTTACGAAGCGGAGGTGATTTCTTCGAGTGTGTTACCTGCGAGAACGCGGAACGATCTGTCGAATTTCTTCTCGTTGTTTACGGTTGTATCGTCGTAAATGGTGATTATGTTGGTTGTCTCATCAAGCTTCCAGTAGGCTTCATAGACAAGGAAACTACCCGAATTGACACCGTAAGTATTATTGATGTGGAAAGATATACTGATGGAAGCAGTGCCTTTTCTATCGTCCGACGAAACGGTGAAGAAGATAGTTTCACTTACGCCGGTTGTATCGTTATTATAGTCGTAATCGCTGAATTGATATTTAAATGTATTCGGAGAGCCGGTAGTTACGTCGATATCCATGGGTTTAATAACGTCTACGTTGTTGATTTTGTAACGACTGAATGCCTTGCGGTTTATTCCTTCGTCCACTACGAAGACGTATTCTTTTGGGGTAGTGTATTTATATGCTTCGACGTATGCGTATTCTGTTTTTCCTGCGAGTTTTACTTTTGTATACATAAAGCCGTTGTTGCGGAAATCGTACGTTACGTTGTTGGTTCCGTCCTCGTCATAAGTGAACGAGTACTCGGCTTCCGTGTCGCCTTCGGGCGTAACCGAAAGAACGTTGTTTGCGCCGATTGTGTAATACTTGCCGTCGGCAATAAGAACGTTTTTCTCTCTATCGATTTTACATATATAGGTTTCCAGTATATCGGCAGTATCGATTGCAATAAGATCGGCGTAGGAATGACCGTTATCCGTATACACGCGGATTTTGGCATCCGATTCATGCGGGTGTCCCGCCGCGAAAGTATAGTCCTCGTAAGCAACGCCGAGCGAGGAAGTTTTGAACGCGACCGTTTTCATTGTGCTATCGTCAAGCGTAACGAGGTAACGATCGGTAACGTTTCTTCCCTTGTAACTGCTAAGCGTGACCGAATAAATTCCGTTTTTAGCGTCGATAAGCTTGACTTCGTTCTCTCGATCCTTGCTGGCATACGGGTCGTTTTGAATGATGAAAGAAACGGATTTTTCGCGGACGTAGACAAGACCTTCGATGTTATCGTCGGATACAAATTTATATGCCGAATAGTTTTCGGTGTGAGTTTGCTCGGTAAACGAAGAGTTCGGGTCGAAATATGCTACATATGTAATCTGACCTTTGCCTTCGCTCCGAGGGTCGCTGGGTTTACGGACGTACCCTTCTTCTGTTATTTCGTGAGCCGCGTTATGAGCGCAGACGATCTTTCCCGTGCACTTTCCGAAATCGTCGCTCCAGACGTAAATCGGATCGCCGTAAGCGTGCTTGGTTTCGTCGATCGCGATTTCGATCGGGTCGATCTCGTAGCCGCAATCGGCGCAAACTTTGGCTTTTCTGCCTTTTTCCGAGCAGGTTGCTTCCGCCACGATTATGTAGTCCTGCGACGGACTATGAGCGGCGTTTCCTTCGGTGGCGGTACAACCGGCGTTTTCGCAAGCGTGGTAGTGCTCGTCGGCGGTCGCCGTCAGAGCTTCCGAGAAAGCGTGTCCCGTCGCGGGCTTCGTTTGTTCGTCCGATTTGGTCTGAGCGATAAAGCCTTCAACGGTGAATTCGGCTTTGAGGTCGGCGAGCTCGGGGAGAGTGCAGGTGCGCGACTGCGTTACCGTGACTTTCGCCGCGACCTTTTCGGAAATTTCGTGCCCCGTCGCGCCGTCTTTGCAACCCGAGCAGGTTTTCGTCGCGGTGCAGTATTGCTCGCCGTTTTCGGTGCTCCAAGCGTAAGACGGGTCGCCGTAAGCGTGGACGTGCGGCTGTTTTAACGTCAGAACCAACGTAAGCGTGATTGCGATAGCTACCGCGCAAACGCCCGCTATAAGAAAAATCGTCCGGTTTTTTGCGTTCATTTTGTTCGCTCCTTTTTTTGCGTGTTACACATCTATTTATATAATTGATGCGTATTTATTGTACCACTGTTTTCGCAAAATGTAAAGAATTTTGTCACAACGCTAACAAATAAATCAGATTTGTCGAGGGGAAAAGACTGTCGGCACGCCCGAAAAGTTCGTTTCGGAATAAAACTACTCATCAATTATATAAATAGATGAGTAGTTTCGAGGCTATTGCGGGGCGAAAATTCCGCGTTTTTTAGTCAGCGCGCTTACTGCGCGGAATTTGCTGTCGAGGCTCGTGTGAACGTACCTGTTGAGGGTGACGGTCGCGTTCGCGTGCCCCAGAAGCTCGCTTATCGTCTTGACGTCTACGCCGCTTTCGAGAAGCCGCGTTGCGAACGTGTGGCGGAGCGCGTGAAAGCCGTAATGCTTTATTCCGAGCCGTTTCAGAAGGTTGCGGAACGACGCCTGATAGGTGCGGTTGTCCACTTTTTCACCGAAACGATTACTGATCACATACCGCGAACCGAGTTGTTTGAGCGCTTTCAGTATCGCGACGAGCTCGTGGGAGAGCGGGATTATGCGGACGGACGAAACGGTTTTCGGAGTGCTTTCGATTGCGACAAGTTTGTGATCGACGGGGCGCTTGCTCACGGTGCGGTTCACTTTTATTATCCGCGCGGCGAAATCGACGTCCTCCCACCGCATCGCGATAAGTTCGCCGAGCCGAAGCCCCGTGTACATGCTGATCAGTATTCCGTAAGAATACGCCGCTTTTTTGCCGAGTATGTACCGCTCGAGCTTGTCCTGCTCCGCGCCGCTCAGACAGTCTACCTTGCGGCACGGCGCGTTCCTGATTTTCACGTCCGCGTTGAGTTCCGTCGGGGCTTTTTTGTCCGCATGGGCGAGCGCGCGGTTTATAAGCCCTTTTACCGACGAAGCGAGCGACGCCGAGTGCGTTTTCGACAGCCCCATAAGCGCGGCGTTCAGCCGTTCCGCGGTCGGCAGTCCGCTCCCGAAGCCGAACCGCCGTTTTATGTATGCGTCGTTCAGACTCGAGTAGTGCAGATAGGTCGTTCTTTTCAGCGAGTATTTTACGCTCGTCAGATACTCCGTTACGATTTCGTACAGTTCCATTCCGTTCTCCTTCGCGCGATCGCTTCCGCCCGCGCCTTTGCGTTATAACTTTACGATTATAATACGAAACGGGGGTGCCGTTGCAAGCGTTTTTCTATGCCGCGCAATTGCCGAGCGCGGCTTTTCGACGGGTAATTCCGCGCGGATTTGCCCTTTTTCAAAATAAATTTAAAAACCGACCGAAAAACGGTTGCAAAATAACGCCGAATACGCTATAATGAATAACGCTGACGCGAATTTACGCGTTTGCTGATATGGCTCAGCAGGTAGAGCACGTCCTTGGTAAGGACGAGGTCCCGGGTTCGAATCCCGGTATCAGCTCCAAACAAAACCCACCTCAAACGAGGTGGGTTTTATATTGCGAGCTGGTCAAGGGATTCACCTCGCCGTGATAGTAGCGAAGTACCGTTCCGTGGGGTTTTGCGGCGGGGCGAGGGCGCCCCGCCCTACCGAAGCGGGAAACGATATTCCAAACGAATACTTGCCCGCGGGGTCTGCCATCGCCTACTTACCTACGGTGGCTCGCCGTCGGGCGGACGAGGAACGCCCCTACCACGCTCTATCGCTCGTTATATTTGCCTCTTTTTAATGTCATTTCGACCGAAGCGATAGCGAAGCGGAGAAATACCCCGCGGAAGTTCGCCGATAGCGATACTCTTACTGCATTTTCGACCGTATTTGTCGGCGAAGCCGACGGTAGGGCGGTTCGCCCTCGGACCGCCGACAGGGAACCCCTGCGGGCAAGTATTTAAAGCGTACCTTTCCGTTACGTTCGTGTTTGCTCCCGCCTTGGTCTCGGCTTCGCTCGAGATGACGAGGCGAAATACCGTTACGTTTGGTTTACGGGCGGACGAGGGCGTCCGCCCCTACCTATTCTATCGAATGTAAGTACGGGCGTAGCCTACTTGCCTACGGCGGAATAATAGAGTGATAACGCGCTATTTCTCCCTTTACACAAGGGAGGCAAGATATTGTCCGCAATGCGGTTTTAAGTGGCTTATCGCCGATATGGGGCATATATAAAAAAAGGCGGTTTGCGAGGTGATTTAAGTTGACAAAATTCGTCGAAAAGGTATATAATGAGAGAGTATGGGAAAGAAATATTGCGGTTTAATATTAAAAACGTCTTATCCGTCGCTCGGAGAGACTTCTTCGGTTGCGGTGCTCGGCAAGAGCATGCTCGACTGGGTGAAGCTTGCGCTCGGCGGTGCGGAAACGGACGTTGCGGATAACGATCCCGCCGCGGATATTCTTTCGCTGGTCCGTCCGCACCTCAAGCCCGACTGCGATTATGCGGTCGTGCTTTACAGCGATACTCCGCTCATCACCCGCAAGACCGTGGAAGCCGCGGTCGAAGAGGCGATCGCGAGCGGCAGAGAAGTGATCCGTATGACGCGCGGTTACGTTATCAGCGCGGCTCACGCGTTGCGCGCGGATAAGATTTACACCGAGGATACCTGCTACTTCGACGAGGAAGATTTCATTACGGCGTTCTCGCAGAAGCAGATCGGGCTTATATCCGACATTATGAAAAACCGCATACTCGATTATCACATGTCGCACGGCGTCCGGTTCGAGGATATGGCGGGCACGGTGATCGGTTGCGACGTCACTATCGAGGAAGGCGCGGTGATCGGTTACAACAATATCGTTCTGGGCGGGACGTGCATACGCAAGGGCGCTCGGCTCAAAGCGAACAATTACATAGAGGATTGCATTATCGACGAGGACGCGGTTATGGACAGCTCGCACGCGGTGAGCTCGTACGTCGGAAAACGCGCTTCGGTCGGACCTTACGCCAACCTTCGGGCGGGCAATGTGATCGGCGACGACTGCCATATCGGCGATTTCGTCGAGCTTAAAGCCTGCAATATCGGAAAAGGCTGCAAAATGGGACACCTCACTTACGCGGGCAACGTGAATATGGGCGAGGAATGCAACGTGGGCGCGGGCGTGGTTTTCGCGAATTACGACGGCAAGGATAAACATACTACCGTTGTGGGCAAACGCGCGTTTATAGGCTCGGCGTCTACCGTAGTTGCGCCCGTGGTTATCGAGGACGGGGCGTTCGTCGCGGCAGGCTCGGTAATCACAAGTGACGTTCCGTCGGGCGCGCTCGCGATAGGCAGGGCTCGGCAGGTGGTCAAACCGGAATGGGCGGGGAACAAATACATAAAAAAATTCTCCGATCCGGACGATAACAAACGATAAATATTTTTTGGAGGCTTATCTAATGATAGCACACGGTAACAAAATCAAACTTTTTGCGGGTAACGGCTCGCCCGAGCTTGCAAAGGAAATCGCCAAAGAACTCAACATGCCGCTCGGTATGATTCAGGTCGGCAAGTTCTCCGACGGTGAAACCAGCGTTCAGATCGGCGAAACCGTCCGCGGTTGCGACGTGTTCGTTCTTCAGTCCACCTCGACGCCCGTGAACGACAACCTGATCGAACTGCTCGTCATGATCGACGCTATGCGCCGCGCGTCCGCAGGTCGTATCACCGCGGTCATTCCGTACTTCGGTTATGCCCGTCAGGACCGTAAAGCCCGCGCCCGCGATCCGATCACCGCTAAGCTCGTAGCCGACCTTATCACCACTGCCGGTGCAGACAGAGTGCTCACGATGGACCTCCACGCGCCCCAGATTCAGGGCTTCTTCGATACCCCGGTGGACAACCTCCTCGGTTCGAGCGTGCTTTGCGATTACATCCGCAGCGAAGCGTTCGCTCACCGCGACGACCTCGTGGTCGTTTCTCCCGACGTCGGCTCGGTTTCCCGCGCCCGCGCAATGGCTACCAAAATCAACGCGCCGCTCGCCATCGTGGACAAGCGCCGCCCGAAAGCCAACGTTATGGAAGTTATGAACATCGTCGGCGACGTCAAGGATAAGACCTGCCTTATCGTGGACGATATGATCGACACCGCAGGAACGATCACTCAGGGCGCTCAGGCGCTCGTGGACGTGGGCGGAGCGAAGGAAGTTTTCGCCTGCTGCACGCACGCCGTTCTTTCCGGTCCCGCGATCGAGAGACTCGAAAAGTCCGTTATCAAAAAGGTTTACACGCTCAATACGATCCAGCTTCCCGAGGACAAGCGTATCGACAAGATTCAGGAAATCACCGTCGCGCCGCTGTTCGCCCGCGCTATCGAGAGCATCTTCGCCGAGCTTCCGCTTTCCCGCCTTTACGAATAATATAAGCGCGGTTACGGCTTGATTACGAAACGAAAAACGACGATCCTTATATCGGGTCGCCGTTTTTTTTGTCGCGTTTTTGCCGCGCGGGGGTTTTCTGTGTTTGACAAGCGGAAAAGTTTAAGGTATAATTACTGTAGCATAAAAAATATACTACCGAAAGGGGGCATTGTATGAAGCAACAATACGAAGCGCTTTTCACGCCGTGGAAAATCGGCAACTGCGAAATCAAAAACCGCATAGTCATGACTTCGATGGGCGGAACTTCCATCTTCGGGTGGATGGAACCTAACCATTTCGACGACGAAGCGGCGGATTTTCTGCTCGAGCGGGCGAAAAACAACGTCGGACTTATTCTCCCGGGGATCGCGCCCATTCGCGATATACTTTTCGGCAAATGGCTGTATAAAGGCGACGGAAAGTTCAAAAAACTCAAGGCTTTTATGGACGAATTGCACAAAACGGGCGCGAAAATGTTCGTTCAGCTTACCGCGGGCTTCGGCAGATCGCTCGCGATAAACGACCTTATGGTCAAGGCGATCAAGAACAAGGCGCTCGGAACGCTGCTTAAACCCGTTCTCAACGTTTCTTACCTCACGGCGAGCGCGAGCGCCACTCCGAACCGCTGGGACGACAGCTGCATATCCCGTCCGCTCACCGTGGAGGAAATCCGCGAAATGATCGACGCTTTCGCGCTTACCGCGAAAAAATGCAAGGAAGCGGGCGTGGACGGCGTGGAAATTCATGCGGTGCACGAAGGGTATCTGCTCGATCAGTTCACAATGAAATATACCAACCTGCGTACCGACGAGTACGGCGGGAGCTTCGAAAACCGTTACCGCTTCCCCGTCGAGATCGTCAAGGCGATCAAGAGCAAGTGCGGCGACGATTATCCCGTTTCGCTCCGCTATTCGGTCGTGTCCAAAACCAAGGGCTTCGGCAAAGGCGCGCTCCCGGGCGAAGATTATGTCGAAGTCGGCAGGGATATGACGGAAAGCGAAATCGCGGCGAAATACCTTCAGGACGCGGGTTACGATATGCTCAACTGCGACAACGGAACGTACGACGCGTGGTACTGGGCGCACCCCGCTCCGTATATGCCCGAAAACTGCAACCTCGCCGAAGTCGAACATATCAAAAAATTCGTCGGTATTCCGGTCGTCTGTGCGGGCAGAATGGATCCCGCGACGGGCGCGGAAGCGGTTAAAGAGGGCAAAATCGACGCGGTGGGCGTTGCCCGTCAGTTCCTCACCGACCCCGAATGGGTTACCAAACTCATGGAGGAGCGCGAATCGGATATTCAGCCGTGTATCTGCTGTCACAACGCCTGCTTCAATATGTGCCACTACAAGGGCGTGGCGAACGATCAGAGCCTGTCCGACAACGCGGGTATGGCGCGTTGCGCGCTCAATCCTCGCACGATGCAGAGCAAGAAATACAAGATCGTAAAGACTTCTTCGCCGAAACGCGTCGCGATCGTAGGCGGCGGCGTGGGCGGCATGGAAACGGCGAGAGTGCTCGCGCTTCGCGGACACAAGCCGACGATTTTCGAGAAAACCGACCGTCTCGGCGGCGTGTTTATAGCGGCTGCGGCGCCGTCGTTCAAGGAGAAGGACCGCGACCTTATCAAATGGTATATCAAACAGATCGGCGATCTCGGCGTGGAAGTTAAATTCAATACCGCAGTTACCGACCTCGGAACGCTCAAAGATTACGATTACGTCGTGGTTGCGACCGGTTCGACTCCGCACAAACTTCGCGTGGAAGGCGCGGAAAAGGCTGTCGAAGCGTGCGAGTACCTTCTCGGCGAAAAACCGGTCGGCGATCGCGTTATCGTTGTGGGCGGCGGACTTTCGGGCTGCGAAATCGCGCTCGACCTGCACCGCAACGGCAAAACTCCGATCATCGTCGAAATGAAAAACGATCTCGTCGCGGTCAAGGGCGTTTGCCTTGCGAACTCTTCGTATCTTCGCGATTATTTCGAGCTTAACAAGGTCGAGGTCCATCTCGAATCGAAGCTCGTCCGCATCACAGACAAGGGCGCTGTTATCGCGGATAAGGACGGCAAGGAAACCGAAATCGAGGCTGACAGCGTGATTTCGTCCGTAGGTTACAAGCCCGCTCCCGCAATAAAAGAGGGCGGCAAAGTCAAGCTCGTGGGCGACTGCAACGGCGTGGGAAATCTTCGCACCGTCGTATGGCGCGCATGGGACGTTGCGATGAAAATTTAAGGAGGGGAATATGGAACTGACTAAAGAACAGCAGGCGATCCTCGACGGAAGTCAGGGCGAAACGATGGCTAAAATCATGCAGACGCTCGTTATGTACGGAAACACGTTCGGCGCGACCAAAATGGTGCCGGTTACGAGCAAGTACGGACATATCGTCACGAGCTTCGGCGTAATCGTCGTAAAAGGCGTGTTCGACCTTATGGATCGGCTTATCGAGGCGGGCGTTACTTCGAAGCAGAAGTTTTCCGCCGATCCGCGCCCGCTCGACAAGAACGTGCCCAAAAACCTACTGCAGGATATCGTTTTCAAGGTTATGTACGGTCCGCAGAAACGGTACGAAGAGCAGCTTAAAAAGATCGGGCTTTTGTCGGACGACGCGTTCACTTGCGCGTGCTACTTCGACGAAGTCGGGAACACTCCGAAAAAAGGCGAGGTTTTATCGTGGGCGGAGTCGAGCGCGGTAAATTATGCAAACTCGGTGCTCGGCGCGCGTTGCAACCGCAATTCGGGCATTATCGAAATGTTCGGCTCGATCGTGGGTTACGTTCCGTATTTCGGACTTCTGACCGACGAGGGGAGAAAGGCGAAGTGGATCGTCGAAGTGAAAACTACGTCGAAGCCCGAAGCGCAACTTCTCGGTTCGGCGATCGGTATGAAAGTTCTCGAGGACGTGCCGTATATCGTGGGGCTCGACAAATTCCTCGGCGACGAGCTTACGCCCGACGTTTGCGCGTATCTCAAGGACTTCGGAGCGGCGACCGCTTCGAACGGTTCGGTCGGACTTTACCACGTCGAAAACCTTACGCCCGAAGCCAAGGACAGCGGCAGAGCACTTATCGAGGAGGGAGCGCAGACTTACGTCATCGACGACGCGGAAATCGAGCGCGTCAAGAATTCGTACCCCGTCATCTGGGAAAATAAGGACGCGAAACCCAAACTTTGCTTTATGGGTTGCCCGCATATGACGCTATCGCAGCTTAACGAGTGGACGGACAAACTCGCCGAAACGCTCAGAGCCAAGGGCAGAAAGAAAGTTTCGGTTAAGACCGTGTTTACTTCCGCGCCCGCGGTTATCAAGGAGTTTGAAAAGACCGAGAACGCCGCTCGCCTCAAAAAAATGGGCGTAGTCGTTTCGTATATCTGCCCGCTTATGTATATGAACAACCCGCTGTGCGCGAAAATGCCCGTCGTTACCAACTCGAATAAGCTCCGCACTTACACGAGCGCGAGGTATTTCCCCGACAGCCGTATCCTCGATATTATCACGGGAGGTAAAATGTAATGGAAAGAGTTTTCAAAGGCCGTTCCGTCGCGGGCGGGAAAGCCACGCTCAAGGCGCTCGTCAGCCGCGAGGGTTTCAATACGCTCGCTTCGTACAAAAACTGCAAGGAAGGCTATAACGTCTGCACCGATCAGAACAACAAGGATCTTTACGGAAAATCGACCGTCGGCGTCGCGCTCTGTCTGCCGCAAACCATAGGTTCGACAACAGGCGGTATGGTGCTTTATAACGCCGCCGTCATCGGTTGCAATCCCGCCGCCATGCTTTTCTCCAAGCCCATAGATTCGCTCGCTGCCGCCGGCACGATCCTCGCTTCCGTCTGGACCGAAAACAAAATCATTACCGTCGATAGCCTCGGCGACGATTTCCTCGATTTCGTAAAGGACGGTATGACGATTGATATAGCCGAGGACGGCACCGTTCGTGTCAGTGACGAGCAATAGCACTGCATATTTCGGCTACGTGTGCGTACCGCGAACCGGTCACGTGCAGGTAGCACGCTCACGCTTCGCGTCCGCACCTGTTGCCGAACTCTGCGGCACTCTTGCTCGCCACGCAAATTCGCTGCCGCTATGGCTTACTTTATAAATAGTAACAAATTATTTCTTTAAGAAAGAAAGGGAACAGAATTCATACTTTTTTCGAGCGGAGAAAAAAGTATGCAAAAAAGCCGCTGGGACACTTGCGGCTGTGTCCCAGACCCCGCAACGCTTTAAAGGTCGAAAAGGGTTGTGAAAGAAACGGTATCGGGTGACAATCGAGAAAAAAGCCTTATTCTTGGCTCCCTCTGACGAGGGAGCTGTCGCGGAGCGACTGAGGGAGAGATAACGTAAAGCTTGTTAGAGCGTGGTAGGGGCGTTCCTCGTCCGCCCGCAGACCAAGCGGAACGGTATTTAGCTTCGTCATCTCGAGCGAAGTCGAGAGATCTCGCGGGAGCGAACACGGACGCAGCGGAACGGTATGTTTCAAATACCCGCCCGTGGCCGAACGTTATGCGGCGGTCCGAGGGCGAACCGCCCTACCGTCGGCTACGCCGACAAATACGGTCGAAAATGTAGTAACAGTATCGTTATCGGCGGACTTCCGCGGGGGTTCCTGCCTCGCCGCGAAGCGCGGCGCGCCGAGCGGAACGTGCGCGGTACGGTCGCGACTTCAAATGTCACTTTTTTAGCCCCGATTCGCGCTTGACGAAAAGGTGCGGGCGTGGTATAATTATATAAAAAGACCCGACGGAGGGGATTATGTACAAGCTGAAACTCGGTACCAGCGTAAAGCCGAGCGAGGGTTTTGTCGAAACGCTCGCCGAACTTAAAAAGAACGGATTTTATAGTTACGACTATGATCTTTGCGCGTTCTGGCGCGAAGAGGAGAAGGAGAAAGAAGCTTTTCTCAATATCGAAAAAGAACTCGACTTTGCCGCGACCTTCGGTTTGAAACTCAACGCCGCGCATATTCCGTTCGGACCGCGCTGGGACTTTTCCGATCTCGACGAGGTTAAGCGTGCGGACGCGGTTGCGCGGACGATAAACCTTATGGAGCGTATCGACCCTTATAAACCGATGGGGTACGTCGTTCACGGCAGTTACGAGCCGATAGCGGACTGCGACCGAGAGGCTAAGATTGCCGCGCTCGTCAGGTCGCTCGGCGAGCTGAAAGCCGCGACGAAAAACGCCGTTTGCGTGGAGGATCTGCCGCGCACCTGTTTAGGCAATACCGCCGCCGAGCTTGCCGCGATAGTCGACGCCGCGGGCGTGAAAGTTTGCGTGGACGTAAACCACTTTCTGAAAGAAAAACCCGAAGAAGCGATCCCCGTTCTCGGGAAAAGGATCGCGACCACGCACATATCCGACTATGACTTTATAGACGAGCGGCATTTGCTCCCTAAGCGCGGAAAAATCGACTGGAACGCGGTTGTCGGCGCGTTCGAAAAAGTCGGTTATGCGGGCGCGTTCAATTACGAGAGCGCGGGAACTCCCGCCGAAAAAGCGGAAAACTACAAGGAGCTTTTTTCGGACTACAACGCGAAAAAGCTATAACGTATTCGTTTTTTTGCGACAAGTCGCGCGGGATTTACTAGGCGAAGCGCCCGACGCGCTTACGATCCGAGCGCATAAAAAGACGACTAATCGCACGGCAAGCGAAAACGTAACCGTAACTAACTGCGTTCTTCGGGCGCATAACGATTACGGCGTAAGAATAGGCGTCGGGCAGGCGAAATCCGTGACTGCGCGTTGTCCAACCCCATAATAGAGACCCGAATCGTGACGGACGGAGAGAACACGCGTTGCGGTTTCGGCGAGTGAAGTTTTTTTCATTCCGCCGAGCCGCGAAAACGGTTGACAAAAGCCCGCCGATATGTTAAACTGAGTTTGTAAGTTAAAAGGTTTCCCGCGACTGACGGAAATATCGCAGAGTTTACTGCGGTGGAACGGGAATCCGAGGTTTAAGCCGACCGTCTGGGCGCGAAACACCGATCCGCAAAACAGAAAATTGCGGGACGGAGGTTTGCGCCCTTTTTAATTTGAAAGGAGACGAACTCTATGAAAAAAGTCGGACTTATTATGGGCAGCGCGAGCGATCTTCCGATCGTCGAAAAGGCTATGACTGCGCTCGGCGAGCTCGGCGTGCCTTACGAAACGCACGTTTATTCCGCGCACCGATGCCCCGACAAGGCTGCCGATTTCGCGCGGAACGCGGAAAAGAACGGTTTTGCCGTGCTGATCGGTTTTGCCGGTATGGCGGCTCACCTTGCGGGCGCGCTCGCGGCTAATACGGTACTGCCGGTGATCGGCGTGCCCTGTAAATCTAACGTTATGGACGGCGTTGACGCTTTGCTGTCAACCGTGATGATGCCATCGGGAATTCCGGTCGCGTGCGTCGCGGTGGACGGCGGAGTCAACGCCGCTTTGCTTGCCGCTCAGATTATAGCCGTCGGAGACGAGCAGGTCGCGGAAAAACTTCGCGCCCGCCGCGAGAAGGATCGCGCGAAAGCGCTCGCTTCGGACGCCGAAGTCGCGGAAAAATACAATAAATAACGCATACAATTTTTCAAGGAGAATTTTCGATATGGAAAGAGGCAAACAACTGTACGAAGGTAAGGCGAAAAAGGTTTTCGAAACGGACGATCCGTCGGTTTTGCTCGTTTCGTACAAGGACGACGCGACCGCCTTTAACGGAATTAAAAAGGGCACGATCGCAGGCAAAGGCGCGATCAACAACAAAGTCACGAACTTTATGATGCAGATGCTCGAAAAGGCTGGCGTTCCCACCCATTACGTCCGCGAGCTTTCCGACCGCGAAACCCTCGTGAAAAGAGTTTCGATCGTTCCGCTCGAAGTCATCATCCGCAACGTTTCGGCGGGATCGTTCGCCAAGCGTTACGGCGTGGAAGAGGGGATCGTTTTTGCCGAGCCCACCATTGAGTTTTCGTACAAGAACGACGAGCTCGGCGATCCGCTCATCAACTCGTATCACGCGATCGCGCTTTCGCTCGCTACCCGCGACGAAATCGAAACGATCAAAAAGTACGCCTTCCGCGTCAACGACGTTATGAAAGAGTTTTTCCTCGGAATAAACGTCCGGCTTATCGACTTCAAGCTCGAATTCGGAAAGCTCCCCGACGGCACGATCGTGCTTGCGGACGAAATTTCGCCCGATACCTGCCGTTTCTGGGACGCGACCACCGGCGAAAAGCTGGATAAGGATCGTTTCCGCAGAGACCTCGGCGGGGTAGAGGCGGCGTACAACGAAATGATGAAGAGAATTTTCAACTGAGCGGTGGCTTCTATGACAGAAATAAGAGAGGAATGCGGGGTTTTCGGCGTTTTCGGCAAGGAAAATCCGTCAATCGCACAGTCGGTTTACTTCGGGCTTTTCGCGCTCCAGCACCGCGGACAGGAATCCTGCGGTATCGCCGTGAACAGCGAAGGGGTTTTTACTTCGTATAAGGACGTGGGGATCGTGAACGACGTGTTCACCCCCGAAGCGCTCGCGCGGCTCGGCGGCGGAAGCATTGCGGTCGGGCACGTCCGCTACGGCACTACGGGCGGCGGCGGGAGAGAGAACGCTCAGCCGATCGTCGTCAATCATTTCAAGGGCAGTATGGCGCTCGCGCATAACGGAAACCTCACTAATGCGTGCGAGCTCCGTCGCGAATTCGAGGCGAAAGGTTCGATTTTCCACACGACTTCGGACACCGAAGTGATATCGTATCTCATTACCGAAGAGCGGCTCAATACCGGCACGATCGAGGACGCGGTTTGCCGCGCGATGAGTCGGCTCGGCGGGGCGTATTCGATGGTCGTTATGTCTCCGCAAAAGCTTATCGCCGCCCGCGACGAGAACGGTTTCCGCCCGCTTTGTTACGGAAAAACTAAGGACGGAACGTATTACGTCGCTTCCGAAAGTTGCGCGCTCGACGCGGTGGGAGCAAAGCTTATCCGCGACCTCGATCCCGGGGAAGTGCTGGTATTCACCGAGCAGGGCGTGCGCTCGATCCGCGAGCATTGTAACAAAAAACCGCATACGTTATGCGTTTTCGAGTACGTTTACTTCGCCCGCCCCGATTCGGTGATAGAGGGCGCGAGCGTTCACGAGGCGCGCGTAAAGGCCGGAGAAATTCTTGCCCGCGAGCATAAAGTTGAGGCGGACGTGGTAGTGGGCGTTCCCGATTCGGGGCTGGACGCGGCGCTCGGGTACGCCCGTGAGTCGGGTATTCCGTACTCGATCGGGTTTATCAAGAACAAGTACATAGGAAGAACGTTCATTTCGCCCGACAAGAAAAGCCGCGTGAACGGCGTGAAGATCAAACTCAATCCGATCGCGAGCGAAATCAAGGGCAAGCGCGTCGTGCTTATCGACGATTCGATCGTGCGCGGCACGACTTGCGGACGGATAGTGAGACTGCTCCGCGAGGCGGGCGCGAAAGAAGTGCATATGCGGGTGTCTGCGCCCCCGTTCATAAACCCGTGCTATTACGGTACGGACATAGATTCGCGCGAAAACCTGATTGCGTGCCGCAAGAGCATACCCGAAATCGCGGAAGAAATCGGCGTTGACAGCCTCGGTTATCTCAGCGTGGAAGGGGTAAAGGAAATCGCTCGGGTGAGCGAGAAAATCGGCTTTTGCACGGCTTGCTTCGACGGAAATTATCCGACCGCGATCCCGACCGAAACGCACAAAAACCGATTTGAAATGCCTATAAGGAAGTAAAAAGGAGTGGCGATGAAAAACGAAATTTCAAGATCCGAAGCTTACGCCGCGGCGGGCGTCGATATTACCGCCGGTTACAAGGCGGTCGAACTTATGAAGTCGCACGTCGCGCGCACCGCAACCAAGGGCGTTTGCGGCGGGATAGGCGGGTTCGGCGGACTGTTCGAGCTCGATCTTACGGGCATAAGCAAGCCCGTTTTAGTCAGCGGAACGGACGGCGTGGGAACGAAACTCAAGCTCGCGTTTATCATGGACAAGCACGACACCGTGGGTATCGATTGCGTGGCTATGTGCGTGAACGATATCGTTTGCGCGGGCGCGAAGCCGCTTATCTTCCTCGACTATATCGCGTGCGGCAAGCTTGTTCCCGAGCGTATCGCCGATATCGTCAAGGGCGTTGCGGACGGTTGCGTTATGGCGGGAGCGGCGCTCGTCGGCGGCGAAACCGCGGAAATGCCGAAGTTCTACCCCGAAGACGAATACGACCTCGCGGGGTATTCGACGGGCGTGGTCGATAAGGACAGAATTATAGACAACACGAAGATGAAAGCGGGCGACGTCGTGATCGCACTTCCTTCGAGCGGCGTTCATTCCAACGGATTTTCGCTCGTAAGAAAGGTTTTCGACGTGGAAAACGCGGATATTACTTCGCCGCTTCCGGAGCTCGGCGGCAAAAGCGTGGGAGAAACGCTGCTTACCCCCACGAAAATTTACGTCAAACCCGTGCTTAAATTACTCGAAGCGGTGGAAGTCAAGGGTATTTCGCACATTACCGGCGGCGGGTTTTACGAGAATATTCCGCGCAGTATTCCCGACGGACTTTGCGCGCGTATCGAGAAGAAGAACGTGCGTACCCTTCCGATTTTCGACCTTATAGCGAAAAAGGGCAACGTTTCGGAACGCGATATGTTCAATACGTTCAATATGGGCGTGGGCATGAGCGTCGTTGTTGCGGCGAAAGACGCGGACAGGGCGATCGAAGTTCTTCGCGAAGCGGGCGAACAGGCGTACGTTCTCGGCGAAATCGTGAAAGGCGACGAGAAGATCGAGCTTATTTAATAAAGGAATACGGAATGGAGAGAGAAAAAATAAACGTCGTCGTTCTCGTTTCGGGCGGCGGCACGAATCTGCAGGCGATCTTCGACGCGGAAAAGTCGGGTAAGATCGCGCACGCAAAGGTCGTAGGGGTCGTTTCGGACAATCCGACCGCTTACGCGCTTACGCGCGCCGAGAAAAACGGCGTTCCGTTCGCGGTCGTGGACAAAAAAGACTACGCCGATCGCGGGGCGTTCGAAAATCATCTTCGCGCCGCTATCGACGCGTTCGGGGCCGATCTTATAGTTCTTGCCGGATTTTTGTCGATACTCAGCCCCGAATTCGTTGCGGCTTACCCCGAAAAGATTATCAACGTTCACCCGTCGCTTATTCCCGCGTTCTGCGGCAAGGGGTTTTACGGGCTTAAAGTGCACGAAGCGGCGATAGAACGGGGCGTGAAACTTACAGGCGCGACCGTTCATTACGTCAACGAAATTCCGGACGGCGGCAGAATTATTTTCCAAAAAGCCGTAGACGTGTACCGCGGCGATACGCCCGAGGTTTTGCAAAAACGCGTTATGGAACAAGCCGAATGGGTTCTGCTCCCGCTCGCGATCGAGGAAATCGGCGAAGAGACGATAAAAAAGGAGAGGCTATGAGCGCTTACGATATAAAAACGATCGAAGAGACTATCGGAGGAATCGATTACGTCGGCAGAGGAATAATCGCGGGTCTTACGCCCGACGGCAAACGCGCCGTTACCGCGTACTTTATTTCGGGGCGCAGCGAGAACAGCCGCAACCGAGTGTTCGCTTACCATGGCGGCGCGCTGTTTACCGAGCCGTTCGACGAAAGTAAGGTCGAAGATCCGAGCCTTATTATCTATGCGGCGGTTCGCAAGGCGGGCGATAAACTCATCGTCACCAACGGCGATCAGACGGACACGATCGCGGACGGAATAGCGGCGGGCGGCGATTTTATCTCCGCGCTCCGTACCCGGGAATTCGAGCCGGACGCGCCGAATTTCACCCCGCGCATAAGCTGCGAATTCGACTTTTCGGCCGATTATCGTTACCGTATGAGCATACTCAAAAGCGCGGACGAGCGCGGGTCGGCTTGCAATCGGTTTTTCTACGAATACGCGCCGACGGCGGGCGTCGGACATTTTATCAGCACTTACGTTTGCGGCGGTAATCCGCTTCCCTCGTTCTGCGGCGAACCGAAGAGAGTAGCGACGTCGGACGATCCCGAAGAGTTCGCGACAAGGCTCTGGAACGCGCTCGACGAGGACAATAAAATTTCGCTTTTCGTGCGCTATACCGATCTTTTTGACGGAACGGAAACGGACGTGATTATAAACAAGAACAGATAACCTTGTCGCGAAAAAACGCATACGTTTTGCGATTTCGGCGACAAAAAACAAAATCCGAATTGTCGGGGAGGATAAAAATGAAGGAATACGAACTAAAATACGGTTGCAACCCGAACCAGAAGCCCGCGCGCGTTTTTATGAATGACGGTACCGATCTTCCGATCGAAATTCTCTCGGGGCGACCGGGGTATATAAACTTTTTAGACGCGTTCAACGGCTGGCAGCTCGTCAAAGAGCTTAAAGAGGCGACGGGAAAAGCCGCCGCAACTTCGTTTAAGCACGTCAGTCCGACTTCCGCGGCGGTCGGGGATATTCTCCCCGAAACGCTCAAAAAAGCCTGTTTCGCAGACGATGTCGATGGACTTGACGATTCGCCGCTTGCATGCGCTTACGCGCGGGCGAGAGGCACGGACAGAATGTGTTCTTACGGCGACTGGATTTCGCTTTCGGACGAGTGCGATCTTACCACCGCAAAGCTGATTTTCCGCGAAGTTTCGGACGGCGTGATCGCGCCCGCGTTTACTCCCGAAGCGCTCGAACTTCTTAAAACAAAGCGCAAGGGCAACTACAATATAGTAAAAATCGACCCCGATTACGTTCCCGAAAAGATCGAGAGAAAACAGGTTTTCGGCGTGACTTTCGAGCAGGGCAGAAACGATTTCAAGATAAACAAGCAGCTGCTCGACAATATCGTCACGAAGAATAAGGAGCTCCCCGAGAGCGCGAAAATCGACCTTGTAGTGTCGCTCATCACGCTCAAATATACGCAGTCGAACTCGGTTTGCTACGCTTACGGCGGGCAGGCGATAGGTGTGGGAGCGGGGCAGCAGTCGCGTATTCACTGTACGCGGCTTGCGGGCGGCAAGGCGGACACCTGGTTTTTGCGGCAAAGCGAAAAGGTGCTTTCGCTTCCCTTCCTTCCCGAGCTTTCCCGCCCCGACCGCGACAACGCGATCGACGGTTATATCAACAAGAACGAAGAGGACGTCACGGCGGACGGCGTATGGCAGAAATATTTTACCCGCCGCCCCGAGCCGTTCACCGAACCGGAAATGCGCGTGTACCTCGACACGATCGACGGCGTTTCGCTCGGATCGGACGCGTTTTTTCCGTTTTCGGACAATATCGACAGAGCGAGAAAAAGCGGCGTGAAGTACGTTGCCGAGCCCGGGGGATCGATACGCGACCAAATCGTCATCGATCGTTGCGACGATTACGGCATGGTTATGGCGTTTACGGGAATGAGACTTTTCCACCACTGAGGAGACGGAATGAGAGTTGCGGTTGTAGGTAGCGGCGGCAGAGAACACGCCATAGTCAAAAAAATTGCGGAAAACAAGCGGGTGACGGAGCTTTACGCGCTTTGCGGCAACGGCGGCATGACCGAAGCCGTTTGCGTCGATATAAAGCCGACCGATATAGACGAAATAGTGAAGTTCGCGACGGAGAAAAAACTCGATTACGTCGTAGTAGCGCCCGACGATCCGCTTGCGATGGGTCTTACGGACAGGCTTCGCGAGGCGGGTATCGCTTCGTTCGGACCGAGCCAAGCCGCCGCGGAAATCGAAAGCAGCAAGGTTTTCGCCAAAAACCTGATGAAAAAATACGGTATTCCGACCGCGCGCTACGAGGTTTTTTCGGATATAGAAAAGGCGCTCGACTTCGTTGAGACCGCGCCGCTTCCGCTCGTAGTCAAAGCCGACGGGCTCGCGCTCGGCAAGGGCGTAATCATTGCAAATACCCGCGAAGAAGCGACGGACGCGGTGAATAAGATTATGCGCGACAAAGCATTCGGGAAATCGGGCGACGAGGTGGTTATAGAGGAGTTTCTGACGGGCCCCGAAGTTTCCGTTCTCGCGTTCACCGACGGCAAAACGGTCGTTCCGATGGTTTCGTCGATGGATCACAAGCGGATCGGCGACGGCGATACCGGTCTTAACACCGGCGGCATGGGCACGATCGCGCCTAATCCGTACTACACGCCCGCGGTTGCGGACGAGTGTATGAAAAGGATCTTTCTTCCCACGATCGAAGCGATGAACGCCGAGGGAAGAACGTTTTGCGGGTGTCTGTATTTCGGACTTATGCTTACCCCGAGCGGCGCGAAAGTGATCGAATACAACTGCCGTTTCGGCGATCCCGAAACGCAGGTCGTTCTGCCGCTTCTTAAAACCGATCTTCTTACGGTTATGCGGGCGGTTTCGGAAGGGCGGCTCGGCGAAATCGAAGTCGGGTTTTCGGACGAGGCGGCGGCGTGCGTGATTATGGCTTCGGGCGGCTACCCCGAGGCTTACGAAAAGGGCAAGGAAATAGACGTTCCGTCCGACGTCCTGCCGCGCGTTTATTTTGCGGGAGCGGCGGAAAAGAACGGAAAACTTTACACGAACGGCGGCAGAGTTCTGGGCGTGACGAACGTCGCTCCCACGCTCGGCGAAGCGATAGAACGTTCTTACGCGGATGTTAAGAGGATAAAATTCGAGGGCGCGTATTACCGCACGGATATAGGCGCGAAGGCAATGAAGGCAAAGGAGTGAATATGGTTTACAGAGTGTTCGTGGAGAAAAGAGAAGGGTACCGCGCCGAAGCCGACGCGCTCAGAGTCGAAGCGACTGACGTACTCGGCATAAAAAACCTCACGGGAGTGCGGGTTATCAACCGCTACGACGCCGAATTCATTACGCCCGAGCTGTTCGCCGAGGTCACGGATACGGTGTTTTCCGAGCCTCAGGTAGACGAAACGAGCGATACTCTCGACGCGCGCGGCGGGTATGCGTTCGCGGTCGAATACCTCGCGGGGCAGTTCGATCAGCGTGCGGACAGTGCGGCGCAGTGTATTCAGATCATTTCGCAGGGCGAACGCCCGCTTATCCGCACCGCCAAAGTTTACGTTCTTTACGGCGCGCTTACCGAAAGCGAAATCGCGGCGATCAAAAAGCACGTTATCAACCCCGTAGAGGCTCGCGAAGCCGATATGGCTAAGCCCGAAACGCTCAAAGCGAATTATTCGATCCCCACTTCCGTCAGAACGCTCGACGGGTTCATAAATCTGTCGCGCGACGAGCTCGACGCGTTCGTGCGCGAATACGGTCTCGCCATGGACGGCGACGATATTGCTTTCTGTCAGGCGTATTTCAGATCGGAAAAGCGCGATCCGACGATCACCGAAATCAGAATGATCGACACTTACTGGTCGGATCACTGCCGCCATACCACCTTTTTGACGGTTATCGACGACGTGCAATTCGAGGACGAAGAAGTCGAAAAAGCTTATAACGATTACCTCGCCGTCCGCAAGGAGTTAGGCAGAACCAAACCGATTTGCCTTATGGACCTTGCGACGATAGGTGCGAAGTACCTCAGATCGCGCGGCAAGCTCGATAAGCTCGACGAGTCCGAGGAAATCAACGCATGCACGGTAAAAGTTACGGTTACGGTGGACGGAAAACCCGAGCCGTGGCTATTGTTGTTCAAGAACGAAACGCACAATCACCCGACCGAAATCGAACCGTTCGGCGGTGCGGCTACCTGTATAGGCGGCGCGATCCGCGATCCGCTTTCGGGGCGCGCTTACGTTTACGGCGCGATGCGCGTTACGGGCGCGGCAGATCCCACCGTTCCCGTTTCGGAGACGATCAAGGGTAAGCTTCCGCAACGCAAAATCGTTACCGGCGCGGCGGCGGGGTACTCGTCTTACGGTAATCAGATAGGGCTTGCGACGGGGATCGTGGACGAAATTTATCACGACGGTTACGCGGCGAAACGTATGGAAATCGGCGCGGTGATCGCGGCTGCGCCCGAAAAGAACGTGCGGCGCGAAGTTCCCGCGGCGGGCGACGTCGTTATTCTGCTCGGCGGCAGCACCGGCAGAGACGGTTGCGGCGGCGCGACGGGCTCGTCGAAGTCGCATACCGTAAGCTCGATCGAGACGTGCGGCGCGGAAGTTCAGAAGGGCAACGCGCCCGAAGAGAGAAAGCTTCAGCGGCTTTTCCGCAACGCCGAGGCGAGCAGGCTCATAAAGCGGTGCAACGACTTCGGAGCGGGCGGCGTGAGCGTGGCTATAGGCGAGCTCGCGGACGGGCTCGAAATCGACCTCAACGCCGTTCCGCGCAAGTACGACGGGCTGGACGGTACCGAACTTGCGATCAGCGAGTCGCAGGAACGTATGGCGGTCGTAGTCGATCCGAAAGACGCCGAAAAGTTTCTGGAGCTCGCCGCAAAGGAGAATCTGCAAGCGAAAGTCGTTGCGAAAGTCAAAGCCGAACCGCGGCTTACGATGATCTGGAACGGCAAGAAAATAGTGGATATAAGCCGCGAATTCCTCAACTCGAACGGCGCGGAAAAGCACGTTCGAGCGACCGAAAAGAGAGAAAAACCGATCGGAAAGGATGTTCCCGACGATTTTATAAAGGGTTACGAGGCGCTCGCGGGCGATCTTAACGTGTGCTCGAAGCGCGGACTTAGCGAACGCTTCGACTCGACGATAGGCGCGGGGTCGGTGCTTATGCCGTTCGGCGGCAAGTATCAGCTTACGCCCGTGCAGGCGATGGTGCAGAAAATCTCGCTCGAGAAGGGCGAAACCGATGACGTTTCGTTTATGAGCTGGGGTTACGATCCGTTCGTGACTTCGCTCAGTCCGTACAAGGGCGCGTACCTCGCGGTCGTTTCGTCGCTCTGCAAACTCGTTGCGACCGGCGCGGCGTTCAGGGACGTCTACCTGACTTTTCAGGAGTATTTCGAGCGCCTCGGCAAGGACGAGAACAAGTGGGGCAAACCGCTTGCCGCGCTTTTAGGCGCGCTCGAAGCGCAACTCGATTTCGGGGTTGCGGCGATAGGCGGCAAGGACTCGATGAGCGGCACGTTCGAAAATATTTCCGTTCCGCCCACGCTCGTTTCGTTCGCCGTGACTACGGGCAAGGTCGGCGACGTCATTTCGCCAGAATTCAAAGCCGCGGGACATAAGGTTTATCTGCTCGCGCCCGAAACGAAAAACGGACTTCCCGACCCGAAGAGCCAGATCGCGCTGTTTAACCGCGTTACCGAGCTTATGCGGGCGGGCAAAATCGTCGCCGCTTACGCGATAAGCCACGGCGGTGTCGCCGAAGCAGTTTATAAAATGGCGATCGGCAACGGTTTCGGATTCGATTACGAAAAATCGGTGGGCAACGACGCGATTTTCGGGTATGATTACGGCGCGTTCGTTGTAGAGACGACCGAAGAAATCGAAGGAACGCTTCTCGGCGAAGTGACGAACGACGGTTTTATTTCGCGAGGAGATGAAAAAGTCGCGGTTGCGGCGCTCGGCGAGAAATACGAAAATCGGCTTGAGAGCGTGTACAGCTGCAATATCGGACAAAAGTCCGGCAAAATCGAGACGATCACTTACGGATTTGACGGAAAACGCGTTGCGCCCGCGGTAAAATGCGCGCGTCCGCGCTTCCTTATCCCCGCTTTCCCGGGGACGAACTGCGAGTACGACAGCGCTCGGGCGGTCGAGCGCGCGGGTGCGGAGAGTAAGATTTTCGTTATAAACAACCTTTCTGCAGACGGTATTCGTCGGAGCGCCGAAGAATTTGCAAAGGAAATCGCGCGGTCGCAGGTTGTGTTTATCCCCGGAGGATTCTCGGGCGGAGACGAGCCGGACGGTAGCGGCAAGTTTATCACCGCGTTCTTCCGCTCGCCCGCAGTGCGCGAGGAAGTAAACAGGCTTCTTTCCGACCGCGACGGGCTTATGCTCGGAATCTGCAACGGCTTTCAGGCGCTCGTCAAGCTCGGGCTCGTGCCTTACGGAAGAATTATCGACGATCTTTCCGCGGATAGTCCGACGCTTACGTTCAACGAAATCGGCAGACATCAGTCGAAAATCGTGCGTGTTCGCGTATCTTCGAACAAGTCGCCGTGGCTCTCGCTTACCCGCGAAGGCGAAATCTATTCCGTTCCGATTTCGCACGGAGAGGGCAGATTCATAGCGGGTTCGGAGCTTAAAAATCTGATCGGAAACGGACAGATCGCCACGCAGTACGTCGACCTCGACGGCAACGCGACTTCGGATATAAGATTCAATCCCAACGGATCGGACTACGCGATCGAGGGTATCACTTCGCCCGACGGCAGAGTCCTTGGCAAGATGGGGCACAGCGAGCGCATAGGCGCGGGACTTTATAAAAACGTTGCGGGTGAGTACGACATGAAACTTTTCGCTTCCGCCGTAAAATACTTCAAAGGCTGATAAGTAAAAAACGCTCGTTCCATGGTGTCGGACGGGCGTTTTTGTTCGGTTCGAGGGCGAGGATGGGTCGTTTGATAAAACTACCGTTTTGGTAGTTTTTGCGCGGCGCTCACATAAAAATGGTACTATTCAAGAAAAATAGGAATAGTGCTATGGAAATTCATTTGGGTAAAATTCTGAAAGAACTTCGGGAGGAAAACAGCCTCACGCAAAAGCAGCTTGCCGAAATCCTCGGGCTCAACAGCGTGACGTATCTGCGCTACGAAAAGGAACAGCGCGAACCGCCGCTTTCGGTGCTGGTGGACATCGCGAAATTCTACGACGTGAGCGTGGATTATCTGCTCGGCGTCAAAGAATATTGAATACGTTTGCATTTTTCTGCGACAAAGCCCCGCGGGCTTGTGTGCCCGCGAGGCTTGTTTTTTGTGTGGGGGCTTTTAACGCCTTCCATTTGGGGTAAAAGGTGGATTGCCGAAGCGAAAACGAAGGCAAGACGAATGAGGGTTGGGCTATGACAAACGCAACGTAAAAGACAACCCCTCATCAGTCGCTACGCGACAGGTCCCCGAGGGGAAGCCTTGAATGGTCGTGTCCGATGGATTTCGTTTCTATTGCAGGGGATTTCTCGACTACGGCTTCGCCTTCGCTCGAAATGACAACGTGTACGTCAGGTTTGCGGGCGGACGAGGGCGTCCGCCCCTACCACGTTCTATCGAAAGTAAGAACAGAAATTGCCGACTTGCCGGCAGGAGCTCCCTGCCATCGCCGACTTGCCAACGGGGCTCGCCGTCGAGGCGGACGAGGAATACTCCTACCGAATAGGTTTTTCCCATTTCTCGTATTGTCGGCGCGCAATCTCGCGCGGACAGTTTACAACGTTCTGTAGTACGGGCGAATGTTCACATATTTGCCGTCATCGGTGCGGAAACCGCCTTCGATTACGCCGAGCCCGACGAAGCCGAGGCTTTCGTAAAGCTTGCGCGCGACGAAGTTGGTTTCGACTACCGCGTTGAACTGAAGTATGCGGAAACCGCACGTTTTGGCGCGGTCGAGACAGTCGATGACGAGTTTTCTGCCAGCGCCCTTACCTCTTGCGGAGCGATCGACCGCATAGCTTGCGTTGGCGATATGCCCGCAGCGCCCGACGTTATTCGGGTGGAGTATGTACAGTCCGAGCGTTTCGCCGTTTTCGTCGGTCGCGACCCCGCAGTAAGTCTGAGCCGCGAAAAATTCTTCGCCGCTTTTCTCGTCGAGTTTTTCCTCCTGAGGGAATGCGACTCCGTCCTCGACGACTTCGTTCCAGATCCGGATCATATCCGGCAAATCTTTCTTTTCGTATTTTCTTACCGAGACAGACATATTTTTAAAACAGTTTCGTAAGTTCTCTTAAATCGCGGATT
This sequence comes from uncultured Clostridia bacterium, assembly GCA_934270565.1. Taxonomy (GTDB): domain Bacteria; phylum Bacillota; class Clostridia; order Christensenellales; family Pumilibacteraceae; genus UBA10677. The sequence goes on along the minus strand of CAKQPR010000013.1, from coordinate 9,164 downwards.
TCGTAGTCGCACGGATATTCTTCCTTGCGTTTGCCACCGTCGTTAAACCAACAGGTCTTTATTCCGTAAGCGTTGCCGCCGGCGATATCGGCGGTTAGCGAATCGCCCACAAGCACGGTATCGCAAGGCTTAATGCCGCCAAGTCGCGAAAAAACCTTGTCCCAGAATTCGCGGCTCGGCTTGTCCGCGCCGATTTCGCCCGAAGCGAAAATGCCCTCGAAATATCCTGAAAGCCCCGCCTTTTCAAGCCGCGCGGTCTGTTGCTCGGGCTGAGCGTTGCTTGCGACGTAAAGCGGGTATTTTTTCGAGAGGTAGTCGAGCGTTTCGCGCGCGCCGTCGAAAGTTTCGGCGGAGTCGAAAATTTCCTTGCGGAATTCGGCTTCGACGAGATCGGGGCGATCGAAATCTATTCCCGACGCTTCGAATACGAGCTTGAACCTAATTTTATGGAGTTCTTCGCGGGTGAGCGAGCCTTTTTCGATGTCTTTCCAGAGCCGATCGTTGATTTCGGTGAAATCGCGGACGAGCTTTTCGGAAAACGGCAGTCCGTGACGGGCGCAGGCGCGCTCGAGAAAGTGCCGCGCGTAAGCGGCGAAGTCGAGCAGAGTGCCGTCCACGTCGAAAAATATCGCTTTCGGGGTCATTTCTTTTCCAGACGGTAGCCGTCCTTCGAGTCGAGCACGGCGTAACCCTTTTCGGCGAGAAGGTCGCGGAGACGATCGCTTTCCGCCCAGTTTTTGGCTTTGCGGGCTTCGAAACGCTCGTCGGCGAGCGCTTTGACGTCGGCGGGAACTTCGATCGCGGGTTTTTCGGCGGGTTTAGCCTTGTCGAGCGAAAGACCTAAAACTTTGTCGAAGTCGAGCGCGAGCGCGTAAATATCCTTCGACGGCTTTTCTTTGAGCATCGTCCACACGACGCCGAGGGCGAGAGGAACGTTGATATCGTCGTTTATCGCGTCGGTAAATTCCGCGCGGTATTTTTCGATCGTCGCGGGGTCGGTTGCGGCTTGGCTTACCTTGTGCTCGTACAGCGCGTTGAGAAGTCTGCGGTACGCGATCTGCGCGGCTTTGAGTCCGTCGAACGTGAAGTTGAGTTTTTTGCGGTAGTGGGTGTTGAGGCAGAAGTAGCGGAAGGCGAGCGGCTCGTAACCCATTTCTTCGAGCTGAGAAACGGTGTAGGTGTTGCCGAGCGACTTGCTCATTTTGCCGCCGTCCACGAGCATAAATTCACCGTGCATCCAAGTGTTTACCGTCTTGTGCCCTTCGAGCGCTTCGGACTGAGCGATTTCGTTTTCGTGATGGACGGGAATATGATCCACGCCGCCGGTGTGTATGTCGAGCAGCGAGCCGAGGTATTTGCGGCTCATCGTCGAACATTCTATGTGCCAACCGGGGTATCCCATGCCCCAAGGCGATTCCCACTGCATAATGTGCTCTTTGGGCGCTTTTTTCCAGAGCGCGAAGTCCGCGGGGTGACGTTTTTCGCCGTTTACTTCCACGCGCGCGCCCGCGATCTGATCGTCGAGGCTGAGGCGGCTGAGCTTGCCGTATTCGGGGAATTTCGATATGTCGAAGTAAATTCCGTCGCTCGTCTCGTAGCCGTAACCTTTTTCGACGAGCTTTTCGACGTATTCGATCATATCCTTGATGTGATCGGTGGCTTTGGCGATGATTTCGGGTTTGCCGATATTGAGCGCGGCGATGTCCTTGAAGAAAACGTCGGTGTAGTACGCCGCGATTTCATACGGAGATTTCTGCTGCTTTTTCGCCGCAAGCTCCATCTTGTCCTCGCCGTCGTCGCCGTCGGAGAGAAGGTGACCTACGTCCGTTATGTTCATAACGCCCTTTATTTTGTAGCCGTCGTACCGAAGAACTCTGCGCACGAGGTCCATAAAGACGTAAGTGCGGAGGTTTCCGATGTGCGCGTAGTTGTAGACGGTAGGTCCGCACGAATACATCGTAACGACCTTGCCGACCGGCTTGAATTCTTCCTTTTCGCGCGAAAGAGTGTTGTAAAGTTTCAGCATTTAAGTCACCTCGTTATTTTGTCGTCGTTCTCGCTCTTTTTGGCGGCGAGCATTTCGTAAAGTTTGTCTATTCGCGAGTTGAGCTTGTTCAGCTCGTCCGCGACGGGGTCGGGAAGAGTCTGATCGAGATCGTCCACGCGCACGCCGTTGAGCTTGACCACGCGCCCCGGAACGCCTACCACCGTGGCGTTTGCGGGAACGGGTTTGAGTACGATCGAGCCCGCACCGATCTTTGCGTTTTTACCGACGGTGAACGGTCCGAGCACCTTTGCGCCCGCGCTTATCATAACGCCGTCCTCGATAGTCGGGTGGCGCTTGCCGCGGTCTTTTCCCGTTCCGCCAAGCGTTACGCCCTGATACAGAACGACGTTGTTTCCGACTTCCGCCGTTTCGCCGATCACCACGCCCTCGCCGTGATCGATAAACACGCCGCTGCCTATTTTTGCCGCGGGGTGAATTTCTATACCCGTGAGGAACTTCGCGAACTGCGAGACGAACCGCGCGAGCAGCTTGTAGTTGTGCAGGTACATAAAATGCGCGAAACGGTACATGACCAGCGCGTGAAACCCGCTGTAAGTCAGTATCACTTCGAATTTATTTCTCGCCGCGGGGTCGTAGCGAAGCACCGCGTCGAGGTCTTTTCTTATCTTTTTAAACATAAAACACCCGTGTAAATTATATACGTCGTTTTCGGGGTTGCGGTTACTCTTCGGGAGTTTCGCCCCGATCGTCGTCCGATTTGCCCGAGCCGAGCAGAACGACGAGCTTCGTGACGAGCTCCGCGGCTTCCTTTTCCTTGCCGCCCGCCGCTTCCGAAAAATTAGCTTCTATCGCTTCCTTACGAGTGCGTAAACATCGCTCGCCTTTCGGTGTGAGGGTGTATTTTTTCTCGCGTCTGTCGCGCGCGTCCCGCGTTTTTTGAATAAGTCCGTCGTTCGCGAGCTCTTTCGTGAGCGCGGCGAGGTTGGTTTTGGCGATGGCGAGCGCGCTTAAAATTTCGCGCGAGGAAAGCCCGCGCTCGATCAGAAACAACAGCTTGGTTTTCAGCGAAAGCGTGTTCTTTTTCGCGCTTCCGTCGCTCTCGCACATGCATAGTAGCCTTGTCGCGAGTCGAAGCTGTATTAAATTGTCCGCTATCGTCTGCGTTTTTTGCCTCCGCTTTCGCCATGGACGTTCCGACATTCGGCGAATACTTATATAAGTATAACCTTTAACCGCGCGATTGTCAACTTAAAAACGCGACTATTTTCGCTAAACCCGACCCAAAGCATTGACTAAAACGCCGTAAAGCGGTATAATATTACAGTAACCTTGTGAGATTCGGTTACAAAATCGGTCGAAGATCGAAGGAGAAATTCATTATGGCTGAAACTTATACCATCGACATTTGCGGAAGAAAGGAAGATCTGCCGGTGCTCGCGCTCCCCTCGGGCGTGAAAATCGCGTTTTTCAATCTGCACGGAAATCAGGACCTTACCGAGTACTGCGGTAAGGAAATCGCCAAGCGTATCGCCGCCAAAAACCCCGAAGTCGTCATCACCGCCGAGAGTAAGGGCTTGCAGCTTACGCACGTCGTCGCGCGCGAGCTTAATCAGAAGCTTTACGCGGTCGCGAGAAAAAGCCTCAAACTCTATATGCAGGACGGTATCAGCGTTACCGTTCAGTCGATAACCACTGGCGGCGAACAGACTTTGTATCTGTCCGCTCACGACGCCGCGCTTCTTAAAGGTAAGCGCGTGGGAATCGTTGACGACGTCATTTCTACGGGAGGATCGCTCAAAGGGCTCGAAGCGCTCGTCGAAAAAGCGGGCGGCACGATCGTAGTCAAAGCCGCGGTGCTCGCCGAGGGCGAAGCCGCGCGCCGTCACGATATCGTGTTCCTCGAGACGATTCCCCTGCTTTAAGGAGAATCCGTAATTATGATAATAACTGTCGTTTGCGACGTTCTGGGGGAAGAGAACAACGGCGTCGTTATTGCCGAAATGAACCTTATCAGGTATCTTAAATCGGCGGGACACGACGTCCGCGTGCTTTGTCCGGACGAAACGAAAGAGGGTACGGAAGGATTCTACGTCGTTCCGACGCGCTCGTTCGGTCCGTTCGACGATTACGTCAGAAAGAACGGTGTTTCGCTCGCAAAACCGGACGATTCGGTTGTAAGGGCAGCGGTAGAAGGCGCGGATTTAGTGCACCTTATGCTTCCGTTTACTCTCAGCAAAGCCGCGCTCGCCATCGCCATAGAATGCGGAATTCCGACTACCGCCGGCGTACACCTTATGGCGGAAAACTTTTCGATGCACCTGTTTATGGGCGGAGTGAAACTCGCTAACCGCGTGGTTTACGAGCATTTTTTCGACGTCATCGGCAAGAGCGACGCCGTGCATTACGTCACTAAATTTTTGCGCGATCTTTACGAGGGTATGTTCGGGGAAACGAACGGTTACGTCATTTCAAACGGCGTGAACGATCGCTTCCGCCCGTGCGGAGAACCCGACCTTTCGGACGGATTTTACCGCATAATTTATACCGGAAGGCTCGCGAGAGAGAAGAACCAGAAAGCGCTTATAGACGCGGTCGCGCTCTCGAAACACCGCGACAAAATCAAGGTTACGTTCGCCGGTTGCGGTCCGCTTTCCGATTACCTCCACAAGCGCGTAAAACGTAAGAAAATCAACGCCGAATTCGGCTTTTTCTCGCGCGACGAGCTTGTGAAAAAACTCAACGAGTCGTATCTTTACGTTCACGCGGCGAAAGTCGAAGCGGAGGGCATAGGTTGCCTCGAAGCGATCGCTTGCGGCACCGTTCCGATTATGTGCAATTCGCCCAAAAGCGCCACGAAAGACTACGCGCTTTGCCCCCAAAGCCTGTTCGCGATCGGTAAACCCAAGGACCTCGCCGCAAAAATCGACTGGTGGATCGAACACCCCGCCGAACGCGCCGAGTGGAGCAAAAAGTACGCCGATTTCGCCGTCAAGGACTTCGGGCAGACGCACTGTATGCAGGAAATGGAGCGTATGTTCGTCGAAACCGTCGAGCGGTTCGGGAAGAACGCGCCGAAAGACTGAACGAATTTTCAAACGGTATCTTAACGGAAGTTTCGATGCCGTTTTTTTCGTTCGGGCGCAACGCGCGTTGCCTCTCGGGGCGGTAGAGAAGAGCCGCCGAAGCGATAAAACAGACTTGATTTTAGGGCTTCGAACCGCCGGAAATCGGCTTTTAGGGCGCTTCCTGCGGGGTAAAAAGTCGATTGCGAAAATTTTTTGTCAAAACCGCGTTAAAATCGTTGCTTTTTTATTTCGTTTGTGCTATTATAGTATGGCTGATTTTGAGGCGGTGTAGCTCAGTTGGCTAGAGCATTCGGTTCATACCCGACAGGTCGTTAGTTCGAATCTAATCGCCGCCACCACCTAATTGGCCCATTGGTCTAGTGGTTAGGACACCACCCTTTCACGGTGGTAATATGGGTTCGAATCCCGTATGGGTCACCAAACAAGTTAAAGGCGAACCCGTTTCCATTAGGAGACGGATTCGCCTTTATTGTTTATCTACAATAAGAATAATACTACTTGGCGATAGAACTATTAATTGCGAAAAAAATTTTTTATGATATAATAATTATATTATTTAGGAGTTTACATATGAAAAAAGTTATAGACTTAAATTTAGGGTTTTCAGATGCGCAAAATTACTCTCAAAGATCTTATAAGCAATTCTTTTCAAAAGTTTTCGTTAAAAACCAATTTTTAGATGAGCTATTAGAAGGTAATAAATATTTTCTAATTGGCGAAAAAGGTACAGGGAAAACGGCATATGCCACTTTTTTAAGCAATAATAATTATAAGGAAAACAATAGCAGCTTAAAATTTATTAGCGGGACCGATTATGAAAAATTTTACGAGCTAAAACAATCCGGCAAAATTGATATAAGCGGATATACGGATATTTGGAAAGTAATATTATTGTTGCTTGTGTCAAAGCAAATAGTAGATAGTGAAACAGCTGTTGCTTCTTTTTTTAAAAGCGACATAAAGACTATAATGCATGCAATAGAAGAATATTATAATAAGGCATTTTCACCAGAGATAATTACCGCTTTTAAAATAGTTGATAAAAGTGAACTAGCTGCAAAATTGATTTGCAAATATGTAGAATTAGGTGCAGGTGGAGAAAATACGGTTGAATTTTCAGAACAGCGACTGCAAATGAATTTGTTTTATATTGAAAAGAAATTTTCAGATGCTATTAAAAATATTAAATTAAGACAAAATATTAATTTGTTTATTGATGGTATAGATATCAGACCATCATCTATTCCATACGTTAATTATATAGAATGCATAAAAGGTCTCGCCAATGCATGTTGGTCATTAAACACCACGCTGTTTGCAAATATAAAAGATAGTCAAGGAATGATAAAAGTTGTTTTATTAGTTAGACCAGATATTTTTAATTCTTTAAGTTTACAAAATGCAACAAATAAACTGCAAGACAATTCTGTTTACCTCGATTGGAGAACTACATATAGTGACTATAAATATTCGTTCTTATATGATATGGCTAAAAAACTTTTGCAATACGATCAAGAAGATTTTGAAGGAGACATATGGGAAAAATACTTGCCGTGGGAAAATAAAAATGGTGCTAAATATACTGATTCCGCTTTTGTCGAGATATTAAGAATATCGTTAAGTAGGCCTCGAGATATTCAACAAATCTTAAAATTTTTACAAAACATAACAAAACGAAGAAAAAACGATGCTGATACTTTTCTATACGAATTATTTATTAGTGATGAATTTCAAAATGCGTATTCTGATTACTTTTTGTCATCGCTTAAAGATCAATTATCTTTTTACTATTCAGATGTTGATTTCAGGCATTTTATTAAATTCTTTGACTTGTTTCCAAACGCTTCATTTAGTTTTGAAGAGTATAAAACTGTGTATCAAAAATATACGGATTATATTCTAGAAAATGCAGAGGAAATTCCAGAATTCGTTGACGACCTTAAAAAATTTCTACAACTTTTATATGATAGTAATATTATTTTAGCAAAGGAAAACACAGAAAATCCATTTTATCATTTTTCATATCGTGAAAAAAGTTCTTCGAACATAGCTCCAGAAGTTCCTATTGGAGAGAATTATACTTATAAATTTCACTATGGATTATATAAAAAAGTAAAATTCGGAAGATACAATTAATTTTAGGGGCTGTCATTTAACTTGACAGCCCCATTATCGTTTTATCGGCTCACGACGAACCTCCGCTTACAATTCTTATCGCGGTTGCCCTATGGTTTCAACGGGCATATCTTCATTAAAATTTTTATTATTAAGTTGTTGTTTTTGCCTTTCGACTTGCCATATTTCAAATGCTTTTATGTTCTCTTCCTTTTCATAAAATTTGCGGATCGCGTTTAACAATGTTCGCGAAACATTGTTAAAATCGCTTTCCGTCATGCCCGTAGTGTTCTTTCGCTTTCTCGTGTTTTTCCCTCCGATAGAGTTATTCGTTAAATTTCATATTTAGTTTTCTTTTCATTTTTATGGCTCCTTTTTCTAATTTTTTCTCAGCCTCGCATGAATGCGATTTGAAAACAGGTCGGTCTTACTTTTTCATTACTTTTATCTCGGTATCATACCTTCTCTTAAAATGCCGACGCTTACGTTTCCGTTCGGCAAGTTTTAATTACTTGCCTCTAAATTTGTTGTTTGAATTTACGCGGGAGCGTTTTTGCTTCCGTTCTTGTTCTTGGCGACGATTTGCCGCCTGTTGTGCCGTAGCGAGTTCTTCGGGCGCGTATTCAAGCAACGTTTTTAATAATTTTACTGCGCCCTCATTTGTCGTTGCCGTTTTTTCTTGCTTTTTAAGTTCCGCATATAAATCGTCGTTATCTTTTGCGAGAATATCGTTTTTGCGTTGTAATTCTCCGTTTTTCATGCGTAACGCGATAATTTCCGTTTCTTTTTTCTTTCCGGAAAACGGAATCTTTTCAGACTTTGCCGATTCGTAACTTTCAAGCAATTCTTTCACAGGTTTTGCGGCGGCTTGTGCTTCTTCCGCTTCGCAGATCTTTGCTTCGGCGGCTTCGGTCATCTTTTTCGTTTTGTAAGCAATCGTATCCAAATGTTTCGCCGTGCTTCCTTCTTTTCCGCGCTCCAAACCGTATTTCTTTCCGACGGTTTCGTAAAAATCCGTCTGCAAATCGCGTAATGCGGTTCGGTCGAAAAGTTCTTTCGCGCATAATCTGCCGTTCGTTACGGGCATAAGATTGAAATGCAAATGCGGCGTGCTTTCGTCTAAATGAACGACTGCCGATACAACGTTTTCTTTGCCGTACCGTTCAGAGAAAAAATCCGTGCAATCGGCAAAGAATTGTTTCTGTTGTTCTGCCGTAAGCCCGTCGAAAAATTCTTTATCCGAACCTAAAATAAACGACGTAATAAGCACCGCATCGTCTTTGATTTTTCGCCTCAAGGAAAGTTGTTTAATGCGTTCGTCGATAAATGCAAGATACTTTTTTTCATATGGCATTGTATGGTAATTCAGATACGTTTTCGACTTGTCGATTTGCGGATTTCGCGTGGACTTGTAATTCTCGTCGCGTTCGTTTTCTCGTTCGATTCCGACAATATCGACGCGTTTATATTTTTCCATATGACATACTAAATACGACGTAATTCATCACCTCCGTGGACTCCTTTTGGGATACTTTTTCCAAAAAGGTATAACTCACTATACCAAACCGCTTCGCGTTTGGTGCCGTTCGCCCTTGCAGGGAGCTTGTGTCCGTTGAAAAAGTAACGGCTTCGCCGTAGCAAGACGAACGAAGATTGAAATGTTTTTAATGTGGTTTTTATAACTGTTCTCTCCTTTGAAAATATTTTTTTGTCGTGAAAATTTTATTTCGCTCACGGCGGGCGATATTGATTGTAATTTGTCATTGTTTTCCCTCCCGAAAGACGACAAAAAAGCCGCTGATATTTTTTATATCACCGACTTAAAACACAAGTATTAAGTTTTAATTTTCGTTACATAAAGCACCTCCGATTTTGTAACCGTAGATAAAAAAGTCCGTGCGATTTCGGTTGCCTAAATAGGCTCGTTCTTCGCACGGATTTTAATCCCGATTATT
>CAKQPR010000012.1 GCA_934270565.1 uncultured Clostridia bacterium | reverse complement strand
TACGGGCATCGCCGACATGCCGACGGCGGCTCGCCGTTCGCTCCCGCGAGATTTCTCGACTACGCTCGAAATGACGAGGCTAAATACCGTTTCGTTTGGTTTGCGGGCGGACGGGGGCGTCCGCCCCTACCTGCTCTACCGAAAGTAGATACGGGCATCGCCGACATGCCGACGGCGGCTCGCCGTTCGCTCCCGCGAGATTTCTCGACTACGCTCGAAATGACGAAGCTAAGTACCGTTTCGCTTTGTTTTATAATGTTATTTTATAAGTACGGGCATCGCCGCGGACAATTATTTGCTTGAAATGTGTACCGCGTTCCGGTAGGGCGGGGCGCCCTCGCCCCGCCGCACAACCAAGCGTAACGGTACTTAGCCACTGTCATTGCGAGGAGCGAAGCGACGTGGCAATCTCCCGGAAGGGAATACGAAAGCCTCGGAGAGGTACAACTCCATATACTTGCCTGCGTGGGAACGCTGACGGGCGGAAGAAAATTTCGGGGTCGAGCGGGCGAAAAACACTTGACAACGCGCGGGCGCGTATAATATAATGGTATAGTCCTTATGGGGAGTAGTCGGCGCATTATGCGGCGTTGTTGCCGCGCGCGATTAAGTCGCTAACACGGGCGCACGGTGCGCTCCGGTTTAATCTGAAACGACGAGACCATGCCGGTTTTTTCGGTGTGGTTTCTTTTTTTGTCGCGAGGAGCTACGGCGAAGCGAAAATTCCGTTTAACAATTGGTTGTTCCTTCGTGGAAAGCCGGAATAAAGACCGCTTACGAAAATTTGCGCGCGAACAAGGTACGCCTTGCCTGTAAGGACAAATTCCCATTTCCCATGTCCGACGGCGAAACGCTGCGGCGGGGAGCGAAAATAAAGTAAATTACACACGATAACAACGGAGGTTTTATGCAGTTTCTGGCAGAGGCAATCAAACTCGTGACGTGGCAGCACGTCGTTATGTGGATTATAGGCGCGTTGCTTATCTTCCTCGCGATCAAAAAAGAAATGGAGCCGGCGCTCCTTCTTCCGATCGGTTTCGGAGCGATACTCGTCAATATTCCGCTTTCGAACGTGATCGGCGCGGACGCTACGGGCGGCACGGGCATAATCGAATGGCTTTTCAAAGTCGGCATCGAGGCTTCCGAAGCGTTACCGCTTCTGTTGTTTATCGGCATAGGCGCTATGATCGATTTCGAGCCTCTTATAGTCAACCCGAAGCTTATGATACTCGGCGCGTTCGCTCAGCTCGGAATTTTCCTTACGCTCATACTCGCAGTGCTTCTCGGTTTTCCGATACGCGACGCGGCTTCGATCGCGATTATCGGCGCGGCGGACGGTCCGACTTCCATACTCGTGGCGATGAAACTCGCGAGCAACTATATCGGACCGATTATGGTAGTCGCATACTCGTATATGGCGCTCGTGCCCATTATCCAGCCCGCGGTCATCAAGTGCACCACCACCAGAAAGGAACGCCTTATCCGCATGGACTACACCGACCGCCACGCGAGCAAATCGGTTAAAATCTTCTTCCCGATAATCACGACCGTGGTAGCGGGGCTCATCGCGCCCCAAAGCCTCGCGCTCGTCGGCTTCCTGATGTTCGGAAACCTCATTAAGGAATGCGGCGTGCTCGGGACTCTCGCCGATACCGCGAAGAACGCGCTTGCCAACCTTATAACGCTTCTTCTCGGAATCACGATCGCGTTCCAGATGCAAGCCGAAAAGTTCCTGTCGATTCAGACGCTTATGATTATGGGGCTCGGACTTTTCGCGTTCGTGTTCGACACGATCGGCGGCATTATGTGCGCGAAAGTAATGAACCTGTTCTGCAAAAAGAAAATCAATCCGATGATAGGCGCGGCGGGAATTTCTGCGTTCCCGATGTCCGCGCGCGTAGTGCACAAAATGGGTCTGAAAGAGGACAGTTCCAACTACCTGCTTATGCATGCGGTGGGCGCTAACGTTTCGGGACAGATCGCTTCGGCGGTTGTCGGCGGTCTGATTATCGGACTTGTGCTTTAAGGAGGGCAAAGTAATGTTGAACGCAATCTTGTTTCTCGTAAACCAAGCCGACCTTACGAAGTCGCTTAATATTCTGTGGAAAGGACTTCTCGCGATCGTCGTTGTTGTCGGTATCGTTATGATCGTCACCGCGATCATGCAGAAGATTTCCTATCGCGCCGCCGACAAAAAGAAAGCCGAAGCTGCGAAACCCGACCCGAACAAAACAGATAACGACTGAAACGCCTGTCGAAAAAAAGAACCCTCGTTTCCGTAACGGAAGCGGGGGTTTTGTAAATCGTATTTATTGTACAGTGTTTTACAGTATTCCGAGCATCGAAACCGCGATAAGGCAGTACACGGAGAGCGAAAGCGCGTCAACGATCGTGGTTATGAACGGCGAAGCTACGACGGCGGGGTCGAGGCGGCATTTCTTCGCGATAAGCGGAAGGGTACAGCCGATGAGTTTCGCGAGCATTACGGTAACGCACAGCGACAGGCACACGACGAGCGCGACCAGAAGTCCGTTATCGACCGCCCAGAGTTTGTCGATGAGCATAAGCTTTATAAAGCATGCGGCGGCGAGGGTGAGCGAAAGCAGAATAGCGGCGCGGAATTCCTTCCACACAACCTTGAAAATATCCTTGAATTCGATTTCGCCGAGCGCGATACCTCGTATCACCGTAACCGAAGCTTGCGAGCCGGCGTTCCCGCCCGTATCCATCAGCATAGGAATACACGCGGTGAGGATAATTCCGTAAGCGCCGTTGTTGAGGACGGCTTCGTTTGCGGAAATTATCATACCCGTGAAGGTTGCGGAAATCATAAGGATCAGCAGCCACGGTATGCGGTTGAGCCAGATCCGCCAGACGCTCGTTTTGAGGTACGGTTTGTCGGACGGGGTGATAGCGTTCATTTTCGCTATATCCTCGGTGTTTTCTTCCTGCAAAACCTGCATAGCGTCGTCAACGGTGACGATACCGACTATGCGCTGTTCGGCGTCCACGACGGGCATTGCGAGGAAGCCGTACTTCGCGATCATCTGCGAAACTTCCTCTTTGTCGGTGGAAGTTTCGACGTAGATCGGATTGTCTTCCATAATGTCGCCGATTTTCGCCGCGGGCGGGGCGAGGAGCAGGTCTTTTGCCGAAACGATTCCGAGCAGTTTCTTTTTCTCGTCCGTAACGTACATCGTGTAGATCGTTTCTTTGTCCACGCCCGTTTTGCGGATACGCTCGAAAGCTTCCGAAACGGTGATGTTTTCGGGGAGAGAGACAAACTCGATCGTCATTATGCTGCCCGCGCTGTCGTGCGGGTATTTGAGAATTTCGTTGATATATTGCCGCGTTTCGGCGTCCGACTGAGCGATGATACGCTTGACGACGTTTGCGGGCATTTCTTCGATAAGGTCGACGGTATCGTCGAGGAAAAGCTCTTCCATGACCGCTTTAAGCTCGCGGTCGTTCATCGACCGGATCAGCAGTTCCTTGCCGTCCGAGCTCATCTCGACGAAAGTTTCGGCGGCGAGCTCTTTCGGGAGTATGCGGAAAATAAGCGCGACGTCCTCTTTGGGGACTTCGTCGAAAATCGCGGCGAGATCGGTGGGGTTGAGCTCTTGTAAGAGGGGCTTTAAAACTTTGAAGTTGCGGTCGCGGAGTAGCCGCAGAATTTCGTCCTCTTCGGCGATACGGACGACGACGTCCGTCGGCAAATCCTCGATAATGTCCACCGTGTCGTCGACGGACATTTCGTCCATGACTTCTTTAAGTTCGTTATCCTTGAGAAGTCCTATAATGCGCTCGTGAAGCGCGCTGTCCTCGATCTTGACGAGAAGATCGGCTGTCTCGTCGCTGTCGAGCTCGTGACAAAGCGCGACAAGCTCTTCGTCGCTGAGCGACGAAACGAATTCTTCCGCGACTTTCGGTTCGGTCTCGCTCAACGCTTTTGCGAGCCCCTCCGCGTCGCGCGCGAGAAATAACTCGCGTAAAATATTCTGTTCCATAGTCTCTTAAAGCCCGGAAAATCCGAAGCCGTAAGATTAGACGGCGGCAGTTCGATTCGCTTCGGCGGCAAAAGCCCCGAAACGCTTTCGACTTAAAGGGTCCGCGCCTAAACCTGCGGTCTCTTCCATATTGCTTTTGCCTCCTTTGAAGAATTTTTCGGAGCGCCGCTCCACCTAACAGTATATTATTTTGCTGGCGTTTAGTCAACCGTTTTTCGGTGAAACGAGAGTGAAATTCGATTTTTACCGAAAATTTGTTCCGTTTTGCCTTTTTTGCCCGAAAAATCGTTGAAAAATTTTCCCTTTCGTGTTATAATATTCGTTCGGAGGTTGATATGGTTCTCGATTTCGACGCACTTTACAACGAAACCCAAGGCGGCGCGTTCCTTTCCGGCAAAAAACGCTATTACGACGATAAAGTCAAGGCGCTTACGTCGTTTTCGGACGGCGGCAAACTCGTCGTTCGCGGCAAGGTCGAGGGAGACAGGACGTACAACACTTCGATTACTTTCGACGAGCAGGGCGGGCTTTACGATTATTCGTGCGACTGCGACGGCTTTTCGCTCGAATCCGGTCCGTGCAAGCATATAGTCGCGACTGCGCTCAGTTACGAGGAGCGCAACCCCGCGGTCGCTGCCGCGGACAATCGTCGCAAAACGGACGCGGGCGCGCTCAACCTCATTGCCGAATACGGAAAAATGCGTCGGCGCGGACTGATTACTTCGGACGCGCTCAAAACCGAGCTCGTGCCTTACGTCGAGTTGGGCGACGGCGTGGCGCTTCGCTTTACCGTCGGCAACCGCAAACAGTATAATTTAAAAGATATATCCGATTTCGTGTCCGCGTTCGCCGCATGCGGCTACCGCCGTTACGGGGTCGAGCTCGAACTCTATCATATTCCCGAAAATTTCACGCCGCAAAGCCGCAAGCTTATCGATTTTATCGTCAAATGCTACAACGAAAAGGCTAAATCGGGCGTACCGTTTCAGCGTTTCCGCGACGAACTTCGCCTGCTCGGCAGCGACGTGGACGCGTTTTTCGCGCTGTACGAGGGAACGCTCGTGCACTTCGGCAAGACGGAGCCCGTGCTTATCGAGCCGTTCGACATTCCCGTGCCTGTCAGACTGATTATAGACGAAACGGACGGCGGCTTCGAAGTTTCGACGAATCTCGACGAATGGAAAGTCGTCGAGGGTATGGATTACAGGTATATCCTCATCGACGAGAGACTTTACCGTGTGACGAACGAGTGGGCGGACGGTATGCGCGCGCTTATGAATGCGCTCGCGGCGAAGAAAAGGCTTTTCGTGGCAAAAGCCGATATGAGCCCGTTCTACAACAGCGTCATCGCGGCGGTAGCGGGCAAAGCCGACGTGGAGAGCGCCGCCGATCTGTCCGTTTACGAAGCCGCGCCGCTTGCGGCGAAGGTGTATATTTCCGACTACGAATTCGGGCTTGTCGCGCGCGTGGAAGCGAGTTACGACGACAACCCCGTCGATATTCTGTCCGAAATGACTGCGCAAACCGATTTCGTGCGCGACTGGGACGCCGAAAACGCGCTTCGCGGCGTGCTCGTGAAGTATTTTCCGGATTATCCCGATCTGCATCTCAGCGACGAGGACGAAATTTACGATTTCCTCACCGAGGGCGTGAAAGAGTTGTTCGGATATGCCGAAGTGCTTGTTTCGGGCGATATGAAGAAGCTTTCCGTGCGGCGCAGTCCGAGGCTTAAAGTGGGCGTTCGGCTGTCGGGCGATCTTCTCAAACTCGACGTCACGAGCGACGATTACACGAAAGAAGAAATCGACGCGATTCTGCGCGCTTACCGCGAAAAACGTCGTTATATACGGCTCGGCGGCGGTTTCGTCAGCCTCGAGGACGGCTCGATCGAAGCGCTCGGCGATATTCTCGACGTGGCGAAACTCTCGGGCGGCGAAATGGTTATGCCGCGGTATTACGCGCCGTTCGTGGGCGAGGAGCTCGGCAGAGGGTTCTTTACGCTCTCCCGCGACAGCGCGTTCAAAACTTTGCTTACCGCGCTCGAAAGCGTGCGGAACGCCGACGTCGAAGTGCCCGAAACGCTAAAAGACGTTATGCGGAATTATCAGAAAACAGGCTTTCGGTGGCTTAAAATGCTGTCGGACAACGGATTCGGCGGAATTCTCGCCGACGATATGGGCTTGGGAAAATCGTTGCAGGTCATCGCGCTTCTGCTCGCGTCGAAAAGCCGCGCGATCGTCGTTTGTCCTACCACGCTTATGCTCAACTGGACGAGCGAAATCGCGAAGTTCGCGCCCTCGCTCAAAGCCGTTGCCGTTATGGGCGGGCTCGAGGAGCGTAAAAAACTGATCGCTTCCGCAGGCGACGCCGACGTCGTGATTACTTCTTACGACCTGATCCGCCGCGACTTCGAACTGTACGAAAACGAATTCGATTACGCGATCGCGGACGAGGCGCAGTTTATCAAAAACCCCGAAACGCGCAACGCGACCGCCGTCAAGAAGATAAAGGCGCGTCATCGTTTCGCGCTTACCGGCACGCCCGTCGAAAACAACCTCGGCGAGCTGTGGTCGATTTTCGATTTCATTATGCCGGGGTATCTCGGAACGTATTCCGATTTCCGCGACCGCTACGAAAACGGCGTTGTCCGCGGCGACGATCGCGCGACCGAACGGCTCAAACGCGTGGTAAAGCCGTTTATTCTGCGCAGACTCAAATCCGAAGTGCTTACCGAGCTCCCGCCGAAAACCGAAAGCGTTATCGCTTCGCCGCTCGAAGGCGAGCAGAAGAAACTGTACGACGGAAACCTTGCTCTTATCCGCTCGTCGCTTAAGGCTTCGCCCGATATGAGCCGTGTGGTCGTGCTCGGTATGCTTACCAAACTTCGCCAGATCTGCTGCGATCCGTCGCTTGTTTATCCCGAGTATACGGGAAATTCCGCAAAAGCCGAAGCGGCTATGCAGCTTATAGAATCGGCGGTCGAAAGCGGACATAAAATTCTGTTGTTCTCGCAGTTTACGTCGATGATGGAGGTTATCCGCCACCGCCTCGCCGAAAAGGGAATAACGTATTACGTCTTAAAAGGAGATACGCCCAAAGCCGAGCGGCTCAAGCTCGTGAATAAGTTCAACGAGAACGACGTGAAGGTTTTCCTTATTTCGCTCAAAGCGGGCGGCACGGGGCTCAATCTTACCGGCGCCGACGTCGTGATCCATTACGATCCGTGGTGGAACGAGTCCGTTATGAATCAGGCAACCGACCGCGCGTACCGTATCGGACAGAAAAAGTCCGTTCAGGTCTATAAGCTCGTCATAAAGGACAGTATCGAAGAGCAGATTCTCAAACTTCAGGAACGCAAAAGCGCCCTGTCCTCGCTCGTCGTGGGCAAGAATAACGACGTCAAAGAAATTATCGAACTGCTGAAATAAGGTGGTCGCTGCCACTATGGCTTACTTTTGAAATAGTAACAAACAGATCTTCTTAAGAAAAGAAAGGTAAAGTTATTCTACTTTTTTCAGGCAGAGAAAAAAGTAGCAAAAAAGCCGCCGGCAGGGAACCCCTGCGGGCAAGTAGGCGATGCCTGTACTTACTTTGGTAGAACGTGGTAGGGGCGGACGCCCTCGTCCCGCTGCAAAACCAAACGTACACGTTGTCATTTCGAGCGAAGGCGAAGCCGCAGTCGAGAAATCCCCTGCGACAGAAAAGAGAACAAGCGTATACTGACAATATCAAATACCCGCCCGCGGTGGCTCACCGCCTTGCGGCTGTGTCCCAGACCCCGCAACGCTTTAAAGGTCGAAAAACGAGCGGAAAGAAGGGGTATCGGGTGACAACCGCGGGGGATTTCTCCACTGCGTTCGGACTATCGTCCTCACTTCGGTCGAAATGACATTAAGAAGTGGCAAATATAACGTTTGTTAAAGACGTGGTAGGGGCGGACGCCCCCGTCCGCCCGACGGCGAGGCGCCGTAGGCAATTATTTGCTTGGAATGTGTTCCACGTCTCGGTAGAGCGGGGCGCCCTCGCCCCGCCGCAAAACCAAGCGAACACGATGTCATTTCGAGCGCAGTCGAGAAATCCCCCACAGCAGGAACGAAAACTATCGAACACGATCAGCCCAAAATGCCCGCGCAAGCGGACATAATAAGGTCCACATTGCGCGGAAGGGGGCTCCCACCGTAGGTGGGTGGGGGATTGTAAAGAAGCTGTACGCATTGCAGTTGCGTTAAAACAATCCTACCGCTACTCGGATCGCTAACGCTCACACTCGTAGCTACCCCCCCGGCTCGTAGCATAGCTACTTCGCCGCTTTGGCTAAAAACAGTCGCCTGAGGACTGTTTTTACGGTGCTTCGCACCGCCGCGTCGCGCCCTTTACACAAGGGAGGCAAGATAATGTCCGCTGTCGCGGAATTGCGGCGGTCCGAGGGCGAACCGCCCTACCGTCGGCTGCGCCGACAAATACGGTCGGAAATGTAATAACAGCGGGGTAGGCGGCGGACTTCCGCGGGGGATTTCTCCACTGCGTTCGGACTATCGTCCTCACTTCGGTCGAAATGACGTTAAACAGTGGCAAGTATATCCGCTGTTAAAGCGTGGCAGGGGCGGACGCCCCGTCCGCCCGCCAACCAAGCATAACGGTATTCAGCTTCGTCATCTCGAGCGTAGTCGAGAGATCTCGCGGGAGCGAATACGAACGCAAGTGAACGGTACACTTCAAATACCCGATCGAGACTTTACGTTATGCGGCGGTCCGAGGGCGAACCGCCCTGCCGTCGGCTACGCCGACAAATACGGTCGAAAATGTAATAACAGTGGCGTAGTCGACAGACTTCCGCGGGGGATTTCTCCGCCCTCCGCGAGCCCCGATTTCGGAGCGGAAAAAATATTTAAAAAATTTTTTAAAAAAGTACTGAAAAACGCTTGACGAAACTTTTTATAAGTAGTATAATGAGCACGTAATTTGAAGGAACGCTTCGGTTACATTAAACAGCTCATCATTTTCCCCCTTATCATATAGCAGGACGGTCGGTAGAAAATATCGGCCGTTTTGCAATTTAAATATATTTTTTTCGGGGATAATACCTTTTATGCTTTCCCCTTTGGAGAAAAGTCGGGATAGCGATTTTTAAGATATTTCGCGAGGAGCGGCATTAGAGGTCGTTTTTTAACACTGTTCCGATCGAAGAATCGGCGGAACGGGAGGAGCGAGCTTGTCTTTTCCGATGAGGCGGGTAGGGGCGTTCTCGGCAGGATTGCACCGAAATTTCACATTCGGCGGGAGCGTTTCCGCTTGACCGTCGGGTGTTTTTGCGTTAGAATATAAGAGCTTTCGGAGGTAAAGATGAAAAACGAAAAACCCGTATCGAATTTAAACGAAAGCGGCAACGCGCCCGAGAACGAGCTCGGGCGGTCGGTTTCCGAAAAAAGCGAGAAATACGCTGTGGGCGACGAAAGCGATACCGAACGTAACGAAAAAACCTCGGTTTGCGGCGAATCGGCTTCCGTCCGTAGCTCAAAAACCGACGATGACGAGTTCGGTATTAAGACGGAACTTGAGAACGGCGTTCGCATTATAAGGCTTCGCGACGGCGTAACGGTAAAAGTTCCGCCCGAAGAGAGGAAAATTCTTGCGATTGCGGCGAAAGTCGCGCTTTTGCTGATAGCTTCGCTTCTTTCCGCGATAGCTCAGTATTCGTTCGTCGCGCCGAACAACTTCGCTCGCGGCGGGATCGCGGGTATTGCCGTCATACTCAATCATATTTACCCCAAGCTTTACCTCGGCTTATTCAATATTTTAGTCAACATTCCGCTTCTTATAGTGTCGTGGATATTCCTTTCGCGGCGGTTTTGCCTGACAACGACGGGATTTATCGCGCTCAGCAGTATTATGATGATCGTAATGGAAGCGATCGACGCCACCGCGGGCGGAGCGCTTCGATACGTCGAGACGGGCACGCCCATTTTGTCGGCGGTTTTCGGCGGCGCGATAATCGGCGTTTCGTTCGCGATGATGACGCGGATCGGCGGAAGTCAGGGCGGAACGGACATAATCGCGGCGATCATTCAGAAAAAACGCCCCGACGTCGGCGTTTCGTGGTTCATATTTATCATGGATTCTACGGTCGTGCTCGCGTCCTATTTCGTGTACGATATGACGGCGGTACTGCTCGCGCTCGTACTCACGTTTATGATCTCGATCGTGGGCGACAAGTTCATTCAGGGCGGTAAAGCCGCGATAAAAGTGGAAATCGTCACCCGCCACTCGAACGAAATCTGCGCCGAAATCTTCGAAAAGATCGGCAGAGGCGTTACCGTTCTCGACGGCGTGGGAATGTTCACCGGCAAGCCCGTAAAGGTTGTCGTGTGCGTCGTGAGAAGAAGAGAAGTCGGCGAAATTCAGCGCATCGTGAAGCGTTATCCCGATTCGTTCAGCTACATTATGCCCGCGAACGAAGTTTACGGCAAGATGAACCGATAGCCGCGAATTCCCGAAAAAGGCAACCGTATCGCGAATTTTACGAAAAAAGGCAAAACCCTCTCCCGCAAAAGAGGGAAAGGGCTCGGACTTTTTCCGTACGAAAGCTCAGCGCTTTACGAACGTCAGACAGCTTGCCGCGCTCTGAGGATCGGAGCTTACGGTAATGCCGTTGGCTACGCACTTTCCGGACTTGTTGAAAAGGCAGTCCGCTTCGCACTTTACTTCGGTGTCCACCGAATAATCGGCTTTGGGGAAGTCCTGCGCGGCTTCGAACGACGAAGCGAGCTTGGACTCGTCGGGTTCGTAGGTTGCGCAGTCGGTGTTGCAGGCGACGTCGATTTGATCGGCGCAGCAGCAATAGCCTCGGTTGTGCTTGCAGGCGCGAAGCCCGCATTTCAGATCTTTCATGATAAAACCTCCTTTGCGTTTATATTATGAGTAATTCGGGCGGGGAATATTCGCCGAAAACCCGTAAAGCGTTGACAAAATAAGCAAATTAAAGTAAAATATAGTAAACCGAAACGAAGGAGGCTTTTATATGAAGGTTATACTCACTCAGGACGTGAAAGGTCAGGGCAAAAAGGACGACGTTATCGAGGTCAGCGACGGATACGCGCGCAACTTCCTTATAAAAAACAAGCTCGCGGTCGAAGCGACTTCGGCGATGGTGAACAGCATCAAAATCAAAAAAGCGGCTGACGAGCACAGAAGAGCGGAAGAAAAAGCCGCCGCGCTCGAGCTCGCGAAGAAGATTTCGGGCACTACCGTCACCGTAAAGATCAAGGTCGGCGAAACGGGCAAGCTTTTCGGCGCGCTCAATACGCAAGCCGTCGCGGACGCGCTCAAAGAAGCGGGTTACGACATCGACCGCAAAAAGATCGTGCTCCCCGACGTAATAAAAACGGTGGGCGTGTACGAAATCACGGTAAAGCCATACGCCGAAGTTTCGGCTAAAATCAAGGTGTCGGTGGAGGCGCTTTGAAATGGAACGGAAAAATACAACTCTCTACGTAGTACTTCTTGCGATGATGATGGCGCTTTGCTGCGTCCTCACGGTTTTCGTTCAGATTCCTATGGGTAACGGTTACGTCAATTTCGGCGACGCCGTTATTTTCCTTGCGGGCTCGCTTTTAGGTCCGGTCGCCGGCGCGATCGTGGGCGGCGTGGGGTCGGCGCTTGCCGATCTCTTCAGCGGTTATGTCATTTACGCGGGCTTTACGCTGGTGGTAAAAGCCGCCGAAGGCTTCGTTTGCGGCTGGGCTTACGGCAGGCTGTTTCGCAATCAGAAATGGGTCGTCCGTCGTATTCTGTCGATGGCGCTCGGCGCGGCGTGCGTTATAGTCGGCTATTTTTTCACCGACTGGATTCTGTACGGAATAGCGGCGGGGTGTCTGAGTCTTCTCAGCTCGCTTATTCAGGTGAGCGTGAGTATGGTTATCGCGTTCGTCGTTCTCCCGCGCCTTCCCGAACTGTTCAACGACGCGCCCAAGGGTAAGGTCGTAAGAGACGTCGAGGAAGTTCCTCACGACGAAAAACATTACGAAACGAGCGGCGAGACGGCGGAAGAGCCTTCCGAAACGGTCGCAGCGGTCGAGCCCGAAAAAAACGACGTTCACTCGGGCGAAGATAAGGAATAAAATGAAATTACGGGATATTTTCCGTCGCGGCGGCGAAACGAAGCACGAAAAGGCTATTAAGCGCCAGCTTCGGCTCGAAGAAAAGGACCGCAGGAAAGAGGAAAAACGCAAGGGCAAACCCGTTCGCAAAGCTACCGTCGCGCTGTGTCTCGGCGGAGGCGGGGCAAGAGGGTTCGCTCATATCGGCGCGCTCAAAGCGTTCCGCGAGGCGGGGTTCGATTTCGACCTTGTGGTAGGTACGAGCGTGGGTTCGATCGTGGGCGGGCTTTACGCCGCGGGGATAAGCCCCGATCGCATGTGGGCTTACGGCTCGCTTCTCGAAGTCAAGGACATTCGCAAGGGATTCTTTTTTCAGCCCGACGACAGCCGCAAAATCGCGAAAATCATTATCGACCTTGCGGGGGAGCGGAATATAGAGGACTTGCCGAAGAAGTTCGCGGCGATCGCCACCGACCTTGTGGAAGGGCGGCAGGTCATAATCGACAGCGGCGATCTCGGCACGGCGGTTGCGGCATCGTCTACCGTTCCGCTCGCGTTCCGACCGCTCGTTTTAGGTGAAAAACACCTTGTGGACGGCGGGCTTCTCAACAACATTCCCGCGGACGTGTGCCGTATGCTCGGCGCAGATTACGTCGTTACCGTGGACGTCAATCCGACTCGCGGAGGCGGTACGAGCGAGCTCGGAATTATTCCGGTACTCAAAGCCACGTTCGATATTATGGGCTCGAACGCTTCGCGCGAAGGGCTTATAAATTCGGACGTGATAGTCGCGCCCGACCTGTCCGCGTTCCGATCGTCCGACAAAACCGGTTATGAGGAAATGTATCGGCTCGGGTACGAGGCGGCTAAGGCTAAGGAAAGCGAAATCGCCGAAATCATGAAGAGGTAAATTATGGCAGACGACAAAAAACGGAATTCTCGCGGCAAAAGCACGAAAAATTCGGCTAAAAGCGGCTCGAAATCGTCGGGCTCGAAAAGCGGCTCCAAACGTTCGTATTCGGGCGGCTCGAAGAGCGGTTACGGAAACGGCGGTTCGGGCGGCTCGGGCTCGTCCGATTCCGCGGCAATGCGCGCGGGAAGAGCGGTCGCGAAAAAGATCGGCTGGGCGCCCCGCATAATCATTACGCTTATCGTGGGCGTGCTGCTCGGACTGAGTATGATCTGGGAAACGCAGATCAACGTCGCGCTCGGGCTCACGAAACAGACCGAAAAAGGCGAATATAACGGGCAGACGAACGTCGAGGTAATCAGCGAGGCTAAGGACAAAGGCGCGCTGAACGTGCACTTTCTGGACGTCGGGCAAGGCGACGCGTGTATCGTCGAGCTTCCCGATTATAAGAAGGTACTTATCGACTGCGCGGACGGCAAAACCGAACACACGAACACGGTGCTCGATTACATAGACGAGAATATCAAAACCCGCGAGGGCAACACAATCGAAAAATTCGATTACGTTATCCTCACCCATTCGGACAGCGACCATTGCGGTTCGATGGCGGACGTGCTCGAAAAGTACCCCGCCGAGAATTTCTATCGCCCCAACGTCGCCGCGAATTATCAGGGTTATTCTGATCCGTCGCTTGATTACATGATCGAAGGGTACGTTACTAAAGATACGCGCGCTTATAAGCGGGCGATCGAGGCGGGGTGTCGGATAACCGAGCAAACGCCCGCAGAGGATAAAAAGATCTTTATAAATTCGGTGGACCTCGACCCGATCGAGGGCGATGTGGACGGCGACGGAGAAGTCGATTACAGTCTGTCGTTTTACGGTCCGAAAAGTTCGTATTATAGCGACTGGAACAACTATTCGCCGATTATGATCCTCGAATTTGAGGAAAAGCGGTTCGCGCTTACCGGCGACTGCGAGAAAGACGGCGAAAAAGAGTTCGTCGATGCAGTCAAGGACGGAAAAGGTAAATTCGCGATTTTTGACGACGATTTCACCGTGGACGTGATCAAGGCAGGGCATCACGGCAGCCGCACGAGCACGAGTTCCGACTTTATCGAAGCGGTTACGAGAAAAAATAATATCGGCAATGTTCTTATGATCATAAGCTGCGGGTTCGGCAACAGCTACAAGCACCCGCACACCGAAAAGCTCGAGCAGTTCCGCGCCGACGGGATCAAGGACGAAAACGTTTTGCGTACCGACCAAAACGGTACGATCGTGCTCAGCGTGCATAAGGACGATAGCGGAAATTATAGTCTTTTCCACGGCGCGAGCGCGATTGTCAGGGTCGAGGCAACTTCGGTCGACTGGCGGTATATCGCCATAAGCGTGTTCGCCGTAGTGTTCCTTATCCTTATCGTCGAGCCGTTCATTCGATCGGCGAAAAAAGCCGCGAAGAGAAAGTAACGGCGGCGCGGCAGAATAAAACGCCGTTTAACAAGTATATAAAGCCTTTTCGGTCGGATCGGTCCGTATCGGAAAGGTTTTTTGTTTGCGCCCGTCGAGGAGACGGAAAGAAGTTGCTTTAGAGATAAAATAGGATTTCATTATCGGCGGGGGGAACAGCGAGCCCATGAAAGTTCTATCGAAGCGGATAAGAGGGTTAACCGTTTAAAGCCTTCCCCTTGGGGGGGGAAGGTGGATTGCCGAAGCGATAGCGAAGGCAAGACGGATGAGGGGTCGGGCTAAGACAAACGAAACGTAAAATACAACCCCTCATCAGTCGCTACGCGACAGGTCCCCAAGGGGAAGCCTTGAAAGGTCATATTCCCCTCATCAGTCGCTACGTGCCACCTTTCCCCCAAGGGGAAGCCTTGAACGGTAGGGGCGTTCCTCGTCCGCCCGCAGTGTTTTTAATGTCATTTCGACCGAAGCGTAAGCGGAGTGGAGAAATCCCCCGCGAAATTCCCGAGTTTGCTTCTACTACAACCATATTCGAATTTTAAAGCGTTGCGGGATACGGGCTCACCGTCGAAGGTTGTCGAAAATGGCAAAATACTATGCGGAAGTCGCATAAATAATTTCATATTCGCGCTCGTCGAAAACGCTTGCTTTATTGCCTTTAAGGTGTTATAATTCTCTCGCTATGACAAATTCGACAGAAAATTTCAATATAACGCCCGATTGCGACGAGGACGGCGCGCAAACCGAATTTGCGGACGGCAAAATAACCGACGGAGCGGAATTCTTATCCGACGAAAACGGTCGGGAAGGTATTGCCGCGCCCGACGGAGCGACGGCGGCGAAAAAGAAGAACGGACTTGACGATCTTACGCAAGGCTCGCTTATAAAAAAGATTTTCATTTTCAGTCTGCCGCTTGTTCTTAGCAACGTTTTGCAGGTTTTGTTCAATATGGCGGACGTGGCGGTGGTCGGCAGGTTCGGGCGGGACGGCTCGCTCGGCGCGGTCGGCTCGACGACAACGATTGTGGCGATGTTCACGGGCGTGCTCTTGGGCGTGGGCGGCGGCATAAACGCCATAGTCGCGCGCTACTACGGCGCGAAAAACGCGGACGGCGTGAAAAAATCGGTTCATTCCGCGCTTCTTATAAGTCTTATCGTGGGCGCGGTTCTGCTCGGAATCGGCGTGGGTTTTGCCCGTCCGATCCTGAAACTTCTCGGCACGAAAGACGAATTTCTCGACGGAGCGGCATTATATCTGCGCATTTATTTTCTCGGAATGCCCGCGCTCGCGGCGTACAACTGCGGCAACGGAATTTTCTCGGCGATAGGCAACACACGCCGTCCGCTCGTGTATCTGATTGCGGCGGGTATAATCAACGTAATTCTCAATCTTTTCTTCGTGATCGTGGTCGGCATCGACGTTGCGGGCGTCGGAATCGCGAGCATAATTTCGCAATACGTATCGGGATTTTTGGTACTTCTGGCGCTTTTCCGCAAGAAAACCGAGTGTTACGGACTGTCGTTCCGTTCGCTTCGGTTTTCGTCCGTTCAGACGAGGGAAATCGTCGCGCTCGGGCTTGCCTCGGGGCTCCAGAACGCGATTTTTCAGCTCGCAAACCTCTTTACGCAAAGCGGTGTGAATTCCTTTGATCCCGAAACGGTCGAGGGCAGCGTAGCCGCGCAGAATGCCGACGCGCTCGTGTACGACGTGATGGCGGCTTTTTATACTGCGTGCTCGTCGTTTATGGCGCAGGCTTACGGCGCGGGCAAGCGCAATCGGGTTGTGAAAAGCTACTTTATATCGATGGGGTACGCGTTTCTGATTGCGGCGGTTATGGGAGCGGCGCTCGTTCTCTTCGGCGAAGCTTTTCTCGCAATGTTTACGGCGAAACCCGTCGTTGTAGAGCGCGGTATGGATCGTCTCCGCGTTATGGGGCTTAGTTATGCGATCTCGGCATTTATGGACTGTACGATAGCCGCTTCGAGAGGGCTAGGAAAAAGCCTCGTGCCGTCAATCATCGTCATTATGGGGTCGTGCGTGTTCCGTATCGTGTGGATCTTCACGATTTTCGCGCATTTTCATACGATTATTTCGCTGTATCTGCTGTATCCGTGCTCGTGGGCGATTACCGCAATCGCCGAAATCGTCTACTTCGCGATCTTGTATCATAAAACCTTCCCGAAAAACAGAAAAGAGTAGGGGGAGGAGAGAGGAAGAGGGGAATTCCGCGCAAGCGGACAATATCTTGCCTCCCTTGTGTAAAGGGAGAATAGCGTGCAATTACTCTATAATTCCGCCGTCGCGGAATTACGGGTGGATGAGGGCGTCCGCCCCTACTTTATAAGGCTTCCCCTCGGGGGGGGAGCTCCGCCGTAGGCGGTGATGAGGGGTTGTCTTTTACGTTAAGTTTGTTTTAGCCCGACCCCTCATTCGTCACTCGGGTCGCTAACGCTCGCACTCGTGCCACCTTCCCCCGAGGGGGAAGGCTTTAAACGGTTAATTTTCTTACCCCCCGTCTCGTCAAAACTTGGTAGGGACGCCCTCGTCCCGCCGCCAACCTTGCGTAACGCTCCTTAGCCTTGTCATCTCGAGCGAAGTCGAGGCCAAGGCGGGAGCGAATATGAAAGCGGCGGAACGGTACTTTTTTCATTTCCGCGGGGGATTTCTCCACTCCGTTCGGGTTCCACCCTCACTTCGGTCGAAATGACGTTGACACAAAAGCGGGCGGACGAGAAAGTGCCTGATACTCAAATTTTTCATAAGCAGAAATACGATCTGTGTCAGCCTAAAAACAAAAGCCGCTTTGAGACAATTGCCCGAAGCGGTTTTGTTTTATACGTATTAAGTTACACCGACAATATCTTCTCGAATTTCCTGACGGGGTAAGTTAGGGATTTCAATTTCGGTTCGCGGCTGAATTCGGCAATGACTTGTTCCGCTATGTCGATTGTATATCCCCGTTTAATTTCCCGCGCACGGTTTGTAAAATTCAAGGCGGGGAAAGCCGAACAAATTACTTATTTTTCGTAGGGCGGTTGCGCTTTTTCTTGTCGACGACGATTTTCTTCGGTGCGGCAACTCGTTTTATATGAGTTTTCGGCGAATCGCGATTGAATTTGCGATAAACGTTCGAGAAATAATAGGGCGATTTGAAGCCGCACGCGTAGGCAATTTCGGACACGGAAGTATATCCTTCTTCCATCATGCCGTTGGCGACGGAAATGCGCTTGTTCGCAACGAATTTATTGAAAGTCTGCCCCGTAACGCGCTTGAAAATCGCCGACAGATACTTCGGGGTAACGCCGAGCTCGTTTGCGACGGTGTCGAGCCGCATGTCGGGATCGGAGTAGTTTTTATTGATGTAAACAACCGCGTCCGAAACGTGTTTCTGCTCGGTGCGGCGAAGCCTTACGCGCTTGCCCTGATCGGCGGTGGAGCAGAGCGCGGCGATAATATCGTAAAAAGCGGAAAGCGCGATAAGATCGGAAGAATTCGGGGATTTTTCGCAAAGGTACGGCGTTTCGCTGAACAAACGCCGCAATTTTTTGTCCTGTCCGATATGAAGAACGGGATTTTGCGGTGTGAAGCCCGCGCGTTCGAGGTACTGCGCGACTTTTATTCCGTTTGCCGTGCACCAGCCGATCGTGTAGGAGTCGGTTTCGTCCTGACAATAAAACGCTTTCTGCCCGGGGTACAGTACGAATACCGAATCGGTCGGAATTTCGCGCCGAACGCCGTCCGTTTCGATCCAGCCGTGCCCTTCGAGAACGTAATGGATCGTGAAATAATCGTACTTCGAAGCGTCGCACGGGCTCGCGTCGGGCGCGTTCCGCTCCACCGCAAAGCCGATAACGTGTACGTCCACCTGTTGCGAGTCCATTATTATCGAGCGTATGCCCGTATTGTGGTTCCAGTTCTCTTTCATAACTCCATTTTAGCCCGCAAAACCGCTTTTGTCAACGATTTTTGGCAATTATCGGCAATTTATATGTATGCGCGCAAAAATAGCGGAAATTTTATATGTTTTAGCGGAATGAGCGTATTGTATAGCCGCGAAAAATGGTTTATAATGTTTAAGTAAAACGGGATAAGGGCAGTGCGGCTTTACTCTTTTCCTTTCTACCTTCCGTAAAGCCGCGCCGTGCTCCCGTTTCGGAAGAGGAAAGAAGTTGTGTGGTTTTATGCGAAAAGCCGTCGCGGGCGAGCGCGCGGACGAGGAACGCTCCTACTGCGTTCTACCGAAGCGGACGAGCGTTGTTAACCTCTTAAAGCCTTCCCCCTTGGGGGCGCGACGCGGCGGTGCGAAGCACCGTAAAAACAGTCCACAGGTGACTGTTTTTAGCCAAAGCGGCGAAGTAGCTATGCTACGAGCTGGGAGGTGGATTGCCGAAGCGATAGCGAAGGCAAGACGGATGAGGGGTCGGGCTATGACGGACGTAACGTAAAAGACAACCCCTCATCACCGCCTACGGCGGAGGTCCCCGAGGGGAAGCCTTATAAGGTCATCCGCCCGCAAACCAAGCGAAACGCTCCTTAGCCTCGTCATCCTGAGCGGAGCGCGAAGCGCGTAGTCGTAAGGATCTCGCGGGAGCGAACACGGACATAGCGGAACGGTACACCCCACCCACCTGTACGGGGTTGCGGCACGAAAAAGGCAACAAACAAAGCCAACAAACACAGTTAAAAATGTCGGAAACGGCAGAAAATATAAAAAAGGAGACGGAAAAATGGGAAAAAGATGTAAGATTTTTATCGTAGCGATGATGATCGCGGCGATAGCCGTAAGCGGAGGGATAACAACGCTCGGTTCGGCGAATGCCGACGAAACGTCGTCTGCTATCCTCGACACCGCTCGTTACGTCACCGCAGACGGAGCAACCGTCACTGCCGGCGCGGATAGTAGCGGCACGGTTACGCATAAAGGTTTATTAGTTGCTACAGAGAATAACGCAACTGCTTATTCGGGTAACATAAACGGAATTTTCAAGGGTAACAGTTCTTTTACATATTCGTTCCCGGGTGTGTTGAACACGGACGGAAGTTCGCTTTCAGGCAAAGTAACTTTAAGAATATCCGATATATCCGATGAGAATAACTATTTCGACATAGTGTATTATAAAGGATCGTGGTACGGACACGCCGTAGTCAAATACGGCGATATTATTCGCGGGGCACGATACTATGGAACGGCAAGCGACGGAGACGGGCTTTGGATTTATGACAGTGCAACCACGGCAGGGGAGACACTTCTTTATCATTGGTTCGGACAGAATAACGCTACAAGTAACGCTATGAGCTTGGAATGGGACGATAACGGCATTCTTAAGGTTTTGCATACTACGTTTCGAGGTGACAAACGAGAGCTTGCACGTTTCGACGGCACGGTAGGGAATGGCAATCTTAACACGAACATTAAAGACGAAGCCGAAGTAAGATACGGACTTCCGAAAATTTCCTTCACGAACGGATATAAGGTTAGCTTTATTTCGGATGTTTCAAATAGTAGAGTGAGCCCGCTTCTTCTCGAGTCGATAACGACAAAATCTTCGGGGGGGGGAGAGGAGACCGTTTCGTTTGAGGAAGGAAGCGTAGGCGCAGAGCCGAGCTGGTTCACCGAATATGCGAAAATTCCGCAGATTTCGCTCGGCGACAACGTAATCAAGGCAAAATATAAGGACAGTTTCACCGTTCCCGCAGCTACATATTCGTTCCCTGCGCGCGGCGGATCGGATGCATTAAGTTGCGCAAAAATCGAATATTCGATCAACGGCGGAACGACTTGGGAGGGAATTTCGGTCGGCGAAACTCTCGAAACGGCAGGAGCGTACAAGCTTCGCTATACCGCGGTTGAAAACTCGGTTCTTCCCGGGAACACTGCTGAATATTCGTTCGTAATAATGGACGAGTACTTCGACAACGCGAGCGCGGTTTCCGTTACCGGTGCAACCGTAACCGCGGCTGTAGATCAAAGCGGCGGCGCGGCACATAAAGGGCTTTTGATTCAGCCCGCCGAAGTCGGCAAGACCTACTCCGGCAAAATAAACGGAATTTTTGCGCAAGGCAGCACGACGATTCAATTCTCGTCCAAAGGTACGAGCGCACAGGCAACCGGTACGGCGATTTACTTCAGATTCGTGGACGCGAATAACTCCGACAACTATTTCACTGTCGAGTACGCGCAAAACGGCTGGTACACCGGCGCGGCGGTAAAGGACAACGAAGGTCATTATCGTACCACGAGATACGATAATCCCAAAAAGATTCTCGAAAACAAAGAAGAAAACGGCGGAGATTCGACGTATAACAGCATCGTTTATCCGATGATCGGGCAAAAAGATTCGCCCGTCGGTAAACTTTTCCTTGACTGGGACGAAAGCGGCGTTCTTACCGTTTCGACGACGGGACACGCACCGGCAGACAGACCTAAATCCACGCTTGCCAAATTCGACGGCGATACTTACGCTTCGGCGAATGGCGACGAACAGTTCTACGGACTTAAAAAGATAAACTTTGAAAACGGATTTTACGTAGAGTTCGGCATTACGGCGAGCAAGACGGCAAATAATATTCTTCTCGAATCCGTCGTAAACGACGGCGCGACTTATAATTTCGACGAAGAAATCGTCGAAACGTCTCAGACCCCCGAGTGGTACACGGCGTATCTTAACGCTCCGCAAATCACGATTGACGGCAAATTCGATAGTCTTTACACAACTGTGGACGGCATAACCGTTCCTTCCGCAACGTTCGTAACGCTTGCGGATAGCACCGTAAAAGCCGTTGCGAAAACCGAATACAGCGTTGGCAACGGCGAGTTCAACGATCTTCCCGCGGATCGTAAACTTACCGCAAAGGGCAACTACGTTGTCCGTTATACGGCGGTTAACGGGTTGGCTTCGGCGGGCAACGTGATCGAGCGTTCGTTCCGGATCGCCGACGAGTGGTTCGATATGACCGAAGTCGTTACCGCGGACGGCGCAACCGTTACGGCGGGTGCTGACAAGAGCGGAAAAATTACGCACAAGGGCTTACTTGTCGAACCCGAAGCTGGCTCTGCGCCGTACACCGCTAAAATAAACGGTGTGTTCAACGGAAATTCAAGCGTGACTTTCGCCATGGCTGGCGAACTCGTCGGCTCGTCGTCAAAAGACCTTTATTATGTAATGAATGTTTTTGACGTAAACGACGATAAAAACGGCTTTAAGATTTATTTCTATAAACAGAACGGCGGTTGGTATGTTTGCGCCGCAGTCGGTTACGATGACGGTAACGGCGAAGTCTATCGTACCACGAGACAGTGGGACGGTTTGATTAAAAGCGATCAAGTATACGGTGACGCTTACCTTACTTGGTTTGCCGCCGGCGATAAATCGGCAACGAAAATCGATTTGTCGTGGGATAGCGACGGCGTACTTGCCGTGACCGGTTACGGTGATTATGCTACAAACGGCAGAATTCTTGCAAAATTCGACGGCACGGACGCGATCGACAACGACAATAAATATTTCGGGCTTCCGAAACTTGCCTTCACCAACGGATATAGAATTTCGTTCGAAGCCCTTCCGTCTCTGAACGGCGGAACCGAAATCGCCCCGCTTCTTCTCGAAGAGATCAACGGCGTTTCGCTTGCGGACAAAGTTCTTGCGCCCGAAAAAATGGCGCTCGACACCGACGCGTGCGCGCTTCTCGGAGCGGAAACCGTTACCGTAAACGGCACCAACGATAATAAAACGGCAGAGGAACTCGGGCTCGGAGCGTGCTTCCCGTATTCGGTGGCGTTCGGCTCGTCGTTCACCGTCAAGAGCGCAAAGACGATTTATGCGACCGTTCCCGCGCTCAACGAGTACGCGAGCACGCCGCTCAGCTATACTTACCTCGGCAAAACGCTTACTCAGACCTTGACCGTAGTCAACGCCGCGCCCGTCGTGTCGCTTAACGTTGAGGAAACGTTAAACTTCCGTCTCGGCGGACCTAACGCAAGCTCGCTTACGCTTCGCTATACGGACGTTACCGCCACCGACCTCGTGGACGGAAAAGAGGGCGTTACGATCAAGATTTACGTTAAATCGCCTTCTTCCGCCTTTACGGAAGTTGCGGACGGAAGCGCGTTCGAACCGACCGAAATCGGCGAATACACGATCAAGTACGTCGCTTTCGATAAGGACAATAATGCTTCCGACGGCACGCTTCGCACGATCGTAGTTATCGACGGCAAAGTTCCCGTGATCACAGTGGAGAATATTGCGGACACCGCGCTTATCAAGTCTTCGATCACCGTTCCCG
The DNA here is from genome assembly GCA_934270565.1 of uncultured Clostridia bacterium. Taxonomy (GTDB): domain Bacteria; phylum Bacillota; class Clostridia; order Christensenellales; family Pumilibacteraceae; genus UBA10677. Next base: position 26,452 of record CAKQPR010000012.1, on the reverse strand, counting down.
CCGCTACGGCTACCGACGGCGGTGACGAGAACGTTCCGCTCGAAGTCACGTTCAAGGTCGTTTATAAAGTCAACGCGACCGACGTTACGGGCGAAGAACTCAACGTTGCTCAGGGCGGCAAGCTCACTTTCGACCGCGCCGGAACTTACGTTATCGTGTACTACGCGATCGACGCCGACGGCAACGAAATCGACAAGACCTTTACCGTTACCGTGCTTCCCGATACCGATCGCCCCGTGCTGACGGTAGAAGGCGGGCTGGACGACGTTACCGCGACTAAGGGCGAGGAAGTCACCGTGCGCGCGGCTTCCGCGACCGACGAGGTTGACGGAAACGTGAACGTCACCGTGAAAGTCGCGTTCGGAGTTACCGAAATCGCCGTTACGGACGGCAAGTTCGTCGCTGAAAACGAAGGCGTTTATACCGTTACTTATACCGCGACCGACGAGGCGGGTAACACGATCGAAAAATCTTACTCGATTACCGTTGCCGCCGCCCCCGCACCCGCGAAGAAAGGCTGCGGCAGCCAGACCGCTCGCGACCTCGCGATTATGCTCGGTTCGCTCTCCGTTATGCTCGGCGCCGCGCTGTTCATAGGGAAGAAGTAAGCGCTGCCGCTATGGGCGCGGAGCCCGCGCCGGCAAGTCGGCGATGCCCGTACTGACTCTCGGCAGAGCGCGGTAGGGGCGGACGCCCTCGTCCGCCCGCAAACCAAACGTACACGATGTCATTTCGAGCGTTAGTCGAGAAATCCCCTGCATCAGGAAGAAAACCAAGCGAACACGACTATCCCAAAATACTCGCCCGCGGTGGCTCACCGCCTTGCGACTGTGTCGCACTCGCAACGCTTTAAAGGTCGAAAAGGTTGGGGCAGTGGGGGTGTCGGGTGACTTTCGTAGGGGATTTCTCCACTTCGCTGACGCTTCGGTCGAAATGACATTAAAAAGTGGGCAAAATCAGTGATTGTGAGGATAGGTAGGGGCGGACGCCCTCGTCCGCCCGCAAACCAAGCGGAACGGTACATAGCCCTGTCAGTCGGATAGAAATAAAGACCGCGATAGCGGACAATATCTTGCCTCCCTTGTGTAAAGGGCGCGACGCGGCGGTGCGAAGCACCGTAAAAACAGTCCACAGGCGACTGTTTTTAGCCAAAGCGGCGAAGCAACTGCGTTGCGAGCCGGGGGTAGGCACGAGTGGGAACGAAGTGTCCCGAGTGACGGTAGGAGTGTTAAAGCGGAAATACAATTCGTACAGATTCTTTACAATCCCCCACCCACCTGCGGTGGGAGCCCCCTTTACACAAAGGGGCCCTAATTAGTTCGCCTGCGCGGATATTTAAGGGAATACCGTTCCTCTAAAATCGTATTCGCTTCCGCGAGATCTCTCGACTTCGCTCGAGATGACAATGCGAGAGAGCGTTACGTTTGGTTTTAATACGGTTATTACAAGCCCGTTTTTCGCCGCTCGTTACGGCGTGGGAATAATTATCAGGAAACAACAGACATCAGGAGGTTTTACTTAGATGAAAAAGTTTATTGCGATACTGTTATCGCTGGTTGTGTGCTTCGGCACGATGCTGGGCGTAACTGCTTGCGGAGACACGGAGGACGAGGAGATCGACAAGACCAAAACTCAGCTTTACGTCGGCGTTTACAACGGCGGTCTCGGCACGGAGTGGCTTAAGAAAGTCAAAACCGCGTTCGAAGCGAAGTACGCGGACACCGAGTTCGAGCCGGGAACGGGCAAACGCGGCGTTCAGGTGCTTCCTCGCCCCGACAAGCTCGGTTACGAGCCGGACACGCTCATAGCGAACATTCAGAGCGGAGTGGAGACCTGCGACGTTTACCTTACCGCGAACAATCTGTACTACAAGTTCGTTCAGGGCGGCGTTGCGGAGGATATAACCGATCTTCTCGGCGAAAAAGTCTACGGCGAGGACGGAGAGCTTTCCGAAAACGGTACGACTTCGCTTCTCGACAAGATGGACGATTATTTCGTGGAAACGTACAAGTGGACTGACGGTAAATATTACGGTTTTCCGTTTGAGGACAGCTTGCAGGGGCTGATTTACGACGAAGACCTTTTCAAGGCTCGGCGCTGGGAAGTTCCCGAAACGATGGAAGAGTTCTACACGCTTCTTAACAGAATGATGCAGTCGTCGTATACGCCGTTCACTTGGACGGGCCTGCAGAACGCCTTCTATTATACATGCCTTACCACCGCGATCGTGGCTCAGTACGAGGGCAGCGAGGGCGTAAAGGCTTACAAGAGTTATACCGGAACGCTCGACTCCGACAACTACTATTATGACAAGACCAACCCCGAAAACAACGTGATCACCGAAGAGAACGCGTGGAAACTTGCCGGAAACCGCGGCAACCTCGAAGCGCTTAAATTCCTCCGCGAAATCACTAAGGACGCGCGCTATTATTCGAGCGCGGCGTTCGGCGGCTCGCAGTCGCAACTTATGGCGCAACAGGAATTCCTGTTTAGCACCGAAAAAGCTTCGCAGGAGCAAGGTCAGAGAATAGCGATGCTGCTTGACGGCGAGTGGTGGGAGAACGAAGCCCGCAGTTGTTTCGACGATATGGCGAGCCTCGACGAAAACTACGGTTACGGCAAACGCAACTTCAAGTTCCTTCCCATGCCCTCGATAAGCGGTCAGAAGTCGAATAAGCGCACCGTCGTTTCGTTCTCGTCCGGATCGGTCGGGTTCGTCAGCTCCAAAGCCGCGCGCAAGGACATTGCGAAACTCTGGGTTCAGTTCATGCATCAGAATTCACAGCTTTCGGTGTTTACCACAACGACCGGCGCGTCGCTTCCGTACGACTACAAACTTTCGGAAGCGGATTATAACTCGCTCACGACGTTCGCCAAGTCCGTCTGGGACGTAAAACACGACGAAAACGTCGAAATAGTCCGCGGCACCGGTAAATGCGGTTTCGCAACGTTCGGCGATACGCGTCTCGGCGGTCTCGGCAAAGAAATTTCGACTTCGACATCTTCCAACGCGCTCCTCGCTTTCTTCAACGATAAAAACCTGAAAGCGCAACAGTATTTCGAAAAGAGCCTCGAATATTGCAGCGAAACCGAATGGGACAGAGCTTATAAAAATTACTACAACATTAAATAATATGGAAAAGACGAAAAGAGAAGACAAAGAAACGATATTCGGTAAGGCGAAACGGAAAATACGCGACTTTTTCTACGCGATTTCCGTGCGCCTTCACCGTGATCGCCCGCCGAAGCCCCCGCGCGGTCGGGTGAAACGCAATCGCGGCGCGCTCATTTTCTGTATCTGTATGCTGGCGTATCCGCTGGTTCAGTGGGCGATTTTCTACTTTTACGCCAACCTCAACTCGATTTTTCTCGCGTTTCAGCGCTACGACGTGGACGCCGGCAAACAGGTCTTTCTGACCGGTCCGAACGTTCTGAACAACTTCAAAAACGTGCTTTACGACCTGTTTCGCGGCGAATCGCTCGGGAAATACTTCCTCAACGGCGCGATTCTGCACCTCGCTGCGGTCGCGATCGCTTACCCGATAAGCCAGTTTTTCGCGTTCATCATCTACAAGAAATGCCCGCTTTCGGGTACGTTCAAAACGGTCCTGTACCTGCCGAGCATTCTTTCGAGCATGGTTATCGCGATGTTTTTCAAGTACTTCGTCGAACGCGCTTTGCCCGCGTACCTCGGCACATTCGGAATAAAGGATATTCCGCTTCTTCTCAACAACGAAAAGACGGCGTTCGGAACGATTATGTTCTATACGGTGTTCTTCGCAATGCCCGGGGCGATCGTAATCAATACCGGCACGATGTCCCGCGTTCCCGTGGACCTCATCGAATACGGCAAGCTCGAAGGGCTCACTATGTGGCAGGAATTCATTCATCTTACCGTGCCGCTTATCTATCCGCTTCTCGAAGTCCAGCTTCTCGGTGTGTTCGTAGGATTTTTCACCTACTCGGGTCCGCTTTACGCGCTGTACGCCGAAGCCGCGCCGCCGTCCGTGCAGACTTTCGGATACTATATGTTCACCCGCGTTGTCGGACGGAATTCGAGCGACGCATACTACGGTTACACGGCGGCTTCCAACCTTATGATCGGTATAGCTTCCGTGCCCGTGGTTTACGGCACGAAGTTCCTGCTCGATAAGATCGACCCGCAGGTCGAGTTTTAAGGAGGGCGTTATGGAAAACGAAATTCTTTCGATAAAAACCGAAAACGCCCGCAAAGTCAGATCGCGCGAGCGGCGCAAACCCGAAATTCGCCGCAAAATCTTCCCGATTCTCGTCTGGACGCTGTTGCTTTTGTGGTGTCTCGCGCTTCTGTCGATGATGTTCTGGGCGATAATAAATTCGGTGCGCACGAATACCGAATTCATGCTCGACCCCGCCGGCTTCCCGAAAAAATGGAAGTTCGACAACTATACCGTCGCTATTACGAAAATCAAGGTTTCCGTCAAGGTAAAGGGCGGAGGAACGCGCACGGCCGGCTTTTTGGAATTGCTTAAAAACACGCTTTTGTACGCGGTCGGCGCGCCGTTCTTCGCGGTGCTTACCGCGGCGATTGCAAGCTATACCGTGTCCAAGTACGGCAAAATGTTCAAGTGGGTGGGCGCGCTGTACGCGCTTACGATATTCTGCTCATACGTTCCGCTTTCGTCGTCGCTCGCGGCTAACCTCAAGCTCCTCAAAAGCCTGAATATGTACGACAGCATGATCGGTATGTGGATCTGGTCGAGCGGAGCTTTCGGAAGTATGTTCCTTATATATTACGCCACGTTCAAGGGCGTGAGCTGGACTTACGCCGAAGCCGCGTTCATCGACGGCGCTTCGCATTTCAGAGTGTTCGTTCAGCTGATGCTGCCGCTTACAAAAACGGTTTTCGGAGCGCTGTTCATCACGAGCTTCGTGCAGATCTGGAACGATTACATGACCCCGATGATCTATATGCCGTCGTACCCGACGATAGCTTACGCGGCGTGGATTATCCAGTATTCGGTGGACAGCGTGTTCGCAATGGTTCCGTTGCAACTCGCCGGTCTTACGATCGTAATCACGCCTATCATAATTTTATTTATCGTTCTCAAAGATAAGCTCATGGGAAATCTTACTATGGGCGGACTTAAAGGGTAAAAGGAGAAATTCATGAAGAAATCACGCATAATAAAAGCGGCGCTTGCCGCCGCAGTGTGCGCGCTCGCCGCCGCGGTTACGATACCCGTCGCCGGCAAAGCGTCCGCCGCGCCCGTTTCGCCGTCCTCGCTCTGGGAAAGCGTCAAATTCGCTTCCGTTGCCGAGACGGAGACGATGCCGAGCTATCTTTACGACCTCCCCGAAGGCGCGACGAGCGACCTTCTCGCGAACGGCGGCGTAAAAGTGAACGTGCTCGGCGCGGGCGCTACGGTAAGATACAAAAATATCGTCAACGTGAGCTCGCTCACCAAAGACGACGTGTTTATGCAGATCGCGATCGATCCGCTGACCCGCGGCACCGCGGACTTCAAACAACTTTATATAAAGCTCATCGACGCGGACGACGAGGACAATTACGTTACGATCGACGTCCACCATTCGCAATGGTCCGACGCTCAGTGGCCGATCACGTTCTATCAGGTCGGAACGAAAGACATCGCGAGCGCAGGACTGAAGTGGGGCTATTACAAAGAGGGCGAAAGCACTCCGACGAGCGGCGGTGCGGGCGCAAACTGCTATACGGGTTCGTTCGTGGGCAACGCCGTCCGCTATAAGGGCGGCGCGCGACCGATCACGCTTCGTTACGACTATAAGGAAAAGGCTTTCTACTACGACGAACCGGACGTCAATTTGCAGACAGACATAATAAACCTTAACGTTCACCGTATGACGATCCTCGATCTCGACGATCCCCGTCAGGTCGGAGCGGGCAACGAGTGGAAGGGCTTTACCCGAGGCAGGGTAAGAGTGGAAATTTCCGCAACCGATATGGCGGGCTCGAGCGGCTCGTATATCGTGACTTCCTTCCTCGGCACGAACTATAACGGCAACGTTCCGGATCGTAAAAAGCCCGTGATTTTCACCGAAGCCGACGAAGATCCCAAGATCCTTACCGCCGTAAAAGGCGAGGAATACCCGCTTTTCGGCGCGGTTTCCGACGACGAATTCGACGGTACGACGACAAATCTCGACAAATATATCATTTATTCGGGCACGACCGAGCGCGTAAAACTCGAAGGAAATTCGTTCGTTCCGACGGCGGCGGGCGTTCACACGCTCATCTACGAGCGCGCCGACAACGCGGGCAACGTAGCTTCGTCGCGGTACGAACTCAACGTGCTTATGTCCGCTCCCGAAATGAGCGTTTCGACCGCCTCCGCGATCCCCGCTATCGTAAACGCGGGCGAGACGATAGAGCTCCCCGAAGCGGTCGTGACCGGCGGATCGGGCACTCCCGCGGTAACGACCACGGTAAAGAGAGTAGCGGATAACGCAGTTGTTTGCGAAAACGAAAAGTCGTTTGTTCCCGCGCTTTCGGGCAGTTACGAAATCGTGTACACGGCGACCGATTATCTCAAAAAAACGCATACGGTATCGTTTTTCGTTGACGTTATCCGTTCTCCTTCGCCGATAGCTTATTTCCCGACGCTTCCGAAAATGCTGATCGCGGGCAAGAAAATCGAGCTTCCCGAAATGAAATCTTACGACTACTATTCGTCGCCCGCTCACCCGGTAAACGCGATCGTAAATATCTATGTGAGTGAGACGGCGGGGGTAAAGGGCGAGAAAATAGACAGGCTGTATACGCCCTCGGCGGGCAGCGGCGAGAGGACCGTTTACTTCACTTACGAAACATATTGTAAGGGCGAGGAAGGAAGCGCGCTCACCCGCGTTTACCCGGTGATCGTGCGCGATGCGACTTATCTGAGCGATTACTTCATAACCGAAAACGTAACCGCTTCGGGCTCGGAAGACTCGATCGGGTTTACCGCGACGACCGCGGGCGCGAATATGACTTTCGCAAACGCGCTTCTGTCCGAAAATTTCGAGACGATGTTCTCGGTGAATTCGCAGAAACAGGCGTTCCGCTCGTTTTATGTGATCTTTACCGACAGCGTGAACCCGAACGAAAAAATAACGCTCGAGATAGTGCGTAACGACGGCTCGAAACGAGCGAAAGTCAATTATCGGGGAGTGGGGTACGAAATGTACGGATCGTTCGGTAACGAGTATTCCGATCCGTTCCTTATTCGTTTCGATTCGTCCGTAAACAAACTTTACGATCAGGGCGGGCGCGTGATTATGCCGCTTACGACCTACGACGACGGCAGCGCGTACAAGGGCTTTACTTCGGGTAAATTCTACGTTACTTTCAGATTCGGCGACGTGACGGGCGAAAGCGAAATCGAAATCCGCAAGCTCGGCAAACAGATGATTTATATCAACTCGGATAAGTCGGGCAATAAAACGGCGTTCGAGGATATAACCGCGCCTTCGCTTAAACTCGAACGCGAAATGGTTTCGTCCGCGAAAAAGTACGGCCGCATCGAACTTCCGTCTTGCACCGCGAGCGACGCGATCGATCCTTACGTCGAATGCTACGTCACCGTTTCGCTCAACGGCAAACGCATCGTAAACGGCGAACGCGCCGAGAGAAAGGGTATGAGCTTTGTGGCGAATTCTTACGGAACGTACATCGTGACTTACGAAGCTATCGACTACTCGGGCAATCCGATCACGCGCAGATTCCGCGTTTCGGTGCTCGACGACGAGCCGCCCACGATTACGGTAGCGGCGCCCGTTTCCGAAGTGAAAGTCGGCGGCGAACTCGCGATAAACAAGGCGGTCGCGCTCGACCGCAATTCCGAACCTACGTTGCACGTTTTCCTGATTTCGCCCACCGGCGCGATCGAGAACGTTACGAACGTAAATTCGGTCAAGCTTACCAAAAAAGGAACGTATACCTTGCGCTACTACGCTTACGACGCCGACCGCAACGCAAGCATCGCAGATTTTAAGGTCGAAGCGAAATAGGAGGCAACAATGAAATTTAAAAGAATAACCGCTTTAATACTCTGTTTCGCGCTCCTGTTCTCGGTCGCGGTCGGGTGCAAAAAGGACGAGAATCCGACCCCTACGCCGCAGGACGAAACTACGAAGTTTACCGATATAGTTATGGCGGAGAACGGCGAAACCGATTATAAAATCGTCGTTCCCGCTTCGGCAAGCGAATGCGTGCTTTACGCCGCGAACGAGCTCAACAAATACTTCGGACAGTCCACCGGCGCGGAAATGGAAATCGTATCCGATTCGGGACTTACGCCAGACGAGAACGCGAAATACGTTTCGCTCGGAAACACCGCGCTTGCCGAAAGTCTTACCGTCACGAAAGCGGAAGTCAACCTCGACGGCTACAAGATCGTTCGTCGCGGCAAAACGATGCTAATCAAGGCTTACGAGGATCGCGGCGTTATGTACGGCGTTTACGAATTCCTTCATCGCGGATTCGGATACGAGTGCTACGCGATCGACGAAATCGCGCTCGACGTAAAGCCGACCGCGTATCTTCCCGACCTCGACTTTACAGACGCGCCGTCATTCGAAGGCAGATTTTTAGACGGTCCGCTCGATTACAATCAGGAACTTCAGGCAAAGTTGCGTATGAAAGATATGAACCTTTCCTCGCGCTACGGCGGAAGCGCAAACGACGAGTGGATGGGTATGCACTGCGAAAGTTTTCTGCATATCGTCGATTACGACGACTACAAAGCTTATTACGCCGAGCATCACCCCGAAATCGTCAAAGATGACTACCGCTACGAGTGGTTTTCCAACCCGACGGGCACAAGACTTCAGTGGTGCCTGACGAATTCGGTGCTTCTTGACGTCGCGACCGAAAACCTTAAAAAGATAATCGCCGATCACCCCGAAGGTATTTACGTCAATATTGCCGAAGAGGATATGGGCGTTATGTGCAACTGCGAGCGTACGAGCGAAAGTTTCTTCGGACTTTCCTGCAAGGACAGCCGCGACAAGTATGGCGTTTCGGGCACGCTTATCCGCTTCGTCAACGAGCTTATCAAACGCATCGAGCCGTGGCGCGAGCAGAATTACCCCGATCGCGACCTTAAATACGTTACGTTCGTATACCACCAGAGCATAAACGCTCCCGTCAAGGCGGACAAGGAAAACGGCAAGTGGGTTCCGATCGACGAAACGGTCGTTCCGCACGAAAAACTTTACGTCCGTTACGCGCCCATTCAGCGCTGCTACTACCACAATCTTCTCGACAAGACCTGTTCGACCAACAAGCGTTACGGCGAGAATTACGAGAAGTGGAAGGATATCACTGATCGGCTTATGACGTGGGAATACCGCACGTGTTACAGCGCGTACTATCGGTTTTTCGACAATTTCGGCACGATGCAGGACGAATCGATACGATATTACGAGGACGGCGTAGTCAATATGATGCTGCAGTATACGACCGGTTCGAGCCTCGCTTCGATGAGCGATCTCAACGTTTACCTCAATTCCAAGATTTTGTGGAACGTGTACGCGGATCAGCAAAAACTGATCGACGACTTTATGAACGCGTACTACAAGACGGGCGCGCCTTACGTTAAAGAGTATCTCGACGTTATGCGTTCGCATCTTGCCGCCGTCAACGCCGAGAGCGAAGGCGAATTCCATATGGGAATGTACGACAATGACACGCCGTCTTACGGAACGGCTCAGACGTGGAGCAAAGCCGTGCTCGAAAAGGCGCTCGACCTTCTCGGAAAGGCTTCGGCGACTTACGACGGGATAGAGGACGCCGAGCAACGCGAACGGCTCAAAAACCGCGTTCTTCGCGAAAGCGTCTGCGTGCGCTACATTATCCTCGGCAATTACGAGAGCTACTACAACATTTACGCGCCCGAATACGAAAAGGCGATCGACGAGTGGGAGGAGGATCTGAAAACGCTCAACGCAAGCTGTTATTGCGAGGGCGGCGGCGTGGGAACGTTTATCCAGAGTCTTCGTCTCAAAGGATAACAGGAGAGAAAAATGAAGTATCTTACCGGACTATGGAACTACTACAATACGGGCGAATACGATCCCGTCGTTATGGCGAAGGATTTTACCGATCTCGGTTTCAATTTCGTCATGAGTTGCGAGTATGACCCCGAAAAGCACGATAAAGCCGATTTTATCCGTCATCTCGATCTTCTCGACGAGAGGAATATGAAGGTCATCGTGTGCGACGCCCGCGCCCGATGGACGAGACTTACCGAGCGCGGCGAAGAGGAGTTTATAAAGTGTATGACTCAAGCCGCAGACGATTTCGCCTCTCACCCCGCGGTTTACGGCTTTCACGTCGGCGACGAGCCGAGCGCAAAGCAGATGCCCGATATGATAAAGGCGTATAAGCTCGTCAAAGCCGCCGCGACCGAGCTTCATCCGTTCGTGAATTTCCTGCCGATCTGGAAAGAGCCGAACTTTAAGGAGTGTCTCGGGGTCGAACCCGAGGAATACGGCGAACTCCTCGATAAGGTCGTAAAGGAAGCGGGAATCGAAATGCTTTGTTACGACTATTACGGACAGTGCGCGTACTTCGACCGCGACGAGTACACCGAGCTTTACTTCGAAAACCTGCGCGTTTTCGGCGAGGTCGCTCGAAAGAACGGAATTCCGCTCTTTACCACGCTTTTGTCGGTAGGGCACTGGAGCCTGCGCCCGCCCACCGAGGACGATATACGCTGGCAGATTTCCACCGCGACCGCCGCGGGCGTTACCGGAATTCTGTGGTTCTTCGTGTACGAGCGAAATCGCCCCGACGGAAGTTTCCGTGTACCGCCGGTCGACCTGTTCAACGAGCGTACCGAAACTTTCGGCTGGCTGTCTCGCCAGAACCGCACGTTTATGAAGTTTTTCGCGCCCGAGCTCGAAGATTACGAGTACAGGCGAACGTATTCGGTCGGACGGGATTACGGCGGTTTCCCGCGATACAAGTCGGGCGACGAGGGGATTGACGACGTAACGTTCATCGTACCGCCCGAAGCCCCCGTGCTTCTGGCGGTATTCGAGGGCGAAAAAGGCAGACGGTTTATGCTCGTCAACTGCCACCGCGAACTTCCCGTAAAACTCTGCGTGAAGAAGGAGAAGGGCGGGTTTACCGACTGGCTTGCGTGCGGACAACTTAAAATTTTCGATTAAAAAGCACGCCGCTTCCGGCAAAAAACAGTCGGGGAGGCTTTGCGACGCTACAAGGATTTGATTTTATGTACTGCTTGAATGAAAAAGGAAAACTTACCCGTCTCGTTATCGGCTCGGTCGAAGTGCCGCTCCGTACCGACGATTACGCACCCGCGCTCACCGTCACCGAAAACGGCGTTACGCGGGATATTCCGCTTACCGTCACAGACTCGGGCGCGGAAGGGGAAGCGATCGGAGCAAAGATCCGCGTGAGCCTCGGCGAAGAGGGCGACGCGCTTACGGTTAATGTCTCGGTTACGGCGGGAGCGGACGGGTTCGCGCCCGAACGATTAAGCCTGAGGACGGGCAACGACAGCTATATGGAGAGCTACCCCGAGTGGAACGCGCAATTCTACCCGACGTTTTTAAGATGTGAAAAAACTCACGTCTGGGGGTATTTCCGCCGCACCGACGGGGTTATGCTCGCGGTTGCCGGCGACGCGGTTTCGTCGTGGCGCAACGCCTACAACCGCGTGTATTACGATCCCGAAAATTTCGATGACACGGGGCACAGAATTTACACGACGACGCTCGACCTTCTCGACGTCCTCCCTCAACCGAAGCGCCACCCCGAGTATTCGCCGCTCGCCCCGAACGAGACGCGCGAGTGGAAGTTCACGTTCGGGATCTGTTCGGACGATCCGGAGCTTTATGCGTTCTACGAAAAAACGCTGGGACTTATGCCGTTGCGGCTTAAAAAATGGACGCTCGAAGAGGGCGAAAAAATCGAATTCGCGGGCAAAAGTCGTGAAATCTCCGTCGTTTCGCCGAGCGGACAACCGATCGACGCGGGCGCATCGCTCACCGAATTCGGGCTTTACAAGATCGGCTACGGCAACGGCGAAAGACGAGCCGAAGCGTGCGTTTATGTTCGCCCATCGTCCGATTTTTACCTCGAAACCGCCGCGAAAAGCGCGCTCGAACGCGAGGAGTTCTCCTCAACCAACTGCGAGAGTTATTACGGATTTTTCCCGATTTTCGCTTATCTTTGCCGCGTAAACGACGAAAAAATCATGTCGGAAGCGATCCGTCGGCTCGACAAATTTCTGTCCGTCACACTCACGGCGGACGAAACGAACTTCGTCCCCGCCGCAAATCCCGAGCGCGTTCAGAACCTTTCGACCGTCGTTTCGATTCTCGTGCTTGCTCATCGCGCGACGAAGATAAAGCGATACCTTACGATCGCGAAAAATCTTGGTGACCGCGTTATCGATTCGCAGCATTCCGACGGCGCATACTATTGCCGCGGCGTGCACTACGCCTGCGTGATTTATCCGGCGAAATCGCTTGTCGAGCTCGCCGACGAGCTTGTACGCTCGGGCGAGAACGCGGGCAGATACGCCGATTCCGCCCGCCGAGCCGTCGAAAACCTCCGCGCGATCAAAACGAATATCGGCACGGAAGGCGAACATACTTTCGAGGACGGAATGATCACTTGCGAAGCATTGCAGCTCGCGCTTATGGGTATTAAAATTCCGTCCGAGCGCGACTCGTACGTCGCCGCCGCCAAAGAAGTGCTTGACGAGCATCGTTGCCTCGAACTCGATCACATACCCGATTGCAGATCGCGAGGCGCAACGCTCCGCCACTGGGAAGCGCATTACGACGTGCTCACTTCGCGGAACATGACCACCTCGCCGCACGGCTGGACGAGCTGGAAAACTTACGCCGAATACTATCTGTATCTTGCGACGAACGACAGAAAATACCTTGTCGAAGCGTTCGACACGCTCGGCGCGTGCTTGCAGACGACAGATATAAAAACGGGCGAAATCAGTTGGGCTTTCGTGATCGATCCGTGCATCGACGCGAACGTTTTCGAGCGCGGAGAAAACGGCAGAGAGTGGCAGCTTACCCCGAAAATTCTCGGCGAGCAGTATATTCCGATGATTTCGCAGTGGTGGCGGGCGGATACGAATATCGTTTCAACCGGCTACGGCGATCCGCGCATAGGCAGGACGGTTGGCAGAGATTACGGCGCGTGCTGCGACAGCGACGTTTACGAACACTACAAGTGCCTCGGCGAAATCGGTTTTACTTCGTTCGTCCATATCGAAAACGGCGAAACGCTCGCGTATAACTGCCGCGTCGAAAACGGCGTGATTCTGCCCCGAGCCAAGCTTACCGATACCGCCCGCGTGTATTCCGATCGCGATATCGAAATCGCCGCTTTCGGGAAAAAAGTTTCCGTTCCCGCCGGTACAGCCGTAACGATTACGAAAGATTAAAAACCGCGCATTCGGTTTGTGTAAAAAAACGCAATAAAAATGTACGTTTTTGTTACCCTCATAATCGTTGCAAAAATCGAAAATTTATAGTATAATTATTCATAGTACGCGCCGCAACCTTATTTTGTCGCGCGTCTATAATTATACATAACGGAGAAAAAGATCATGTCAAAAGGCAGAGTTACAATCCCCACCGACGAAAGCTTCGTCGAAGGCACAAAAACAATCGCCGCAAAATGGGGCGCGGACGCGGTGCGCGATTGCGACGGAACGGTTTTGCCGAAGAACGTGTCCGAGCTTGCGGACAAGGTTTACAACACCTATTTCGTCGTTCGCGGCGACAACGCGTGGGCGGAGACTCACGAGGGCGAAGTTCATCGCACGTTCCTTATGGGCGAGAGAACGATCGCTACCGGCGATACGCTTACGATCGACCCGATGGTCGGCTATTTCGCCGATCAGGTTACGCCCGACTGGGAAAATCTTAAATACTGGCAAGTAATCGACCGCACGACGGGAAAAGAGGTCGAGTTTACCGCCGACCCCGAAAAGGGAACGGTTACGGTCGTAAATCCCGAGTTTATGCACGAGTACACCGTTGATTTTATGGCGCGCATAATCTGGCATCCCGTTCAGATCTACAACTACCTCACAAACGGCTGGACATGCCCGCGTCAGCGCATGTACGATCCCGCGTACCCCGAAACCGCCGAATATATCAAAAAATTCGCGCGCGAGTGGTGCGCCGCTCATCCCGAAACGAACGTAGTCCGCTTTACGACCTTCCTTTATCAGTTCACGCTGATTTTCAACGAGAAGGGTAAGGAAAAGTACGTCGACTGGTTTGGTTATTCGCTCGCGGCAAGCCCCGCAATGCTCGAAAAATTCCGCGAAGAGTACGGTTACGAGCTCAAAGCCGAAGATATTATCGACGGCGGCGCGTATAACAATCCGTTCCGCACGCCGACCAAAAAATTCCTTAATTTCCTCGATCTTGTGTGCCGTTTTGTCAGCAAAACCGTCCGCGAGCTCGTCGATATCGTTCACGAGAGCGGCAAAGAAGCTATGATGTTCCTCGGCGACGACTGGATCGGCGCGGAGCCTTATGGCAAATATTTCAAGGATATGAACCTTGACGCGGTAGTCGGATCGGTAGGCGGCGGCGTGACCGTGCGTATGCTTTCCGAAATCCCGCACGTCAAGTATCACGAGGGCAGATTCCTTCCGTATTTCTTCCCCGATACGTTCTTCGACGGCAACGAGGAGAACGCCGTTGCCGAGCTCAACCGCAACTGGGTGACGGCCCGCCGCGCCATGATGCGCAAGCCGCTCGACCGTATGGGCTTCGGCGGCTACCTCTCGCTCGCGGCTAAATTCCCGACTTTCATCGACAGAGTTACCGAACTTACGGACGAATTCCGCACGATTTACGACGCAATCGACAACAAAAAACCGTATTGCACGCTCAAAGTAGCTGTACTTAACGAATGGGGCAAGCTCCGCTCGTGGCAGAGCCATATGGTAGCGCACGAGCTGTGGTATCAGCAGATCTATTCGTATCAGGGCGTACTCGAAGCGCTTTCGGGACTTCCCGTGGACGTCGAATTCCTTTCGTTCGACGAAGTTATCGCGGGCGGCGTTCCGTCGGACGTGGACGTGATTATCAACGTCGGCGACGCTTACACCGCGTTTTCTGGCGGCGAGAGATGGAAAGATCCGCGCCTTACCACCGCCGTCCGCAAGTTCGTTTATAACGGCGGCGGATTCATCGGAGTGGGCGAGCCTACCGCGGTAAACCACGGCGGCAAATACTTCCAGCTTTCGGACGTTCTCGGCGTGGACGAGGAAGTCGGCTACACTCTCAGCGAGGACAAGTACAATATCGAAAAGGTAAATCACGAAATCACCGAGGGCTTGGGCGAAATCGATTACGGCGAGGACAAGAAGAATATTTACGCGCTCAAAGACACGAAAGTTCTCGATATTAAGTTCAGCGACCGCTTCAAACGCAGCGTTAACGTGGGCGAAGTCAAGATCGCAGTCAACGAGTACGGCAAGGGAAGAAGTTTCTATATCACGGGCATTCCGTATTCGCCGCAGAACGCGCGCCTTCTTTACAAGGCTATGGTCTGGACGGCGGGTAAAGAGCTCAACGTTGCGTATTCGACTAACGTTTACACCGATTGCAACTACTACCCCGCAAGCGGCAAATATGCCGTCGTAAACAACTCCGCCGCGCCGCAGAAAACCGATTTCTACGACCTCGGCGGAAAGAAAACGTCGCTCGAACTCAAACCCATGGAAATCCGCTGGATTGAAAAATAACGTTATAATAAGGACAATACAAAAAACGGCAGTCTTTCGCAGATTGCCGTTTTACTAAATCGCATATACGTTTTCGTTATTTGTTGATGTTCTGTTCGCGGTCGGGACCTACGCCGATCATCTTTACGGGTACGCCCGCTTCGCGCTCGATAAGCTCGATATATGCTTTCGCGGCAGCGGGGAGATCGTCGTATGAGCGCACGTTTTCGATGTCCTCTTTCCAGCCGTCTACTTCGACGTATACGGGCTCGCAACCTTCGAGGTCGGAAATATCGCAGGGAAAGTTTTCGATTTTTACGCCGTTTTTGACGTAAGCCACGCACACCTTAAGTTTGTCTATTCCGGTAAGCGTGTCGAGCTTGTTCACGGCGAGCGAGGTAAGACCGTTTACGCGGACGGCGAATCGGAGGATAACCGTATCGAGCCAGCCGCAACGACGGGGACGACCGGTAGTCGTTCCGTACTCGAAGCCCGTGCGGCGAATATGTTCGCCCATTTCGCCAAAGAGCTCGGTCGGGAACGGACCTTTGCCCACGCGGGTGGTGTAGGACTTGCAAACGCCGATTACCTCGTCGATAAGGGTGGGGCCTATGCCCGAGCCCACGCAGAACCCGCCCGAAGTCGGGTGCGAAGAAGTCACGAACGGATAAGTTCCGACGTCGAGGTCGAGAAGAGCGCCCTGAGCGCCTTCGAACAGTACCTTTTTGCCTGCTCTGATCGCGTCGTAAACGAGCACCGAAGTATCGCAGACGTAAGGCGCGAGTTTCTTGGCATACTCGCAATATTCCTCGAAAATTTCGTCCGCGTTCATAGGTTCTGCCCCGTAAAGCGCGGCTAAAACTTTGTTTTTGACGGCAACGTTACGGTAAAGTTTTTCACGGAATATTCCGGGATTTATAAGGTCGCACATACGGATTCCGACGCGTTCGGCTTTGTCCATATAACATGGCCCGATACCGTTTTTCGTCGTGCCGATATCGCCCTTACCGAGCGATTTTTCACTGAGTTCGTCCATCGCGACGTGATAGGGAAGAATTACGTGAGCGCGCGCGTCTATGCGTAGATTGTCCATACTTACGCCGTGATCTTTCAGCCCCCGAATTTCTTTCAGAATTACGGAGGGCGAAATCACGGTGCCGTTTCCTACCACGCAGATTGTACCTCGGTACAGTATCCCGCTCGGAATAAGGTGGAGCTTGTACGTTACTCCGTCCGTTACGACGGTGTGGCCGGCATTGCTTCCGCCCATAGCCCTTACGACCATATCCGCGCGGCTTGCGAGAATATCGATTGTTTTTCCTTTTCCTTCGTCGCCCCACTGAGCACCGACGAGCGCTGTTGCAGACATAAGCAGTTGCCTCCTCGTAAAAAGTTTACGCATAGATTATAACCTATTACGGCTACTTTGTCAACCGTTATTCGGAGCTTGTCCGACGCTCGTGATCGGATTATTTTGACGGTTTTTGCCGTCGCGCGACCCGTCCGATCCTCTTAAACCCGATAAAACGCCGCTTTTTAATTGACATAAGCGCGGCGATAGGCTATAATATAAAAGATACTGTGGGTTTTTGCGCCCGTTCGGTTCGCCGTATATCCGACGGCTTCGGAGCGGGAAGCGGCTTTCGCCGCGAAAAACCACGAATAAACCGGAGAGATTATGGAAGAAGAAAAAGAGTTTTCGTTCGGCTACTTTATGCGCTATTCCGTCAGGCGTTGGTTTATCATACTTTTGTGTATGATACTCGGCGCGATCGCGGGCGCGCTTTATGTGATCAGTTACAAGGTGACTAATTACGAAGCGTGGGAGCGGTCGGTTTATTTCGATAAGTCCGCGTATTTCGACAAAGTGTCGGGATCGGCATCGCTCGATCAGGGCGATTACAGCAAGTATAACGACAAGACGAATTACGCTTATCGCCGTCTGTTCACCGACGAGCCGAAAATGAAAATGGAAGTTTTCGAGCTCATTAAAAATGATCCGAATTTTTATCCGAAGATGAACGACGAGCTTGAAAAGATGAATAAATTCTTCTCGGATTTTCATATTTCGGAAAGGACGAACACGCTTGTCGTAAGATACGTTTTCGACGTCAAAAACGACGATAAAACCGCCGCGCGCCGCGATATGGTTCAGAAAGCGGTTTCCGCTTACGTCGAAAAAGCCGTTGCGTGCGTGAAAGAAGATTCCGAGTTAAAAAACGATTCCGCTTTTGCCGATCAGGTCGTCAAAGTCGAACAGTCGGTAAGCCGCACGTTCGTGAATTCGGACGAGGACAAAACGTTCGCTTCCAACAATCGTCCGTCGCTCGCTACGACCATAGTCGTGGGCGTGCTCGCGGGATTCGTGGCGGCGATGGTTATCGTGCTCATTCGCTATGCCGCCGATAAGCGCGTCAAGAGCGTTAGGGATCTGCTTCCCGCCGATAAATCGGAAACGGTCGTTGTCGGCGAAGATTACGCCGACGCTTACGTTTCGCTCGCCGCAAAGCTCAATGCTTCGGGCGTGAAAAAGCCGCTCGTCGCCGCGGTGGCGAACGACGATTTTACCCGCAAATTCGCAAGCGGTTTTGCCGAGTATTGCCGCAGTGCGGGGCTCGACGTCGAGCTCGTTCTGTTCGGCGAAGGCGAAACCGACTGGCACGAGTATTTCGCTAAGGGCGAGAAGAGTTCCGACGATAAAGCCGCGCTTTACGTTTACGACGGCGCGGACAACAGCGTGATCGAGTATATTTCGGTTTACGCCGACGGACTGTGCCTGCTCCTCAATCAGGCAGCGGCGGACAAAAAACGTTTCCTCGCCGCCGTCGAGAACTGCAAAAACGCCAAATACGTCTGCACGGTCGTTTACAACGTTTCCGAAAGCTGGCTCGACTAGTCGCTGCCGGCAGGGAGCCCCTGCGGGCAAGTCGGCGATGGCAGGACACCACTGCGGGCAAGTAGGCGATGCCTGTACTTACATTTGATAGAGCGTGGTAGGGGCGGACGCCCTCGTCCGCCCACCAACCAAGCGGAACGGTATTCAGTCTCGTCATCTCGAGCGAAGCCGAGACCAAGGCGGGAGCGAACACGATCTTAGCGTAACGGTATGCTAAAAACACCCGACCGCGACTGTACGTTATGCGGCGGTCCGAGGGCGAACCGCCCTACCGTCGGCTTCGCCGACATATAAGGTCGAAAATAGGTGTAGGAGAGGCGTTGTCGGGTGACTTCCGAAAAATCAACCTTATACTTGGCGCCCTCTGACGAGGGGAGCTGTCGCGTAGCGACTGAGGGAGAGATAACGCATCGCTTGTTAAAGCGTGGTAGGGGCGTTCCTCGTCCGCCCGACGGCGAGCCGCCGTGGGCAAGTCGGCGATGCCTGTACTTACATTTGATAGAGCGTGGTAGGGGCGGACGCCCTCGTCCGCCCGTAAACAAAGCGGAACGCTCCATCGCCACGTCATCTCGAGCGAAGCCGAGACCAAGGCGGGAGCGAACACGATCTTAGCGTAACGGTATGCTAAAAATACCCGACCGCAACTGAACGTTAAGCGGCGGTCCGAGGGCGAACCGCCCTACCGTCGGCAAAGCCGACAAATATGGTCGAAAACAATATAGCAGTATCGTTATCGGGTGACTTCCGCAGGGGATTTCTCCGCTACGCTAACGTTTCGGTCGAAATGACATTAAAAACCAAACGAACACGACGTCATTTCGAGCGTTAGTCGAGAAATCCCCCGCATAAGAGACAAAAACAGGCGAGCACGAATATCCCCAAAAAAACAGCTCGCCCGCGACGGCTCACCTCCCCACGGCGCGAATTACAATAAAACAACAAAAACCGAGGAAGAAAGAAGGAACGATATGGAAAATCAAGACAAAAACAAGCAATCGAGAGCGAAGAGAGTACGTAACATTCTGCTGATGATGCTACTTGACATCGTAGCCGCGGCGGGGTCGTACTTTATCGCGAGAACGATAATGTTCTACAAGATCGATCCGCACATACCCAACGGATACCTCGAAATCGAGCCTTACGTTGCGATAGCGTCGATAGCCGTATTGTTCATAATGCTCGTCGTGTGCGACTGTTACAATTCGATCTGGAAATACGCGGGCAGAATAGAATTCCTCAAAATAATCGCCGCATACCTCGGTACGTTCATAATTCTTTTCGTGGGCAAAATCGTTCTGCAGCTTGCCGTAGACATAGAATTCTGGGTCCCGATAATAATAATGTTCCTGATATTCAGCGCGCTTATTTCGTGCGGAGCTCGGTTTTTCTGGGGAATAGGTCATTATTTTCTGCACGTTCGTCGGAAATTTTTCACCTCTAACGTTCCCGATCCGACCTGTAAGCGTACCGTCGTAATCGGCGCGGGCTACACCGGAAGCCTTGTAATCAACCGCTGTATCAACAACCCGCACGAGGGTTATTACCCCGTGGCGGTGCTCGACGACGATCCCGAAAAACAAGGTCAGCTTGTGTACGGAATTCCCGTCGTCGGCAGCGTGAACGACGTCGAAAAAACCGTCAAAAACTACAACGTCGAAGCTTTTATTATAGCGATAATGTCCATCACGAAATCTCAGCTTCGCCATATTTACAACGCTCTCGCACCATTCAATCTTCCCATAAAAATCATGCCGGCGATCACCGACGCGGACGACCTCACGACCCGCGTAAAATCGTTCCGAGACATTAAAATCGAAGAGCTTCTCGGCAGAGACGAATTCGAAGTCCGTCAGGAACTTATGGACGGCTCGGTAAAGGGCAAAGTCGTAATGGTTACGGGCGGCGCCGGCTCGATCGGATCCGAGCTTTGCCGTCAGGCGCTCAACTTCGGTTGCAAGCACCTTGTAATCTTCGATCAGCACGAAAACGGAATGTTCTTCCTCAATCAGGAATTCGCCAAAACTTACGACACGTCGCGTTATACGCTTGTGATCGGCACCGTTCGCGAACGCCATAAGCTCGAAGAAACGCTCGCGCTTTACAAGCCGCAGATCGTATTTCACGCCGCGGCGTACAAGCACGTTCCGATGATGGAAATCGCCGCGACCGAAGCGGTTAAAAACAACGTTATGGGCACGCTCAACGTCATCGAATGCGCGGAGAAGGCGGGAGTGGAGAAGTTTGTTCTCATTTCCACCGACAAAGCCGTCAACCCCTCCAACATTATGGGCGCAAGCAAGCGTATCGCCGAAATGCTCATCGAAACGCGCGGTAAAACTTTCAATATGAAAATGGCGGCGGTCAGATTCGGAAACGTTCTCGGCTCCAACGGATCGGTTATCCCGATCTTCCTCAAAGAGATCAAGGAAGGTGGTCCGATTACGCTTACCGACCGCAATATCAAGCGTTACTTTATGTCCATTCCCGAAGCCGTCAGACTCGTGCTTCAGACCGGCGCGTTCGCGTCTGCCGGCGAAATCTTCGTGCTCGATATGGGGGAACCCGTTTATATTTACGACCTCGCGTGCGACCTTATCCGCATAAACGGACTTGTGCCCGAACAGGATATTAAAATCGAAATTACAGGACTTCGCTCCGGCGAAAAAATGTTTGAGGAGCTCCGCTACGACACCGAAGCGGTGAATACGACGGCTCACGAAGGCGTTTTCGTCAACAAGATGGACGAAATCGACCGCGAAAAATTCGATAAACTTCTTGCCAAACTCTTTAAGGAAGCTTCGGAAGAGGACGAACAAGCCACTATCGGAACGATCTTCACCATTGTTCCGAGCGAATACCGCAAAACCGTATAAAATTCCGACGCGGATAATAAAAGGAGAAAATCGGTTCATCCGGACGCAAGTATATGTTGACAAAAGTCAGAAACAATAGGGTTATTTCAAAAATCAATAAATTTATCGACGGAAGGGGGTTCGCTCCTGTATTTGCCGCCTTTGTTTTAGCTGTACATTGTCTTGGTTTGGATGTAGCGGGATATGTGTTGTCGGTACTTCTTTTTGTATACATAAATGTTTTCTGCGATGATGTTCGTCCAGTGTTCGTAATAGCTTTTCTTGCGCCGATGTGTGCTTCGGAAAAACACGCGCCGGGCTATAACCACGGAGACGGCTATTATTCTTCGATCGGAGTAATAATCGCGCTTTCGTTGTGCGTAGCGGCAATTCTTGCGACAATCGTATACAGATTCGTCATATGCAAAGGGTACAAAAACTTGTTCAAAAAAGCCCCCCTTGCAGTCGGGCTTATTATATTCTCGGCAACGCTTCTTACGGCTGGATTTTTCAGTAAATACTGGTCTGTAGACAGCTTGTTCGTGGCGGGTATGGTTATCGGAACATCGCTTTTATTTTATGTGTATGCGTCGGTTTCGACATTGCCGAAGGAGGACAATCTCCGATATATCGGCAGACTTTGCGCGGTTACGACAGTCGAAATTCTTATTCAGCTTTTGATTTTTTATATCGGCAATTTTGACTTTTCGAGTGGTGTGCTTGACGGTGAATGGAAAGGCAATATTATAGTTGGTTGGGGTATAAGTAATTCGATAGGAGAATTCCTTGTGCTTATGCTTGCGGGCGTCCTGAGCCTTACATACACCGAGGAGAGAGGTTTTGTGTACTATGTTCTCGCTATGCTTTCGCTTGTGGGCGCGTATTTTACACTCTCACGTTGCGCGGTGCTTATCGGTGTAGGCGTTTTTGCCGTGGGGTCGGTCGCAATAGCGATAGCAAGCAAAGAGAAACAAAAAAACAGATTGCTTTTACTTGTATTTCTTGCCGCGCTTGCTCTTGCAATAGCTTTTCTTGCGAGAACGGAAAGAATAGAAGGGTTCTTCAAATTTTTCAAAGATTCGGGCTTCGGCGACAGAGGAAGATTCGGGCTTTGGAAAGAGTTTATGGAGCTTTGGAAAGAATACCCCGTTTTAGGAACGGGATTTGCCGCTTTCAAAAAAATACACTCTTCGCCGTCTGTCTTTCATAACTTTGCGCACGACACTATTGTTCAGATGCTTTCTTCGGCAGGGGTCGTAGGGCTCTTAGGGTACATGATCCACCGTATACAGACGATTAAGTTGTTCGTGTCGAAACCGACGATAAACCGATTGTTTTTAGTCCTTGGTGTTGCCTCATACGTCGCTATGGGACTCATAGATACTATAACTTTTTTCGCAAGTTTCATTGTCGTATATACGATTTTTCTTGTATGCATAGAGAAGGACTTGGCTTTTTGCTTGGAAACGCAAAACGGAGAAAAGGTAAATGAAGAAACCTAAGGTTCTGTTTCCGTCGGTTGAAGCCGGATTAGGGCACATTATGCCCATGCGCGCGATTGCCGACGAATTTGAAAAACTATACGGAGACAAAGTTGACGTTGTCCGTATGCGTTTTTATGCCGACAGTGAAGATAAAAGTCTTCATACATTCGAAGAAACGATGGCTCGGGAAACGAAGACTTATACGAAAAGCTCGGTAAAAGGTTTTTTTGCGACGTTTTCTATGAACTTTTGGGGACCGCGCCTCGACTCGTTTGGTATTATGAAACTTCTCAATCCGAAGTCGTATAAAGCCGGCGTGGCAAGAATGAAAGAAATCGACGCTGATCTTGTCGTCAGTACCCACTGGGCGACTAATTACTATGCTATGCATGTAAAACCCGATCGCCCGCTTACTGCGATGTATTGTCCCGACGTGCGGATAAATCCGCTGTTTCAGTATCCTTGCGATCTTTGTATGGGTGCTATGGAACCCGGAATTCGGCTTGCGCTCAAACGACATCCGTTGCGGTTTAACGAAAACAATCTTAAATGCGTTTCTTTTCCCATAAGGAATTATGCATTCGATATTCCCGAGGACAAAAGAGAGAATAGAAGATTTCTGGGATTCGACGAAAACAAATTCACCGTTGTTCTGGCGGAAGGCGGCTATGGGATAGGTAAGATGGAAGCTATCTGCACCGAACTTATCGCGCGTGACCTTCCGATTACGCTCGTTCCCGTCTGCGGCAAGAACGAAGAGTTATATGAAAAGTTCAAAGCTATGAAAACGGGCGAGAAAATCGACTTTCGCCCTCAGGGTTTGCTTGGCGATGAAATATTCAGACTGTTCGGAGCCGCCGATGTAATGCTCGGAAAAACAGGCGCAAGTGCCGCCGCAGAGCCGTGTTTTTTCGGTTTACCGATGATAATCACCAGTTACACGCACGATATCGAAAAATTTATAGGCGAGTATTACATAAACGTTGTAGGTAACGCGATCAAGATTTTCAATCCGATTGCCGCCGCCGATAAGGTCGAAGAATTCTTCCGTAACCCCGAACTTCTGCAACCGTATATCGCCGCCGCCAAAGCCGTTCACAACCGCTACGGCGCCCGCAAAGCCTGCGAGGAAATATACAAACTTCTCCTGACCCGTTTCCCCGGACTAAATGAGTAAAGTAATTTTTTAGCAATATAGAACTAGACCATAAAAGCCTTCCCCCTTGGGGGAGGCTTTTATGGTAGGGGCGTACCTTTGTCCGCCCGCAATTCAGCAATAGAGGACAGCTCAAGGCTTCCCCTTGGGGGGAAGCTCCGCCGCAGGCGGTGATGAGGGGGTGTATTTTACGTTGCGTTTGTCATAGCCCGACCCCTCATCCGTCTTGCCTACGCTATCGCTTCGGCAATCCACCTTCCCCCTTGGGGGAAGGCTTTAAAAGGTTGCGAGCTTCCTTATTTGTCACATCCAAGCGGTAAGGGCGTACATCGCCCGCTCGACGGCGAGCCGCCGTTGGCAAGTCGGCGATGGCAGGGAACCCCTGCGGGCAAGTAGGCGATGCCCTCACTTACTTTCGGTAGAGTTAGGTAGGGGCGGACGCCCTCGTCCGCCCGCAAACCAAGCGGAACGGTATTTAGCTACTGTCATTGCGAGCGAAGTCGAGACCAAGGCGGGAGCAAACACGAACGTAACGGAAAGGTACGCTTTAAATACTTGCCCGCAGGGGTTCCCTGTCGGCGGTCCGAGGGCGAACCGCCCTACCGTCGGCTGTGCCGACAAATAAGGTCGAAAACAATTTAACAGTATCATTGTCGAGGTGACAACCGCAGGGGATTTCTCCACTTCGCTGGCGCTTCGGTCGAAATGACATTAAAAAGCGACCGTTAATGCCTTCCCCCTTGGGGGAAGGTGGCACGAGTGCGAGCGAAGCGAACCGAGTGACGGATGAGGGGTCGGGTTATGACGAACGTAACATAAAAGACAACCCCTCATCAGTCGCTACGCGACAGGTCCCCAAGGGGAAGCCTTATATTGTTGGGGCGTTTCTCGTCCACCCTCAAACCAAGAGGAACGGTATTTAGCTACTGTCATTGCGAGCGAAGGCGTAGCCGTAGCGTGGCAATCTCGCGGGAGCGAATTCGAACGTATTGAAACGGTAGACACCAAAATACTCGCTCGTTGCGCACTCACCGCCCTTGGTAAAATTAAGTCAACAAAGCCGCGAAGCCTTCATATAATATACGGAGGCTTTTTTCGTGCGTCGGCGCGGAAAGCCGCGGGAGGGCGTATGAAAGTAGCGGTATTTTACGGCGGTAAGTCTTGCGAACACGAAGTCAGCATAGCGACGGGCGTACAGATTATGAATGCGGCGGCGGGCTATGAAATTTTGCCGGTTTACGTCGGGCGCGACGGCAAGTGGCTGAGCCCGAAGAAAGCGACGGAAATTTCGTCGTACCGCTCGGGCGCGATTAAAGGCAAACCGTGTTACGCCAAAGCCGGCGATCCCGCGATATACGTCGGGCGCAGGCGCACGGCGATCGACGCGGCGATTATCTGTAATCACGGTTACGGCGGCGAGGACGGTTGTCTGCAAGGAATTCTCGAAAGCGCGGGTATAGCGTACACAGGTTGCGGCGTTGCGGCAAGCGCTATCGGTATGGATAAGCGCCTTTCGCGCCGCGCGTTTAAGGATAGCGGACTGAAAATCACGGAAGGTTTCGCCGTAAACCGCGATCGCTTTTCCAACGATCTTCGCGGCGTTGCGGACGAAACCGCAAAACTCGGTTATCCCGTTATCGTCAAGCCCGCAAGCCTCGGCAGCAGCATAGGCGTGGGCGTGGCGCACGACCTCGCGGAATTTCTCGACCTTATTTCGGCGGCGTTCCGCTGGGATAACGCGGCGGTGATCGAACGAGCTTTGCCCGAGCCGACCGAGCTTAACTGCGCGGTGATCGGCGACGAAAAATGCGCGGAAGCGTCGCTTCCCGAACGCCCGTTGTCTGCGGGAGAAATTCTCGGTTACGCCGACAAATACGCTCGCGGCGGCTTCAAAGGCAAGGGGAGTGGTCGGAAGTTCCCCGCGGATATTCCCGAGGAACTTGCCGAAAAGGTGCGCGAACAAGCTAAAATCGCTTTCCGCGCGGTAGGAGCGAGCGGTATAGCGCGCGTCGATTTCCTGTATTCGGGCGGCGAGCTTTACGTCAACGAGATCAATACCGTTCCGGGGTCGCTTGCGCTTTACCTGTTCCCCGAATATCGATACGGCGGCTTGACGGGCGGCGCGGCGGTTATAGCGAAGCTCGTCGCGATCGCAAAGGAGAACAAGCGCGCCCGCGACGGACTTTCCTATCGTTACTCCGACCCGATTTACGGCTCGAAAATTTAAGAAATCGGGCGCATAACGCGTTCTTTCCGCGGCTTTTGATTGACTTAAAAGCAGAAATATCGTATAATATAACGCGGAGGAACAAAAATGG
>CAKQPR010000011.1 GCA_934270565.1 uncultured Clostridia bacterium | reverse complement strand
AAGTATGAAAAACTTGTCGTTTCAAAAGATATATTATTGCCGTCAATCGCGGTTTCGAGTTCTTCCGCCGTGTTGTCGCCCTTGATATGATAGGTAACGTAAACGTCCGCCTCGAACGGTTTCGGCATGGTAATCTTCACCTTGCCGCTCGGTTGCACCTTTTCGCCGTCCTTGGTAAGGGTGATGTCAAAAACGGCAACCTTTGCGCTGTCGTAAGGCTTGTCGATTGCCGAAATCGCAGCCCGTCCTTTCTCGCTGTCGGCTGCGTGGGCTTCTGCTTTAAGTTTTGAGCCGCCCTCAAATGTCCCGCTTGCCGAAACGCCGCTTTCTGCGGTCAGTTCGTTGACGGTGGTCGCGGTATTGTCACCGCCGCCCTTATTCCCGCACGCGACAAGTATCACGCCCAAAACAAGAACAAGGACAAACGCAATAAGTTTTGATATCTTTTTCATAAAACACCTTTATTGTGAATAAGCGGGTTTTTACGCCCGCTTATCCGATTACACGTTTTCCGATCAGGTTTTACGACACTTTCACTATATGGATTCTTACCCTTTGTTCGGAATCCGTCATGTTCTTCAAGGTTAATGAATAGTATCCCGTTGCGTTGGCATTGAAATTCATACTTCCGATGATATTGACATTGACAAGGGCGAAGTCGGGATCGTACAACGTGTCGACACCGATTGTTTCCGACGGTATGAGTCCCGGAGAATCGGTTTTAGCTATCTCGATTTTGTACTGACCGGTCGTAGACGCGTTAAAGATGAACTTCATGCTTGCGTTCGCCTTGAAAGGGATTGTCTGGAAGTCCGCGTTCAGCATTTGTACGGCGGCTGAATGCTCGAATTTAAGTTCTGCAGTACCTGCCAAATCACTGTAATACTTCATCATAATATACGCATACGTTTGCTCGGCGTTTTGCGTCGGCAAATAGAACTTATGTCCGTCAGATAAACTCTGATATCCCATTCCGTTATAGAACCGATAATTGCTGTCGAACACCTTTACCACGCTGCCATTGAAAGCCGAAACGTTTCCTTGGAACGTGACCGTGTTTTTATGGAAATAAGACACGGCTTTATTCAACGTGACTTTAATCACGACTCTGTCGTCCTTCTTGCCGGACGGGATAATAAGGCTCGACGTGGTGTTTGTTGCCGAAAGTTCCGGCTTTGCGGCGTTAAAGCCGATTTGAGCATCTAAGATGTTGGCATCCACGGTGTATCTGACATAATATTTGCCGCCGTTTGACATGAACATATCCGACATCATATCAACTTTTTCACCGGCGTCCGTGTACACCTTATAGCGAGTAGAACCGTTGCTGTTGAACGCATTGACAAAGCTGTACCAGCCGCTCGAAAGATTTTCGAGTTCGTTGAGGGTGAAGTATTTCACATCGCCCTTGCCAATCGTAACGGTTCCTATGCTGCCCGCGCCAAGGTTGTCGAGTTGTTCTGTTAATGTGGCGGTAACGTCGAAAGTCACGTTTGCTTTGTTGCAAATCCATTTGCCGTCCGCGTCGGTGAGTCCGGAAACGTTCTTTACGAAATTGACGTTGATAAACGAGCCTGCCAGCGTGCCGCCGTTTTCGACGTGCGCCAGATCGCCGTTGCCCACGCCGATACCCGTGCGCTTGTAACTGCCCACGGTCACACCGTTGTACTTCACAACCAGGTCGATTGCCTCGCTCGCGACGAGGTCTTCAATCGCGGAACTTCTGTTCAAGTTAAGCGCAAAGGTTTTTTCACCGCTTTCGATGGGTTCGATGACTGCGGTTTTACCTGCGGGCGCGCTCACGTTGCACGCAACTCTCGTCGCGTGGGGAAGCGCGGTAATTACACATTCCGCAACGGTTTTTCCGCCTTCTCTGAGGACGAATCTGCGTCCGACGAACACGGGTTTTTTCGCTCCGCCGAAATCGACGGTGACGCCTTTGAGCGTTCCGCCCGGCATGAGCATTCCTGTCCCTTCGGGGAACGTAAGAGTACAAGCTTTTTCGTCGAGCGCGTCGGCAAAGTACGCATTAGGATTATATCCCGAGGATATCGGCGTATTTTTTCCTTCCTCTTCCCGCGAAAGCAATCTGACCGTCGCCGTGAACTTACTGTAACCGATAACCGCGTCGGGCGTGGTCAGCATATATCCGCGTTTAAGTTCGTCTCTCGTTGCGCCTTTTATCTGCAAACCAACGTCTTCTCCGGCGATTGCGGTATCAACCTCTATCGCCGACGAGCCTGTTCCCTTTTCGATTTTCTCCACGGTGATTATCTTGCCGATTTCATTGACTAAAAGTCCGTCACCCTTATTCACCGTGCCATTAGCGATTGTGGTAGTGACAGCAACTCTTCCGTCGGAGAAGGATAAAATTTCTTTGATTCCGCTATAGAAGGAATCGGGTGCGTCCCAGACGGTAAACTTTACCTCAGTAGTCCCGCCCGTGCCAATCGCGAAGTTGTCGCTGTCCGCGAACAGATCTTCGACGTCAATCGTGTGGATACCCACGGCATAGTATTCTTCGGGGGCGCAAATCGTCACCCATTCTACGACGTTATTCGTAACCCCTGCAACGTCTATGCACGTCAAGCCGAACTTGCCGCTTTCGAGGTTTTCTCCGAATTTACGGTCGAATACGCTTTTGGTCAATTCTACCGTGCGTTGTCCGATTGTGAAATCCATGGTGTCAGAGCCGCCTTTCCATTCCGCGGTGGCTTCGACGATCGCTTTTACCGTATATTCGCCCGCGTCTTTAGGCGCGACTACGGAGTAAGCGCTGTCGTCGGCTTCCATGAGTTTATACATAACGGAAATCGCGCCGTCGCCGCTGCGGTTGACCTTCGCGGGGTCGAGAACGACCGCTTTTCCGTCGTAGATTTTGTCGAGCGCTGCGTCGCTGGCTATCGATACGGCGTTATCCTTGGCGTCGAGAGCGTCGATCGGTTCGACTCTGGTTTTGGAGCAAACCGAGCAGGTAAAAGTCTTTTCGCCCGCCGTGCCGTAACCTTCGGGAGTGGTGACTACGCCGCCGTTCCAGCTATGCGGAGCGACCGAATCCCTCTCGCTGTGGTGATCGCAGGTCGCGGGGTGCCAGTGGTTGAGATCGTCTTTTTCCCAGACCGAGTTGTCGAACTTATGCGTATGAGTGAGTCTTGTAACCGATCTGATACTTTTGTATCCGCATTCGGTACACGTTAAAGTTTTTTCGCCGTCCTTTTCTTCGGTGGGCTGTACGGTGATTACTCCGTCGTCCCACACGTGAGCGATTTTTTCGGTCATGTCGGTATGATTTTTCTTCGTACACTCGTGCCAGTGGTACGATTCGTCCTTCTTCCATTCGTCGGAAAATTCGTGCTTGTTCCCGCCGCAAGCGGTAAGCGCCGACAACGACAAGACAAGCGTCATTGTTATCGTCATGATTGCGACAAGTGATTTCTTCATAATTCTCTCCTTTTGTAAGTTTTTTATTTATTTCAAATCGCGCTTGGGATTTGCGACTTAAAACCGTTGTTTGGTGTGTTTGTATGGCTTTGTCTGATTATTTTACCACAACGGTATACTTATATTTAATCGTTCCCATTCCCGGTAGGATATTGCTCTGTATAATGGTCGTTTTATCTGCGGACAACTCAAACGTCGAGCCGGCAAGCAATCCGTAGCTGTGAGAGGAGATTTCGTTTTCCATATCTTCCTGGCTTTCATAGAACACGATAGCAGAGCCTTTAATCCTGTACAACAGCGTTGCGATGCCTTTGCCTTTATCGTCTTCTTCGCCCGGATTTTGATCATAAGTCGCCGTCACGGAATCTTTATCCGCCGCAAAAACGAGCGTAACTTTTGATACCTTATGACTTTGTATAAACTGCTCCTCCGTCATTCTCATGTCTGTAAGGAGCGCTTGCTTGACGGCTTCGGACTCCCACTCGAGGGTTGCGTCAACTTTATTGAAAGTCTTGCCCTTGATGTCGGCAGTCGCCCACTTTGCGTAAAGCGTGAAAACTCTTGCCGGCATATATGAAAAACTGAATGCCGTGTCGGAAAGCGTTGCGCCGCCGTCCGTGCTTTCATACCAGCCTGCAAAAACAAAACCGTCTTTGGTTGGATCGGCAGGAGCCGTGATCGCCGCGCCTGCGCTTGCCGTAACGGGCTGTACCGCGCTGCCGCCCTTGCTGTCAAAGGTTATCGTATATTCTTTTCCGGCGACAAGGTTGTGTTGTACACCCTTGTCGCAAGCAGTGAGCGGGATAATTGCCAGCAACAGCGTCACAATTGCGAGAAATGACTTTCTTTTCATAATCTTCTCCTTTTTTGATTTAAGTGATTTATTTCAAATCGCGCTTGGGATTTGCGACTTAAAACCGTATATTGCCGTTCTGCGTTTTATCGTTTCTTTCTGAAAATTCCTTTGACCGCGGCGATCAAATCGGCAAATCAAAGCCGGTATCTTTTCGCGTATAATTTTTTTACGTTATTACAAGCGCGAATTGACTTTCTCGCACGTATATGTTATAATGTAAATACTTACAACGTCCGACACATGCGTTTGAGCTTACGGTAAGTATATCATAAACGCAATATCATTTCCCCCACCCAAACCGCCGAAAGGTGGGGAAAATCGAAAAAAAATTTTTAAGGCGCGAGTTTCGGCGCGGCACCCCGGACCGCGGAGAACCAGAATGAGTTATAACATAAAGAAAACGATTTCATTTTCAATCGTCGTTGCGATTGTACTCGCAACGTTTCTTTCGTTTGTCGCGTGCGGCAAGAGCGGGACTTTGCTTAACCCCCGAAAACCGACAACTCTTACCATGTGGCACGTTTACGGCGAGCAGGTCGATTCGCCTATGAACGTTTATATCGAACAATTCAATGCGACGACAGGTAAAGAAAAGGGAATCGTAATAAACGTCGCGCTGATGTCCAACGCCGCGCAGATAGGCAAAAAACTCAAGGACGCTCAATCCGAAAAAGCCGGATCCAAGGACATGCCCGATCTGTTCTTTTGTCACGCGAGCGACGCGAGAAGTCTCGGAACGGACAACCTCCTGGACTGGAAAAATCGTCTTCCTCAAAGCGACCTCGGTTCGTTCGTCCCCTCCTTTCTCAGAGACGGAACGGTCGACAACAGTCTTTGCGTTCTTCCCGTTTCGAAATCGACGTATATGCTTTTTGTCGCGGGCGGAGTTTTCGACAGATTCGCCGCGGAAAAAAACGTTTCGCTTTCCGACCTCGACACGTGGGAAGGCTTTTTCGACGTTTCCGGAAAATATTACGAGTGGTCGGGCGGCAAGCCGTTCTGCGCGATAGACTTCCTTATCAGACTTGCCGAATTGTGCGCCATATCCGACGGAGAAAGTATTTCTTATAAAGACGGCTGGTACGACGCGGACAACCCCGCGTTTATAAGCGCGTACGATATGTTTGCCTCGTCCATAGCCAAAGGACATATCGTCGTATCCGATATGTATTCCAACACGCAGGTTATGACGGGACAAACCTGCGCAGGCATCGGTTCTTCGGCTTCCATCCTCTATTACAACGACGAAATTACTTACCCCGACAACACGTCCGAAGATATGAACCTTAAAGTTTTGCCATTGCCGCAGCAAGCCGGCAAACAAAAGGTAGCCACTCAGGCGGGCGTCGGGCTTTGCGCCTACAAAACGACCGCCGCAAAAGCCGAAGCGGCAACCGTTTTTGCGCAATGGTTTACCGAAGAACGCCGCAATCTGGAATTTGTGCTTACAACGGGTTACATGCCCGTAAAAGCGGGGGCTTTCGACAAAATCGCTCAAAGCTCTTTCAAATCGCAAGCATACAAAGACCTTTACGGCGCTTTGCGCTCGACCGTCGCTACCTGCAACTTTGAAAAAGAGCCCGATTTCGACGGGTATTACGCAAAAGTGACCGCATTGTACGATAAAATCCGCAATATTCAGCAAAACCTCAAAACCGGATACGGAAACGGCAAAACCTGCGAACAATTCGTTGCGGAAATCAGATCCGCGCTTTTCGGCGTCGGCTGAGCTGTGGAACATCGGAGCGGCAGGAATATGAAGATCATAGATTTCAAAAGCAAAAAAACTTCTATGCATCGTAAGCTTTCGTTTTATATGCTTACGCTCGTTCTCGTCGTTGTCTCCTTTATCGGAGTGGGGTTGTTTTTCATCGGACAATTCTCGACGACGACGGAAAAATACTCGAACAACCTCACATTCCAGAATGAGTTTTACACAAGACAGATCGAAAAATACTTCGACGACATTACGATGATGAGCGAAATGCTCGCAACCGATTCTTCGGCGATAATAGACGATTATCTGACCGGAAACGGAATTGATTTAAGAGCGCTCGACGATTCCCTGTTGCATACGGAAGGCGTGCAGAAAGCGCTTTTCCCGAAACTTAAAGAGGAACTGCTGAAAGCGGACGCGTCCGGCGCGTTTATTATTCTGGACGCAACCGTAAATACAGGCGAAGCAAACGCGGATAAATCCAGAACGGGATTATACTTTCAGCGCAGCACCCTCGACCGAACGGACGAAACGTTATTGCTGTTTCGGGGCAGCGCGGATCTCGGAAGAGAAAACGGCGTAATGCCGCATCGTAAATGGAGGCTTGAATTCAGAACCGAACTCGTGCCGGAAATAAAAGATTTCTTTGACGAAAAAAACTTGGAAAGAAAGTCGATACTGACGGGCATCTTCGCGCTTAGTGGAACAAGCGAAAAAGCGATTGCTTTTCTTACTCCGCTCTGCGGCGCGGACAATTCGTTTTACGGTATATGCGGTTTTGAAATCTCCAACAATTACTTCAAAGATTACTTTGCCCAACCGACAGGATTAGATCAATTGACCTGTATCTTTTCCGAAACGACCGAAAACGGCGTAATCGATTGCGATAATATCTTTTGGGCAGGCGTTCTCGGAGGCTACTCTTTGAAGCCGAGCGGCACGCTTACACCGAAAAAACTAAAAAGAAACCTCACAGGCTTTAGCGGCGAAACCGACTTCGTCGCCGTCGAAAAACAAGTGACGATTTGCAACGAACGCTATACCCTTGCCGTAATGCAACCGAAGAGCGAATTTGATAAAACCGTTGCAGTCAATGTGATGAAAATCGTTCTGGTCTGCTTTTTGCTGGTGTTCACCGCCGTTGTTCTCTGCGTCGTCTTTTCGCGAAAATTCGTCGCGCCCGTGATTAAAAATCTGGAAAAAATACGCAGGCAAGAGCACGCCGAAGCAATATCCGATATTTCGGAAATCGACGACCTGTTCGTCTACCTCGCCGAACAGGACAAACTTCGCGATCTCGAAACCGACAAGCTGAAACGCCGCAACGACGAACTCGCAATCGTAACCGAAAACCAGACCGCCGAAATCGACAAGCGACAGGCAGAGATCGAACGGCTTGCTTATTCTCGTAAAAACGAAATAGATCCCGACGACTACGAGGCGTTCAAAATCGGTCTCAAAGAACTTACCAGAACGGAAAGAACCGTTTTCGACCTTTACCTTCAAGGCAAAACCGCA
Organism: uncultured Clostridia bacterium; assembly: GCA_934270565.1. GTDB lineage: Bacteria > Bacillota > Clostridia > Christensenellales > Pumilibacteraceae > UBA10677. The sequence goes on along the minus strand of CAKQPR010000011.1, from coordinate 47,518 downwards.
AAAGAAATCGCCGACGCGCTTAATATCCGCGAAAGCACGCTCAAATTCCACAACCACAACATTCTTGAGAAACTCGGCGTGTCATCGCGCAAGCAAATGCTGCGCTACGCAACCCTTCTAAAACAGGAAACCCGAAAATAATGCTTGAAATAACTCATCCGGCGGCGACAGAAGGTTTTCTCTTTTTGATGTTTATAAAACACCGAAAACAATCACCGCGTTTTCGCAACCGGATTTCGGGATAAATATGTTTTTTCCATATTGCGCCGGCAAAATCGAAAAATCGCCCTTTCGGCTTAGACACCGAAAAGGCGATTTATATCGCAATTTTTCATCGATTTATAACTTGATGCTTAATTTTCTTTCTTCCAGACCGTCGGAACGCCGTCCACATAACGCCAGTAGTTGCCGTTATACGCCGTGCCGTCGGAATTCAATTCCGGCTCGGTTTCGGAATAGTAGTACATATTGTTAGGCGTAAAATAGTGTTCCTGCTTGTTCCAATCTTTCTCATTTCCCGCATAGCGGCTTGTTTTTGTTTTTGGCTATCGGTGATCGGTTCGTAAAAAGGTTTCTTTCGGATCGGAAGCGGCTTTAACGCAACGCCCGACAGATTTTATTTCCGCATATTTTTGTACATCGGACCGTAAGCGGCGCAGGCGCGGTAGTCCTGACCTTCCTTGTCCATTCCGAACGCATTCCAAGCGGCGGGACGATAGATATCCGCCTCGTCAACGTTGTGCATGCACACGGGGATACGGAGCATCGAGCACATCGTGATAAGATCCGCGCCGATATGTCCGTAAGAAATCGCGCCGTGATTTGCGCCCCAGTTGTTCATTACGTCGTAAGCAGACCTGAACGCGCCCTTGCCCGTCACTCTCGGCGTGAACCATGTGCAAGGCCAAGTGTAGTCGGTACGTTTCCACAGTTTGTCCGTCACTTCGTCCGGAAGTTTAACCGTCCAGCCCTCGACGATCTGCAATACCGGTCCTAAGCCCTTTATAAGGTTAAGTCTTATCATGGTTGCGGGCATTTCGGCGCGCGTCACGAAACGGCTCGAATAACCGCCGCCGCGGAAATAACCGAGATCGGCGTAAGGCCACGTCGTGGCGTTCATCATTGTATCGATATCCTTGTCCGTGACTTCCCACCACTTTTTCATAGTCGGCAATCCGTTCTCGTCCTTAACCTCGCCGCAAGCGTCCACGCAACAAGCGCCCGAGTTTATAAGGTGAATAAATCCGTCCGCTTCCTTGGCTTTCCCTTCGATCTCGTAACCGGTAACGCGCTTCACCGCTTCTCCCGACCAGTAAGTGCGGACGTCCGCGAACATCTGCGCTCTGCCGGTAAGCAGTTTCATAAACAGCATGCTCGTAGCGTTGAGCGTGTCGTTCTCCGTACCGAGTATATACGGTTCTCTCGCTCCGTTCCAGTCGAACGACGAATTGAGAATACTCTCGGGGAAATCGCAGTTCGGATAAAAGTCCGTCCACTGACGCTGACCTTGGAAGCCGCCGACGATCGCGTTGTGTCCGACCGCTTCCTCTTCGCATCCCTCGGGCAAATTCTTGTTGCCGTTGAACAGATCCTCGATAATGCAAGCCATTTTCGCCGTGAATTCCCAGTCTTTTTCTTTCTCGGCAGGCGATTTCTGCATAGCTTTCGGATTTTTGTCGAAATCGGGGCGGCACTTTTCCTTAACCCATTCAAGCGCCTTTTGGTACTGCTTTTCGTCGTAAATACCCTTGTCCATACGGCGGATAATCTCCACTTCGTCCACGGATTCGACGCGCATTCCGAGGTATTCCTCGAAAAACTCGGGAGAAATTATCGACCCGCCGATACCCATCGTTACCGAACCGATCTGAAGGTACGACTTGCCGCGCATGGTAGCGACCGCAACGGCGGCGCGGGCAAAGCGCAGAATCTTTTCTCTTACGTCCGCGGGAATTTCGCTATCGTCCGCTTCCTGAACTTCGTGACCGTAAATGCCGAACGCGGGCAGGCCCTTTTGCGCGTGGGTGGCGAGAACGGACGCAAGGTACACCGCGCCCGGGCGTTCCGTGCCGTTAAAGCCCCAGACCGCCTTGATCGTCATGGGATCCATGTCCATGGTTTCCGCGCCGTAGCACCAGCACGGCGTAACGGTAAGCGTTATATCCACGCCCGCTTTTCTGAATTTGTCCGCGCAAGCCGCGGCTTCGGCTACTCTGCCGATCGTCGTGTCCGCGACGATAACTTTCGCGTGCTCGCCGTTCGAGTAGAACACATTGTCCTCGATAAGTTTCGCGGCGGCTTTCGCCATATTCATGGTCTGATCTTCGAGACTTTCTCGAACCTTGATTTTGCCTCTGCGCCCGTCAATCGTGGGGCGGATTCCTATTACCGGATAGTCTCCTATAAGTCTTGATTTTGCCATAATTATTGCTCCTTTGCGCTATTTGATAACGCCTTTTTTCAGAATTATATTCGCATAAACCGACTCTTCGCCCGTCGCGATAACAACGTAAGCCGATTTCGCGCGCTCGTAAAAATCGAAGCGGTCGATAAACCCGACGCGCACGTTTTTATCGTGACGATCGGCGATGTTTTTATATTCATCCCGGATCGTCGGATTTATCTTGCCTTTGTCGCTTTCTGTGAGCTGCATAAGCATAAAATTCGGGTCGGAATACGTGTCGAGCGGCACAAGCGACATTACGGCTTCGAGCATTGCCGTACCGCTGATTCCGTCGGCGCGAACGACGCGCTTTCCGAACGTTTCGGCGGGAAAATTTCCGTCGGCGATAACGATTTCGTCGCCGTGACCCGCTTCGCAAAGCGTTTTAAGCAGTTCGGGCGAAATTATTTTAGGTATTCCTTTCAGCATGTTACCTCCTGAATCAACACGTTTTTGCCTTTTTTGAGTTCGTAATTTATCCCGTTTATCGTAACGGCACGCTCGGACGGCGATTTCACCGTAAGAACGGCGAGTCTGCCGTTTTTCATTTTTGCCGAAATCAGAATTCCGCCGCGCGAACGAAGATTTTTGAATTCGACCGTGCGCGAACGCCACTCGTCTGGCACGGCGGGAAACAGTTCGACAAAGCCTCGGTGATCCTGCAAAAGCATTTCGTGAAGCGCGTCGCAGAAGCCGAAAAGGCTTTCGAGCGTGAACGGGCGGTAATGCCACTGCGTGTATCCGTAATACTTAAAGTCGCCGTTGAGGTGGAAACCGTTTTCGCCGACAAAACCTTTACAGAACTGATATATCCGCTCACCCGCCGAATTTCCTCTCTTCGCCATGGCGTAGATCTGCGCAGACATCGCAAACGAGAAACCAACCCAAAGCCCGGTGCCGAGCGTTTCGAGGTGGCGGATCGTATCATCGTAAATCCTCTTATGTTCGTCCGTATCGTAATCTATAAGATGCAACGGATAAAGGCACATAAGATGCGAAAAATGTCTGTGCGACTCGTGAAGTCGGCACGTTTTGTCGAGCATAACGACGCCATCGTCGTCAACCGCGATTTCGTCGAGCTTTGCAAGAATTTCCGCGTACTCGTCCGAGCGTTCGCCGAGCGTTTCGGCATAGCCTTTCAGCGTTTTATACAGGTAAATCAGCAGCGCGAGATCGAAATTCGTATTCGGTTCGAGGTAGGCTTTCGGCGTATCGTCGAAAATTTCGGGCGAGGTCGAAAGCGGCAGATGCAGTTTGCCGTCCTTTTCTTTCAATAGCGACTTTATCGCACGCCCGACCGCTTTGAAAAACGGATAAGCGCGATTTTTCAGAAAGTTTTCGTCGCCGGTATAGAGGTAGTATTCGTCGAAACTTTGCGCCGCCCATATCGTCATCGTGGGCGAAAGCGAATACTGCGCCCAACCGCCCATAGGCTTGCCGTCGAGCGTGGAACACGAGGGGATCAGAAGTCCGTCGACGCCGAAAAAGTTCTTTGCGAATTTTTCGTAAGTCGGTCTGAGTTTCCAAAGGTAATCGATAAACGCTTCGCCCGCTTCGAGCCTGTTCGCTTTGAGATACGACTGATAGGACAATTCGGTATTCGTGTCGTGGTGGTAATCGCCCTTCCACGGCGGCAGACAATCGTTGTCCGCCGTCCAAACGCCCTGAAGCGGCATCGGATAACCGCCCTTGCGCGAACAGCATTTGAATAAGTACCAACTTTTCTCGTAAGTCTCGTCGATCGACATATCGCCCGTCTTAACGGACGAGAGGCGGTGGTACTTTTTCCATTCGCGTTTGTGAGCGGCAAAAAGTGCGTTATAGCCGATTTTCGCGGCTTTTTCGAGCAAATTTCTGCCGAAAGTAACGTAATCGCGGTCATCGTCCGTCGTAATGAGCGTGTAGTAAACCAAGCCGTTCGTCTCGTAAGTCACGATGCCGAACGCGTAATCGGTATGCGTTTTCTGCTCGTACCAAGCGAACGCGCCGTCGCGTTTTTCGGTCGCGGACGGATAGCCGAGCGACAAGTCCGCCGCGCTGTTACCTATCCCCGATTCGCCTTTCGGCTTACCCGAGAGGTATGCGGGAACATGGAACGACAAATCGTATTTTCCGAAAGTACGGATAACGCCGACGTTGATTTCGGACGGCGTAAAAATTTCGGCGATAAGGCGATTGTCGCCGTACACGTTCACCTTTGCTTCGCGGGTGTCGAGCGAATAGCGAACGTCTTTTACGCAACTGCCGAAGTCGAGCTCGATCCTTCCCGCCGTGATTTTGGACGGATAAGGCTTGCCCATAAAGATATCTTCGAACAGTCTTTCGCGCTCTTTCCAAGCGCTCGGATCGCCGCTAAGCGACAGTTTAACGAGGTTGTCGTAATTAAACCCCTTTTCGAGCGTGGTTTCGTTAGGTCTTAAATCCCACAAATCCGTTCTGTCAACGGTTATTTTAAGCGGACGCCCGCCATAAACGATACTTCCGAAATAGCCGTTGCCGAGCGGAAGCCCTTCGTCCCATTTTTCGGTTTTTGCGTAAATCACGCTCATTCGCGCTCCTTTCCGATCGAAACGATCCTGCCACGACCGAACGGCAATTCCGACGGATAAAGTTCGGGAAATTCGACTTCTTTGATAAACGGCGTAAGATCGGCCACCCTGTTGCCGTTAACGTAAACCTCGTCGTAAACGATGCCCGCCGCTTCGCACGTCACGTAAGGATCGAAAAGCTCGAGCCGTTTTTCGGGAACGTATTGCGACTTGGGTCCGACCGTCATAAAATACGAATTCGGATATTTTTCCCTGTCGAACGTCACGCGCACCGAACGGAAAGTAAGTCCGCGAACGTTGCTTCCGACTTCGAAAGTCGCGAAATTTCCGGTTACGGTGTTGCCGCCGAGATAGTTCGGCTGGCGATCGACGGGCGACGTCGTATCTGCGGTTATGTTCTCGAAAACCGCGTTTTCGATGCGCCCAACCCCCACTTCCTTTTCGGGAATATCGGTATATGCAGGGGTCTGCAGATACATTTTGAACGTCGTTACGCCCGAAACGTTCCGAACGGTAAGATTTCTGATATAGCAATCCTCTTTTTCGCCGCTCGGGTACGGATAAACGCCCGCCTGAATACGGAAAGATTTGTGAACGTTCGCCCCGCCGTTGCTTCTCACTCCGTCCACGACGAGGTTTTCGATCGCGCCGAAGTTTATGGACGAATTGTCCCAGTCGTAAGCGTTGAGCGCGATAAGATCGTCTTCGGTATGCCCTGAAAGATCGGATATTACGCCGTTTTTAACGCCGCCGTTTATGTGTAAGCCGTCCGCAAAACAGCCTTCAAATTTGACGTTTTTTATAGTGAAACCGTCGATTCTTCCGATCTGGCACGCAAACCCTGCGGTCGAGCGGAAAACGACGTTTTCGATCGCAAGATTTTTAACGCCGCTGAATAAAAAACAGGTCGAAACGCCGTGCATACCGTCGTTTTCGTCGTAGCAACCGCTTGCGCCGTAACCGAGCCGCTCGGTGTTCTCCTCGCCCCAAACGCCTCCTTTTATCGTTATATTGCGGTCGCAAGGCGCGCCTTTCCCGATTTTTCGGTCCGAACCGTCGATCACGCTCGCGTTGCGAAGCAGCAACGTTTTGCAGCCCTTTACGAGTATAATTTCGGCATTTTCGTGAGCGGTTATCGTCGTGTCCGAGCCGATCACAAGCGAGCGGTCGATATAATACCTGCCCGCAGGAACGTAAATCTCCGAGTAGCTCGCAAGCGCTTTTTCAAACGCCTCCGAACAAATTCTGCCGTCCTTATACGGCGGAAAATCGTCGCGGATAAGGCCGGATATATCGATTTTGCCTTTTTTCGGGTTTACCATGCTACCGGTTCTCCGTCCGAATAATGCCAGAAATTGCCGCTTTTGGTCGGCTCGGTTTCGGAATAGTAATACAACTCGCCCGCGTCCGTGATTCTGTCGATGATAGACTTAACGGAGAATTCTCTGATAATATTTCCGGCTTTATCCGTCACAGGCTGCGCCTTCTCGGAAAAGTCAACGTTCTCCCAGTCGTATTCCGCGCCTTTGTAATAGATAGTCTGAAGCTCGTCCCAAAGTCCGAGTCCCTCGATACGACTGAGCGATTTCGGGAGAGCTATTCTTGTCGCCTTGCAAGCGAAAGCGTACTCGCCTATGGTCGTAACGCCCTCGGGAATATCGATAAAATCGAATTTGCAACCCTGAAACAATCTCGTCTGGAGCGACGTAACGAGCGGCGGTATGACAAAGCCGTCGAGCGACTCACATACGGCAAACGCCGACGCGCCGAGCGTTGTGACGGTATCGGGCAGATCGACCGAAACGAGGTTAACGCATTCGCTGAAAGCCTCCACCCCTACCGAAACGAGCGCGGACGGAAACCGCACCGAAACAATCGTGTGATTTTTCTTGAACGCTTCGTTCTTTATCGAAACGACTTCGCCGCCGTTGTAAAAATCGGGCATATACACGTCTTGCGACTGCCCGTCGTAACCCGAGACGACGTAGCTTTTACCGGTGAGCGACTTGGATATTTCAAGCCCTTTCGTGTAATGCGTCGTGCCCACCGTTTTGTCGGCGGCAACGGTTTCGTCGAAGTCGTAATTCCATTCCGTAACGTATCCTTCGCCTTCCGAAGCGGGGCTCGCGACGTCCTTTTTCGAAACTTTCTTGCCCTCTTCCACCGTAATTGCCGCTTTGGTTTCGCCGTTCTGTACGAAAGTCACGGTAAATTTCGGTTTTTCCTCGGACTCGCCGCACCCCGTGAGTAAAAACGCGGACAAGCCGAAAACGAGACACAGCGCGCATATTACCAGATTGTTAACGTTCTTTTTCATTTTTACTCCTTTAGTTTACAAACGGAGACGCTTCCCGCCGTTTTCGCTTTTCGCGGAAAGCGTATCGTCCGTGTGTTTCGATTATTCCTTAGCTCCAAAGCGTTGCGAAACCGTCTTCGTAGTGCCAGTAAGTATTCTCCGTATCCGTCGGCGCGCTTTCGCTGTAGTAGTAGATTTTGCCGGTAAGGAAATGATTTTGATCGGAGGCATAATCTGTTCCGATGTTGATACTACTCTCACCTTCATTTCCTTCGACATAAATATTTACGCAAGCGGTATATGTTTCGGAGCCGTGATATTTGAACATTTGCTGTCCGCAAGTAAACTTCTTTCCCACTACAACCGTGGTAAGACTGCTGCAATTCATGAAGTTGTTTGCGGTGACGTCGTTCGTAACGTACACGTCACTATAATAAGGACGATTGTTAAGCCATACCAAATCAAGATTTTCAACACCGAGCATAGAAACGTAAGTAAGACTTGTGCAACCGTTGAACACGTTGCCGTCTAATGTTTTTATGTTCTTATCCAAAATAACTTTTTGAATTGAAGTTTTACCGCTGAACGCCCCTGCCTTTACAAACGTGACGTTATGTTTACCGTTCACGCCATCGTTGTATTCGCCAAGTACGTTCACTTCCGTTTCCGATCCCGTATAGGCGTTCACATAGTATTCGCCCGTGCTCTCGCCTGTCTTATGGAATATGTATTCCACTCCGTGATCTTCTATTCTGCCGCAATTCGCGCAAACTCCGTTCGCGAAATTGTGCGATCCTTCGCTTCTCACGATATTGCCGTCCGAATCGAAGTTCCAGTATCCGCACTTAGTCGCATCGCCCATATAGTAAATTTTCGAACTATCGACGAGTTTGTCGTTACCGTGAAGCCTTGGCGCTCCTGTAGCCCCATATACGTACAAAGCGAGTTTTGGAGTGAAATTCTCAGGAAGGGGGTGAGCAACAAATTGTTGAACGTCCGCGCTATAGCCCGCTCTGATAATGGCGCTTTCCATTGCGAAACAACCAAGATAATTGTTATCACCGCTCATCTTCGTAACGCCGCGCATATCGACGTAAGTAAGCGCGGAACAGTTCGAGAATACGCTCCCCTTAAGCTCGGTTACGCTTGCCGAAAGAACAACTTTCGTGATGTTCTCTTTCCATTCAAAAGCTTTCGCTTTAACGTAAGTTACGGGTTTGTTATTGTACGTCGAACGGACATAAACTTCGGTAGAGGGATTGCCGTCGTAACCGCTGACGTAAGCCACGTCACCGTCAACGGCATAAATAATACCGGTCTGCGCGTTGTGGCAAGCGGTACAAACGCCGTCTGCACCGAAACTATGATATAAATTGAATTTGATTCCTTCGGTTTGCGCGTGGGTATAGCAATCGGTTTCATCGATAAACAATTTTGCATAATAATCGAATCCGTTGCCTACGCCGTCGTTCACGTTTGCATTAAACGTTATGGCATCGACATATTCGCCGTCTTTCGCGCGCGAGAATCTGATTACAGCGTTGCCGCCGGTGTGTTCTTCGTTGTAACCGACTTGTTCGCCGCATTTGAATGTGTTCGCGGTAAGTTCGAATTTAGCAATTTTGCTTGTCGCTTTTGTCACATGGAAAAATACGTCTCGTTCTTTGTTCTCGTAGTTTTTGTTACCTGCCGCGATTACGCAACAATACAAGCCCGGCTTGCAATCCGTTTTACTCCACGTTATAGCGTTACCGTCTTTTACGAATTTTCCGCTTTCCTCTTTTGCTTTATAATATGTGTAAGTTACGGCACCGCTTGTTGCGGTTGCGTTTTGTATAAGGTCTTTACCGTATTCAATATCATACGAACCCGAAACAGTAATTTCGTTATCCGCCTGAAGAACATTAAAGTAAGGACTTTTAGTTGCAGGTTTGTAATTTTCGGTTTCGGAAGCGGTTATTTCGCAATAGTACAATCCGACTTCGTTCGCTTTATTCCACTGCACAAGTTCGCCCGTATCTCTTACCGGCTTTTTGTCATCGCCTTCTCCTTCCCAGTGAGCGGAAATATATAAATAAGTTATATTTCCGGCAGTCGCGGTAGCGTTTTGTACGGGATCATCACCATATTTGATATCGATGTTTCCTACGGTAATCTCATTATCCGCTTTTTCGATATTTACGGTGAGCGGAGTTTCGAACTCGTAATCGTTGTGGTTTTTGTCGCCGATTATGCGGTAATAGACTTTATATTCGCCCGCGTTGGTTGCTTTCGGAAGATCGGCTCCGTAAGTCCCGTTCTCGCCGAGTTTATATTCGATCGTGCCGTGAGCGGTTTCGCCTTTGGTTATAAGCGTTTTTTCGGACTTGTCGTATTTAAGTCCTTCTACTGCTTTGGGGTCTTTAGTAAATGCGGAATTTGCTTTTCCGATCGAAACGGTGAGCGAAGCTTCGGCGATATCGTTATAATTTTTGTTGCCTGCAACGCGGTAATATACAACATAGTCGGCTTTCGCATCCGTTGCAACGGGCACGGTGGTTCCCCACTGTCCGTCTCCGAGCTTATACTGCAATTCGCCGCCGGTGGTCGATCCTGCGGTGATAAGTTTGAGCGCCTCTCCGTTATATACGAGACCGGTTTTTGCAGTCGGTGCGGTAAGCTCGGGAGTTGCTTGGTCGATCGAAACGACGATCGGGGTTTCCGCTTCGTAATCGGAGTGCGATTCGTCTCCGACTATTTTGTAATAGATCTTATATTCGCCCGCGTCCGTTCCCGACGGAAGGATTTCGCTCCACTCTCCGTCTTTGCCGAGCTTATATTCGATCGTTCCGTGATCGGTCGCGCCCGCCGCTATGAGCGTTTGCGGCGAGCCGTTATAAACGAGAGTACCTTCGACGGCTTTCGGCTCGGTCGAGAATTCGGGGACGGTTTTGGTGATTTCGAAAGAAGCGGTGCGAGTCGCGCCTTTATAGTCGGCGGTTTCCGCGACGGTTGCCTTTACGAAATACTTACCGACGGCGGAAGGCACGGTTTCGGTGAACGTTCCGTTAGCCGAATTTGAGTATGTGAAAGTCGGCGTACCGAATTTTGCGGTCGCTGCGGGCGAAACCGTTGCTTCGCCGAAAACAACGTTAGCTACGGTAAGCTTGGTTATTTCGTTATCCGCCTGCGTAATCGCGAACTTAAGCGTGATCTTCGTCGCGTCCGCTTCGTCGGGGTTTTTCCAGACGTACTTCGACGCGTCGGAAAGCTCGAGAACGACGTCGTATTCGCCGACGTGGATTCCGCCGTCGTTGGTTACGACCTTATACCCCTCGTTTTCGGGAACGGTAGCCGTAATCGTTTCGCCGGTGTAAACCGCGGAAGCGATGATCGGAGCTTCGAGTTCGGTTTTCTCCGCCTGCGTTCCACCGCACGAAGCGCACACGGTCGCAGTCACGGACAAGCACAGAATCGCGATTATCCATCTTAAACTCTTTTTCATATTTTCCTCTCCTTTTATGGTTTATAAGCTTTTGCTTAAAAAGTACCGTTTATGCCGCTACCGCCCGGGATTTTTCGCAGGCGGCGCGTGCGTTTATTAACTATACCAGAGCGTTGCAATTCCGTCAACGTAATGCCAGTAGGTCTTTGCCGTATCCGTCGGCACGGTTTTGCTGTAATAGTAGATTTTCGACCTATCGACAAGGGTGTCTTCGTCATCAAGCGTGGGCGCTTCCGTACCGAAAACATACAACGCAAGCTTGGGGGTTAAATCATCCGGTTTCGGATGGACTAAGAATTGCTTTACGGTGGCACTATAGCCCGAACCTATAACTACGGCTTTAAGCGCGGTACAGTTGATGAAGTTGTTGCCGGATTCTTTCGCACCGTCCATTCTTTCCTTATGGTAATCGATATACTTAACTCCGCGCGCGTCGACGTATTCGAGGTTTGAACAGCCCTCGAACACTGCGCCGCCGAGATCGGTTACGGTTTCGGGAAGAATTACCGTTTTCAGCGTCGTCTTATTTAAGAACGCTTGTTTTCCGACGTAAGTCACTTTGTGTTCGCCATTCGTGCCGTCGTTCCACGTTCCGTGAACGTAAACGTATTCGCCCGCACCGGTGTATCCGGACACATAATAGGTTTTGAACGTATCGCCCGTTGTCTCGTCCGTTTTTTCGTAATAGGTGTACGTTACGCCCATAGCGTCCTTTTCGCCGCAACGCGTGCAAACTCCGTTCTTATTCGTATCGTGTTCGGTATACGGACTGTGAACGAGCGCGTCGCCGTCGTAATTCCAGTTACCGCACTTGTCGAGGTCGCCGAAATAGTACACGTCGCCGGTAAGCAATTCGTTGCCCTGCCCGCTTGTGGGAGACGGATCGTTGACGTAATAGAACGTGCTGTTCTTCGCGCTTCCGTTTACATAAATCTCGGCTTTCGCAACGCCCATGGGATCGGTTATGAAAAGGAAATTCTTGCAGTAAAGCTCGTTATTCAGCGTCTTATTTTTGTGCTTTTCGAGGCTGTTGAAATTCGTTACGTCGAGCGCGGCGTCGATATCGTTTACCCAGACGGAAACGCGACCGTTTTCGATGATCACGTGGGTAAGAACGACGGTATTCGTATCGAGACATCTGACGGTGATCGGGAACACGAACGACTTATTCTCCGTATAGAAACAGCCGTTGTCGAGCGCGCTGGCGGAGCTGTATTTTTTGTAAGTTTCGACAAGCCCTTTCGCGCATTTGACGAAATCGTCAGTCGAATCGAAGCCGAACAGGTTTGCCGCAAGTTTGCCGTAATCGCTTACCGAAGTCGTGGAAGTCGTCGCCGTGAACGGGGTGGTTATGCCGATTACCGCGCTCTTTGCAAGGCTGTCGCCATTGGTGTGGGTGAACGGCATGATCGAACTGTTATATGCCGCGATCGCGTTGTCGTAAAGCGTTTTGTAATTCGTAAGGTTATCGCCCGTGATTGCCGGAACGTAATTCGAGCCGTCGGTGGGGAACGTAAACCCACCGAGAAGCGTGACGAAAGACGAAGCGAAATTGTCGAAAGCCTTGATCGTAGCTTCGCTCGCCGTCTTGGACGAATGTTTCCGCGAATTCGTAATATCCTTGAAATCGCCCGCCTGAACGCCGAACGGATTACAATCGTCGCTTCTTACCACGACATTCGTTATGCTGTCGTCTGTTTTCTCGCGCACGATTTCCCTTGCGGCAACGCCAGAGCACCTCGAATTGTTCTTGAACTGCTGGGTGTTAAGCTTGAAATCTTTGTTTACGATAACCGTTCTGAGGTTTTCGCAGTTGATGAAGTTGTTACCCGAGGTAAGGTTAGTTACGCCCGTCATCGAAATGTATTCGAGGTTGATTGCCGACTGGAACGAATTCCCTTTGAAGTCGGAAACGCTGTCGGGAAGGACGATCTTCTTTACGAACGCGCCCCACTGGCAGTTCGCCGCGACGTAAGTAACGGGCTTTTCGCCGTGAGCGGGGTTTCCGTCGTTATACGTTGCGGGAATTACGATTTCGGTAGCGTTGCCGTTTATGCCCGAAACGAAATATACGCCTTTCGTCTCGTCGTAACCGTAAATTACGCCGTAATCGTTTTCCGCGCCGCATTTACGGCAACGATCTTTGCCGTTGTAGTCGTGCTTACCGCCGCTTATGACGGTCTTGCCATCCTCGGCGTAACGCCACTTGAAGCACGAGTCGGCGGTCGCTTTATTGTCGAGGTAGAAAATATCGCCGGTAAGAAGCGTATTGTTTCCGTATCCGACGTCGCTTCCGATGGGATAGCTGAGCGGATCGCTGATGCGCTTTACGCTGTCGCCGATTACGTAAATATCCGTTCGGTTAACCGCGTTTTTCGGAGTATTGTTCCAACGCATAAAGCCCGCGCCGTCGTTCTCGAACCCTTCGGGAACGACAACCGTCGTAAGGTTGTAGCAGTCTCTGAAATTCCAGTGAGAGTAAATTCCCTCCGCGACTGCGGGTAACGCATGAATTCCCGGCATCGAAATATATTCGAGTTCGCTGCACCCTTCGAAAACCTGACCTTTGAGAGGGCTGCTCTTGCCGTTTATTGTGTTGAGACTCTTGCCGTTAGAGGCGTACTTGAAGTCGGGAGACTTGTCTGTAAATTCGGTAATGCTTTCGGGAATGAAAACGCGCTTTATCGTATTGTTGTTCTTGAACGCGCCGAGCGCAAAGTACTTAACGTTTTTCTCGCCGTGGGCGGGGTTTCCGTCGTTGTATACGGATCTGATATAAAGATCTGCGGAATTGTAACCCGCGTCCGCTCCCGCGACGTAATAGCAATCGTTTATCGGGTCGTAAGCATACGCCACTCTTTGCGTTTGCTCGAAGCCGCAAACCGCGCACGCGCCGCCGTCGAAATTATGATCGTCGAGGCGGCTATGGTCTGTGTAACTTATTCCGCAGTCCGAGCAGGTGAATTCGGATTCGCCCGCTTCGGTGCAACTATGCGGCGTAATTTCGTGCTCAACGTATTTGTGCGAAAAGTCGATCGTTGCGGGCAAACCGTCCGTATAATCGAAATTGTCCGCGTCGGATACCGCGCGCACCGAGAAAACGGCTTTATCTCCGTTTCTCAACGCGTCGGTTACGTCTTTAACGTAGTATTCGGTTTCTGAAACCGCTATCGGCTCGCCGCCGTTCAACGTGACTTCGTAACCGCTCGCGCCTTCGACCGCGTCCCATTTTAGGCTCATGCAGTCCTGAACTTTTACCGTCGGGGTGGCGAGAGCTTCTGCGGAAGAGCTTACGGCTTTTATCGTGCAGGTCGCGCTAAGGCTGCCGCAAGTCGCCGTAATCGTGTAGTTTCCCACAGTAGTTACGGTCGCTATAACCGCGTTTTTGCCGTCGCCTGCGAGCGTTATTCCTTCGGTTTTGTCGCACGCGAACGAAACTTCCGCGTCCGTAACCTTGCCGCTTAAGACGGTTTCGGCTTTTATCGTCACGTCGCCGCCGACGACTACCGAACGGTTCGCCGCGCCGATACGGATATAATTTTCGTTTTTAAGAACGTTTACGCGGCAGGTAACCGATTTTTCGCCGGCGCTCACGTTCACGAAGCTCGTGCCGTCCGAAATGCCGGTGAGCACGCCTTCTCCGTCCACTTTCGCGATGTTCTCGTTCGACGAACTGTATGTGAACGTTTCCGCGCCCGACGGCGTGAACTTGTACGTTCCACCGACGTAAACCGTGATTTCCTTATCTACGAGAAAGACGTTTTCTTCGATCTTCTCTTCTTTTTTGTCGCAACCGCAACTGCCCGCGCAAGCCGCGAGCGCAACGCAACACATAAGAGAAATCGCGAACAACAGAATTTTTTTCATACGCCCCTCCTCTACGCGACTACGCTTTCCGTAACGGTAACGGTTACGGTGGCGGTCGCGCCGTTATATGCGGCTTTTACGGTATAAACGCCGACTTCCGAAAAAGTCACGCGGACAACGTTGCCTTTCGCCGAAACCGCGCAACCCGACGGGCTCACCGAAAATTCGGGAGCGATAGTCGAAGCTTCGCCGTTTTTATATACGGTTGCGGTAAAGTCGAGCGTCGTGCCTTTAAGCGCGTTTACCTCGGACTGCTTGTCGAGCGAAACCGAGTATACGCTTTTCGTTACGGTAACTTTACAGGTTTTCTGCTCGTCCGTGCCTTCGGCTTTTGCCGTAACGTAGGCAACGCCGGCGGAAACCGCGGTAATCGTTCCGTCCTCCGCAACGGTCGCTATCGCCTCGTCCGAACTCGTGAAAACGATCTTCTTGTCGCCGCAACGGCATTCGAGTTTGTCCGTTTCGCCGACTTCGAGCGTCATCGCGGTTGCGCTTATCGAAAGACTGTAAGAAGTCGTTTTGTTTCCGTCGTCGTTCTTTCCGCACGCGGAAAGGAGACACACCGCAAGGATAGTGAAAATCGCAACCGTTAAACCGATAATTCTTTTCGTCTTAGCCATTTGTCGTCTCCTGAGACTTATATGAGTTATACTTTTCTCTGCCGTACATTACGAGATCCTCGAGAGCGGCGAGCTCGTCGCTGTTGAGGTAAGCGGAATACATCGTGAACTCGTTGTCTTTGAGAAGGAAATATTCTCTGAAAATTCTCTCCTTGTAAACGTCTTTTTCGGCGGACGAACCGAGATCCACGTCGTAATCGGCTTTTTCGAGGTAGCTTTCGAGCTGCAGAAGCAGCGGACGCGTCCAGTTGCCTGCGCTCGAAATGTCGTTGTAGTAAATGCCCTCTTCCTCGGTTTCGGCGAGCGTGTAAACTCTCTCGAAGTTTTCCATAACCGCCGAGAAATACTGTTTTACGCCGTCAGCGCCGTCGCCGTAGTAATGCTCGATGAATTCGTCGATAAGATCCTGCGTGTTATACGCCGAATTCCACGCGAGGCGGCTTCTGACGTATGCGCGCATGGACGACATCGGAGAAATACCGTTCTGCGTGCAAGCCTGTTCGAAGTAGTATTTGAGCCCGACTTTTTCGTAGAACCGAATCGAATCGCCGATATGCGACCAGTTGTTGAAATGGTACTTGAACGCCATAAAGTTCGTGCCGTAGGAGTACATCATAAGGTAGTCGGTAAGCGCCGCCCAGCCCTTCATTTCCTCGGCGATCGCGGCGTTCTTTTCACAGGTTTCGCCGTCGTCGGTGATCGGGTGAGTATAGCAAGCCTCGATGGGAGTGAACATAACGCCTACGCGCACGTTGCCGGTGGTTTTGGGTTTGACCGTCTCGTCGATAGCGACGTATTCGCCGTTTACGAGTTTTACGGGCGGCTCGCGATAAGCGTAGTATGCGAACGCGACAAGGGTAATCTGCTTATCCTCCATACCCTTTTTCCCGCTCATATATTCCTCGAGCCTGTTTGCGAGCTTGTTCATGAAATGCATCTGAACAGCCGCCGCGCCTCCGCGCTCGTATTTTCTCTCTTCGGTTTTGCAGTCATCGCAGTCGCACGACCCCTTGCCGTCGGTGATGCCGACCATAAGGTAAGGTCCGGTAGCAGAACCGAGGTATTTGTTGACGATCGTGTCGAACGCTATATCGAGCGTTCTCTCTTTGGTATAACAAGCCTGATCGTTGTTCCAGATCCTTACGCTCTTTACTTTCTTCTGCCACTCCGCTCCGACGTGGTAATTACCCTTATCGTAAGCCGCGTTCCAGCCTTTAACATAGTTTTCGTAACCCGTTATATTCGTAAGCGGGTTGCCGTCTTCGCCCATTTCGAGAACGGGTTTACCGTCCTCGCCCGTTTCGTAAACGTAATTGCCGTTTTCGATCTTCGGCTCTTCGATCGTTTTCGTCGGATCGTTCGGGTCAGGCTTAGACACCATAACTTTCTTATATTTCGGGACTACCTGTTTTTTCTTATCGGTCTCATAGCCGTAATCTTTCAAGGCGACGTTCTTGTCGATTTCGTCTTTTTTGCCCTTAGCCGAAGAGAACAACGTGGAAATTCCCTTATCGAAGCCTTTCATGAAATCGGCGTTGTTTTTGTCGTCGGCCGAGCATTCCGAAAGTTTTGCAGCGCGCTCGGCTTCCTGCGCGGCTTTAACGTTGGCGGCGTCGTTACATTCTCTGTCGCCGACGATATCGTGCATCGTGTGACACCAGAGACCGTTGAACAGGTTGCCGTTGAGGTCGTAACCGCCGTTTTTGGAGGCGTAAACGTACATTCTCGACGCTTCCTTGACCTTGCTTTCGCCCGAAAGTTCGGCGTCCTCGGCGGTGGTAAGTCCGAGCGACGGAACGTACTTATAATCGAAATTCTTCAGTTTTAGCTCGCTGTGGTAGTTCACTTCCACGCAGTCGTAAGCGTATGCGGCGTATCCGACCTGAAAATGCAGAAATCTGTACACGGCGAAAAGCGTTCCGTTTTCGGTTGCGCCCGAAACGTAAACGTTGTTGTCCTTGGTATACACAGCGACGCCGTTGTCGCCAAGTTCGGAATACGCGACCGAAATATCGGTACGCGCTTTAAGAAGGCTTGTTTCGCCTACCGAAACGAATTTGTTGCCCGTAGCGACTTCCGCGTCGGTGACTATCGCAAGTTTAACGGCGGTAGACTTTTCGAGGAAATATTGCAGTTCTTCCGCGGCGTACTTTTCGATTTTCGTGGCGTCCGCTCCGATAACGATTTTGTAGTCGGAAGTTCCGCCGCGCACAAGGTAAGCGTCGGTATCGTCGAAAACAAGTTTTTCGCCGCCGAGTTCGGTAACGATTCCGTTTTTTCCGTCCGACGCGTTGTCGGTTTTATTTCCGCAAGCGACAAGCACGCCGAAAACGGTAACGAAACATAAGATAAAGACGATCGTTTTCTTTATAATTTTCATATTATCGCCTCCTCATCTGCAATTTACCGCGAATTCGACTACGGTATAGTTCTGGTTTGCGTCGTAAGCGACGTATCTGATCTTGTATTCGCCCGCGGACGTAAACTTGTAAGTGTCGCCGACGATCTGCTTGCGGTTGTTCCCTTTGATCACATAAACGTAACTTACGATTTTTTCTTCGGGGGTATCGTTATCCGTGATCGTAGCTTTCGGGAGCGTAATTTCCTCGCCCGCTTTGACGTTCGCTTTCACGCCCGAAACGTTGATAACCGGCGCAACGAGGTCGGTAACGTACACGCTCGAAACGCGCTTTCTGATATTATCCGCGGAATCGGTCGCGACGTATTCCACTCCGTACTCGCCGCTTTCGGTGACGTCGAGCGTATAGTCGCCCTTGCCGTTGAAAAGCACCGTTCCGTCGGGCTTCGTGACTTTCAGCCTTACCGAAACGTTCTTGTCGAACAGGTCGAACGCTGTCATTTCGGGAAGATAGACCTTATGTCCGATATAAGAAACGTAAGTTCTTCTGAACTCGGGCGCGACAATGATATCGGGCGGGGTTTCGTCGGAGTTTCCGTTAGAAACCACGGTCGAGGCGATCTTGTTGACGGTAAGAGTAACGTCCTTTTTCACGCCTTTGAGCGCGAACGAAACGTATGCCGCGCCGCTTCCGAAGCCCGTGAACTTTCTGCCGTCGGCGAAAGTCGTAACGGGAATTATCGTGCCGTTCTTTTTATCGACGATCGAACGCGAGGCGTCGTCGTAAGAGAGGTTGAGGTTCGGATAAACGGTAAGCTTGTTTATTTTGACTTCTATGCGGTCGGCGGCGTTCACCGAGTCGGTAAGAATAAGGTACGCTTCGGAATACGCCGCTACTTCCGCCTTTGCGCCGAGGTCGATATTGAGGTAATTAAGCGGCAGTACACGCGAGAAATCGAACGACGCGTCTTTGGGGGATTTGTCGGCGTTTGCCTTTACCGCCACGTTATAAGCGTCCTTCGCACCCTTTTCGGAAGCGCATTCCGTAAAGTCGAAATAATTGTCGAAAATCATATCGTCTTTTCCGATATTTTTGCTCTTTACGGTGAGCTCGAACGATTTTGTCGTTTCCGCGCCGCTTTCCGGATCGGCGCAAACGTAATCGATCTTATGTTTGCCTTCGGTAAGACCCGCGCGCATCGACGCGGTAACGTCCGCTTCGTCGAAATAGACCTTTACGGGAACGTAATATTTATTGCCGCCGCGATAGTAAACCGCTTCGACGAGCGGAAGATCGAGCGTTTCGCCCTCGATCGCCGAACGCGGAATAGCGGGAGTCGAAAGCACGGGCGCTTCGGGATCGGAAACCGTAATCGTTCTCGTTTCGGACTTTGTATCGCCGACGAAATCGGTCACGCCGTAAGTAAGGACGTATTCTCCGCTCTTTTCGGGAATGAAGAAGTATCTATCGTCGGCTTTATCGAGCGGAAGTTCGGTTTCGCCGAGTTTAAGCGAAATCGTTTCCGTAAGATAACCTACGCCGCCCGAATAGTTCCCGAATACGGCAAAAACCGCCGAGCCTGTAACGCCCGTCGCGTCGATTTTTTCGTCCTTATTGTCGTATGCGATATCGTCCGTGTAATCGTCAACCGTAACGACTATCGTCTTTTGCGCCGTTACGGTGCCGCTGACGGCAACGTAATTTATATTGTACTCGCCCTTGCTCTCGGTCGCAAATCTGCCTTTGATCTGCGGAACGAGTTTGTTCGCCTTTGTGTCGTAAACGGCGATGCGAACGTCGTCTACCGCGTTTCCGTTGTTGTCGGTTGCCGAGCACGGGAAAACGGGATAGGTTTTGTTCGTCTTGCCGTGGGGCAGGTTTTCACCGTTGCCGTGTCCGTCATAATCGCCGAAATCGATGTCGAGCGTTATCGACGTAACCGGCAGATCCTCCGCAAAAGCGCCGTAAACCGCGGTCGTAGCGACCAAAGCCGCCACGGCGCACAGAAACAGCGCAACGCAGATTTTAGCGATTGACAATCTTTTCTTCGTCATATTTACTCTCCCGTATTTAACCTTTGATACCGCCCATGGTGACGTTGCTCATAATCTTGTCTTTGAACGCGGCGAACACGATAAGAATCGGCACGCACGCGAGGAAACACGCGGCAAGCTTGATGGGCGTGCTTGCCTTGACGTCGGTCTGGAATCTGAACAGTCCGTAAGACATTGTGGGGCGCTCGGGCAGGAAAATCATCGGGGTATAATAGTCGTTCCATTGCTCGATAAAGAGCAGAATGAACACCGCGAAAATCGTACTGCGCACGAGCGGCAACATAATCTGAATAAACGTTCTGAAATGCCCCGCGCCGTCGATCTGGGCCGCTTCGGCATACGTCCAAGGAAGGCTTTTGAAAGTCGCGTAGAACACGAGGAAGTAAAGCCCGGGGTACTTGCATTTCATAAGGCAGACGCCGAGAAGGCTGTTTCTGAGTCCGAGCGCGTCCGCGATTTCCACTTCCGAAGCGAGCGATCCGATGATCGGAAGGAGCATTACGATAATCGCCGTAACGTAAATGGGGGTTTTGAGCTTGAAGTCGTACTTTGCGACGGCGTAAGCGGTAATAATCTGCGTTGCGATGCAGAAAAGCGACATACAGCCCGCGTAAAGCAACGAGTTGAAGAACATCTGAATGAGGTTTACCTGCTTGCCGCCCACGGTTTTAACGTTGAACTCGTTGAAAACCTTGATATAGTTGGAGAACTGCCAGCCGTACTCTTTGCTCGGAAACCCGAACGGGCTGTTCCACATATAGTCGGTTTTGTTCTTGAGCGAGTTGATAACGCCGAAGAACAGGACGTAAAGCATCGACAGGCAGTACAGGGTGACGATGACGTAAAGAACGATCTGGAACGCGTCCATTCCGTGACGCCGTTTCGGATTGAGTTTGATATTTTCTATCATAATGCTAATCCTCGCTCGGTCCGAATTTTTCAAGTAAGTACTTCGTAATCAGCGTGACGGGCGCGACTATAAGCGTGAACATAATGCCCGCCGCCGACACGAAAGGATAATCCGCGGGAGACGGAATCGTGTTTGTTCCGCCCGCAACCTTGACGAAGAAGTAGAAGCCGAGCGTCGAGAACGGTCGGTTTGCTCCGCCCTCTCCGCCGTAGAACGAATAGAAATGTCCGTAGTTTGTGAAGAAAGCCGCGATCGCGACGATTATGTAGGTGACGATCGTCGGGAAAATCGACGGAAGCACGACGTACCGGAATTCCTGAAACGACGACATTTTTTCGAGTTCGCCGTATTCGAGAATATCTTTCGATATGCTGCACATCGCCGACAGGTAAATGATCAGTCCGTTTGCGAAATTCATCCACATACCGAACACGAGCACCGAATAGAAACTCTTTATGCTGTACTGATCGAGCAGTCCGAGTTTCGGGTTTCCGACAATCAGCGGAATACCCAGCTCCATAAGCTCCCTTCCGCAGATTACGAAAACGAGGCTTGAGATTATGTTCGGAAGGAACAGAATAACCTTGTACGCGCCGGCAAGCGGAACTTCCTTGAATACGACGTAAGCGACCATTATCTGAAGCGGCATACTGATAAGTAGTCCGGTAAGGAACTGCCATGCGGAATTCTTTATCATGCTTGCCATTTCACCCGTAACGAAGAACGCTTTGAACACGTTCGCGAACGTTTCGAGAGTGAAATAATAGTTGCCCGTAAGATAATTGCCCGCTTTTTCGGGAGCTTGGAACGCGAGTTTGATCGTGTTAGCCGCAACGCCGACGTAAAACACGAGGAACTGTGCGATCGGGAAAAGCAGAAAGAAGAACAAGAACACGTTCTGACCGAGGCGCTTGTTGTAAACCTTTTGCTTTTTCCTTCTTCCGAACTTTTGATGAAGTTTTACTTTGACGTCGTAGACGAACGCCTTGACGCCGCCGAAAAGCGATGTTTTTCCTTCTTTCATACTCTTCTCTCTTTACACCTTCTAAGCCGAGGTTATTCAGTTCGTTCGTTTTACGATCGCTCCGTCTTCGGCGAGAAGATCCCAGATCGTATCATGCATATCCTTGAACGCATCTTCGGGCGACTTATCTCTGTTTTTATAGAAATAGCTAAACGGATCGTAGTAGAATGTATTTGTCCCGACTTTTGCCACGAAGGCGAAACCGTTGTTGCTCTCGTTGAAGCCTTTTTCTCCGGTGTGCTGCCGTCTGAGCGTCGAAATCGCAAGGTTGGGGGCAACTTTGGTATTTTCCTCGGTAATGAGTTCGAGGATACTGCGGGTGTAAGGCGTGCAACTCTCCTTTTCTTCTTCCGTTACGGTGTAGTCGTAAGGTCTGATACAACCGGTATTCGCCGTGAATTTCACAAGTTGCGAACGCTGCTGAACGAACTTTATGAAGAGTTTCGCCACGCGGGTCTGAACTTCGAGGTTTTGGCAGGTGTTCTGCGCGCTTATGCACATATAGCTCTCGGAATAGGTCGCGGGAACGACGCGCTCGGTATTCTCCTGATCGGCAATGCCTTTGTCTTCCATATTGACAAACTTCGGCATCGTCATATATTTGAAGTTTCTCTTGCCGTAGCCGTTTTTATTCTGATCGGGCTGACCGTCAAAGACGTCGCGTGCCTCCTGCTCCCAGTAGCTGTTCTCGACGAACATCGCTATTCTTTTGTCTCCTTCATCTTTGCTTTCAATGAACTCCTGCTGTGCGGAGGTGTGCGAGTTCTTTCTTAGTCCGTCCGGCGTCGCCTGTTCGGAATAGTTACCCTCTTTCTCCATTATATCGTGGAACGCTTGGAGCGCCGCCTTTCTGCCTTCCTGCTGCAACAATTTAACATAGTTGGAATCATCGATTTCGCCGAGCGTACTGTCATTTCCGCTGAGGCTGTAATTGAGCATATAGTCGTCGTAGCCTTCGTAGTTAGCCCACATAACGTTGAAAAGTCTGGAAATCTGATAGGTGCTCGGAGTCTGCGCCCAAGTAAAAGGCGTATAGCCGGCGCCTCTTATCTTTGCAAGAAGCGTAAGGAAATCGTTCCACTTTTCGGGAAGTCCGTCGTCGTAAGTGCCGAGCTCGCCGTCGGGACCCGCGCCGCATCTTTGAGCCGCAACGTCCGCCGCGCTCGCGCCGAGCGTTCCGTCCTCTTTGAAGTACCATTTCTGTTCGTCGAAAAGATCGGCGTCGTAAATGATCCCCGGGACGGACAGCATAAACGGAACGGCGTAATATTTTTGGTTGCCATTGTCGCTCTTTTTGAATACGTCCGCATAGCCCTCGAGCATGGTGTCCTCGATGTTCTTAGTCGCCTCTTTTCCCGTAACCGCGGCAAGATTGCCGTCCTCGTCAAGGAATTTGTCGGTCATAACATCCGTAACGTCCGCAAACAGACTCTTAGCGGTGAATGCTTCGTAGTCGCCCGTATTGAGAAGATAAAGCACCTGTTTGTAGTTCTTCATCGAACCGATAAGGTTGGCGGGGTTGTACTCGGTGTTCATCTTGCTCGCACGCAGAACGACGCCGGTTTTGCCCTCCTCGAAATGCTCGTCGGCGTAGTACGCCTCGAAATCATTTTTCATTTCGTCGAAGTATTTCGTACCAAGCCCCGCGTCGAACACGCCTACGTCGAGATATGTTTTAGTCGGGTCTTCTTTCTCTCCGCCGCAAGCGCAAACGCTCGCGACCGTAATCGCCGCCATAAATACGGCTATAAACGCTTTGAGTTTCTTCATCATCTTTATTTCTGCCTCCTGATAGTTTTCGATTCCTCGGCGGCTTCTACGGCGCGCTTCGGACAGTTTGCCTTTATACTATTTAAATTTTATCATTATCGCGTTATCTTTTCAATCAGTAGTTTATTGTACTTCGCCATTTTTTTATTATCGCGTTTCGCCCTCTTTGCCACATTACCTCGCGTATTACCCAGAAAAAATAACGTTTTTTGCTTGTGTTGCCCGCGAAAAGTTGACAAAATCGAAGATAACGGGTAAAATACGGATATGAAAGACGCGAGCGTAAAGAAAATAATTCAGAAATTGCAACCCGACGAGATCAACACTTTTTTGTGGGACGACAACAGCGTTCTGCATCGTCATTCCGACTGGGAATTCACGTCCACGATCGACGGTACGGGCACGAATATCGTAAACGGCACGGATTATCCGCTTATGCCGGGGGATTTCGTTCTGCTCGGACCGCAGCACGTCCACAGATTCGTTTCGGACAGCGCGGATATCCGGCGCAGAGACGTCTGCATAGCGGACGAAAAGTTTCAAAAACTCTGCTCCGTTCTCTCGCCCTCTCTTTACGACGCGCTTTGCCGTCACGAAAAGCCTATCGTCGTTCACCTCAGCATCGAAACTTTCGGCGAACTCCACAAGCGCCTGTGCAAGCTGAACGCGTTCAATTCGGACGACGATCACGTCGGCGCGGTGCTCGCCTCGGTCGTGATTTATCTGCTCGGCATTTATCTCGAACACCGCTCTGAAAAGCAGCTCCCCGAAAGTATACTGTCCTTTCTGCAACAGATTTCCACGCCCGACGTTTTCTCGCTCCGCATAAACGATATCATTGCGCTCAGCTCGTACTCTCACTCGCATTTCATCAAGATTTTCAAGAAATACGTCGGCAAAACGATTATCGAATACGTTACCGATCTTCGCATCGCTTACGCCGCCACCCTTCTTTCCTCCACCGATCAGAGCGTCATTACGATCGCTTCAAAAGTCGGATACGACAATCAGTCGTTTTTCGCGCAGAAATTCAAGGATAAATACAACGTTTCGCCCATGGAATACCGCAACTCCGTCCACAATACCGAGGCGCAGCCGGCCACAGGGGGGGGAGAACATAGATGACAAATCAATCGGCAAACCACGCAACAGTGACGTTTCCGTTCTTTTCGATCGAAACGGGCTTCACGCCGCAATCAATCTCATAATTCACGCCCTCGTCCGCCTCGATTTCGAGCCTGACGAGGTTTTTTTCATACCGCCACGATACGGAAATTCTGCCGCTTTTAAGACGGGTTTTGCCTTTCGCGTACCCGAGCGAACGTGAGAACGACGGCGAAATCACGACTTTTTCGGTGTCGGGGGACAGCTTTATTCCGAGAACGTATGTGTAAAGCCATTCCGTGCACGACCCGAGGCTGTAATGATTGAACGAATTCATTTCGGGATCTTCGAACCCGTTCTCAGTCGTGTAGCCGTTCCACCGCTCCCACACCGTTGTCGCGCCCCGAGACAGCATATACCCCCACGACGGATACTCGGTGCGGCGGATAAGCCTGTACGCGAGCTCGGTTTCGCCGATTTCGCAAAGCGCCGGCAGAATAAACCTTACGCCGATAAATCCGGTCGTGAGCGCTTCGCCCTTTTCGCGAACGGTTGCGGCAAGCCTCTTCGCCGTTTCCTCGCGGGTTATGT
The DNA here is from genome assembly GCA_934270565.1 of uncultured Clostridia bacterium. Classification (GTDB taxonomy): domain Bacteria; phylum Bacillota; class Clostridia; order Christensenellales; family Pumilibacteraceae; genus UBA10677. Next base: position 22,446 of record CAKQPR010000011.1, on the reverse strand, counting down.
ATCCGACCGCAAACGCGAACGCGTACGCCGTCTGGGTGTCGCTTTTTATTCTCTCCCCGTCGTAGTCTTCGCGCCTGAACGCTTCTTTACACTTTTCGTAGATGTCGTTATAATAAGCCGCCTTTTCGGCGTTCCCGACGATTTCGCACATTTTCGCGATGAGCGACGTCGAATAGCCGAAGAAACATTGATTGATCACGTTTACGTCAGTTTCGCCGCCCTGCGACAGCCAGTCGCCGAAGTTGTTCGTGATTTTCGTAAGATAGTTTTCGCTTTTCGTGAGGTAATACCCTATCCATTTTTCAGCGGCGGGCAGGTTTTCTTCGATTACCGATTTGTCGCGGTAGTGCAGATAGTGAAAATACGGCATAACCGCTATCACGTCGCCCCACCCCGGGACGCCCGCGGTGTTGTCCGAAAGCGGCATGTAAAACGGCACGATCGACGGAATTCTTCCGTCCTCGCACGCGTCGTCGCGCACGAGCCGCAGATAGTTTTTGAAGAACAGGTCGCAGTTCGCGTTGAACATCGCCGAATTGCAGAAAACTTCCGCGTCGCCAGTCCAGCCGAGCCGCTCGTCGCGCTGAGGACAATCGGTCGGAATAGAAACGAAATTGCTTTTCTGTCCGTTCAGCGCCATTGCGTAAACGCCGTTTATCGTGTCGTCCGCACACCCGAACGAGCCGTAATATTCTATATTCTGGGATATTATTTCGCCGACGACTTCCTTGACTTCCGTCGTTTCGGCTTTCCGTATTTCCGCGTATCTGAAACCGTGATAAGTGAATTTCGGCTCGAAATAATCTTCCTCGCCCGAAAGAACGAATTCGTCCGTGCATTTCGCCCGCCGAAGATTTGCCGTGTACACTCCGCCGTCGACATCAAGCATTTCGCCGAATTTTGCGACGATTTTATCACCGCGTTCGCCCTTCGCTTTAAGCGCGATCACGCCTGCGAAATTCCGCCCGAAATCGTAACGTATCGTCGTTCCGTCCGCGTAGATTACCTTCGGCTCGAGCGTTCCTATTACCCGCACGGGTTCGCGCGAATACTCGGTAAGCGGAACGGAAAAATTTGATTTTACGGCGTTTTCGGTTTTGCCGAGCGCTCCGCGACGGCGCGCGTCGATGGTTTCTCCGTCGAAAAAGTCGGCAAAAACAACGTCCGAAGCGAAAACTTCCCAGCTCTCGTCCGTAACGATCTTTTCGGGTTTCCCGCCTGCGCAAGTTATCGTGAGTTCGGCAAAAAGACGCTTTTCGTCACCGAAAACGTTTACGTTGTTGCCGTAGCCGAGCTTGCCGGAATACCAGCCGTTTCCGACCGTGATTTCGATAACGTTGTCCTTCCCGACGTAATCGGTTATATCGTAAGTGCAAACGTCGATACGCTTGCGGTAGTTCGTCCACCCCGGCATGAAGCGGTCGGGGATTTCGTAACCGTTGATTTTTACGTCGAAAATTCCCGTCGCGGTCACTCTCAGCTCGCAACGGGTGACTTTTTCCGCAACCGCAAAACGCTTACGAAATACCGGCAACCCCTCGTTTTCCTCTTGTTTTTTACGCTTTATCCACATACAATTCTCTATCTCGCAGTAACGTTATTTGTGCTTTTCTTAATTATACAACACCCGTCACCGCGAAATAAAGCATTATTTTATTGTCTTGTAACGTTTTTTGCTTATCGTAAAGCGCCGCTTTTCGTATCTTTGCGCGATAAAATCGTAATATTTTCCGCTTTGAAGAAAATAATCGGCCGACATAAACTTTAAAATAAATAAACCCGCGGTTTTCTCTCCCGCGGGTGATAGTTTTATTTTGTTTTGTATTGTTTTTCGTGTTCGCGGTCGCGGGCGGGATAACGGCAAAGCCATCTTCCGACGCAATCTTCGACCGTTTTGCCGTTCGGCCAGTCGGTAAGGCGTTTGAGCCCGCATTCGGCGCAATGAACGCGGAAACGTTCGACGCGCGAATTGAATTCTTCCTCGTCCGCGTAGTAAGTATAGAGCTCGATATAGAGGTATTCGAGGGCGCAACGCTCGGTTTTTATACGGCGAAGCACTTTTTCGCAGGTTTCGGGGTCTGAAATCGCGGCGGCTTTTCGGTCGGCGCGGTCGAGAATTTCCCAAAGTCTGTCTATAGTTTTCTTGTCCCAGTGGCGCTCGGTGAGCGCGTCGGGATACCCCGCGAGGTCGTAACTCATATGGAAACCGCGCGGTCCGAGCGTTTCGTAAAGCTTTTCGATGTATTCGAAATGCTTTTCGGTTTCGGCGAGGTATTCGAGCATTTCGGGAGCGGCTTCGCGGAAATACGCGGCGAAAAAGTCGGCGATAAGTTTATCCGTATCAAGCCGATAATTCCACGCAAGCTTTGTATACAGATACGCTTTGAGGTCTGTAAACCACGGCATATGAGAGAAGCCGTTGCCTTCGCAGAAAATCATTTTCGTATTGTACTCGACGTAGCGGCGGATATAGTCGGCGTAGTTGCGGAAGTCGTGAATATCGGTAAAGAAATTGTCGAAGCAGGCGTGATAATCCCACACGAGCATATGCTTCGAAACCGCTTTCCACTTATCGAACCGCTCCTTTATATCACGGTTGCAACCGCAGTCGAGCGAGTGATATCCGCAAGCGTCGATGATCGCGTTGAACACGGCAACGTTGTCGCGAAGCCTTACGGACTCGTCGATCGGAACGTACTCGCCCGTAGCGGGATCGGTTTTAACAGGCGGATTTTTGACGCGAAGATACGCAAAGCAAGCGAGCATGAATTCGCGCTCCGGCATGGTTTCTTTTCGCCAAGCTTCGATTTTGTCGGCGATCCTGTTGATAAAGCGGATATGAACGCCCGCAACGCCGTACTTTTCGTAGTCTTTGCGGCATTTTTCGCACATGCAATAGCTCGAATTATCCTCTTCGCCGATAAGGAACATTTTGCCGTTTTTCCACTCGACTATTCTCTGTTTGAGCCGCTCGACGAGCGCGTCGGTCGCTTCCTCGTTGGTCCAGCAAAGCTGATTGACTTCCTTGTTGTACCACTCGGGGTGAACGAGCTCGCCGTCCTTTCTCTCGGGCGGAAGAAGCATAAACGTCGTGTGCGCGAAAAGCGTGGAAAAGTACGTGTGATACCATTCGTCGTCCGGAAGATCCTGCGGATTTTCCGGTTTTTGCTCCTTCGGCATCCACATTTTGCGCATACGTCGGCTGATTTCTTTCGGTTCGGTATCGTAAAATCCTATAACGCGGTATTCGATACACGGATTGTCGATTACGTCCGTTTCCGCAAGCGAAATATCCGTCTTTTTTTCGTAAAAGATTTCGTCGGCGGCATACGGCTCGAAGCCTATAAGCCGATGCAGAAGCTCGTAAACGCCGTACATCGTGCCTGCGGGAGTTTTTCCGTAAACGTAAACGTTCTCGCCGACCGTTTGCAGGCAAAATCCGGTATCGTTAAGCTCGGAAATTCTGCTTTTGCCGTCGGGAGCTTCGCCCAGAACAATCTGTTTCGCGCTTAGCTTTTCGCTCGTTGTCGCAATCTTTGCGGCGCTCGACCTGCCCACGAAAAGAGCAAGTTCGTCTGCCGCCCACTTTTCACAGTCCGCGGGCGATGACGGGATACGGATCGAATATTCAGTTTTGCCGTTTCTGACTATATTAAGCATAAATTTACCTCGTATGTTTGCGTTCGCTCCCCGCCCGATCGGACACTGTCGACCGAGCGGAAAACGAATATGTCGTTACTTTTCGAACGTAACGGACGATATGCCGAGGAAGTGGTCGCCGCTCCAACCGCCGCCGGTCGAAAACACTACCGAATAACTCCCGTCATCTTCGCGCAAGTCTGCAAGCGCTATCGTTGCGGTGAACGGAGTTACTTTTTTAGCTTCTGCAAGCGCGGTTTCATCGTCGGCGTGCTTACTTATAGAAAACCAAAAATCGAACCCTCCGATCGCTTTTGCCGTCACCTTCATTTTAGTATATCCCTTTTCTGCAGCCGCCTCGAGCAATTTGCTATCGATGCTCAATTCTGAACCGTGAGCGGTTTTTATGCACATTTCCGTAGAGTCGTAAGAAATCGAATTTGTCGCGGTGCTCCATAGGTTAAGATATTCACCCGTCGCGAAATTCGTGCCCTCGGTCGCAAGTCCGTTTTCGATCGCGTCGGCTACGGGATTCGAGAACGTAACGGACTCGATACCTATATAGTGATAGGCCTGCCCCCAACCGCCGGTCGTGAACGCAATCGAATAACTTCCGTCATCTTCGCGCAAGTCTGCAAGCGATACCGTCGCGGTGAACGGAGTTGCTTTTTTAGCTTCTGCGAGCGCGGTTTCATCGGCGGCATGCTTACTTATAGCAAACCAGAAATCGTATATTTGATCGCCTGTAGTAATCATCTTCGCCGTAACCGTTATATGCGTGTACCCTTTTTCGACCGCCGCTTTGAGTAACTCGCCGCTAAGCGCACCCGAACCGTCGTACCGAATAGTGACAGCGTTTTCGCCATAATCGTAATTAAGCGAACTCGTCGCCGTCCAGCAAGACAAGTATTTCGGAGAAGCATAATTCGTCGTTTTATCTTTAAGCCCCTCGGCAATATCAATCGCGGGATTCGAGAACGTAATCGATTCGATACCGATAAAACATCCGCCCCACCAACCTGTCGAGGTAAAGCCTAATGTATACGCACCCGAATTCCCTTTGAACTTCGAAAGCTCGATAACCGCTGTATAAGTCTTTGTTGCCCCGCTGTTGACAACCTCTTCCGACGCATTTTTCACACTCAACCGAAGGTCGTTGTATCCGATTCCCTTTGCCTTTACGTTGATATGCGTATAGCCTTTTTCGACCGCCGCTTTGAGTAGCTCGCCGTTAAGAGTACCGATTGCATTATCGGCATATTTAACGGTAATAGCGCTTTCGGCAGCGTTGTACGCTACTTCGCTCGTTGCCGTCCACAGCGGCAGATAAGCTTCGGTTGCGAAGTTCGTGGTCTTGTCGCCAAGCGCCGTTTTCGCCGCCGCGAGAGTTTCCTCTACGAGGTTCGAGAACGTGACGGACGATATTCCGAGGAAACAGTTTTTCCACCAACCGCCGGTCGAGAACTTAAGCGAATAATTGCCGTCCGTACCGCGGAGGCTACTGAGTTCGAACGATCCGGTAAATTCAGTCCCGTAATTCGACAGTGCGTTAAGCATCGTTTCGCCGCTGTATACTTTGAACCAGAAATCCGAGAAACCTATCGCTTTCGCCTTAACAGTTATATGCGTATATCCCTTTTCTACCGCCGCCGCGATAAGTTCGCTACGGATCGAAGCCGAGCCGTCGTATGCAACGGTAATCGCGTTCGCTCCCGAGTCGTAAGCGATCGGGCTCGTTGCCGTCCACAGCGGGAGATATGCTTCGGTTGCAAAGTTTGTTGTTTTATCGTTAAGCGCGGTTTTTGCCGCCGCGACTTTCTCCGCTATTACGTGTCCGAACTTAACCTCGGATATTACCATATTGAAGTCGTTGTAAACGCCGCTCCAACCGCCCGCTACGGCAAACGACAGGGAGTACGTTCCGTCCGACTTTTTAATATCGGCAAGCGCTATGTCGAGCGACTGCACCGCTCCGACCGCGGAAGGACGAGCGTCGTAAAGTCTGCCGTTTGCGCCCGAAACCACAAGCCACGGCTCTCGGTTTTCGCTTGCGGAAGCGAACGAAACGCTCACCGAATCGTAGCCCGCCTTTGCGGCTTCGGCGATAAAGTCGGAATTAAAGGCAGCCTCGCCGCCGTTTGCGGTCTGGGTAAGTTTCACGCCATATTCGTCAATGGAAACGTTTGCCGAGCCGTACCACAACGGAAGCAAACTTTCGATAGTCGCGTAATTCGTCGCGGGATCGGAAAGTTTATCCTTTACACCGTCTATAATGTCTTTGATCGGGTGCGAGAATACAACCGATTCGACGCACATAAAGTGAGAGCTCATCCACCAGCCGCTCGTCGTAACCCATAACGAGTATTTACCCGCTCCGTCCGAAAGATCGGAAATCGGCATTGTTTTTTCGAACGGCGAAGCTTTAGCCGCGTTGGCAATTGCCGTTTCGCCCGAACCTATCGCGCCCCAGAAATCGTAATCTCTTCCGCTTATTCTTACGGTGACGTGGGTATATCCCGCATCGACAGCCTTTTCGAAAATATCGGATTTAAGGTATGCTTTGGGGTAGCGGGTCTTTTCCTCGCCCTCTTCTTCGTAAGTCTCGCTCGCATAGTAAAGCGCGGTCGCGTTCGCGGCGGTATCGTAGAACACCGATCCGAAATCGCTCGACCAGAGCGAAATCGCCTTTTTGCCCGCCCAGTTCGTATTTTCGTCGGCGAGCATTGTCGCGATACGGTTGTCGTCGAGAATGTATTCCTGATCGCTGTCTGCGTCCTCGTAATCGCCCGCATAAGCCGCTACCGTTACCGTAGCGTTTGCCGAGCAGTCGTTCGCCGAAGCGGTAACGATAACTTCGCCCGCTTTTGCTCCGGTAATCGTGATCACGTTTTTATCCGCGACGAACGTAACTATATCGGTCTGTTCTCCGCCCGCCGTTACGCTCCACTCTACCGTCGAATCGTGCGCTTCGCCGTTAAGCGTCGGGAGCGCTTCGATCCTCATATTCGAGCCCACGCCGAGCACTGCCGACGTGCGGTCGAGCGAGAGCGAATAGATTTTCTCTTCGTTTACCGTGACGGAACAGGTCGCGCTGAGTTCGCCCGCCGAAACGGTGATCGTCGCGCTGCCCGCGCCTATCGCGGTAATCGTGCCGTCCGAAGCGACCGTAGCGACGGTCTCGGCCGAGCTTGAGAACGCGAGCGTAAGGGTTTCGGCGTCCGCGACTTTGAGCGAGAACGTTTCGCCCTTTTCGAGCGTAACCGCCGTAGAGTTGAGCACGAGTTCGCTCGGGCCGCCCGGTCCGCCCGGGTCCTTGCCGCACCCGACGGCAAACGCCATGCAAACCGCCAGAAGCGCTATTACGAGCTTTTTCATTACTTTTTTCATCATCTTAACCTCCTTGTTTTTTCAGAATTGATCGATCGAAGTGTCTGCTATGAACATGGACTTGCTTGTAATTCCCGCGCGGGCGCAGTTATCGAGGTATTCCTTTTTCGCCGCTGCGAGCCCCTCGGTCGAGAAGTACGCCGAATAGTGCTGAATCGTGCGGTACTGTAGCGGAACGAGCATTTCTATGAGCGCGTTCGTTATCCTCTTTTCGTCCGCGGAGGAATACCCTACCGCTTCTGCCTTTTCAATGCCGTCTTTCAGTACGGCGATTTCATTCGCGAGCCAGTTGTAATCCCAGTACTTTTTCTCTCGCCAGTCGTTGAACATATACGGATAAATTCCCACGCAGCTCTTGCCGGCGATCGTTTCCATGACCGAAAAGTTCGCGCGCAGATCGGTGTAGAACTTTTTCACGCTATCTGCCGCCGCGCCGTAGTAATTCGTTATGAAATCGTCTACGAGCGTATCGAAATCGGCGTTTACGTCCTTTGCGAGTTCGACGTACAGGTACTGTTTGAGCTCCATAAGCGGATCGGCGGGCTTGCCGGAGGAAGCCGAACTCTGAACGTAGAAATACTTGACGCCGATCTTCTTGAAGAACTTCATATTGCTCTGCATCGAGCTCCAGTTGTTGAAATACAGATAGTAGTCGCGGTAGTTGTGGTTGTAGGTGTAAATCATAAGGTTGTCGCAAACCGCGCTCCACCCCTCGAGCTGCTTGCGGATCGTCTTGTTCGTTTCGCAGGCGGGATCGTCGATCGCATGGCGCTGACAGCCGTCGTGAGTGCAGTACTCGATAAACACGTTCGGTTTGAGTTTAACCGACTCGTGCGCGGGAACGTACTCGCCGTTTACTTCCTTTACGGGCGGCTCGACGTAGCCGAAATAACCGAGCCCGCAGAGGAAAACGCGTCCGACGCGTTCGGGGTAATTCTCGGCGATCCATGCGTCGATATCGTCCGAAACCGCATTGAGGAAACGCGCGTAAACGCCGCTCGCGCCGCCGTAGTTGCTGCCCGCTTCGGTACATACTCCGCACTTGCAAACCGTGCGGTTATCCTCGTTCCCGAGCATAAAATACTGCGATCCCGTATTGCTTTCGATGATTTTCTTGAGGTTTGAGACGTACTCGGCGCGCATAGCCTCATTGGTAAGGCAGAGGTTTTCTTTTTTGCGCTCGCCTTCCGCGTTCGCGTTGAACCATTCGGGATGTGCGTCGTAATACTGCGAAGGCGGTATGAGCTTGAACGCCGAGTGGCAGTTGAGTCCGCCGCCGAAAAACATTCCGTCGAACGTGTAACCCATCCAGTAGCCCGATATCTGCCCCATACGGGCGCAATTCACGATTTTCGTTACGTCGTCCGTTTCCTTGCCCGCAACGTTTATTACGGGCATATCGGGTTTGAACGAAAAGTCATTGAAATTCCACAGCGGCACGGTGGTTGCCTTTTTGTAGGTGACGTGATCGGTGGAATAAGCCTTGAAACCGATATGGTATCCAAGAAATTTGTACACGCCGTAAAGCGTTGCTGTGTCCGACCCGCCGAGGATCGAAATCCCCTCGTCCGAAGTCTGAATTTTATATCCGCTGTCGCCGTATTCGGCAAACGGCGCGTCGAGACCGATCCCGTCAGAAACGCTCGTTTTGCCGAGCGAAATCACTTTGCCGTCCGTTTTTTCGCCGTCGGTAACGATTTTTAGTTCGCAGCCCGAAGCGTCGTAGATAAAGTTTTTCAGCTCGTCCGCTGCGATACGCAATACTCCCGAAGCGTTGGTCGGAATAAGTATCGAATAGTCGCTTTTAAAGTTTCTGACAAGGTAATCGCCGCTTTTCGTCGCGTTGTCGGGTTCGGTTTTTCCGCCGCACCCCGCGAGCGAAACGCACGCCATGATTATCGCGAGCAAAAGCCCGATTAAATTTTTCTTTTTCATACTCTCCTCCTTAGCCGATCGTGAGTTCGTAGCCGATCGAAGCTTCGTTTGCGAACGCGTCGCGGCAAAGCACGGTTATTTCATACGTTCCCGCGCGATCGAATTTGTAACTCGGCACGGGCGTTTGTTCGGTCGAAGCGACTACCTCTATATTGCCGTAACCGTCCTTTATGAGGTAATAAATTTTAGTCTCGCTGTCGTCGGTAACTTTGACTTTCGCGAGTTTTACCGTCGCGCCGACTTTGGCTTTCGTCGGGTATTTGCCGTCAAAAGACAATACGGGGGCGGTTTTTTCGATCACGTTTACCGTTCTTACGAACGAGTTCGGGTTGCCGGATCCGTCGGTTGCCGAATACGTCGCACGGTACGTTCCGTATTCTTCGGCGGTGAAAGTCACGTCTTCGGCGCAGCTTCCCGAATACACGGTTTTTCCGCTCGGGGCAACGATTTTAAGCGTCGTAGTCACGTCGTAAAGGTCGAACACGTCGAAGCCGTAAGCCGCCCCTAACGTAACCGTTTCGCCCTTGAGCGCGTTCCTTGTGTTCGGTTCGTCCTTCATTACGACAGTGGGAGCCGCCGCGTCGAAATCGGCGTTGTCGATCGCCTGACTGCTTATACGCGCGATCGTCGTTTTTACGGTTTCCGATCCGTCGGTGCGAGTCCGTGCGGTAAGGTATACCGCGTCTCCCTTGAATCCCGTAAACGGCTCGCCGTCCGTGCGGCGTGTGATTACGGCGATTTCGCTTCCGTCCTGAGCTTTGAGAGCGGACGTGAAGCCGTCGATCGAAAAGCCGAAGTCGGCGGTCGCGGGCGAATGAACTCCGCAAACCGTTCCGCCGTTCGCCGCGAGCGTATAACCGTCTGCGTTGCGGCGTACCGCGACTGCAATCGCGTTGCTTTTGTCGCTTGCGTCGGTAATCGTAAACTCGATTTCGCTAAGCCCCGCGTATTCGCCGCCGAGCCCGAATACGAGCGCGATCTGTTCGGAATTTATCGGGTTGATAAAGCTCCACTCCGAGTCGGTCGCGGACGAAGTAAACGCGAGTTTTTCGCCGTCGAAGCCGAACGAACCGTTTTCGGCATAGAAGTATTTCGCCATAAAGCCCGCTTCGTCGTGAGTGATTTCTCTCGCCTCGATCGCAAAGTCAAGCGATTTTCCGCCGTAAACGTAAGACACGTTCACCGTTCCCGCCCCGGAAGGCATAAACGCGCGCGGCGCCGCCGAGCCGTTTATACGAAGTTCCGCGGGCGCGGTCGTAATTCCGTCCGTCGTATAGGTTTTAGCGATTGTTTCGGGGAAGGTAAAAGTTTTGCCGACCCTGATCGCTTTCGGAATGACGGGCGAAACGATCTCGACATCCTTTTCCGCCGCTACGGTTATCGTTTTCGTGAACTTTTGCGAATTTCCGATAAAGTCGGTAAGCGTAACCTCAACGCGATATTCGCCCGTTTTTTCGGGTACGAAATAATCGGTGCCGCCGTCGTTACGAAGGCTTACGGCGTTTCCGCTCGGATCGTAAATTCCGTTGACTGCGATAAGTTTTCCCTCGCCGCCGCTCGCTCTGCCTTCGTACAGATACACGGGGTCGAACACGTTGGAGCGGGAGACGATCTTTTCGCCGAATTCGTAACTCATCGGCATTTCGTAACCGCTCGTTACTTTCACGCTCACCGTTTTTTTCGCGGTTTTGCCCGAAGGCGAAGTCGCGGTATACGCGAGCGTATAAATTCCCGCTTTTGCGGTGGCGAATTTTCCGTCCGTAACCGGAACGACGTTGCCGTCGGGATCGATCGCTATTACGCCGCTCACAGCCGTTTTGCCGTACACGGACGAGCTTGCGAGCGCTTCGAACGCGGGATACTTGCCGCCGACAACGCCCTTAGGCAATGCGTCGGGGTCGTAACCGAGGTAGTTTATGCCGATCGAAACGGTCTCGTTTTCGTCCGGAAGTTTTTCTTCGCCGAAGCTCTGCCCCGCGAATTCGGTTATGAGGATACTCGCGTCGGCGGAAGTCGTTCTGACGAATTCGATACTCGCATACGCAAGCCCGCCGCCCATACCGCCCCACGGGTTTGCGCACTCGGAGTACGCGGAGTCGTCGAGGTCGTTGAGAAGATTGAGGTTCGTTCTGTCGAGCGTGCCCCACTTGTGCGGATAGCCGAGAGCCTGCTTGCTCGCCGAATCGTAGTAAAGCGCGATCGGCAGAAATGAATCTTCGGCGCCGTAAGCACCGTTGTAACCCGCGGGAGTAACTCGAAGCGACGAGTTTACATTGTCTCTGTAGAAACTCTGCCCGGACGAATAAACCGAAACGAGCGTAAACTGCGGCCACGCGATAGTCGAGCCCGAACGTATATAATAAGTAAGCGTGTTGGTCGGGTCGAAAACGTCGGTAAAGACGAGTTTCATTACGGTAATTTCTTCCGCGCCCGCCTTTTGCGGCGTGAAAACGAACTCGATAAGCGGCTTGGTTTTGTCCGCTTTTCCGAGGTCAACGAGCCCGTTATAGGCGATCTTCGCACCCGACGAGCGCGGATTTACGCCCAGCCCCGAGTACTTTTTCGTCATATAACTCGGGGAAGCCGCTTCGTTCGTAAGAACGCAACCGTCCGCCGTGAACGCCCATTTTCCGTCGCGATAAACGAAAAATGTTTCGGTTTTCTCGTAAGTTCTGCCGTTTAAGGCGAACGAATACGTCACTTTGTATTCGCCCGCGACGTCGGCTACGAACTTATTTGCGGGAGCATTTCTGCCGTCGGGATAAGTCACCGTCGCGGTAAGGTCGTAATTTTCGCCGCCGAGCGTTGCTTTGCCTCCGCCGACTTCCACCGTGGAATTTATCGGCGTATCGGTCACGGCAAACCCCGTGTCGAAAATCGGCTCGATGTCGTCCGCTCCCGCGCTCATCGTTATCGCGAAGCCCGCGACAAGCAGCGTGAACGCGAGCGCAACGCATAAAAGTCTGTATTTTTTCTTTTTCATATTCTCCTCCTGTGAGATTTTTTAGCCTTTAAGTCCGCCCATCGCGATATTGCCCATGAACTTATCGCGGAACAGAATAAACAGAACTATGCTCGGAACAGACGAAAGAAAGCACGCGGCAAACTTCATCGGGAGCGTTATGTCGGTGTACGTCGAGAACTGAATTTTGTAAAGTCCGTAAGCGACGACGGGGTGCGTCGGCAGATAGTAAAGCGCCGTGCCCCACTCGTTCCAGAAACCTATGAACTGCATTATGCAGATGCCGAAAATGCTCGTCGAACACATGGGGATATAGATTTTGAACAACAGCGCCGCATGCCCCGCGCCGTCCAGCGAAGCCGCGTCCCAGAAGTCCTGACTTATTCCCTTGATTATTCCGTAGAACACGAGGAAATACATTCCGAGGAACGAGTATTTCATAAACCACTGCGCTATTATGCTGTCGTAAAGTCCGAGCGTGATCGCGACTTTGATTTCGGCGGCTTGCGATCCGACGAGAGGTATGATCATCAGAACGATGACTATCGCGTAAATGGCTTTCGAGCCGAAGAACTTGTATTTTGCGCACGCGTAAGCCACGAAAAACCGACAGAACGTCGCAGCGATAGCGCAACCGAGCGCATACGCGAACGAGTTGAAAAGCATTTCGAGCAGGTACACGTCGCGCGGTACGCCCTTGTCTATCACGGGAACGCGGAACAAACGGAACGCGTTCGAGTAATTCTTGAAGTACACGCCCCATTTAGGCGACGGAAACCCGAAAACGTTTTCGCGGAAGTCGAAACGGTGTTTGAGCGAGGAAATCCCTACCCAGTAGAGAATCCCGATAAGGCAGATCGAATATACGAGCAGGAACGCGAAGCACACCCACGAAGCGACGGACATATGTTTGATTTTGTTTTTCTTTGCCATATCAGTCCTCCGAAGGTCCGTATTTTTCGAGCAGTCTGCGGACGGTGAACGTGACGGGGATCGCCACGGCGGTAATCACGAGACCGAGCGCGGACAGATATGGATAGTACCGCTTGCCTTTCAGCGTGTACACCTGCATATGGTAGCCTATCGTGTGGAGCTTGGACGGCGCGTTTTCGCCGAAGAACGAGTACAGTCCGCAGTCGGCGGTAAGTATTCCGCAAACGCCAGCAACGATAAACGCCGAAACGGTCGGGAAAATATGCGGCAGTACTATGTGCCAGAGCTGTCCGAACATTCCGAGCCCGTCGAGCCGAGCGTATTCGACGACCGATTCGTTTACGCCGCTTATCGTTCCGAGGTAGATTACGAGCCCGCTCGGCAGTCCCATAAACACCTGATAGAACATAAGCGCGAAGAACGCGGAATTCGGGTTGTAAAGAAGTTCGCCCGAAGCGGGATTCGCCGTAAGAACGGGAAGCCCGAGCTCGAGGAAATACTTGTACGCGAGCGTGAAAACCATTCCGGGGAGAATGGACGGAAGGTAAAGTATCACCTTATACGCGCCCGCAAGCGGCACTTTGTACCAGATAATGTAGGCTACAAGGATATGAATCGGGAAAAACGCAAACCCGATAAGGTAAACCTTTATCGAATTGAGGAACATTTTCCCGAGTTCGCGGGTAACGAAGATCGACGAAAAGACTTCGGCGAAGTTGCTCATACCCGCAAACACGAATTCGCTTGACGGATTGCCGGTATACTCCTGAAACGCGAGCACGACCGAATCTATCTTTACCCATACGAACAACAGCAGAAACTGCAATATCGGAATTCCGACGAGGAGCAGTAACCACAGCTTCTCCTTTATCTTTGCCTGTAATTTTTCGTTGCTTAACGATTTCATTTCAAGTCTCCGACGCGTCGTCAGTTCCGTAAAGCCGCATATTTGCCGTAGTCGGTCGTCCATTTGCTTTGCGAGACACGCGTTTTCATACCGTCGAAGTAAGCTTTTACGGTCGAAGCGGGCGTTTTGAGGTAATTCATCGGCTCGTGAAACTCCTGAGATCCTACCTTTGCCGCTATATCCCAGACGGAATCGCTGCGATAACGGATAAACGCCGAATATTCTTCCGCTATCACGACTTCGGAATTTGCGCCGAGAACCTTGTCCATAAGGTTCTGCATAAACGGCGTGGCGGTCGCCTTCTCTTCGGCGGTTATTTCGTAATCGAACGGTCTGAACGTGCCCGAAATCGTGGTGAACGCCGAAAGCATTTTGCGCGAATGGATAAACTGAATAAACTTTTTCGCCATATCTTTCTTCGTCGAATTCGCGCTCACCGCCAGAAATTTAGTGGACGCGTCGCCGTAATAGGTCTGTTTTTCGTTAGTCTGATCGGGTATACCGTCAAGCCCCGCGAACCGCGGCATATTCATCATTCTGAAATTGCGCTTGCCGTAGCCCCACTCGCTCTGAATTTCTTCCATATCGGCGAACACGCCGCGGGCTTCGTTCTCCCAGTAACTGCTCTCGAGCAGCATGGCAATACGCTTGTTGGTGTTTATCGAATAGACGTACTCTTCCTCGGCGGCGGTATGCGTTTGCGTAGCGCCCTTGAACGCGTTTTCCGAATAATTGTCCGTGTCACCCGCGATGTCCTTTGCGGCGGTAAGCATGGCTTTCACTCCGTTCTGATCTATGAGTTTATAAGCGTTCTCTTCTGTGATTTCGCCGAGAACGCTGTCCGTTCCGTTGAGCGTGTTCCACAAATCGGCGTTGTTTTTGCCCTCGTATGCGGCGCGCGCCGCCTTGAGAAAATACTGACGCTGATAGATATACGCCCCAGCCCAAGTGAAAGGCGTAACGTTACCGCTCGCTTTGATACGCCTTAAAAGCGTGAGAAAATCACCCCACGTTTCGGGCTCGCCGTTATCCGCGGTAGTCGTATAATCGCCGTCCGGTCCGGGGCCCAAGTTCGGATCGGTGTTCGTCACGCCGATTTTGCCGTTTCTGTCGAAGAACCACTTTCTCTCGTTGAACAGGTCGGCGTCGTAAGTTATTCCCGAGATCGGATAGAAGGTCGGAAGCCCGTAATAACTCGTCGTTTCGCCGTTCGTTATACCGTAAAATTCGCGCATTTCGGGATAAAGTATATCCGCGATCGATTTTACGCCCGCTTCGGTCGAAAGCTCGCCGTTTTCGTCGTAGACTTTTTCTGTTACGGCGTCGGTAATATCCGCGATTACGCCCGAAGCCACGAACGTATGATAGCTGCTGTGATCGGTGAAATACAGATCGTAAACGTCGTTCGGCATAGTCGTCATTACGGCATCGCCCGAAAACTCTTCCTTCTTGTTTATCGGCGCAATCGTAACGGTCGGCTCGACCTTTTTGTACTCCTCGATGAAATAATCGAGCCACGTATGCCCCGCCGCTCCGTCGTAGTTCGCGATATAAAGCGTGGTAGCGGGATCGACGTCGCCGTTTCCGCCGCATGCCGCAAGACCCGTAAAAGCCGTTATGCCGCAAAGCGCGGCTGCAAGTACTCTCTTTAACCTCTTCATTTTTTTCGTCTCCTTATATATTTTGCTTTTTGTCCTCTTGTTTTATCGTTACTTCCGCTTCGGGCGCGTCGATTATCAGCTTAACGTCCGCTCCCGCCATCGCCGTAAGGAAAATTTTTCCGTCGCGTCTTTCCCATCTGACCGAAACCCGAGTGCTTCCTCGGCAGTACTCCGCTTCCGCAAACCCGAGTTCGGACACAAATTTCGGCGCTACGAGCACTTCCGACGGATCGTCTCCGTAAGGATTTACGTTTATTCCGCACGCGTAACGTATAAAAAACGCCGAAACGTCGCCCCAGAAATGATGATTGTACGACGTACACCTGCTTTTGCGACTGTACTTGAAGCGCATATCTTTCGGGGCGTGCACGATCTTTTCCCAAAGCGTGTTCCAGTCCCTTTCCGCCATATAGCCATAAGATTTCTCGTCGGTGCGCGTAATCGCTTTCCACGCAAGGTCGGCGTACCCGTAATCGGCAAGCACACGAAACAGAACTCGCGAACCCCATACGCCGATTTTCATTTTCTCGCCCTGAGCGCGCACGAGTTCGGCGAGGTTTTTCGCCGCCGCGGCTTTCTCTTCGGGCGCAAACGCTCCGAACTCTATAGCCATCGCCTGAACGCACTGCGTGAAATTCGTCGTTTTCAGCGCTTTTTTATGTATCCTCTTCGCGCGGAACGCCGCTATAAGTTCGCCGTTGAGCTTGCCCGCTTCTCGGGCGGCTTCGCCGAACCCGTCAACCCGCGACAACAGAAATTCCGCTTTTGCCGCGATGTCGGCGGCAACGAGCGTCGATACCGATTCGAGCGACGACGAGCATGAAAACGTATCGTCGTCCGTGACTTCACACCAGTCCGAAAGCCCCTTCTCGATCAGTCCATTTGCTTTCCTCAGCGTTCCGAGGTAAGAAACGTACTTTCCGAGCGCGGGCGCCGCGAGCTCTAAAATTTTGCGATCGCCGTAATACTTGTAGAGGTAGTACGGAATATAGGCAATCACGCTGTCCCACGCCGGACCGTTTCCCCAGCTGAAACCGTAACCGGAAGTCGGCACTATGCACGGCACCGCTCCGTCGGCACGCTGAGCCGCAACTATCGACCTGTACCATTCCGCGAAAAGGTTGCCGGCGTCGAAGTTGAGCAGCATTTGCTCGATCGACAACGCCGCGTCCGCCGTCCAGCCGTTTTTCTCGCGGTGCGAACAGTCGTTCGGGAAGTGAAAAAACGCCGAGAGGTCGGACGAGCGAACCATACTCTGTATTTTGTTCGCGATTTCGTCGTCGCAATTAAATCCGCCCGCCGTCTTTATGTCCGCGTGCATGACGACCGCTTCGAGCGATAGGTTGTCCCTCTCCGCATCCGATACTCCGAACACCGATACGTAGCGGAAGCAAAAGTACGTAAACGACGGAAGATACTCGTCGTCGCCGCCCGAACAAACAAGATCGACGCGCTGAAACCTGCCTTTGCGTGTTTTAGGGAACGTGATGTTGTCGAGATACGGCTCTCCTCTCTCGTCGACCATTTCGCAATGCACGAGCGAAACCGTTTTGCCGCGCTTCCCGCGGATTCTAAGTCTGCACACGCCCGAAACGCATTTCCCGAAGTCGTAAACGAACTTATTGCCCTTGCGAACGACGCTTTTCGGCTCGATCGTCTCGAAATACCGTATTCTTTCGCCGCTATACTCGAGCATTTCGCCTTTCGGCGCCGACGCGGGGAGCGCTTTCGTCCACCCCGTTTCGTCGCAGTCCGTTCCGAGCGCCGAAGAGTCGTAAAGCCGCGCGTCGAAAATTTCACCCGAACGCATATCGTCAAAAAGAATCGCCGACGGTCGGCAAACGAATTTTTCGTCCGCCTCAAAAAGAAGTTGTCCGTCCGCATAAACGTTTATCGCAAACTTCGGCGCGTCGCGGAAAGCCGCTTCGTCGAACTGCCAGACCCCGCCGCCGATATTGTTCAGAAAACCGTTGCCGAGCATAACGACGATTACGTTTTCGCCGTCTCTCTTGTATTTCGTAACGTCGTAACGATCGTAGTAAAGCAGATCGTCGGGATTGTAAACGTGCGTCGCAAGCGCGCCGTCCGTGAACTCGCTGCCGTTTATGAATATACGATAGAAACCGAGCCCGCAAATAAGTACGGTTGTTTTTTGCACTTTTTTGCACTCAAATCTGCGCCTGAAAATCGGGGCGGGCACATTTTCTTCATATGTAGCGTAGTTGCGCGTTGCCTTTATAAACTTTCTGCCGTAAAAATCTTCGCTCATACGAACATTATACAATTTTGCGCCCCGTAAGTCCATAGACATTGTTTTCAATAAAATGGACTTTTTTATCAATTTTCTATTAAACCGTTGCTTTTACGCCTTATTCGTGGTATAATTTCGATATGGCTAATAAATCGAAAACAAATTACGGAACGAGCGCGTTCTATCTCCCCGAACAGTTGCAGAAAGGCGGCGAAAACGAACCGCTGCTCGTCACAAACGTCGGATTTTTCGTCTCGCATAAGACGAGCCTTAATTACTCGTACCGCGACGACAACCACGATTATCTGCTCGTTTATCAGCACAAAGGCACCGTCCGCTTTTCGGAAAACGGCGTAAGTCGCGAGGTCTCGGACGGAGGTTTCGTTTTTATTCCGCCCGAAGTCAACCGCACCCTATACTATTTCGCCGACGAAACGAATGAGCGGTACTATGTTTATTTCAAGGGCACGGATATTAAAAACGTGTTCGCGTCGCTCGACCTCAACGTGCCCGACGACCGCATTTCCGCGATCCGTACCGGCGTCTGTCCCGAGGCGATCGCCTTTTTCGTCCGTATTCTCGAGGATTTCAAAACCGAGCCGTTCGAGCGCCCCACACGACGCCTGATCGCGCTTCTGAATATTTTTCAAATAATTTCGGATAAGACTTCGGACCTCTCCGGCTCCGACTCGGACATCGCGCCCGCCGTTTCCGAAATGGAACTCAATCCCTTCGCCGCAAAAAGCATCAAAGATTACGCGGATATGTGCCATATGTCGGTGCAAACCTTTATCCGCAAATTCAAGCGCGCAACGAACACCCCGCCGTGGCAGTACGCCATTTCCGTCAAACTCGCCCAAATAAAAAACATACTCGCGTCCACCACAAACCCGATCGCCGACGTCGCGCTTACCTGCAACTTCGACGACCCGTTCTATTTCAGCCGTTTTTTCAAACAGCACGTCGGTATGTCTCCGCTCGAATACAGAAAACAATTCACCGACTCTCCCCCCCCGAAAAATAAGGTTCGGTCATAAATCCCGCCGCACATACGAGTAAATATCCCCCACTCCGGTGGGGGATATTTGTTTCTTTATCGGATTTACACGAATTAAACTATTCGCTTAAATGTCTGTATACGACTATTCTTTCGCCGCCGTCGAACGGTTGCGCGAGGTCGGGATTCTGACTTATAATCGTCTCCGGCGTAGCGCCCAGCGCTTTGGCGGCCTCCCACAGCGTTTCTCCCTTTTTCGTGACGTGTATCGAGAACGCTGCGGACGGTTTGACGATCTCTTCGCCCTCTTCAACGGCGGTAATCGCAACGATATTTTCCGAGCGGCTTGATTCGATCTCCACGGCGATATCCGCTTTGATATCGATTTCGTTTCCCCTGCGGATCTTGAGCGCGGTAGCCGTAACGATACCTTTGCCGCAAAGCTCGTCGCCCGCCGCCGCTCCGTCGAGCCGCGAGGTAAGCGAGAACGGCAGTTCCACGAGCGCGCTCGAAGTCACGTTGTCCTCGGCGCTGTAATAAATCACGCTACCGCTGACTATTCCCTCGACGAGAACTTCGCCGTCTCCCGCAAGCAGATTCGTGACGGTAAGCCGCGTTCCGGTCGCCGCAAGAATATTGTCGGCAAGCGGCATATTCACTTCGAGCGTAACGTTGCCTTCCACCCTGTCCGAAATCGTATAGCTGCCTTTCGCAACCGCCACGGAAGCCGTTTCCGCGGTCGTGAGCAGTTCCCGATCGGGCGAAAACAGATCGCATACGAGTTTAACTCTGTCGGGCGCATACACGGCGTATCCGAAATCGACCGTGTAGTTAAGATCGATCGCAAACGTTTCGCCGTCAGACTCGAGCGATTCTTTGCCCGTAACGTTCGCCCGAACGAAAACCGCGTCGCCTACGCTCGCGCCGTCCGCTCCCCACTCTTCCGAAAAAGGCGTTTCGACGCGGTAGGACGCGATCAGTCCGTCATCGGTTTCGCCGCAGATATCGCTTATAATCACGCCCGAAGCGCGTACCGAATCCGCGCCCGCGCTGCGCTCGTTTATCACGATTTTGTGCTCGGCAAGCATAATAGAACGTATCTTTACGTTCTCGACCGAAGCGGAATATTCCGCGCTCGCTTTGCCTCTCGCCACGAGCCGCGCATAAGCGGCTTCGGTTTCTTCGACGTAAGTATCGGCTCCACCGAGGTACTTGATTTCCTTACCTTCGTCCGCGCGGATTTTGGTTTCCACGACCGCCGCAAGCTTGAGCTCACCGCCGCTTACGCCCGTGACGTCCACGTCGAGGACTTCGGACGATATCACCGGCATAACGCCCGCGGAAATCGAATCGCTTTGCAGCTTATCCGAAAAATCCGCGGTATATTCCGTTTCGTGGCACTTTCCCTCGTCGCCCACGAACAGAACCTTGAATTTCACCTTCCCCGCAAACCTCACTTCGCCCGTAAAGGCTTCGCTCGGCTCGCTCTCCACCGACGGCGCTATAGTCAGAACTCGCGCGATTATCGTTCCCGCCGGCGGGAGAAGGCGCGCCTCCACCACCGTCTGAACTGCGCCGAGATATGTGCGCGAATCGGTTTTTACCGTTTCGAATACGGGCTCGATTGCCATTTGCGACCTCCAAAAAACTGATATAACACTATATTCTATATTACCGCGTCCGCAATTATGACAAAATTATTTAAAACGAAAAACGCGGGGGTTGCCCGCGCTTCGCTGTTCGTTATATTATATAATGCCAGATAACCGTCATACGGTCTGCGTTTTTTCGGCAGAACTTTCCGCGACCTTCTTTTCGGGCGAAATCTTTATATCGCCGCAAATAAGGTCGTTGTAACTGCACGACATGGATCTGAGCGACTTGCAGTTAAGAATTTCGAGAACGAAAACCGCCGGATAAACGCCTTTGACGTTCGCCTTGTATCTGACGACCTTGTTTCTTCCGCGATTTACGCTGACTTTCACGGATTTTCCGACAAGATCGGTCACCTGCTGCTTTATCGTTTCCACGCTTACCGTCGATTTTCTCATACGGTAATCGTTCCCGATTTCGGGCGGTTTTATTCGGTTTCGCCCTCTCTCGACAAAAATTTATTATAACCCTTACCGTACTTGACGCACTTCGACACGCGCGAAAGCGTAGCGGAAGAAATGTCCGTTGCCGCAATAACCTGCTCGTAGGTTTTACCCTCGAGCAGAAGTTTCGCCGCCGCGAGCCGTTGCGCCATAGCCGCAATCTCGTTCATCGTGCATAAATCCGCGAAAAGGTCTTCTGCCTCTTTCGCCGAACCGACTTTTGCTATAAGTTCGTAAAGCGCGGTTTCGTCCGCGTGATGACCGTTATTCATTATCGCCTCTCGCCGCAAGGAAATTTTTGAGTTTTTCGGACTTCGGCGCTCCGAAAACCTGTTCGGGCTCGCCCTCTTCTTCGATTTTGCCGTCCGCCATGTAAATGACTTTGTCGGAAACAGCGCGGGCAAACTCCATTTCGTGAGTTACTATTATCATCGTCCGATCGCCGGTTTTGAGCCCCTTGATTACTTTGAGCACTTCGCCGGTAAGTTCGGGATCGAGCGCGCTCGTCGGTTCGTCGAAGCAAAGCACGTCCGGTTTAAGCGCCATAGCTCGCGCGATCGCGACACGTTGCTGTTGTCCGCCCGAAAGCTCGCACGGATAGTTCTTCGCTTTTTCCGTAAGTCCCACGCGTTCGATGATTTCCATAGCGTAAGCCTCGTTATCGGATTCCGCGTCGCGAAGAAGTTTCTTTTTTTCGGCGCGCGGCAGGTCTGACGATTTAATTTCCGATTTTTTCGCAAGGTTGAGCGCGAGCGTCACGTTGCCGAGCACGTTATATTGCGGAAACAGATTGAACGACTGAAACACAAGCCCGAAACGAAGTCGCTTGTCTCGAAGTTCCTTTTCGCCGTACTCTTTGCCGCCTTCGAAAAGCGTTTCGCCGTCCAAAGTGATCGTTCCTTCGTCCGCTTTTTCGAGGTAGTTCATGCACCTCAGAAGCGTGGTTTTTCCGCTCCCCGACGAGCCGATTATAGATAAGACTTTGCCCTTTTCGAGGTTGAAATCGATACCTTTAAGCACTTCGGTTTCGCCGAAATTCTTTTTAATTCCTTTTACTTCCAAAAACGCCATAATCACACCTTAAAATAGTCGAGTTTCTTTTCGAGCCAACGGAAGAAGAGCGTAAGCACCGCCGTAAATGCGAGGTAATACACCGCCGTATAGAACAACGGCCACAAAAGTCCGCCGTTTTTGATGTAGCGTTGCGCGTAGAATATGAGTTCGTAGAACGTTATGATTCTCGCAAGCGAAGTGTCTTTGACGAGCGTGATGATTTCGTTGCTCATAGGCGGCACGATACGCTTTATAACCTGCAACAGAATGACTTTGAAAAAGATTTGCGACTTCGTCATTCCGAGAACCTGCCCCGCTTCGAACTGACCTTTCGGCACGCTCTGAATTCCGCCGCGGTAGATCTCGGAGAAATAGCACGCGTAGTTGATTCCGAACGTTATGAACGTGGACAGGTACGCGTTAAGTCCCACGCCCGCGCCGAAAACAAGTCCCGGACCGTAATACACGACGATAAGTTGAAGCATAAGCGGCGTTCCGCGAATAATCCATACGAACGTGGTGCATAACCATTTGAGCGGTTTGAACTTCGACATCGACCCGAACGCGATCAGAAGCCCGAGCGGAAGCGATATAAGAAGAGTAACGAAAAAGATTTTGAGCGTCT